>CAZGYC010000069.1:1895-24055 GCA_964530015.1 uncultured Limnohabitans sp. | reverse complement strand
TCTGTGTCTTTTTCTGTGCCTATCTGTGAGAGCCATTTCAGACTTTCAGAAAAAACCCACAAACCATCGTTACAGCAAGGGAAATCGCCTTTAAGAAATCACCACCTTTCTACTTGAATACAAGTGAAAATGCTTTTGTAAAACCTTAAACCATGAAGGGGATTCAGGAAATGAAGGGCTTCGCTCCAGTCCGGCCCATACGATTGTTGCCTTTACAGCCCACCTCTTGGTTCTTAATTCTCTTATTGGACTTAATGGTCAAATCCAAAAAACGGGAAGAGCCGCACATTTCGACCGTGCGACTATTCTGTTTCAATTAAAGAAAGTTAAAAGCGATCTCCCTGGCCTCCTCCCGAAATTTATTGTTTGGCCTGTCTAAAAATCCGAGGAAATTTGACACCTGAAAAACTAACTTGCGCCCATATCAAGTCCGTATCGGCAAAGGCAATTTTATCACAGGCGGGAAATGTCTCTCATTCGCAAATCGATCACCCTCGTTTTTCTGGGACTGCAATTCTGCCTGAGCGCTCAGGCCCAAGACGAAGCCTTGCTAAAAGGACGGATTTTGGCCGAAAGCCACTGCGGTGCGTGCCATGCTTACCCCTCGCCTTCCCTTTTGCCCCAAGACATCTGGAAAAACCGCGTGCTACCCCAGATGGCCGCCTACATGGGAGACCAAGCGGCCCAAGACAGCCTGGGTGTTTGGGAAAACAAAACGGAAGAAGAAATTGCCCTTGTCAAAAAGCTGGGGATCTATCCTCCGTCAAACCTGTTAAGCGACGCTGACTTTCAGGCGATCACCGACTTTTACAGTGCCGAAGCCCCAAAAGAACTACCGCCCCAAAACCCAAAAGCACTGCCTGAAGCCTTGCTTGGTTTCACGGCAAAAAAACTTTTCATCGAGGGGATCCAAAGTCCAAAAACAAGCCTGGTGGCCATCAATGAGGAACGGGCAGAACTCATCATCTCCGATGCCACTACCAACCAACTCTATGCAAAGGACCAAAACGACGAGCTCTTTACCCTTCCCCCCATCACAAGCCCGGCGGTACACTACCTCAAAAAAGCCCCCAACGTCTACAATTTCCTCACCATTGGCTCCATCGCCCCGAGCGATCTGTCCCAGGGTACGCTCTATGAAATGGACCTGAACTCCAACTCCTGGAATCCGGTGATGGATCATCTGGCAAGACCGGTTTATGGGATCTGGGAAGACCTGGAAAAGGACGGAAAGCCCGATTTACTGCTGTGCAACTACGGCCATCACGGTGGAAACATCTCCATCTATGCGGATGGAAAGCTGAACTCAAACCCGGTTCAGCTCGGCGGTGCCGGTGCAAGAAAAGTGGAAGTCGTTGACCTGAATCAAGATGGGAAACCGGATATCGTGGCCCTCTTTTGCCAAGGCGACGAACGCCTGTCCGTCTTTTACAACCAGGGAAACGGGCAATTCGATGTGGAGAAAATCCTGCTGAAATTCCCACCGGTTATGGGCTCCAGCTATTTTGAAATGCATGATCTGAACGGGGATGGGGCATTGGACATCCTCCTGAGCAACGGGGACAATTGGGACTACTCCTCCGTACCCAAGCCGTATCATGGCTTTCGCATCTATGAAAACAAGGGCCATGGCATTTTTGAAGAAGCCTGGTTTTATCCCCAGTACGGCGCGGCAAAGGCCATGGCCGCAGACTTTGATGGGGACGGGGATTTGGACTTGGCGACGATCGCTTTTTACGACGAACTACAGGATCCCGAGCAGCAGTTTCTTCTTTTTGAAAACAAAGGGAACATGGCGTTCCAGCCCAAGTTCCTCCCCGAGGCGGCATCGGGAAAATGGCTGACCATGGATGTGGGGGATGTGGACGCAGACGGAGACCAGGATATCGTACTGGGCTCCTATATCCACAATACCCTGGAGTACACCAAGCTTCTCCTGCGTGGCGTAAACGAAATCCCGAGTGTGTTGATTTTGGAAAACAGAAAATAGGATTGGCCGCCGGGTCACCGGTAGCTGAATTTACTTTCGCCCAAAGTCATTGAAAAATCAAACCCTTCCGCCGGTTTCTTTACCCTTCAGTTTTACCACTGTCTGAACATAGAATAGCCTTTTGAATAAGCTAATTTGTCCCGCGAAAAACCTTTGACAATGAACCACAGCCTCCACCAGGATTTGTTTTTGGCACCGATCCTCGCCGGATCCTTGCTCCTGCTTGCCTCTTGTACAAACAGCCCCTCCAAGGCGACAGACACAGCCTCCTTTTCTGCCGAAAAGCAACTGACTTTTGATCCGAATGGCCATTTTCTCAACCAACGCCAGGCAATCTCCCCGACAGACCAATGGGCCGTGTACGACGGGAGAAATGCCGGAACCAATCTGGGGGAAGTTGGAGTCATCGGATTGCTTGATTTGACGACCGGGGAACAAACCAAGGTGTACGAAATCGCCGACCAGACCAGCTACGGGCCGGGAGTAGGGGCGGCAGTTTACCACCCGCATCGGGAGGAAGTCACCTTTATCCATGGCTTGAAAAATGCGGATGAGACCCATCCTTATCATATCACGCGAAGGTCGGGGATGGCTTTGGACTTGACCCAAAAGGATGATCCGGTTCTCTTTGCCCAGGAAGCCCGTGATGTCACTGTTCCCTTTACACCAGGGGCGCTTCGGGGCGGGACACACGCACACAGCTACAGCGGAGACGGAGAATGGATCAGCTACACCTACAACGATGAGGTGCTGGAAAAAGCCGCCTCTGACGATCCTGCCGTTCAGGATTTGAGAACAGTCGGCTTTATGATGCCGGGCAAGGCTGTCCAGATTCGGGGCACCACTGGGCCGGAGAACTTTTCCGGAAGCAAGTTTTCCGTTTTGGCAGCCCGGGTCACGCCCGATCCCCAGCCAGGAAGCGATGAGATCCAAAAGGCCTATGAAGAAGCTTGGCTGGGAAATGCCGGATACACCAACGCACAGGGCGAAAAGGTGAACCATGCCCTGGCCTTTTTGGGGGATCTCCAGACAAAGGACGGCAGGCTGATCACGGAGATTTTCATTTCTGAGCTGCCCAACGATCCAGACGCATTGCTCCATGCCACAGGTTTGGGAGGAAGCCCAAGCGCACTCCCGGAAGTGCCACAGGCCATCCGGCAAAAGAGGTTGACCCATACCGAAGACAGAAAATACCCAGGGGTGCAGGGACCCAGGCAATGGCTGAGGGTCAGCGCAGATGGGGCCTGGATTTATGCGTATATGAAGGATGATCAGGGAGTGGTGCAGCTCATGGAAATCTCCTCACAAACCGGCAAGCTCAGGCAAATCACTTCCAATGCCTTTTCCTCGGACACCTCCTTTAGTTTAAGTCCGGATGGGAAATACGTGGCCTATGGTGCCAAAAACCAATTGTATCTGACCGAAGTGGGCTCTGGAAAAACCCAAAAAATAGGCGACGGGCCAAAGCCCGAATGGAGTGATCTGAGAAATATCAACTGGGCCCATTCCGGAAAGTTTATTATCTATAACCGAACGGTCAAAGAGGAAACAGGAAGTTACTTTCAGATCTTTCGCCTGGATATAAGATAAAACGGCTATCCGAAATCCATCCAACTTGCAATGTATCTTGGTTGACAAAGTTTTCCGCAGACTGGCCCTAGATTGCCTTGCGCAAGTATCAAAAAAATCAGCGGGGACTTGTATTGTCCGCAATCCGACACGGGAAAACAGCAACCCCCCAACCTACACGATTCGGCCGTGGGCTGATATCGGATGACTGTCCGTCACATAATTGGCCAATCGGGAACTTAACGAACAGATTTCGGGTAATCAATCAAACCTGAATTCCCACTGGTTTTTTACCCTGCCGCGAACTAACACAACCCAATTTCCATGTCCAACATCAACCTAATCATCGAAGAGCGGGCCGCTGACATCGGCAAATTTTTGGTCGGCCGACTATTGCCCTTTCGCCAGAAGCGGATGATCGGGCCTTTCATCTACATCGACCACATGGGCCCTGTCAAGCTAAACGAGCGGGAACAAATGGACATCAGACCCCACCCGCATATTGGACTTTCGACCCTTACCTTTTTGTTTGAGGGAAGCATCATGCACCGTGACACCTTGGGAAATGCCGTGGAAATCCAGCCGGGCGCGGTCAACTGGATGACTGCCGGAAAAGGCATTGTACACTCCGAACGCACTCCCGACTACCTGCGCCACGCAGACAAAACCATGCACGGACTCCAGATCTGGGTCGCGCTTCCCAAAGAGCTGGAGCAGATGGATCCGGAGTTTTTTCATATCGAAGCCGAAAAACTTCCGGCTTGGAACGCCGACGGTGTGGAGTTCAAGCTGGTCGCCGGAGAAGTCTTGGGGCACCGCTCGCCGGTGCCTGTTTACAGCAACTTGTACATGCTGGAAATCAAAAGCAGCAGAAAGCAAGTCCTGAGCCTCGGCAATCATCTCTTTGGAGAAAGCGGACTGTACATCCTGGAGGGAGGGATCGAAAGCGAGGGAAACACATTCGGCCCAAAACAGATCTTGGTCGCCAAAGACAGCACACTGTGCGAGTTTACCATCCAAGCCGACAGTACGGTTTACATCTTTGGGGGAGATTCCTTTCCCGAGGGTAGGTTGATCGACTGGAATTTTGTCTCATCCAGCAAGGAACTCATTGAAGCCGCCAAGGAAAGATGGGTTGCCCAGCTTTTTGACAAGATCCCCGGAGACGAGCTCGAATTTGTCCCATACCCTGTTTTGGGAAAATAGTGCCACGGATCGACTGTGCTTTCCCGCAGGGAGCTATGCCCGGTACCAAGACAGGCAGGGGAAATCCGAGGGGCAACCCCAAATGGGCATCCAGACCATGGCCTTGCTGTTTTTCCTGTTTTCGCTTACATAGTATTTGGTATGCAGATTCTCTTCTGACCGGGGCCAAACAGATTCCGAATTCCCCCACACCGGATAGCTTCCCCTTACTTCTTGCAAAAATCACCTCCCACCTTCCCGAAGCCCAAATCACGAAGCAACTGATTTTCAGGCTTATTATTTTATCGGAGAAAATATTTAACTTTTTTTCAGATCCCCGCGCAACCAATTTTTACCCCCCCGCATCTACCTATTCGAAAGCCAACCGGAATGTTTAACAGATCCAATTTTTCTACCGAAGAAGGAATAATCAAAGGATGCCTCAAGGGCGAGCGGTCAGCCCAGCGTCACTTGTACGATTCCTATTCGGGGAAATTCCTGGCCATCTGCATGCGGTACCTCAAAGACCGCGAACATGCCGAGGACGTGATGATCGAGAGTTTTATGAAAATCTTCGAAAAACTCCACCAGTTTCAGCACAAGGGCAGCTTCGAAGGCTGGATGAAGCGGATTGTGGTCACCCAGGCCCTGATGACGCTGCGCAGCAACCGCCACCTGATGATGGAAGTCAACCTGGAGGCGGAGTACGAATACAGCGACCAACACTACGAGCTGACCCATCTGGAGGCCGCCGAACTGATGGAACTGGTGCAGGGACTGCCGGTCGGGTATCGCACCGTATTCAACCTGTACGCGATCGAAGGCTATGCCCACCAGGAGATCGCGGACCTGCTGGGCATCACCGAGAGCACCTCCAAGTCTCAACTGAATCGGGCACGAACTGCCCTCAAGGAAAAAATTGCCAGTCTGCAACCCAAAACCAAGACGAACCATGGCTAAGACAAACGAACAATTCGACCAGCATTTCAGGGAAAAGCTGGAAGGACACCGGGAAAAACCAAGTACACTCGCCTGGGAAAGGCTGGAAAGCCAGCTCCCAAAACAGTCCAAACCCAAACTGGGAATCTGGTGGGCGATTGCTGCTTCGGTGACTGCCTTGCTGGTCGCAGGTTATTCTTTTTGGCCGAATGAGGGGCAGATTCCCGAGGAATCATTCCTTGCCGAAAAGACAGAGACCCCATCCGAAGTCCAGCCCGAAACTCCGACCGTCTCCCAAGAGATCGTCAAAACTGAAGAAAAACCCGAAATCCTGATCAAGGAAAACCAGCCGGGGAAAAAGGCCAATACCACTGAGAAAACCAAACCAACTCCGGCTTTGACTCCGGCTCCCCAAAATCTGATTGCCCAGTCCGAAAAGAAGACCATCGAATCCCCCCTCGTCATCGCAGTACCGGAGCTCAAGGCCGATGAGCTTCCACTCAGTACTCCGACGCTGAAGGCTCCGGACTTCGAAACCACGGTTGCCCAAGCCCCTGCCAGCACCGATGAAGAGCCGCTTTATCGGGTGAGCATCTACTCCAACGGAGTGAAAAAAGGAGAATCCCCCGACAAAAACCTGATCACAGAGCTTGGCAAGACCGTAGGCCAGGTGGAAGGATTGCTGGGCAAAGTCGATGACGGGCTGATCAGCCTTCAGGACAAAAAAGACAACCTCTTCGCTTCCCTGACTTCCAGGAAGGCCCAAGCGGGAGAAAAACGCTAAAACCAAACCAACACCCCTCTTTGTAATTGAATCTACCTATGAAAAAATACCTGCTTTTAGTCTGCTTTTTGGCACTGGTCCAGGTGGCATTTGCCTCCAGCCAGGTGGACCAATCCAACTTGCCCGAGTCCAAAGCCACGAAGGACAGTGTGGTGGTCGAATTCGGAAAATCCGGAAAAATCCTCATCATCGTGGAGTCCAAAGAGGACTTCGAAAAACTCAAACTGATGAACATCAACCAGATCATCAGCGAGCTGGATCTGGAAAAAAACGAAGAAACCGGAGAATTGACCATTGTGGAAATCCGCAAAAAAGACGGAACCATCAAGGAAGTCGTCAAAGTCTATGAAGACTCCGGACAGACCGAGGTAAATGTGGCCGGTATGCGGGTCTATGTCGATGAATCAGGCCACAACACACGGGTGAAAGTCGAAACCGGCACCCGAAAAAACCTGGACCCTCCCTTCAGGTCCTATTTCAATCTCGACCTTGGGGTAAACAACTACCTGGACGAAAACGGAAGCTTCCCCACATCGGACAAGCCCTATGCGGTCAAAGGCTGGGGAAGCTGGATGGTCGGCATCAACTGGATGGCTGCCCAGCGGATCTCCAAAGGCTTCTACTGGGATTTTGGCATCGGCTTTCACTTCTACAACTTCAAGTTTGAAAACCGCGACTACCAGGCCGTGCGCGGCGAGGAGTCCATCGAATTTGTCCAGCGAACCGACGTCGACGGATTCAAAAGCAAAATCTCCTCGTCTTACCTCACGGCTACCACCATGCTGGAGCTGGACTTTGGAAAGATGAATGACCAAGGGCGAAAAGGGATGAGATTGGCTGCCGGCCCTTACGTCGGCTACAGACTGGGCGGACAGTCCAAGTACGTCTATCATGAGCTGGAAGGTTCCGGCCGCCAAAAAGACAAAGAGGCCACCGGGCTCTATCTGGAAAATCTCCGCTACGGGATCCGGGGCGAAATCGGGGTCGGAAGGGTCAAATTCTTCACCACCTACGATCTCAACGAGCTCTTTCAGGAAGGAAAGGGGCCAGAGCTCAACCCGATCACGTTTGGGATAGTTTTCTGACACTTCAGGGGGAGAGCCTTCTCCCCTTTCCGACATTTTTAAACCAAACCAACAATGAAAAAAACAACCCTGACCACAGTTTTTCTGGTGCTGTTTGCACTTGAGGGATTTGCCCAAGGCACGGATTCCGTCAAATCCGTCACCAAAGAAAAACAGTACACCATCCTGGGGAAATCCTGGAATGTCATCAAATATGAAGACGGCTCCAAGTCCTACGAATGGGAAATCGACCACGAACAATACCACAACTACCATTCTGAAAAGTCCTCCAGATTCAAATACAATTTCCTCGAAGCCGAAGTCGGGATCAATGTCTGGCCAGTGGACAAAGGCGCCCCGCAGGTGAAGCCTTGGGGAAGCTGGTTTGTCTCCCTGCAGTCAGTCGGAACCTGGAAAGCAAGCAAAAACTTCCACCTCCGATCCACACTCGGCGTCAGTTGGTACAATTTCAAATTTGAGGACGAAAACATCGTGGCCGTCAAAACTCCCGACGGCTTGGAGTTTGTGGACTATACCGAAGTGATCAACGATCCAAACGCGGATCCGATCAAGTCCAAGATCTCGGCCTCCTATGCCACACTCACGGTCGTGCCCACCCTGCGGACCAGCAATGGGAAGATGCGATTCGGGACGGGCGGATATGCCGGCTATCGGCTGGGCGGCAGAGGCAAGTTTGTCTATGAATCGGATGGCGACAAGAAAAAAGACTTCACCAAATCCAACATGTATGTGGAGAATTTCCGATACGGTGTCCGTTCCGAAATCGGCATCGGTGATGTCACCCTGTTTTTCAACTATGACCTCAACGACCTTTTCCAAGCCGGAAAAGGCCCTGAACTCCAAGCCATGAGCTTCGGAATTAGAGTAGACTAATCTTAAAAACAACCTTCAACTATGAAAACGCTTTACTCCAAACTGTCCCTGGCACTCGCCATGCTGCTCCTCTCGGCAGCAGCTTTTGCCCAAAATGTCATCGTCGACACCAACAAATCCTATCCCGGAATCCGGAAAATAGAGGTCGAAAGCGGTTGGCTCAATGTCAGCTACAAGGGCGGATCCGGCTCCGAAGTCAATGTGGAGGCATTTTTGCAATCCAATGACAGCAATCAGGACATCGTTTTTGTCACAGTCGGGGATGTGCTGAAGATCACCCATACCAGGAAACAAAACAACTACAACTGGAACACCAAAAACAAAGGGCACATCCACATCACCGGCCCCGAAGCCATCGCTTTGGATCTGAGAGGCAGCTCCGGAAACATCTCGGTGGAAAATGTGAAAAATGAAAATACCATCCTGAAAGTCTCCTCAGGAAAACTCACTGCCACAAACATTGCGGGAAACCTCTCGATTCGGGCGAGTTCGGGCAATCTGACGGTGACCAATTTGGAAGGAAACATCTCGGCGGGACTCACCTCCGGAAACGCCACCTTCAATTCGATAAAGGGAGACGTGGACTATGAATCCACCAGCGGATCGCTGGATGCCACCGATGTAACCGGAGAAATCAACGTGAAACTCACCTCCGGAAATGCCAAATTGAACAACATCGGCAAATTGGGCGCTATCCAATTCACTTCCGGCAACGTAAGGGCCAACAATGCCGGGCTTGGTGAAAACACCCGGTTCAGTGGCACATCGGGCAATTTCAACGTGCAGACTCCATCCAACCTGAAAGAGTATAATTTCTCCCTGAAAGCCTCCTCCGGAAACTTAAAAGTGGGAGGAATCAACACCGGCAAATCCCTGGAAATCGAAAACGGAAGCGGTCCCTGGGTGCGGGGAAATATCTCCTCAGGCAACATCACGATCGTGAATTAAAAATTTGGGATTGGAAGTTTGAAATTCGGAATTGGCTTCAAATTTCAAATTTCCATGCTGGGCAAAGTCGAAGCATCGGATTTCAAATCTCTAATTATCCCCAGGCCGGGACGCTTCCCTGATAAGCTCCCGGTCTTCTTTTTTTAGCTTCATCAGGCGGGCCATTCGGTCGGGACTGGGTTTGCCCAATGAAAAGAAAACCAGCGTAACCGCAAAAATCAGCGTAAACACCGGGTTTTGGCTCAAAAGCAGCCCAAGGGTAGCCAGGAGCGATACCCCGAAAAGAAACAGAAAACGCTGTCTTGTCGCCCGACAGTAGGTCTTCACTTTTTGCAAAAGCCCTGACTGCGCAAAGGTCGACTTGATTTTGCCGTGAAAGACCACATATTGGGCCACCAGGATCATCGAAGAAAACACGGCCAAAAACCATTCAAAAACCTCCGGAAACTCCGGCAGGTTCCAAGCTGTCTTTCCGGAACTCTGCTGGAGATATACCACGCCAAATGCCGGCAAGGCAATGATCAGAAGAATTAAAGTAAGCCTTTCGGTACTTTGGTAGATGACGCGGATTTGGGGTAGTTCCAAAATTGGGGCTGTTTATTCGATGGTGATTTTGATGTCGTCGGTCAACGGCCGGGACACGCAGCACAGCACATATCCGGCGGCAAGTTCCTTTTCACTCAGGCCTGCGTCCTCGTCCATCTTCACCTGCCCGCTTGTTATCCTTCCTCGGCAGGCAGTGCAAAGCCCGCTTTGGCAGCTATAGGGCATGTTCAAGCCTGCGGCCAGACCTGCCTCCAACACGGTTTTGGAAGGGTCGACCGTGACCAGATGCTCATCGCCTTCCAGCACGATGGTCACATCCCTTGACAGGATTCCGTGGTTTATTCCGGCCAGGGCTTCCTCGTGGGCGATATGCGCCGCTGCGGAATAGAAACTTTCTTGGTGTATGCGTTCTTTTTCCACGCCCAGCCCATTCAGGATTTCCTTGGCCATCGCCATGATTTCCTCAGGCCCGCACATGAAGTAGACTTCCTCGTAGCGCTCTTCGTACTCCGCATTTGCGAAAAGCTCCCGCAAGACGCCGGCGGACAGTCTCCCCTTCAGCCCAGTCCAGGATTCGGAAGGTTGGCTGAGGTTGTGGATGACCTGCAGTCGGTCAGGGTTTGCCTTTTCGAGGAGATTAAGCTGGTCTCGGAAGATGATCTGCTCTTCGTTTCGGCTGCAATAGATCAACGTGACAATGGAATCTGGCTCGTTGACAAGAACCGACTTGAGAATCCCCATGATAGGCGTGATCCCGCTGCCCGCCGCGATCAGGAAGAAATGCCGCCTGTTTTTGGAATGAAAGTCCGTGGTGAAATGCCCGAGCGGCTTCAGGACATGAATGGTCTTTCCCGGAAATATTTTCTCGGTGAGAAAGTTGGAAAAAAGGCCGCCAGCCACCTTTTTGATCGAGATGCCCGGAAAAGGATCCACGAACGGCGATGTGCAAAGCGAGTAGGACCGGCGTTGTTCTTTGCCGTCAAACTCCATCACCAAAGTCAAAAACTGACCAGGCTTATAGTCCAAAAAAGGCTCAGGCTGCTCAAAGTACAATGTAACCGTATCGGCTGTCTCCTTCACAACTTCCCTTACTTTGAGCGGCAAATAGGGATTGACTTTTACCTCTTCTTTCTTTTTCTTGAAGAAATTGAACATCTGCTTTTTGGTGATTTGGCTGCAAAATTAAGCCCAAAACCGGGAAAATCGGCATCCCCCCCGGAATTTCCCTTATAAACCCCGAAAGGGGAAAACAAGTTTGGCCCCGCCGGATAATTCTCCCGCTTTGATCCCGATTTTAGGATCAAAGGCTTAACTTTGCGGCTTCCGAAAATCGGCCTCAAGATTTCTTTGTCCCGCCAAACCAATCCAGAATGGAATTAAATGCCTTGACAGCCGTCTCCTCAGTGGATGGACGCTATGCCGGCAAAACGGCCCCTTTACGCGCTTTTTTCTCTGAATTCGCCCTGATCAAGTATCGGGTACATGTGGAAGTGGAGTACTTCATCGCGCTCTGCCAACTGCCCCTGCCCCAGCTCGCAGACTTTGATCATGGGTTGTTTACAAAGCTCCGCGAGATTGTCAGGCATTTCAATATGGCGGATGCAGAGTGGATCAAAACCACCGAGCGCACCACCAACCACGACGTCAAGGCAGTGGAATATTTTCTGAAGGAAAAGTTTGGCCAGCTTGGCCAGGACGCTTACAAGGAATTCATCCACTTTGGCCTGACCTCCCAGGACATCAACAACACCGCAACTCCCCTGATGCTGAAAAACGGCCTCCGGGAAGTGGTTCTGCCGCTTTTGGGCGAGGTGATTGAGCGCCTGACGGATCTGGCTGAGGAATGGGACGAAATCCCGATGCTCGCCAAAACCCACGGCCAGCCCGCCTCCCCTACCCGCCTGGGAAAAGAAATCGACGTCTTTGTGGTCCGTCTCAAAAAGCAGCTCGAACTCCTGGAGCAGGTGCCTTATTCCGCGAAGTTCGGCGGGGCAACCGGCAACATGAATGCCCACCAAGTGGCCTACCCCGACGTGGACTGGAACGAGTTTGCATTCACTTTCGTGGAAAACTTCCTCGGACTGGAGCGTAGCTATCCTACCACGCAGATTGAGCATTACGACAATCTGGCGGCGATTTTCGACGGCTTGAAGCGGATCAACACCATCCTGCTGGACCTTTCCAAGGACGTGTGGCAATATGTGGCGATGAACTATTTCAAGCAAAAAATCAAAGCCGGAGAAGTAGGATCCTCCGCGATGCCCCACAAGGTCAACCCGATTGACTTCGAAAATGCGGAAGGAAACCTCGGGATCGCCAATGCGCTTTTGGAACATTTGGCCGCCAAACTCCCCATTTCCAGGCTGCAGCGTGACCTGACGGATAGTACTGTCCTGCGAGTAATCGGCGTTCCCCTGGCCCACATGCTGATATCATTGGAGTCGCTGCAAAAAGGCCTGGGCAAGCTGGAGCTCAACCGCGCCGCAATCGATGCCGATCTGGAGGATAACTGGGCCGTGGTGGCCGAGGCGATCCAGACGATCCTGAGAAGGGAAGGCTTTCCCAAGCCATACGAAGCCCTCCGCGACCTCACCCGCACCAATTCCAAAATCACCCACGAATCGATCTCGGTATTTGTAGATGGCCTCGCTATTTCGGATGAGCTGAAATCGGAGCTGAAAGCCATCACACCGTTTAATTACACGGGGATTTGAGTGGGCAGCATTCAGTGGTCAGTCGCAGTAAATGGTAAGCAGTAAGCAGTAAAGGTAAGTAGTATCGGAGTGTCACTACTTATCACTCGCTGTTCACAAGCAGCCGATCACTGCATACGCCGTGAATGGGCGGAAAATTGGAAATTGAATCTCCAAATCCAATTAATCGTTAAATTGGCCAACAAACCAAACAGCCATGGGCATCATCTCTTTTGAAGCGTTAGTATCGGAAGACGGCACCATCAAATTGCCAAAAAATCTCCACTTGGAAAATCAAAAAATTGATGTGCTGATACTCCCCAAGACGACTGCAGAGGGCAAGGCATTGGATTTTGTCAAAAAATGGACCGGAGTCATCAAAGGTTCTGAGGGAAACATTGAGAAAACCAGGATGGAGTTTCTGGAAAAAAAACACTTATGATCAAAGCTCTCCTGGATTCAAATATCATTCTTGATATCGCCCTGGAACGGGCAGGGTTTTACGAGGGCTCTTTCAAAATCTTTGAAAATCTGAATTCAGGAACCATCGTAGGTTACATTACTGCCACTTCCATAAAAGACATCTACTTCGTCATCCAAAAAGAAAAAGAGCGAAGGGTTGCGCTGGAGTTTATTTGGGATCTCACAAGCATCCTGGAAGTTCTTTCCGTTGATAAAAACACCATTTTTTCCGCTATGTCATCCAATTTCTTTGACTTTGAGGATTCTATCCAAAATTCCGCTGCCGAAATCAACAAACTTGATTGGATAATTACCCGAAACAAAAAGGACTTCAAAAAATCCAATTTAGCGGTCTTGACCCCAAAAGAAGTCTTGGAGCGATTGGAGTTGTAGAAATTTCCGCCTGCTGTGACTTTGGGAAGAAATCACGGGAGCGGAGCAGTTTGCAGTGATCAGCCGCAGTAAAAGGCAGGCAGTAACTAGTAAACGGTAAGTAGTGAGTGGTAAGTAGTACCAGTTTACAACCACTCACTGGTCACTAGCAACTGCAACCTCCTGTACTGCTGAGGGTCCTCTCCGCCCCGTGAGTGTCCACTCACGGACCACAAGCAATCAAGCCACTTGGGTCAACTAAACAGTATTCGAACAGAATATTTTATGTTCTTAATTGATTTCAGGGGCCTATAGCCTGTCTCGCATGGTAAATACATCCCTGTGTGACGTTCTTCGTCATGCCTGTCTGCCTCCTGTAGGCTCGATTTCATCTGCAGCAAGCGAGTGGAGCTCGCTTGGGCGATATATCTCCCTGCCCCCGTGAGTGTCTCACGGTATTCTGAATCCTATTCAGACGTCCACCACTGGCTACTTCAGCTCTCCTTCCGCCCCCGCGAGTGTCTCGCTTGGGCGATGGGTCTTTCTCACTCAAGACTCCTTCTCCAAAAAAACCTCCGCCATCATGCAGCGGGCACTTCCCCCTCCCAATTTTTCTATGGTGGGAATGGATGGGCTGATGATGGTGGTGTACTTTTCTATCTGCTGGATCTGCCCCACATTTAAAGAGTCCAGCGCCGCCTGGGACATCACCGTAAACTTTTCCCCTCCGTCATTGCTCACTTCCAGCATATTCCCCGCAAAGCTGAATTTCTGCTTTGGAGTGATCGGGATCACCTTTTTGCCAGACCTGGTCAGGGAGTCCTGGACCTTCTGCCGCTCGGAGGTTTTGGCGATGCTCTCCAGGCAAACCACTGCCAGATCCGTTCCCACATGCATCATCACGTTCGTATGATAGATGGGATTGACCGTCCCATTGATCTCCTGAACTGCCCCAAACCCCACGACGCGGTATCCCAAGATTTGGGCGAGGTAATCCAAAGGAACGGGATGGGTTCGCTCCGAAAAGCAGGCATAAATCACCTTAGCCCGGTGATCCATCACCATGCTGCCCGTACCCTCCAGGAATTGTCCGCTTTCCTCAAAAAAACTGAGGTCGATGATTTCATTGACTTTAAATCCCGAATGGATCAGCCGCTCCACAATGTCCTTTCTCCGCTCCAGCCGTCGGATCGGAGAAAACATCGGATACAGGATCAATTTCCCATCGGCATGGGTACTCAACCAGTTGTTGGGAAATACCGCGTCGGGCTTGGCGGGACTTTCGGTGTCTTCGACCACCAGTACGCCTACCCCCTGATCTTTCAGCATGGCCACAAAGCCGTCAAATTCCCTTCGTGCCAGTTCCCGGATCTCAAGGGCAGCACGCCCGTCTTTTTTCTGGTAAAAGTTGTTCTCCGCCGTCTCCGCGTTAAACCCAAAATTGGCCGGACGGACCATCAGGATCGTTTCGCTGGTTTGCATGGCTTAGTCTTTCAGGAGGTACAGGTACAAAACCGGCAGGATATCAAAACGCTTTTCGCTGATCGTATAGTAAGCCTTTCCGTCTGGCCGAAAGCCGATCGCCTCGCCCTGGGGTTCCGGCACATAGGGCAGCTCCACCGGAGTTTGTGACAACGCTTCGGCTATTGCTTGTCCCTTTCTTCGCTCCCAACAGTACACTTTGAAGTAATTCTTGATCAGGATTTTGCTTCCGTCCTGGCTGATGTCGGCTCCCGTGGCACCGGTAAAGGGCAGCTTGACCAGCTCCTCCGCTACCACATCCTTTTTGCCAAAATCATCGGATTTGAGGCGGAAAAGGGTATTTAGGCGATCTCTCTTGGATACCACAAACAAGTCTCCGGAGATCGGATCGACAAACAGGCTTTCGGCATCCATGGCCCCATCGGGATAGGTGAAGGTCAGCGCTTCAGGCTTGAGGGCAAATTCGCCCGAAACCATATCCGGCTCGGCAAACCTGAAGATCCGGACGCTGGGATGTACCCCGAGATTGTCCCCGATTTCGGCGACATAGACGTAGGCTCTTCCTCCCGGCCCCGGTCCCACGGCTATGTCCTCCCAGTCCCGGTTTTCGACCCCTTCCAAAAAGATTTTTCCCAATTCATTGCCCAAAGAATCCAATACATAAACTGCCGGCTCTCCTCCGCTGTCCGTGTGGGTGTAGAATCTGTCGGGATGGTTTCGGGAAAAGGCCAAGCCGCTGATTTCTTCCAAGACCGGGTTTTCGATGGTATGGACTGGTATTCCGAAGGTGGACGATGAGGCTGCGCCGTCTTTGAGCTGCGCAAAAACGGCCTGGGCCTGGAACACAAGCAACGGGAAAACCAGAAAAGCAGGGCGGAAAAATTGCATGTCCAAAAGTACAAACATGAACCGAGCTAAGCGAAAACCCTGCAAAACATTCCTGAACCGGGGAATTCCCGCCCTGGATTTACAGGCCCTGGCTGAGGAGCCAATTCAGAAGGCTGAAGTACGGAATATGAAAGGTGTCCGATGACGGGTGTCTGATGCTGGATGTCCGGTGACCGATGCCGGATGTCTGTTAAAATCGCACATCCGAAATCCGAAATCCCGAAGAGCGGATTTTGGCCTCTCCGATTTCACCGACGGGAAAAGCAAAATAAAGTCCAAAAAACGAAAAATTTCCCAAAGGGAAATTCAGTCAAAATACCCGATCCGGGCATACTTTTGCAAAATAATTTTTTGAAAGGTAAAATATTTTGAAAATAAATTTTTAATTATAAAGCACTTAATCATTTTTTTTCGTAAAGTTGACCTATAAAAACAAAAATAAGGAGTCAAAGGACTCTTGTTGTATTAAATTTTCGAAACACCAAGACACTCTTGTCCAACGAAAACTGGGGCAAGCCGAAAAAACGAATGCAGGCGGACTTTCATTCCGGGCGGAGCATTCTGATCGGCAAAGCAGGCCTCCAAGCCCTTGGGCATATTGAGGGTTCAGGGAAGGCCCGCAATACGGGGAACTATGCCAAAACAAACCCAACAGACAATCTGACTACCCGATTGTCATGGGACGCAAAATAAAAATAGTAGATAGATCGGGCCAATGTTAATCGGAAAACGGGGGAGATGTTCTCCCCCGGTTTTTTTTTGATGGATATACCCGCAAAGTCCCAGCAGCCAAATACACCGTTGAGTCCACCTTCCCCAAACAAAACCCTTTGCTTGGCAAGGCAGGTACAAACAGTGATTTTTCCGGGTGTTGGATGTTGTCCCGATAGCCGGGAGTCCGATGTCCGGTGCCCGGTGGCTGGAAGACGGAAGAAGTCCGGCGACAAAAAATCTGTGGGAATCCGTGTCCTTTTCTGCGGAAATCTGCGGGAACTGTTCAGGGATTTTCGGAAAAAGCATTCAAACCGAATCCAGCGGAATGCAATGGTATTGCTCCCGGTTTGGTCTGAAGCCTTTTGGCACTATCCCAACTAAATTTTAAACGGCAATTCGTAATTCCGCTTTCCCGTCAGCTTATACACCGCGTTGGCAAGGGCCGAGATAAACGGCGGAACGGGCGGCTCTCCCACTCCCGTGGGCTTTTCCATACTTGGTACGATATGGACATGGATCTTCTTCGGAGCCTGCGGCATCCGGATGATCTGATAGGTATCAAAGTTGTTTTGCTTCACCCGTCCGTTTTCCAAGGTGATCGCCGAGGTCGTGGCCAGGCTGGTCGCAAACTGGGCCCCGCCCTCAAACTGGGAGCGAATCCGGTCGGTATTTACTCCGATACCACAATCCACCGCATAGTGAACTTCCGGAATAACCAGATTTCCCGCAGCGTCTTTTTCCACGGTCACCACACAGGCGACATACGTCAGAAAGCTCTTGTGCGCGGCAAAACCGACCGCTTTCCCCGCTGCCAGATTTTGCTTCCAGTTTGACTTTTCGGCCACTGTTTCGATCACTTTTTTCATACGGCCTGTGTTCCAGGGAAAGTCCCCGATTGCCTCACCGTAATTGCCATAGTCGCCGACCATCTCGCCGGAAAAGGCGATATCCCTGTCTTCTCCCAGCAGTTGTATCGCCTGGTCTACGGGATCCACTCCCCTGGCCTCGGCAATCTCGTCCAGCATGGAGCAGATCGCAAACGCGTGATGGATATTGCTCACGGATCTCAACCAGCCGATCCGGGTGTGCGCTGTGGATTCATGGGATTCGATTCGGATGTTGGGTACGTCATAGGGAAAATCCCGACAGCCCAGATCCAATTCGCCGTCTGATGGCGGAGTCGGGCTGTTGGTCGATCCGATGGCCGGGAAAACGGTGTGGTGGTTCCAGCCCGTGAGATTACCCGTCCCGTCCAAAGTAGCCACAATTCGCTGTGCGCTGTGGGAATGATAGAAATCATGATGCAGATCACAGGCCCGGGTCCATTGGACCCGAACGGGAACCCCGACCGCCTTGGACAGCAGCGCGGCCTCCACCACATAATCCGGCTTGGACTTTCTCCCAAACCCTCCGCCCAGAAGTGTGACATTTAGCCTTACCTGGGAAAGCTCCACTCCCAATGCACCGGCCACGGCTCCTCTCGCCCACTGGGGATGCTGGCTTGGAGCCCAGATTTCGACAGAACCGTCGGCTTTTACGTCGGCAATGGCCGCCGGTGGCTCGATCGTCGAGTGGGCATAGAATGGCGCTAGATAGGTCTTTTCGAGTACTTTTCCGGAAGAGGCTTTTGCTTGGCTGAAATTTCCGCGTTGCCGTTTCACCGTTCCATTTGTTCCGGTGCTTTTCAGCATTTCCCGCAGTTGCACCGCTGAATTGTAGGTTTGGTTTGGGCCCAAATCCCATTCGATTTCCAAGGCCTCGCTGCCTTTGATCGCTGCCCAGGTATTCTCCGCCAACACAGCGATCCCTTCCAAAGGCTTGTCCAAACCGGCAGGAAGACCAGGTCCATCTATTTTTACGACCTTCTTTACTCCGGGAACGGCCAATGCTTTTTCACCGTCAAAAGAAACCACCTTGGCGCCGACCACCGGACTGCGCCGGACGACCGCTATCAGCATATTCGGCAGATTGACATCGGCCCCAAATACCGCCTTACCCGTCGCGATGTCCTTCACATCGTAGATCGGAACGCCGGTACCGACCAGTTTGTAGGAGGAAAACTCCTTCATCGTCACATCGGCTGGCTTTGGAATTTCCATTGCCTGGATTTGGGCCACCAAGTCACCAAACGGGATTTTCCTGCTTCCGCCTTTCAGAACAACATGGCTGTTTTCGGTATCGCATTCCGACGGTTCCACGCCCCATTCCTTGGCCGCAGCCTGCACCAGCATCTGGCGGGCCGTAGCTCCGGCCTTTTTCATCGGTTCATAAAACATCCTCACGGAAAAAGACCCATCCGTATTTTGGTTGCCGTATTTGTCTTCGTCTCCTTCGGCCTGTACGATTTTCACAAGACTCCAATCGGCGCCGAGCTCGTCTGCGACAATCATCGGAAGGGAGGTTCGGATGCCGGTTCCCATTTCGGAGCGGTGGGCCAAGATCGTGACGATATTGTCCGAACCGATAGACACAAAAACATTCGGTGCGAAAGTGAGCAGTTCCCCTTTGGGTCCACTGCACTGGAAATTGACCCCCAAGACAAACCCGCCTGCGGCGAGAGAGCCGATCTTCAGGAAATCCCTTCTTGAAGCCCTGAAGATCTCACTGCGATTCCCTGTGCTGAGCAGGGCCGAAGCACTTGTCTTCTCTTTTTTCAAAAATGGCAAATTAGGCATCATGTGCTTCTGGTTTTGGAAGGGTTAGAGGGATTTTGACGCCGTCACAATGGCATCTTTGATTCGATTATAGGTTCCGCAGCGGCAGAGGTTTCCCTCCATGGCCGTTTCGATTTCCGCTTCTGAGGGGCGTGGATTTTTCGTCAACAACGCCGCAGCGTTCATGATCTGGCCGGACTGGCAGTATCCGCATTGGGGCACAATGTGCTCCACCCAGGCTTTTTGCAGCGGATGGCTTCCGTCTTCGGACAGCCCTTCGATCGTGGTGATTTCGCCGCTTCCTACCGAAGAGACGGGCACATTACATGACCTCACAGCCTCTCCGTCCAAGTGAACGGTACAGGCCCCGCAAAGCGCCTGACCGCAGCCAAACTTGGTGCCTTTCATGTCCAACAAATCCCGGATCACCCATAGCAAGGGCATGTCTTCCACCGCAGTGACATCCTGCGTTTTTCCGTTGATCAAAAGTGTATAGTTTTCCATATTATCTGGGCAGCAAAGAACAAAAGATAGTGAAATTCAAAGGTTTACACACCAATCAGGTTCCATTTTTCCCGATAGGGTCTCCAAAGCAAGGCGTCGGCCTCCGGGTCATTTTTGAAAGCCTCTGTTTTCGCGTTCCATTTCAGGGTTCTTTTCAGTCTAAAAGAAGAAAGTGCCAAGTGCATGGGCAGGGTCATCTCCCTCGCATACGCAAGGTGGGATTCGGGCTGGGCGCGGGATTTCACGGCATCCAGGAAGTTTTGTTGGTGGCCGGGAGACCTGGGGATTGTCTTGGGGATTTCCGGGATATCCTCCAGCACCTGACCATTGATCCGGATTTCCCTAGTGTCGTAATCACATACCAAGGTTCCTTTGCTTCCCTCGAAATAGGCTCCGATTCCCCGGTCCTTTGCCCCCGGGACATTGGGCGGAACAGAAGTCCAGTGGAGATCAAGGCCTTTGAACTTGAAATCCACGTCGATCCACTTGGGCGTATCGCCCATTCCGTCGGACTTTTCCCCATTCGCCATGATGCTTTTCAGGCCCCGCGGTGGCATGGACATCCAGACCACATCTGCGATATGGCACCAAAAGTCCTGAAAAACGCCTCCTGAGTATTCCATAAAATACCGGTAGTTGAAATGGCACTTTTCCGGCGCATAATCCGCCAACGGGGCAGGGCCCAGCCACATGTCCCAGTCCAGATTGGCCGGGGGTGTCTGGTAAGTCAGCGCGGGGATCAGGGGTGGCTCGCCGGTTTTCCAGAGCCGGACAGTCTTGATCTTGCCCAATTCCCCGGATTGGATCAGCTCGGTCACGCGATGGTAGTTGTCTCCGGCGTGGATCTGGGTTCCCAACTGAAAGATCCTCCCTGTTTCCTGCTGGGCTTTGAGCATCAACTGCCCTTCTCGGAGCGAGTAGGAAAGCGGCTTTTCACCATACACATCCTTGCCCGCCCGAAACGCCAAGACCGCGATCTGCGCATGCCAGTGGTCCGGCGTGGCAATCGTCACCGCATCAATATCGGAACGCTCCAGGACTTTTCTGAAATCCTGAAAAACTTCCGCCTTGGTGTCGGGATGGACTTTCTTCAAGGCAAGCAAGGCCTCATTGGCCCGGTGGGTGTCCACATCGCAGAGGGCGACAATCTCCGCCTCGGGCAGATTTGCAAACCAGTTCAGATGGGCAAGCCCCATCCCACCCAGGCCGATATGGGCAATCCGAACCCGGTCGGATGGCGCTGCCCGGAGGCCGGAATAGGGCAAAAACTGCAATCCCAGTGTGGTAAGTACAGAATAGCGGAGAAAATCCCGGCGGTTGAGTTGCTGTTTCATAATGATTATAATTTGATTTTTATAGGCCATAACCTGTCCCGTGACGAAGGAAACGGGATAGCCTGTCTCCCATGGCTGATAATCATCCCAGTGTGTGAGCGTTGAGTCATGCTCGATTCCAGGGTTTTCCGGGTTTCAGATTATAGTTAGGAAAAAAAAGGCGAAATGGCAATCCGGGATTTCGGATTTCGGGCCTGGGATCATTGCGGGCAACCATATTGGTATGACAAAAGAGGCTGTCTCATTAAATAAATAGTGACAGCATCTGATTTGTACAGGCAGGCATCTGGAAAAATCCCAACTACTGAAATCCCATGCTGTTCATCTGGGTTTTGTGACAACCCCGGACTTCTCAATAGTCCATGATGAAACCGAAGTGAACAAAAATCGATGATGGGAATGACCGCCCTGAAAGGGCTGAACTTGCTTAGCCGAATCGAAAACTTCATTGGAAAGTGGTCAAACAGCAACCCCTGGGCGAAGTTTGGCCACCCCGCCACCCGGCTAAAACGAAGGCCATCGATCATTTCCATGCGCCTTGTCTTACCAATCTTCCCATAAACCACCGACACCAAAAGCCAAATTGCGTGTAAAACCCCATGACTCGTCAAACATCCCCACATCTCAGTCATTGGACATTGGTTGATGAAGATGGTTTTCCATACCATATAATATAGAATTACCGATATATAAATGGGACAATATTTCAGTCATTATGCGCTAACCTACTGCATAGCCAAGGTAATCACAGCAGAGGCTTTGTGAGCATCTTAAAACCAAGGGGCTATGAATTGCTTTCATCCTGTTATCTTATCAGGTAAATCACAGCCCCGCTTTATGCGCTCCAGTGTGGTTTTGGGTTGTGAATTGCTTTCATCCTGTTATATTATCAGGGAAATCACAGCCTAATTGGAAGATTTGATGGGAAAAAAGCGGTTGTGAATTGCTTTCATCCTGTTATCTTATCAGGTAAATCACAGCGGGTGTTGATACAATGTAAAATTCGTTCTTGTTGTGAATTGCTTTCATCCTGTTATCTTATCAGGTAAATCACAGCCCTTTTCTTCAAGTTTTGTTTCAAGATTCTGTTGTGAATTGCTTTCATCCTGTTATCTTATCAGGTAAATCACAGCAAAAT
>CAZGYC010000069.1:0-1795 GCA_964530015.1 uncultured Limnohabitans sp. | reverse complement strand
TTCTGTTGTGAATTGCTTTCATCCTGTTATCTTATCAGGTAAATCACAGCAAAATATCTCGTATATTCAACAAGGGTACGTTGTGAATTGCTTTCATCCTGTTATCTTATCAGGTAAATCACAGCTCGAATCAACTCATATAGAGATCTCATCCGTTGTGAATTGCTTTCATCCTGTTATCTTATCAGGTAAATCACAGCTTGGCAACTTTAACTCGTTCTAATTGTTATGTTGTGAATTGCTTTCATCCTGTTATCTTATCAGGTAAATCACAGCAATGTAAATGAACCATAACCCCTATTTTCAGTTGTGAATTGCTTTCATCCTGTTATCTTATCAGGTAAATCACAGCTGCACCACTGGAAATCATGCAACACAAAGTGTTGTGAATTGCTTTCATCCTGTTATCTTATCAGGTAAATCACAGCATTACCGTTTTGGAAGAGCTGGACGAGTTCGTTGTGAATTGCTTTCATCCTGTTATCTTATCAGGTAAATCACAGCAGACTTCAGGAAGTGTTGAATCCTACCTAGTTGTGAATTGCTTTCATCCTGTTATCTTATCAGGTAAATCACAGCTTTTTTACAGCTTTAGATTTACGACTTTTGGTTGTGAATTGCTTTCATCCTGTTATCTTATCAGGTAAATCACAGCACTGATCAAAGCAATCCGAAGCCTTCACTAGTTGTGAATTGCTTTCATCCTGTTATCTTATCAGGTAAATCACAGCGCAGACGAAGAAAGCCTATGGCGCGGCTCGTTGTGAATTGCTTTCATCCTGTTATCTTATCAGGTAAATCACAGCCAAACCTTTTCTTCAGCTCCTTCAAGTCCTGTTGTGAATTGCTTTCATCCTGTTATCTTATCAGGTAAATCACAGCTTCCTGACGGAAAGCCCACCCACGGATCCCGTTGTGAATTGCTTTCATCCTGTTATCTTATCAGGTAAATCACAGCAAAAGAAGCGAAAATGAATCGAGAGTGAAGGTTGTGAATTGCTTTCATCCTGTTATATTATCAGGGAAATCACAGCAAGAGAGATATAAGCTTAACAAATCTTTGAGTTGTGAATTGCTTTCATCCTGTTATATTATCAGGGAAATCACAGCACTTGACCACGACCGATACAAGGCAGTAGCGTTGTGAATTGCTTTCATCCTGTTATATTATCAGGGAAATCACAGCATTATCACCGAAAGATCTGGAGAGACATTGTTGTGAATTGCTTTCATCCTGTTATATTATCAGGGAAATCACAGCATAGTCTTTCGGATAACCCATCATCATCTGTTGTGAATTGCTTTCATCCTGTTATATTATCAGGGAAATCACAGCAGTAAACCTAATTCATTCCTATGACAATTCGTTGTGAATTGCTTTCATCCTGTTATATTATCAGGGAAATCACAGCTGACGCCGTGCGGGACGAGCTTCACACCCAGTTGTGAATTGCTTTCATCCTGTTATATTATCAGGGAAATCACAGCCCACCGAGCGCAAATAATCCGACCGTTATAGTTGTGAATTGCTTTCATCCTGTTATATTATCAGGGAAATCACAGCGACGGGTTACGGACTTTATCGAGCGAGGCGTTGTGAATTGCTTTCATCCTGTTATATTATCAGGGAAATCACAGCAGTTGGAATATCGGTTATCTGAGAACGTACGTTGTGAATTGCTTTCATCCTGTTATATTATCAGGGAAATCACAGCATACGGTAATTTCTTATATGATGAGAAACGTTGTGAATTGCTTTCATCCTGTTATATTATCAGGGAAATCACAGCCCATC
>CAZGYC010000068.1:0-24143 GCA_964530015.1 uncultured Limnohabitans sp. | reverse complement strand
AGTCCCCGTGCAATGTGCTCGATGACGGTGTAGGAGTTTTCCGGATAGTCCCGTCTTCCATTTTCCGGACTGCACAGCTCCACGAGCATGGTATTGGCGACTTGCGAATAGCCATTTTCATAAAAAATGATCGGCAGGTATGACTTCAGCTCCACGGTCAGCTTGGGGTAACTCGCAAGGTAAGCATCCGTCAGTTGCTGAATACGGCTCTGATCCGAAATTGCTCCATAGTAAAGCAGGTAATGGAGGTAGGCCTGATTGTCCTCCACCATGAAGTAATCGAAGCTCTGATCTTCATACTGGATGGAGCGGTATTCTTTCCTCTGCCTGTCCCACCAGAACTCCTCCAAAAACTCCTGTTCAAGATTTGCCTTCCCGGCATATTTTTCCGCCTCTGCCGGATTTCCCTGGGCTTTCAATACTTGCGAATAGGCCTGGTATGCAGCAATCAGGGAAGCGGAAAGGTCAATCCCCAACCTTGTTTTTCCCCGACCGCCTTCGTTGTACGTGGGAATGCCCCGGCTGCTTCCAAAGCGTTTGGCCCCGCTGCTGTGCAGATCCCGGTTGCGCGAGGCAATCTCCTCCGCCCCCAAATCCCAATGATCCACGTATTCATTCATGCTCAGCGCATAGAAATTTCGGAATTCGGGACCTTCCACGTAGGCAGGATTGCCTGTCCAGCGATAGAGCCTCCAGGCATTGTAGACCACATCAAAATTTGCCGGGAGGTTATACCAGAAATCCCGGTCGTTTTCATAATCCACCGGTGCAGGCTTGTCATAACGGTTGATTTCCCAATAAGAACAATAATCTTTCTCGACGCTGATGTTTTCGGCAAACTTCCGGAACATATTGAGGTTGTGGCTTCCCAAGCCGAGCAATTCCGCGCCAATGGCCTGATGGGACACATCACGCATGCAAAAAGCCTCCCGGTTGGGCAGTGCTGCTTCATACCAGGGGCCCACCGGATCCCCGCCGTCATGTGCAAAGGACAGGGCTTTGTCTTTTGCCCAGGCAAAAGCCTGATTTAGGGATTCATGGTTACTTTGAAAACTGACCCTGCTTTGGGCCGGAAGGGTGGAAAAAACTCCAAAAACCAGGATAAGGGAGAGGAGGGCATTGGCAAAACACTTGGTCATGGTAAGATCAGATTTTGGGCGTTTGAATATCCGAATTTTTGCTGCAGATGCGCAGATGAAGCAAATGAAAAAGAAAAAGCAGCTCATCCGAATACAGGTTTTTTGCTTCCATCCCAGCAATTCTCTGCCTTGGCGGTGAGAAAAATCCGTTCTTAATCCCAAAGTCATTTCCTCTGATCCTTGGCAAAAATTTCAAAAAAACTGCAATCCCCACAAGGTACAGCCCCCCAAGACATCTGGAACTTTATTGGATCCGGCTGACAGGGGATTCTATTTGAAGGAAAAGTCTGGCCGACCGAAGCAAGCCCCAGAGTCAGTATCCCCAAAAGCAATGTCCGGCCAAAAAAAGCCTGATCGGCTGTTCCTTTTTTAAAAATCCCGAACTGGAGAAGCAATCAAAATGACCCAAAACCGGATTTGGGAGATAAAGTCTGGATTTTCGGTTTCCCTTCCATGCCCCGTTTTGGGAAGGAGTGTCAGATCAAAGTTTTTCGCCCGGATTTGAGTTGTTTGTTTAGGATCTTAAGTGGGAGCTTGTAGCCCAGATCAATCAAAAACCCATCGATGTTGCCGACGCTTTCGACCGAAACCGGCGTGCCGTTGATCACGTAGTCGGCATTGATTTTCACAAAGTCGGGCGAAGCAAAGTTTCTGGAAAGCTTAAAAGTCAGAAAACTGGAGTTGAAAACAGTGATTTCTGCCAGAAAACCAGCATTGAACGCGACCCTGCCATGTTCCAGTTCCCGATCTGAATATTCTTCGTAGGCATACTCATAGTTGTTGTCGCCTCTCGTGATGCTACCGGCTCCGGTGGCGGTAAACCAATACTTACTCTGATCCTTTAGCACAAAATAAGAACTGAAACTAGGGCCAATTCTTACGGTTTTTTGATCGTTAAGCGGGATTTGATACTTGAAAGTCAGGGAAATCACAGGCATACTGAATTGCTCCCATCTCATAATCAAAGCCTCTTCCCCTTCGTAATCGATCTGATAGTTGGCATTATAGCTAAAACCCCCATACCCTGATTCCACGGAAAACCCGTTTCGGTAATAGCCCAATACGGCTTGAAACTGTCCACTGGTATTCGTGTAGGTGTAGTCGTTAGACAGAGGGAAATTCCTCCTCCTCAATCCTCCATACATCATGAAATACCAACCGTTTTGCAAGGAAAGGTCGTGCTTTAGCAATTTACTGTCATTGTATAGGCGCTTTGGCGAATGGCTGATGGGCGACTTCAAATTGACACCGTTGATCCCATATCCTACAAACAAACCCAGATACGAGCCTCTGCTGTCAACTGACAGCACATGCTCAATCCGCTCATTGTATCGCACGGGAGCATTCATTTTGTCCATTACCCAAAGCCCCTGCTGATACCGCAGCCCCGTATTGAAATAATTTCCTCGTCGGTTGTAGACCTTCATCCCCCCTTCCAATCTGATCCCCATTCCCAAATCCGAAATCGACCTGACCCCGAGCGGAAT
This sequence comes from uncultured Limnohabitans sp., assembly GCA_964530015.1. Classification (GTDB taxonomy): domain Bacteria; phylum Bacteroidota; class Bacteroidia; order Cytophagales; family Cyclobacteriaceae; genus Algoriphagus. The sequence continues at coordinate 21,517 of CAZGYC010000068.1, read as the reverse complement.
CCCATTCCATTCCTCAGAGCTTTCGTAACTGTCCAATACCGAGGGGCTCTTCATTAGACTTAGACTGGGCTGGAGGTAGAGATTTCCCCAGGTTTTTCGCACTCCCAATGCAAGCAGGGGAATCCCCTCGGTAGAATAGCCTGTAATCTGCAGCGTATCTGTGGGTTTGAAAATGCCATAGGTCCCGAGTTCGCGTTTGAAAAATTCAAGCTGGGCTGTGAGCTGCCAGTCATTTTTCAATCCCCAAAGAAAGTTGGAACCGATGTGCCAACTGACTTCATTGCTTGGCGAAATGAAATAATTGTTTGGAATCACCTGATAGGTTAAAAAGGCCTTGGAAGGGCCGCCGTATAATTCGATGACAAATTTTTCCTGGGAATAGACTTCGGACACACCGAGAAACCAAAAAAGGAAAGCGACAAACCGGATTTTCCACATAAAAGAACAAGTAAGGCCTGAATAAAAAACAGCAAAACGTCAGAATTGGTGTATAGTCGCCTGTCTATTTTTTTGGAATTTCCCGCTTACCCCAAAAGGTGGCCAAAATCGACCCGGTCACATTCTGCATCGGCCCAAAAACCGCCGGGGCCAAGCCCACTGTGGCGATTTTCCCCAGGGACTTCGCCAAAGCCGAAGCCAAGCCGGCATTCTGCATCCCGACTTCGATCGCAACGGTCCGGCAGTCCCGCTCCTCCAAGCCAAACAGTTTGCCGAACAAATAGCCGATTCCATAGCCCGACAGGTTGTGGATCGTCACCAAGGCGATCAACAGCGGCCCGATGCTCAGCAGGCTATCCCGCCCTGCTGCCGTGATGACCAGGATGATCAAGGCAATCCCCAGCATGGAAACCAGGGGCATGGCCCGGTCCAGCCAAGCCGCTTTGCCTTTCAAAACCTTGTTGAAAATCAGCCCTGCGGCAATCGGGAGCAGGATCATTTTCACGATGTCCCACATCATCTTCAGCAAGTCAATCTCGATAAACTGCCCCGCCAGCAATTTCATAAGCAGCGGGGTCATCAGCGGGGCCATCAGGGTGGTGATGGAAGTCAGCGTCACGGAAAGCGCCAGGTTGGCTTTGGCCAGGTAGGCCATCACGTTGGAGGCCGTCCCGCTCGGAGAGCAGCCGACCAGAATGATCCCTGCGGCGATCTCCGGGCTCAGTCCACTGATGCCTGCCAGGAAAAACCCGAGCAGGGGCATGATCAAAAACTGGGCGGAAACACCGATCAATACCGATTTGGGGCTTTTCACCACTTCGGAAAAATCCCTTGGGCTCAGGGAAGTGCCCATCCCAAACATGATGACCTGAATCAACGGCGTGATCAGGTTGGACAGGGAATAGCCCCTGATTTCCTGAAAATACTGCGGATAAAACATCGACAAAGCCACCACCCCAAAAATCGCAACGGGAAAACCGAACCCCTTCAGTGCTTCCCTGCTCCTGCATCCCAAACCGAAGGAAACGAAAAAACCGATCAAGGGCAGCCCGGAACCTTCCAGCCCGAAAAATATCCAGGCCAAAATCCAGGCAACAAACAGCAGGGCCGCAAGGGGAAAGAACAGCTTAAGCATAGGCAAATCGGGTCAAACCGATCCCAAATAGCACCATTTCCGCCAAGCTTCCAATACCCAACCTTTTCAACCTTGCGGCATTGCCTCCCGTCCGGGGTTCAAACTTCACGGACAGATAACCTTACTCCGAAATATTCTTCGTAATTTTGCGCCCTCAATTAGGCAAACCATGCAGAATATTCGGAATATCGCGATCATCGCTCACGTTGACCACGGTAAAACAACCCTCGTGGACAAGATCATCCACGCTTCTCAAATCTTCAGAGAAAACCAACAATTTCAGGACCTGATCCTGGACAACAACGATCTCGAGCGTGAAAGAGGGATCACCATTCTTTCCAAAAACGTGTCTGTCCGCTACAAGGACGCAAAGATCAACATCATTGACACGCCTGGTCACGCAGATTTCGGCGGTGAAGTGGAGCGTGTCCTGAAGATGGCCGACGGCGTTATTCTCTTGGTGGATGCCTTTGAGGGGCCTATGCCGCAGACCCGGTTTGTATTGGGCAAAGCCCTGGCGTTGGGCCTGACCCCAATCGTCGTAGTAAACAAAGTAGACAAAGAAAACTGCCGTCCGGACGAAGTGCATGAGTCAGTATTTGACCTGATGTTCAACTTGGACGCGACCGAAGAGCAATTGAATTTCCATACCCTTTATGGTTCTGCCAAGCAGAATTGGATGGGGCCGGACTGGAAAAACCCAACAGACAGCATATTCCCTCTTTTGGACGCCATCCTGGAGTACATTCCCGCCCCAAAAATCGAGGAAGGCTCCCTGCAGATGCAGATCACCTCTTTGGATTATTCCAACTTCGTGGGCCGTATTGCCATCGGACGCGTAAAAAGAGGCACCATCACCGAAAACCAGCAAATTGCGCTTTGCAAGGCTGACGGATCCATCAAAAAGATGCGGGTGAAAGAGCTTCAGACCTTTGAAGGCCTGGGAAGAGTGAAAGTATCCGAAGTGAATGCCGGTGATATCTGTGCGGTAATGGGCATCGAGGATTTCGAGATCGGTGACACCATCGCAAACGCCGAGAATCCCGAGGCGCTTCCAAGAATCTCGATCGATGAGCCGACCATGAACATGCTCTTCACGATCAACAACTCCCCTTTCTTCGGCAAAGAAGGAAAATTCGTGACTTCCCGTCACCTGAGAGACCGGCTTTTCAAAGAAACCGAGAAAAACCTAGCCCTTCGCGTGGAATCAACCGACAGTGAGGACAAATTCCTGGTCTATGGCCGGGGCATCCTCCACTTGTCCATCCTGATCGAGACCATGAGAAGAGAAGGCTACGAGCTCCAGGTGGGCCAGCCCCAGGTGATTTTCAAAGAGGTGGACGGAGTCAAATGCGAACCGATAGAACTGCTCGTCGTGGACGTGCCGCAGGAAACTGCCGGTAAGGTCATCGAACTTGCCACCCAGCGAAAAGGTGAATTGACCATCATGGAGCCGAAAGGCGATCTGCAGCATCTGGAGTTCAAGATTCCTTCCAGAGGCTTGATCGGATTGAGAAACAACGTCCTGACAGCGACTCAGGGAGAAGCGATCATGAACCACCGATTCACCGATTACGAACCTTTCAAAGGCCCGATCCCGGGCAGAATCAACGGCTCCCTGATCTCTATGGAAGGCGGCCAATGCACGGCCTATGCGATTGACAAACTCCAGGACAGAGGGGTGTTCTTCGTGGATCCGGGAGACGACCTGTACGCAGGCCAGGTAGTCGGCGAGCACTCCCGTGACAACGACATCGTAGTCAATATCCAAAAAGGAAAAAAACTCACCAACATGCGGGCTTCCGGCTCCGATGACAACGTGAGGATCATCCCTGCCAAAAAATTCTCTTTGGAAGAATCCATGGAATACATCCAAAAGGATGAGTACCTGGAGATCACCCCTAAGTCCATCCGGATGAGAAAGATCTATCTGGATGAGAACGAACGGGCAAGAATGGCAAAGAAGGATTCTTGATCGAAAATTGTCTTTTAAGCTCAAAAAGCTATTCCGAAAATCCTCCATTCGAAAGTCTGGAGGATTTTTTTGCGCCGATTGCAAATTCTGTTTCACTCCAATTCCGTTTTTTATATTTTCACGCAAAAAAAAACTAAACTCAATTTCAAGAAATGATTAAATCAGCGTTCCTCCTAATAATTTCTCTCGCATTTTCCTTCCTTGCTTTTGCGCAAAGCAAAAATGATGTCCTGTATCTGCTCGATGGCCCCAAGGAAGTGCTCGTACAGGAAGTTGGTTTCAACACGATCAAATACACCTTTCCGAATGAAAGCACGGTTTACAGCGTGAGCAAGCATCAAGTGACCAAAATCGCCTTTTCCAGCGGAAGGGAAGAAGTCTTTGAAAGCCCTTTTAAACCGGTCAAAGGACTGGATGACTTCAGGCAAGTCTATATCACCTACAATCCCGAAGACATTGCCGGATTGATTCCAAAAGGGGAACTGTTCAGCAAAGCCACCGGGGTAACGGCCCTTTCCTCGATCAACAATGTCAAAAACAGAGCCTTGGACAAACTCAAAGCGGAAGCTTCGATGCTCGGCGCGAATGTCGTCCTGATTGGCAACATGTACCAACGAGGAAATGAGTACGGGGGTGAAAACCAGCCTGGAAACTCCACCCAGACTTCCTTTTCAGGGACTGCCTACAGCACCCAGACATTGGACAAGCAGCAGGTGCTGAACATGCTGTCCGGTCAGGCTTTCCACCATTACCAGACGCACAGCCTCAACCGGAACGACTGGAGTCCAGTCCTTGCCAATGCCACTGCCTATGACGAAAACCGCAAGCCGGTGATGTTTGGGTTTGACAAAATCACTGAAAAGGAAGACGGGATCTATGTCTCTTCATCCCGTATCCCCACCAAGGCCAAAGAACTGAAGGTGATCCGGGCAGACAATGAAACGGTAGTGCTGATGGAAAGAAATGAAAAGACAATCACCAACTATATTCTGCTGTCAAAAGACAACAGGTATTTTCAGGCCAATGCAAGTGCCGCCAATTGATGAAACCAAAGGCCGGAGAAGTTTTCTCCGGCCTTTTGCTTTAAACCGGAAACGGTCGGGGATTCAGAAAAGCGATTTAAATTTTTATCTTTAGGTTCTTTGGGTTTTCAGATGGAGAAACCTATAACCCGATCCCCAAGGATTTAAAAATGACTTCAAGACGAAAAGTAATCCAAACCTTAGGCCTGGCGAGTGCCTCGGCCGTTTTGCCTATTCAAACCATTGCATCGATTATGCCTGCACAAAAAATGATTCACCAGGTCTATTTCTGGCTACATGACCTGGCAAACACCCGGGAATTTCTTACAGAAGCGGTTCCTATGTTGGGAAAATGCCCCACGGTAGCCAAGTTCATCGCCGGGACGCCCGCCGACACCGAAAAGCGGGAGGTCGTTGACCACTCCTGGCAGGTATCCTGCACCCTCTTTTTTGACAGCCCGGAGGATCAACTGGCCTATCAAAAAGAACCCCTGCACTTGGAGTTCATCGAGAAATATTCCCACATGTGGAAAACCGTGAAGGTGTACGATATCTCGATCTGAGAAATCTTTTCCCGGACCATTCCCGTATCTTCCCAAAAATCAGGATTATGAAAAAGCTCCACTGGATCGTTGGAATCGTGTTTGTGGGATTTTGGGCTTGTGATCCCAAGGACGACCTCGTTCCGGATCCTTCGGGCTTGGCGGTCAAAAATGCGATTTTCGAAAGCATGAACGAATGGTACTTCTGGAATGAAGAGCTTCCGGCAACCGTGGACTATTCGAAATTTTCCTCCAACGAGGAGCTGCTGGACGCCATCCTCTTCAAACCGCTGGATCGGTTTTCGTACCTGACCACCCAGGAAGCTTTCAACAACTCCTTTGTGGGCAGAAACGCCGGGCATGGATTCGGTTTTGCCTTTACACAGGAGGAGCGGCTCTACATTTCTTTCGTGTTTGACGAATCCCCTGCGGGAAAAGACGGCTGGAAACGGGGCTGGGAGATCACCCATATCAACGGAAAAGCCGTCTCGGAATACCAGACCCCATCGGGCGCCTACGACTTCCAGCTTGGCGGCCCGGATCCGGGAATTTCCAACACCTTCAGCTTTAAGCTTCCCGATGGCAGTACGACCACCCGGACCAACGTCAAAGCCGATTATCAATCCAATTCTGTGCTGGAAAGAACTGTATATGAAGCGGGAGGAAAAAAAGTCGGGTATTGGGTTTATCAAAGTTTCAAAGCGACAGCCGGAATCAGTCCAACCCGAAGCACGGAAGTGGATGCTTCCATGGAGTATTTTCAAAGCCAGGGCATCCAGGATCTGATCATAGACCTCCGGTACAACGGCGGCGGGTCGGTGGCAGTTGCCGAGCAAATCTGCAACTACCTGATCCAGGGTGCCAATTCAGGCAAACTGATGTACACCAACAAACTCAACCAGTCGAAGACCAGCCAAAACACCTCCAGAAGCTATTACAAAATCGGGAACCTCAATCTCGACAGGGTAATCTTCATTACCTCCCGGGGATCGGCCTCCGCTTCCGAACTGGTGATCAACAACCTCGCCCCATACCTCGACCTGGTTTTGATCGGGGACAACACCTATGGCAAGCCGGTCGGCTCATTTCCGCTTTCTTCTTACAACAGAACCCTGAAAATCCACAACGTGGAGCTGGTCCCGATCACTTTTGCGACCGCCAATGCCGCAGGCAAAGCGGAATATTTTGATGGCTTTGCTGCGGATTTTCCCGTGGGTGACACTCCCCAATTTCCCTGGGGAGACGAGCGGGATCTCCGGCTCGCCGCGGCTTTGAATTTCATCCAAAACGGAAACGTCAGCGGCAGGATGCTTGACACCTATTTCCAGCCCAAATGGGAGATGATCGACGCATTCAGGGGTCTGCAGCAGGAATTCCCGGCATACTGAGAGCCAAGAATCAAGTGTCGCCCTGCTTCTCCAGACGCTGGACTATCGCTCCAAGGGAGTTTTTCCTTACCGCCGAGACGCCAATAGCGCAGGGAATCCCGCAAACGACATGGGTTTTCACCACATAGGAGCAACATCGGTTTTGGATCGCCCCCGTGATTTTGGTTTGCTTTGGGCTACAGGAGAGTGCAATGAAAAGCGCATAGGTCTGGAGACTTGCGCCAGCTAGCTCAATAGTTCAACCCACTTTGGGGTTGCGGCCGTCGTACACTGTTCCATTTCCCCCGGTTGCACCGGGGGCTGCTGAAAGGCTCGATCCTTTCAGGATCATTTATCCCGGAGATCAGTATTCCAAAAAAACAGGATCCCGGTAGGGATCCAACCTCCACATAGCCACAGGCGCAACCCGTGGATTGACGAATCACGAACCCCGGCCCCATGCGGGGACAGGGAAATGACGCAGGGAAAACGGCCAACGTCGTGGTCTGTGGCCCCACAGGCCACACGCCTTTCTACTTCCTGTGCCGATGGATCAACACCTCCATCACCTCGTCCAACTCGTAGCCTTTGGCCTCGAGTAAGACGAGATAGTGGTAAAGCAGATCCGCCGCTTCGCCCATGAATAGCTCCTTGTTGTCGTCCTTGGCCTCGATCACAATCTCCACGGCTTCTTCCCCTACTTTCTGGGCTACTTTGTTGATGCCTTTGGCGAAAAGCGAAGCGGTATAAGAGGTGTCGGTAGGATTGGTTTTGCGGTCTTTGATGATTGCCCGGAGTTGATCGATAAAGCCAGTTTTGGAAGTATTCGATTCCTCAAAACACGTATCCGCTCCCGTGTGACAAACCGGGCCGCGTGGATTGGCTTTGACCAGGATCGAATCTCCATCGCAGTCTGAAGCCATGCTGACCAGTTCCATGAAGTTGCCGGAGGTCTCGCCTTTGGTCCAAAGTCGGTTTTTACTGCGACTGTAGAAAGTCACCATCCCGGTTTCCTTGGTTTTGTCCAAAGCCTCGGCATTCATATAGCCCTGCATCAGCACTTTTCCGCTGATCGCATCTTGGACTATCGCCGGTACGAGACCGTCCATTTTACTAAAATCTATGTTCATATCTAATTCTTTAGACCTTCCAGGTTTTAAAAACCTGGAAGGTCTCTTCGTTAAAACCTTTGAGGTTTTTTAAAAACCTCAAAGGTTTGTAATGTTCTAAACCTTCGGGGTTCAAAAACCCCAAAGGAAACTAAACTCGGACACTCACTCCCTCATTCGCCAAATATACCTTCAACTCCGGAACCGGGATTTCCTTGAAGTGAAAGATACTCGCTGCCAAAGCTGCATCGGCTTTTCCAAAGGTAAACACATCCTTGAAATGCTGCATACTTCCGGCACCTCCAGAGGCAATCACCGGGATGGAAAGCGCCGACGAGATCTCCGCCAAAAGCTCGTTGGCAAAGCCGGATTTCGTCCCGTCATGGTCCATGGACGTGAGCAGGATCTCCCCTGCTCCCCGGTCACAGACTTCCCGCGCCCAGACCTGCGTCCTAAGCAAGGTCGCTTCCCGGCCCCCATGCGTATGCACAAAGTCGATCCCATCCACATTCCTCGTGTCGATCGCCACTACGATGCACTGGGAGCCAAACTCGGCCGCCATTTCGTCGATGAGCTGGGGATTTTTTACCGCCGATGAATTGATCGAAATCTTATCCGCACCGGCGTTCAGCAGTACTTTCACATCCTCTACCGTGGAGATTCCCCCACCGACCGTAAAAGGAATATTGATCGCCTTGGCCACCTTGGTGACCAGCTCGGCCAAGGTCTTTCGCTTGTCCACCGTGGCGGTGATGTCCAAAAAGACCAGCTCGTCCGCCCCTTCGTCGGAGTAGATTTTAGCCAGTTCCACCGGATCGCCCGCATCGCGGAGTTCCACAAAGTTTACCCCCTTGACCGTGCGGCCGTCTTTGATGTCCAGGCAGGGGATGATTCGTTTGGTCAGCATTTTTCGATTTCGTATTTCGCCACTTCGTTATTCAGCATTCGATGTTCGATATTCAGTATTGATTGGAAAATTTTAAAATTGAAAGATTGGTAAAGGAAGTACGATTTACGAAATACGATTTACGAGGTGAATATGAACTTCAATCCTGATTCTAACTAGTCACGCCTCCTCTGGACTAAATGGTTGAGGAACAATTGAAGGTCGTCAATCAAAAACTTGTGCTGAGCGTAGTCGAAGCATCGTAAATACAAACATCATAATTCATACAAATTTGGCTAGCTGTTCCAGCGTCACTCTCCCCTCATAATATGCCTTTCCGACAATCGTCCCGTAAACGCCGATTTTCTCCAGTTCCTCCAGGTCTTTGACAGAAGAAACTCCCCCACTGGCGATCAGTTGCAAGCCGGGGATTTCCTGCAAGATCTCCCGGTACAAGTCCACCGATGGCCCCTGCAGCAAGCCGTCCTTCGCCACATCGGTACAGATCACATAGCGGATTCCCCGCGCCACATAGTCTTTGACAAAGGGAATCAAATCCACCGAAGTGGTCTCTTCCCAACCTCCAACGGCGATTTTTCTATCCTTGGCATCGGCGCCCAAAATGATCTTTTCCGCACCATATCTCTTGATCCAAGACCGGAACAAATCCGGGTTTCTCACCGCAATGCTTCCTCCGGTCACTTGTCTGGCTCCCAAAGCAAAAGCCTTCTCAATCTCCTCGTCCGCCTGAATTCCTCCTCCAAAGTCAACCCGAAGTGAAGTACCCGAGCTGATTCTTTGAAGCACATCCGCATTCACGATCTTCTTGGCTTTGGCACCGTCCAGATCCACCAGATGAAGCCGTTGGATTCCGGCTCCCTCGAAGCGTTTGGCCATTTCGAGCGGGTCGTCGTGGTATTCTTTTTTGCTGCTGTAGTCGCCCTGGCTGAGCCGGACGCACTTGCCTCCGATGAGGTCGATGGCGGGAATGATTTGCATTTGGTAAGACTTTAGAAGCAAGACTCAAGACTTGCCGATTTATAGGTTTGAGTTAATTTTCATTGGTCTCGACTCCGCTCGACCTGACACTCGTGTCGGCTTCTGGAAAGGCACGTGATTGTCAGGCTGAGCGGAGTCGAAGGGGGTTTTAAATTGAAAGGAAATTACTCAACAACTTTTCCCCGACCGTGCTACTTTTCTCCGGGTGAGCCTGAATGGCATAGTAATTATCCCGATGAAGAATACCCGAGAAATCATGGATGTAATGTGTCTGGGCAATCGTAAAATCGCCCAATTCAGCATAGAAGCTGTGCACATAATACACGAAAGGATTGGCAGGCAAATCCCTCAAAAGCGGATTGTCGGCCAGGTTCTCCAGCTCGTTCCAGCCCACATGCGGCACTTTGAACTCCCGGGAGTTTTCGGGAACGAACCGCTTCACTTTCACCGGAAAGATACCCAGGCATTCCGTGTCGTTTTCCTCCGAATGTTCGCAGAGCAATTGGAGTCCCAAACAAACCCCCAAAAAGGGCTGCTTCAGTTCCTTGATCAGTTGGTCCAGTTTTCGCTCCCTCAGGTACTTCATCGCCGTACTGGCCTCGCCCTGTCCGGGGAAAATCACCTTGTCGGCCGAGCGGATCAGCTCCGGATCATCGGTCAAAACCGCATCTGCACCCAAGCGCTCCAATGCATAGAGCACAGACTGCACATTGCCCGAATTGTATTTGATTACTGCTGTTTTCATTTGTTGGTATCAAGACACTAGACACAAGATCCAAGACTTTGGTCGTCTTATATCCCACATCTTGAGTCTTTTGTCTAATATCTTGTATCTAATATCTAGCTTCTTGTTTCTTTATCAGCAAGCATCTCCTCCAACACCTCCTCAATCTCCGGAAGCGACTCGAAAAGCTGCGCGTAGCTGTCGATCACAAAATATTTATCCTGGAAGCGGTCTTTCCAATATTCCTGGTTCAAAATCCTCCGGACATCGTAGGCAAGATGCGCCGGTTCATCGGAAAGGCTGAATTTCGTCTCTCCAGCCGAACTCAAAATCCCTGCTCCATAAATCCGCAGCTCTCCATCTTCCCGAATCAGGCCAAACTCGATGGTAAACCAATAAATCCGGCTCAGCAACTGGATCGCCCAGGGATCTTGGATGTGCTTCAGCGCGATTCCGGAAAGATTCTCCAGAAAGTCCACGTAATGCTGATTGGCCAACAGTGGCATATGGGCAAATGCATCATGAAACATATCCGGCTCCTCCAGGTACTCCAACTGCTCCATCTTGCGCAGCCAGGTGGAAGAAGGGAAACGCCTGTTGTTCAGCAAGCCGAAAAACAAGTCGTCGTCAATCAAACCCGGCACCACCTGCACGGCCCAGCCTGTAGTCTTGGCGAGGATCCCGTTTAGTTCCTCGAAATTGGCAATGCGGTCCGCGGTAAACTTCACCGCTCTCACTCCCTCCAAATAGGCTTTTGAAGCCGTTTTGGGCAGATTGGGCATCTGTCGCTCGAAGAGGATCTTCCAAACTTTGAAGTCATCCTCTGTATAGGCAGCATAGTCCTGCCTGAGTTCTTTCAATCTCGGGTCCGTAAAGACCCAGTCTTTGGGTTTATCACTCATATTCTATTTGGGTTTATGGTTAGACAAGCTCACCAACAGGTTAGACAAGCTCACCAACCGATTCTCCGATTATGGCTTGAAGATTCTGCTTTCACTCCTGTTGTCCAGCTTCTCGAGAAGCTGGACTTTTTCCCTCACTTCCATGCTGCTTCTGGAGAAGCAGCATAACCCTCCGTTGGTTTAAAACCAAAAAAGGCCCAATCCAACACGGAATAGGCCTAATTTATTTTTTCCCAAAAACCAATTCATTCCCATTCCCTCAGCGGAGGAGATGGTAAGAATGATGCACGTAGGTTCTTGGCGTCGGGTTCATGGGTCGAATTTAAGCAGGGATTCGGCTTGGCACAAACTTATGCTATGGCAATTCAAAAGTTTTTCCGGCAATGGATCCACCGGGATTCCAAAAAAAAATCAAAATAGTCAAGATGGAGAACCTCAAAGCAAGAACGGCCGAAAAGCTGGTGAGGGACCTGATCGACAAAAAGGCCGTGCTGCAGACCGACCAGAGTACAGCTTCTGCCAATCCGGAAGACTGCATCGATGTACACGTCAGCGAACTGTCATCCAACGGGGAAGGGCGGTTCAACCTAAGGTGGGTGCACATAGCGATCGGCAACCTGAAAAAGGACCTCCAGAAGTACCGCATGGTATCTGAAAAGATGCTCCAAAACTACCTGAATGAGTTCTGCTACAAGCTAAACCGAAAACACTTTGACAGAAAACTGTTTGACAGATTGGTCGCTGCGAGTCGGAAAAATTTGGGGTTTACAAAAGAGAAATGACAGATCAATTGATTGTTTTGTTTTCTGGTATTTTACCCAATAATATACATCTGTCATTGGCAGCATTTACCCCTACTTGCATACAAGCGGGTAATCATATTAAAATCAATGAAAACCTTCGAGATCCCAAAGACCTCGACGGTTAATCAAAAGCTCGGGAATTCCCGGGCTTTTTGTACTTTTACCGAAATGAAAGCAATTGAAATTAAGACTATTACCAAATGCGACGGAAGCATTTCTGTGGAATCAACCGGACTCAAAGGAGGAATCCCGGTAAGAGTTTTGATTCTTTCGGAAGAAGGGGAATTGGAAGAGAAGAAGTACCGGAACTTCCTTTCAAATAATCCTGCTCTTGATTTTTTAAATGAACCTGAAGAAGATGTCTACACCGACAAAGACGGAAAGCCTTTCAAAAACTAAAGGCAAAATTGTTTTAGTCCCCTTTCCATTTGAGGATTTTTCAACCAGGAAAGTTCGTCCGGTCCTGTGTCTTTCTGAACCCATCGGGAAATTTGAGCATGTCATTGTTGCATTTGTTTCAAGCAAAATGAATGATCAGCTTGAAGAAACGGAACTGGAAATAAATCCAATGGATGACCAATGGCAGGAAACCGGTTTGGTAACCAAATCAATTCTCAAACTTCACAAAATGGTAGCTCTACCCAAAAATCTAATATTGAGGGAGTTGGGCGAGTTTCCACAGGCCATGATCGCAGAGGTTGAAAAAAGGATCAAAACCATTTTTGGAATCCGATAAAGCAAAAAACACTTGGCAGGCTCCTATAAGACGGTCAGGTCACCAGACCGGGCATACCAAGTTTGCGACATCCTTTGCGGCCTCTGCGTCCCTGTTGGTGGGACAAAACAAAAAAACGGCTGAGTCTCCCCAGCCGCCCGTCTGACCTTTGAGGTTTTCAAAAACCTCGAAGGTCTGAAAAGATCAAAGGTAAATTGTTTGTAAAACCTTCGAGGCCCCAAAGACCTCAAAGGTTAGGTGTACATCGCCCCATTCACATGCAGCACCTGTCCGGAGATGTAGCTGCTCATGTCTGAGCCCAGAAACACGCAGGCATCGGCGATCTCTTCCGGCCTGCCTCCACGCTTCATCGGAATGGCGTCTCTCCAGCCCTGTACCGTCTTTTCGTCCAGGACTTCTGTCATTTCCGTCTCAATAAACCCCGGCGCGATGGCATTGCAGCGGATGTTTCTTGAGCCCAGCTCCAGCGCAACCGATTTGGTAAAGCCGATGATTCCCGCTTTGGATGCAGCATAGTTGGCCTGGCCGGCATTGCCTTTGGCCCCGACCACGGAGGTCATGTTGATGATGGAGCCGGACTTGGCTTTCATCATGGTGCGGGTGGCGGCTTTGACGGTATTGAAGCAGGATTTCAGGTTCACGTTCATGATTTCGTCCCAAGACTCCTCGGTCATCCGCATCAGCAGGTTGTCGCGGGTGATCCCGGCATTGTTGATCAGGATGTCCAAGGCACCAAAGTCAGCCACGACGGCGTTCACCAGTTCTTCCGCTGCTTTGAAGTCAGATGCATCCGAGCGATATCCCTTGGCTTTCACACCAAAAGCGGCCAGTTCGGCCTCCAGGGCCTGCCCCTTTTCCACACTGGACAGATAGGTGAAGGCCACGTTTGCTCCTTCCTGAGCATATTTGATGGCGATGGCTTTGCCGATGCCTTTAGAAGCTCCGGTGACCAGGGCGGTTTTTCCTGAAAGTAATCCCATGAAGAGTGAAATTTTGTTTGGCCAAAATTAGAAAAATCTCCCGGACTTCTGCTTTTTGTCATTCCTCCAAGCAGGATTTTAGCTGAAATCCAAGGATTTAATCCACCAAAAACATGAATCACAAAAGAATTGGCCAGTCTTTGAATAATCCTCAAAATTTTCCTCAAAAACGCATAAAATATTCAGTCTGAGAGGCTTTTCCATTGAAAACCCTGAAAAACATCAGATTTTTTTCTGAAGCCAAAAGACCTATTTTTGCAGAGTTTCAATTCGTAATCAAACCCATTTTAGATATGTCTTCGACAAAATTTGACTTGATCGTGCTGGGTAGCGGTCCAGGCGGGTATGTAGCCGCAATCCGAGCATCCCAACTAGGTCTCAAAACAGCCATCGTAGAAGCTGCCGAGCTCGGCGGCATCTGTCTCAACTGGGGCTGTATCCCAACCAAAGCCTTGCTAAAAAGCGCCCAAGTATTTGAATACATCAACCACGCCGCCGACTACGGCATCACCGTCAAGGATGCGAGTGCTGATTTCGCCGGCATAGTCAAAAGGAGCCGGGGAGTCGCCGACGGGATGAGCAAGGGCGTGACTTTTCTCCTGAAAAAGAACAAAATCGAAGTCATCACTGGATGGGGTAAAGTGCAGCCCGGCAAAAAAGTCGAAGTCACTGACAAAGAAGACAAGAAAACCGTTTACTCCGCCGCCCACATCATCATCGCCACGGGTGCCCGATCCAGAGAGCTGCCGTCGATGAAGATCGACGACAAGAAAATCATCGGCTATCGCAAGGCACTTACTCTCGAGAAACTCCCCAAGAAAATGGTCGTGGTGGGCTCCGGGGCCATCGGGATTGAGTTTGCCTATTTCTACTCCACCCTGGGCGTAGAAGTGACAATTGTGGAATTCATGGACCGCATCGTGCCGATCGAAGATGCGGAAGTATCCAAGACGCTGGAGAAAATTTACAAGAAAGCGGGGATGAAGATCATGACATCCTCGGAAGTGACTGCGGTCGATACCAAAGGCTCCGGTTGCAAAGTGACTGTAAAAACCGCCAAAGGCGAGGAGACGCTGGAGTGCGACATCGTGCTGTCGGCCGCCGGCGTAGTTTCCAACCTGGAAAACATCGGCTTGGAAGACGTCGGGATCTTGGTCGAAAAAGGCAAGATCAAAGTGGACGAATACTACAAAACCAACATGCCGGGCTACTATGCCATCGGTGACGTGATCCCCGGTCCGGCTTTGGCTCACGTCGCATCTGCGGAAGGCATCACTTGCGTGGAAAAAATAGCAGGTCACCATCCTGAGCCAATCAATTACGGAAACATCCCGGGCTGTACCTATTGCTCTCCGGAGATCGCCTCTGTAGGCTTCACCGAGGCAAAGGCCATCGAAGCAGGCTACGAAGTGAGAGTGGGTAAATTCCCTTTCTCAGCTTCCGGTAAAGCCTCGGCAGCCGGAGCCAAAGACGGATTCGTAAAACTCGTGTTTGACAAGAAATACGGCGAGCTGTTGGGTGCCCACATGATCGGGTTCAACGTGACGGAAATGATCGCCGAGATCGTAGCCATCCGAAAACTGGAAACTACCGGCATGGAGCTCATCAAAACCATCCATCCACACCCGACCATGTCCGAAGCGATCATGGAAGCGGCGGCAGCGGCCTACGACGAGGTGATTCACCTATAAATCGCCCGTCCGAGCCACCATCTCAAAAAACCAGGCCTGCTTCATCCGAAGGCAGGCCTTTTTTCATTCTTTTTGTCCGAACTTACGCTCCAAGCCCTTTTTCATCCCGCCTATGGAACTCCAACTCTCCACCCCTGCGCTGCTTTTCTCCGCCATCACGCTGCTCATGCTGGCCTTTACCAACCGTTTTTTGGCGATTGCCACACTGATCCGGGGACTGCACAAAAATTACCTCAAAGAGCCCGATTCGGAATTGATCGTCGAGCAGATCCAAAATCTCCGCCGCAGGCTGACGCTCATCAAAAACATGCAGCTTTTCGGGGTTTTCAGCTTTTTACTCTGCGTGATTTGTATGTATTTGCTGTTCCTGGGCAATACTGTTGTTGCCAATTGGGTATTTGTCGCCAGTATGCTTTCGCTCCTGATTTCCCTGGGGATTTCTCTGGTAGAAATCCAGATTTCGACCCGTGCGCTGAATCTGGAGCTCTCGGACATGGAGGAAATCTTCGAAAAACGAAAAAGCAGTTTGGATGTGTTTTTCAGAAAAGAAAACAAAAAGGAAAATGAGTAATCGATGGTTTGTAGCCGGAGCATTTCTGGCTTTTTTCACTTGCTGCAATCCCAAAGAAGCCTCAAAAATTGAGGTTTTTGGACAATCCCTTGCTGAGGCAAATCATATACGGCTGTCTTCGCTGGAGGAAACCGGCGATTTTTACACTTGGACTCCCGACAGGATTCCAATGGTCTCGGCACACCGCGGCGGGCCATACCCGGGATTTCCGGAGAATGCGATTGAGACCTTTGAAAATGTCATAAAACACACACCCACCATCATCGAATTGGACGTGGCAATGACCAAGGATTCGGTCTTGGTTCTGATGCACGACGATGACTTGGACCGCACGACCAACGGCACCGGAAAGGTGGAAGAGGTGACCTATGAATACATACAAGGCCTTCTGCTGGAGGACAACGACGGAAATCTGACCGAATTCAAAGTCCCGACTTTAAAAGACGCCTTGCTTTGGTCAAAGGGAAAAGCGCTGCTGACAGTGGACATCAAGAGGTCTGTTCCTTTTGAAAAAATCGTGGCGGAAGTCCGCGACACCCAATCCGAAGCGCATGCCGCCTTGATCAGCTACACCTTTCCAGCTGCCAAAAAGCTGCATTCACTCGCTCCCGAGCTAATGCTTTCGGTGACTATCCGAAATATGGAGGAAATCAACATGCTGGAGGAAACAGGAATTCCCTGGTCTCGCGTGGTCGCGTTTACCGGAATTTCGGAGCGTACTGTGGATTTCAACACCGCTTTGCACGAAAAAGGAGTCTTCACCATTCTGGGTGTTTTGGGCAACCTGGACAAAAGTGCCGAAGCCCGCGGCGATCGTATTTATGCAACTTTCGTCAAAAACGGCGCGGATATTCTGGCCACAGACCGCCCCATCGAAGCCGCCGCTGCGATCAAATTTTTAGCTCCAAGCACAAGTTCCAAATCCAAGTATTTCACCCATGTTGATTGACCTGAGAAGCGATACGGTCACCCGGCCGACTCCGGGCATGAAAGAGGCCATGTTTTCCGCGCCTGTTGGCGATGACGTCTTCGGGGAAGATCCGACTGTCAACGCCCTGGAGGAAAAGATTTCACAGCTTTTTGGAATGGAAGCTGCGCTCTTTTGCCCGTCCGGCACCATGACCAACCAGATTGCCATACGCCTCCACACCGGGCCACAGCGGGAAGTGGTCTGCCACCAGCATTCCCATATTTACCTCTACGAGGGGGGCGGCATCATGGCCAACTCCCTCGCTTCGGTCAAGCTGCTGGACGGGGATTTGGGCAAAATCACCGCCGCACAGATTGCCGCTTCCATCAATCCTGACGATGTCCACGCGCCGGAGACGGCACTGGTTTCCCTCGAAAACACGATGAACAAGGGCGGAGGGAGCATCTATACACTGGATGAAATCGAGCCGATTCATGCGCTTTGCAAAGAAAAAGGACTGAAACTTCACCTCGATGGCGCAAGACTTTTCAATGCTTTGGTCGAGACCGGCGAAAGTCCAGCGGACTGGGGAGCTCAGTTTGACACGATTTCCATTTGCCTGAGCAAAGGACTCGGGTGCCCGATCGGGTCTGTTTTGCTGGGATCCAAAGTCGATATCAAACGGGCAAGAAAAGTGAGGAAGGTCTTTGGGGGAGGAATGCGGCAGGCGGGCTTTTTGGCCGCTGCGGGCATCTATGCCCTCGACAATCAGGTGGACAGGCTGAAAGAAGACCACGCCAGGGCCAGGGCTTTGGGAAAAATGCTCGAAGCCTTGCCCGTGGTTCGGGAGGTCTTCCCCGTTGCAACCAATATCGTAATCGCGCGGTTGGAGGGGATTTCACCGGAAAGCTTCATGAACAAGCTCGCCGAAAACAGCATCAAATCCGTCAAATTCGGTGCCGATCTGGTACGTTTCGTCACCCACCATGATTTCGGGGACAGGCAACTGGAGGAGTTTGGGAGGAGGATTTCTAAAATTTGAGGTTTCAGATTTGAAATTTGAAATCAATTACTAACTTCAAACGTTAGTATTGAACAACAGCAATGATACAATCTTTTGGCAACAAAGAGACTGAAAAGATTTGGGAAGGAATTCGCTCATCGAAGCTCCCAAATGAAATTCAAGAAATTGCCAGGAGAAAACTCAGAATGTTAAATAACGCCCAAAGCATAAATGATCTAAGAATACCTCCTTCGAATCATTTGGAGAAGCTTTCCGGGAATTTAGAGGGCATGTATAGTATTAGAATTAACATACAATGGCGGATGATCTTTCTTTGGGAGGAAAATCAAGCTTTCGAAGTTCGAATAGTTGACTACCACTAATAATTGACATGGAAAAACTTAAAAACATTCACCCTGGTGAAATCCTCCATGAGGAGTTTATAAAGCCAATGGGTATATCGGCCTATAAGTTGGCAAAGGGAACCCATATTTCTCAAACCCGAATCTCTGAAATCATCCAAGGAAAAAGAAGGGTTACGGCTGACTCAGCCATTCGATTTTCGAAATTCTTCGGTACTTCTCCAAAATTCTGGCTCGGGCTTCAAGACGATTTTGATCTGGAGGAAGAAGGAAACTCCAAACAGACAGAGTTTGACAGCATAACCAAATTCGATTCCAATCAGGCCTAAAAAGGCCTTTTTTTTTATCCTAATTTGCCATCGCTGAATAAAACTAAACCTCGATTTGAAAGATACCTGACACTTACAGTCTAGCCATTTGATACTTCTTATTTTTGTCCCCAACTTCCCTTTCTCGATACTTACGTCTAGCTTCTTGATACTTTTTTCTTGCTTTGTCTAACCTCTAGCATCTCTCATGAATCCCACCCCCCTAGCTGAACGAATGCGCCCAACCCGATTGGAAGACCTGATCGGCCAGGAGCATCTGTCCTCACCCAAGTCCTTCCTGCACAAAGCCATCAAGTCGGGCAATGTCCCTTCCATGATCCTTTGGGGGCCTCCCGGCGTGGGCAAAACCACCATCGCCAATATCATCGCCAATGAGATCAAGGCACCGTTTTACACGCTCAGCGCGATCAGTTCGGGAGTGAAGGACATCCGGGAAGTCATCGAAAAAGCCAGGTTCCAACAGGGTGTGGTCCTGTTCATCGACGAGATCCACCGCTTCAACAAGTCCCAGCAGGATGCGCTCTTGGGAGCCGTGGAGAAAGGCACCATCCGGCTCATCGGTGCCACTACGGAAAATCCCTCTTTCGAAGTCAACTCCGCACTGCTGTCCCGCTGCCAGGTTTTTACCCTCAATCCACTGGGTAAACCCGAGCTCGAAGCCATGATGCGGCAGGCGTTGGAAAGGGATGTCGATCTGAAGAAAATCAAAGTCGAACTCCGGGAAATCGATGCTTTGCTGCGCATTTCGGGAGGAGATGGAAGAAAGCTTCTCAACCTGCTCGAAATCGTCATCGACGGGATCAACGAGAATCCCTGCGTGATCACGGACGAGATCGTCATGCAGATCGCCCAGCAAAAGGTCGCGCTCTACGACAAATCCGGCGAGCAGCACTACGACATCATCTCGGCCTTTATCAAGTCCATCCGCGGCTCCGATCCCAATGCGGCCGTGTATTGGCTGGCACGGATGATCGAAGGCGGCGAGGATGTCAAATTCATCGCCCGAAGGCTGGTCATTCTCGCCTCGGAGGACATCGGCAATGCCAATCCCAATGCGCTCCTTTTGGCCACCAACTGCTTCGAGGCCGTAAAAATCATCGGCTATCCCGAATCCAGGATCATCCTGTCCCAGTGCGTGACCTATCTGGCCAGCTCTCCCAAGAGCAATGCCGCCTATATGGCGATCAACAAGGCCCAGGCAATCGTGGCAGAGACGGGCAACCTTTCCGTTCCGCTCCACCTGAGAAACGCCCCCACCAAGCTGATGAAAGACCTGAACTATGGCAAAGCCTATAAGTATTCGCATGACTTTCCCGGCAACTTTGTGGATCAGGAGTTTATGCCGGACGAAATCAAAAACACCAAACTCTACGATCCGGGGGAAAATGCCCGTGAAAATGAGTTGAGGAAATACCTTTCAGGAAAGTGGAAAGGGAAATATGGGTACTAAAGGGATTTTTGATTTACGAAGTACGCCCCGATGGCTACCGGGGTACGACGCTGTTTGGCCCATTAGACCTTAGATTAAAAGTGACCGAATGCAAGCATCTCGCCCTATTCAAAAAATCCGTGAAAATCTGTGTCCTTTTCTGCGCAAATCTGCGGGAGATAAAAAAGCCCCAGAAAATTCAGAGGCCTTGGTCGAGTGAGAGGGATCACAGCCCAGCACCTAGTGCCATTTTTGATTTTTTTGAATAAAAATAACTCCCTATAAATAAGTGACTTATATACATTTTGATTTGACAACTACAGAGGGCAAATTTCTGTATTACCTTATCCGTTAAACGTGAACACATCGGGCGGTTGGGCCGAAGACAACAATTCATCTTAAAATCAGTTGATAATGAATTCGGTCGATTCCCGGGTTTTGGCATACCACGGAAACTGCACCGCAACAAGTACCCGTATATAATATTTATTGGTATATTTATGCTTAGGATAAACTATAAATACTATGTCCAAGAACACCAGCATTACCATAGGCCCACATTTTGAGAGCTTTATCAGCCGACAAATCCAGAAAGGGCGATATGGCTCAACAAGTGAAGCTATACGTGCTGCACTGCGTCTGTTGGAAGAACAGGAAACCAAGTTGGAAGCTTTACGACAGGCTCTTATTGAAGGCGAGGAAAGCGGAAGGGCCGAATATTCGCTTAACGGCTTGATTAAAGAACTGAACGAAGAATAAACCTTGGCTTTTTTTCTCACCCGTAGGGCAAAAGCCGATCTGAAAGATATTGCCCGCTACACCCAGAAAGAATGGGGTATCAAACAAAGGGATATCTATCTGTCAATAATTGATCGTGCGTTCCGTTTCTTGTCTGACTTCCCGGAAAAGGGTCGTAGTTGCGACCACATTCGGAATGGCTACCTGAAATACGGCGTTGGAAAACATATTCTTTTTTATCGTAAGATATCTTCTGAAGATATTGAGATTGTTCGTATCCTGCATGAGCGTATGGATATCGAGAAGCAGTTTTATTGACCCGTTGAACTTCTGTTCCCCAATACACCCCGGTGTACTAAATAAAACATCAAAGGAGCTATACTTTCATTTAACTCCTTGATTTTCAATCGAAAAATGAGTCCCGAAAGCCTTCGGGAGCCCCCGACCCTCCCGATTGCATCGGGAGGCTCTGAACCAGGGGAGCTAAATTTCTTTTTTAAGAATCAGTTCCTCGATCTTCTTCCTAGACTTCCATGATTTGACAAGCCTTTCTCTTTGATAAGCATCTGATTTTTGGGCAAATCTCTCAGAATAAACAAGTCTCCAGTCGGCATTCCCACCAGTAAAACCACGGTGGTTGGAATTGTGCTTCCTCAATCGCTCCTCAAGTGCTTCACAAGTGTGGCCGATATAGAATTTATCTTTGGTTGGCGAAAAAAGAATGTAAAAGAAACAACCCATCGCCTAAAAATAAAAAAAGCCCCAGAAAATTCTGAGGCTTCAATGTGGGAGTTGAGGGATTCGAACCCCCGACCCTCTGCTTGTAAGGCAGATGCTCTGAACCAGCTGAGCTAAACTCCCAATAT
>CAZGYC010000067.1:22345-24708 GCA_964530015.1 uncultured Limnohabitans sp. | reverse complement strand
GCGTTCAGTCGGACGGTATTGAGGCCTTTCACCCCAGATCCGCTGCCGACTGCTGTCCACTGGGAACCGTCGTTGGATACGGACACGGTATATTTCACCGGGAACTGCTCGTCACCGGAGTCAAACTCGATCTCGGCAAACTCATGTTCCTTTGGAAGCTCTACCTGAAACCACATTCCGGGTTCCTGGGACGTTTCTGTCTTCCATCCCTTGAAGCTGAAGGCATAGGAAGGGTCTTTGGTGGAGCCTACACCCTGCAAGGCCGTGCTGCTTGCAGTGACTTTCCAGGTGTCTTGTGGGAAAAGTGCCTTTGGGATTTCACCGACCAGTTCATCATAGTCATAGTTCGACTTTCTGGGTTCTGTTTCCTTGCGGATTTGGGCGACGTAGTCCGCATCCACAAAACTTCCCTTGTTGCCAAATTCATTTCGGATATAGGACACCACCGAGGCGATCCATTGGTCGTCGTTGGTGTTCATGGCAATCATCACGCCCTCGTATTCCTTGCCCTCGATGGCTCCGGTGAGGCCGTGCAGCAGGGTTTTCACTGCATACTCCGGATGCCCCATGATCCGCGGCGAGCCCGAAAACGCCGGGGCGATCAGTTCCCCTCCGCCGGTCGGAGTACCCAGTCCCTTTACCCCGTGGCAGGTGGCGCAGTAGCTGTCAAAGATGGTCTTGCCTTTGGCAAAAAGCACCTGCTCCTCGGGGGTGTATCGGGTGGAAGCCAGTTTTTTTGTTTCCTCCATCTTCTCCAAAATTTGGCCCGCTATCGATTGAACGCCTTTGGAAGTGCTGGTTTTCAGGCTGGACTGGAACAGTTTCTCGGATTCCTCCACCTTGAGGATGTAGGCACTTTGCAAAGCCTGGATCGCCACGCTCGGATCCGGATCATTTGCCAGGGCCCGGTAATCTTCCGCCAATCCTTTTTCCCCGTATTTGTAGAGTGTTTCGCTCGCTCGCAGGGCTTGGATGCGGATGGCGGCACTCGGATCTTTCATCAGTTTTTTGACCAGATCAATTTTTAGCGCTCCCAAGCCCTCCAAAGTCCAAAGGGCATGGATGCGGGCCAGTTCATTGGTGGAGGCATTCACCATCTTTTCCAGATCCCCGGCCACGGATTTGTCCTGTCTGAGGATGATGTTTTGCTGGGCCTGGTCTCTCCACCAGCCATTGGGATGGGCCAGATGCCTGACGAGTTCGGCAGTGGTCTCCTCATACATCCGTGGTTTTTCCTTGCTCCGCTCCATGCCTTCGTAGGTCAGTCTCCAGATGCGGCCGTTGCCGATGATGTCGTCCATCTGGTACTGCTGGATCTTGGTGCGCAGGTAGCTGCCTTCCTGGGTCCAGTTTCCTTCCTGGATGATGCCCCGATACATGTCCACGATATACATGGTCCCATCCGGTGCAGTGGCGATATCCACCGGTCTGAAGAGCGGGTCTGTGGACTGGATAAACTCAGACTCCGAATCGATGTATTGGTTTTGCAGATAGGTGAGGCCTTCCACTTTGGTCGATTTGACCTGGCGGATGATCCTGCCCACGGGTTCTCCGTAGAAATACTGGCCGATCAGCTCCTGGGGCAGCTTGTCTCCCCGGAAGACGTCGTTTCCGGCCGATCCGGTCACGTTGCTGAGCGATCCGTCAGGCTTGGTTTCGCGCATTCCCGGCTCGAAATCCGCCAGCTTCACCAAGCTGTAAGGCACCCGAAATCCCTCCTGAAACTGTCCCTCTACGCGGAAATTGCCATAGACCAGCGGAAACTGGAAGTTTTGGGGCACACCGCCTGCGCCGTCCTGAAACCACACCTGGCCGTAGTTGTCCTGCGCCACGCCCCATTGTCCGTAGGGATTGCCGGTAGGCTCCTGGATCACCCCATCGGGGGTCCAGCGAATCCGGCGGGCATTGTAGGTGCTGTACATCCAGTTGTCCATGGCCCAGGTCAGGAAGCTGGTCTGGTGCTCGACGTTGCCGGAGCGGCCCAGGCCTGTGGCAAACAGCTCTTTTTTGTCCGCTTTGCCGTCGCCGTCGGTATCCGTGTATTTGTACACGTGGTCCTCGTTGGACTCCATCGACAGGATGGTGTTCGGCCCAAATGGCACCACAAAACGGGGAAACACCAAGCTGTCCAGGAAGACTACGCCTGTCTCATAGATCCCGTCATTGTCTTTGTCCTCCCATCGGGAGATGCGGGAAGTGGCAAAGAGCTCCCCGTTGGCATCGATGTCCTGCATGTAGCTTCTGAGTTCGAGTACATACATCCGCCCGTTGCCGTCAAACTGGATCGCCGCAGGCTCCCGGATCTGGGGTTCGGAAAGGATCGGCTCCATCTTGTAGCCCGGCTTCAGGACAAAGGTTTTCAA
>CAZGYC010000067.1:0-22245 GCA_964530015.1 uncultured Limnohabitans sp. | reverse complement strand
GTTCGGAAAGGATCGGCTCCATCTTGTAGCCCGGCTTCAGGACAAAGGTTTTCAACTCTTCATTGGCGGACAAAGGAACCACCGGGGGCTTGGGAGAGAGGTCGATCCCTTTCCAGCGGGGAGACTCCATATCCGTATCTGCCGGAATGGCAATACTCGGATAGGGAGCTTCGGCCCGCTTGGGATCCAGGCTTTCCGCAGGGGAAACGTCAAAAGGGGAACGCTCTGGCTGACACGCTGAAAAAACCAGGATCGAAAGGCAGAAAGGAACAAGAATTTTTTTGGATTGGAACATCTACAATCAGGTAATTTGGTGGGCTTGAGGTTTATTGCTAAAATTCTGGGGCCGTTTTGGGGCTCTTTTTTTGGGAGGCCAAAATATAGTTTTTTGCCCTAAAATAGGTACCGGCAAAATTATTTTTCGGACTATCGGCTGGGAAGAAGTGTGCAAAAAAGGACGTCTCCCTGCTATCCCCTAGAGGGCTTGTCAGAAAAAAGCCCGTTGAAAATTGATTCTTTGCCCGAGTTCACACGTATATTTATATCAAACACGTGTTGCCATGAAAACGAAACTGACACTGACCATCAAAAAAGAAATTGTGGAAAAAGCCAAGAGGAAAGCCTCAAGTCAGGGGATTTCTCTGTCCAAATTGTTTGAACGGGTATTTGAGGAAGAAAACCCGACTTTGGCAGAAACTCCAGAACAACGGGCCGCAGCCCGATTTTTAGAAAGGTTGAGAAATGAGCCTCCGATCAAAGCGTTGGACAAATCCGACAAAGAATTGATTAACGAACATCGGAACGAAAAATATGCATAGGATATTTTTGGACACCAATGTAGCCTTTGATTTAATTGCCAATCGGGAGCCTTTCGTTCAAGATTCCTTGCCATTCATAACCTTGGTTGAAAATGGAGAAGCAAAACTCTTTATTTCAGAAATCTCAGTTGGCACTTTGATCTATCTGGCCTTTGATCGATATAAATTGACTGACGCAAAAGGCAAGTTGGTTCAGTTTATGGCTTTTTGTAATGTGATCTCAGGAGGCACACAAGCCTTTTTTAATTCTATGAATTCCGATTTTCAGGATAAAGAAGACGGCATCCAATATTTTACTGCACAAATTCACTCAATGGACTTTTTAGTAACTCGGGATAAATCCGATTTTATCTATGGAGATGAAAAACTTCCAATTCTCACTCCTCAGGAATTTTTTGCTTAAAAATGGCCTTACTTCTTGTTTGAGGGGATCAAATCTCCGCGATCCTGATACCACTGGGCCTCAAAGGTCTCTTTGACCTCCACGGGAGCGGTCAACACGCCCCACACCATCCAAATGACAAAAACCGGGCTGGCCAAAAAAATCCCCCAGATCAGCACATGTGCTATATTTAGCTGGATCAGCGTGACAAAGACGATCAGGATTCCGGTCACTATTCCCACCGAAGTCAGATAGTTTTTCATCTTTTCGGAGATTTTCCCTGCTATATTAAACTCCAAACCGCATCCGTTTGTTAAAACTCAAGTAACGGCATTGCATCACATCCAGTCTTCTTGATACTAGCTACTTGATACTAAAGTCTTGTTTCTTGCCTCTCGCTTCTAATATCTCAAAATGAAAGGCTTCCGCTTTACCCAATACGTCTCTCCCCAGGATTCGGAGAAAAACACCTTCGAAAACCTGCTGAACATCTTTCTCCAACTGGTGACGATGACGGGCGGGGACGTGGCCGAGGCGCTGAGCTGGCTCACCAATCTGGACAAGCGATACGGCATGACCAATCCGAATTACGGTATCGGCGACTTTATCGAAGATCTGAAGACCAAAGGTTACCTGACCGAAGAAAACCAAAAAGGCGAATTCAAGATCACCGGGAAATCCGAGCAGACCATCCGAAAAAATGCCTTGGAGGAAATCTTTGGCAAACTCAAACGGGGAAAATCCGGGCAGCACAAGACGACCCACTCTGGGACGGGAGACGAGCGGGGAACCGACCGGAGGGCTTTTGAGTTTGGGGACAACCTGGATCAGATTGCCCTGACCGACTCCCTGCGAAATGCCCAGGCCAACCATGGCTTTTCGGGGGATTACCTGCTTACCGAAGACGACCTTGAGGTGATGGAAAACGAGCAGCGGTCCCAGACCTCCACGGTGCTGATGATCGACATTTCCCACTCGATGATTCTCTACGGAGAGGATCGAATCACTCCTGCGAAAAAGGTCGCCATGGCTCTGGCCGAGCTGATCAAAACCCGCTATCCCAAGGACACCCTCGACGTGATTGTCTTCGGAAATGACGCCTGGCAGATCGAAATCAAGGATTTGCCCTATCTTCAGGTCGGCCCTTACCATACCAATACCGTTGCCGGACTGGAGCTGGCGATGGATTTGCTCCGAAGGAGAAAGAATCCGAACAAACAGATCTTCATGATCACAGACGGAAAGCCGACCTGCCTGAAGGTGGGCATCAAGTATTACAAAAATGCTTTCGGCATCGACAGCAAGATCCTCGGCGAAACCCTGAAACTGGCTGCACAATGCCGAAAACTGAAGATCCCCGTGACGACCTTTATGATCGCTTCGGATCCGTATCTGAAGGAATTTGTGAAAGAATTTACCAAAGTCAACAACGGAAACGCCTACTACAGCAGCCTCAAAGGGCTCGGCGACCTGATTTTTGAAGACTATAGAAGAAACCGAACCAAACGCTTTTGAGCATGGACTACCACAGACTGACCGGAAAAGAACTCACCCAAATCAAAACCCTCGGCCAACTCAAAGCCGCCGGATACCAACCCAAATCCATCAAAGAAGAACTTCGCGACAACCTGATCCTGAAGATCAAGCGGAAGGAAAACGTCTTTGCCGGAATTTGGGGCTATGAAGACACCGTCATCCCGGATATCGAGCGGGCAATCTTGTCCAGACACAACATCAATCTATTGGGTCTTCGCGGGCAGGCCAAGACCCGGATCGCCCGGATGATGACCGAGCTGTTGGATGAATACGTCCCCGTGGTGTATGGCTCCGAACTGAACGATGATCCGCTTAGGCCGCTTTCCACCTTCGCCAGGAGAATGGTGGAGGAACGAGGGGATGATACGCCCATCGTGTGGATGCACCGGGACGAGCGCTATACCGAGAAGCTCGCAACCCCGGACGTATCCGTGGCCGATCTGATCGGTGACGTGGATCCGATCAAAGCTGCCACGATGAAGCTCAGCTACAACGACGAGCGGGTGATCCATTACGGACTCGTGCCACGATCCAACCGTTGCATCTTTGTGATCAACGAACTGCCGGATTTGCAGGCAAGGATTCAGGTAGCCCTGTTCAATATCCTGCAGGAAGGCGACATCCAGATCCGTGGCTTCAAACTCAGATTGCCGCTAGACATCCAGTTTGTCTTCACCGCCAATCCGGAAGACTACACCAACCGGGGAAGTATCGTGACTCCGCTCAAAGACCGGATCGAAAGCCAGATCATCACCCACTACCCCAAGTCCATCGAAATCGGCCGGAAAATCACCGCCCAGGAAGCCAATCTTTCGGGCAAACCTGTGGAAAACATCCAGGTCCCCGAACTCATGAAAGACCTCATCGAGCAGATTGCCATTGAGGCGAGAGGCTCTGAATTGGTGGATGAAAAAAGTGGTGTGTCGGCGAGATTGACCATTTCGGCATACGAAAACCTGATTTCCGCTGCGGAAAGAAGACTTTACTTGAATGGCGAGCCCAATACAGTAGTCAGAATTGCTGACCTGATTGGTGTGATCCCTGCCATCACCGGCAAGGTCGAATTGGTGTATGAAGGCGAGCAGGAAGGTGCTGGATTGGTTGCATACAATTTAATTGGAAAAGCTATCCGCACGCAATTTGTGAATTATTTCCCTTCACCGGAGCAAAAGAAAAAAGACAAAAATGGCAATCCCTATGTGATTCCACTGGCTTGGTTTGGAGAGGGAAATGAGCTAGATATCCTGGCCTCCCAGCCAGACAAAGAATACAAAAGCCTGCTCCATTCCGTGCCTGGTCTGGAGGAAGTGGTTACCCAACTGGTGAAAAGCCTGCCGGAAAAGGAGAAGGAATTCTTTATGGAATTTGCCCTGCACGGGCTGGCCGAATATTCCCAGTTGAGCAAGAAGTTGCTTGACACCGGCTTGCAGTTTAAGGACCTATTCAGCTCCATGTTTGACATGAAAGAGGACGGGGACTTCGGGGAGGAGGACGATAATTGAGGAAGTGGGCGAACACTTTTTTTGTAAATTGAAGCTTCAAAGAAGTGACTATGACCATTGCGGAGAAAAAAATCGACTTGATTTCCTGGCTGACCAATCTTCACGACGAGGACATTTTGGAACAGTTGGAAGGGATCCGAAAAAGGGCTGTGTTAGAAAAATATCAGAAATCGCTCTCTCCGATGAGCATGGAAGAATTTGAAAACAGCGTCGCAGAAGCCGAGGAGGACTTCAAAGTAGGGAAAATGATTTCCCAGGATGAGCTGAAGAAAAGAATCAGAGAAGGAAAAATTTTATGAAGATTTTTTGGTCGGAAAGGGCCTTGATAGATCTGGACGAAATTTTTGACTTTTACCAGCATCTTGCCAGTTTTGAAGTTGCTCAAAAGATTCTAAATCAACTTATTGAAAAAGCTGATATTTTAGCATCCTACCCAGAAATGGGAACATTGGAAATATTTGAAAAACCTCAACCTTTTGAATACAGATTTATTGTTGAAGGCAATCATAAACTCATTTATCGGGTATCTGAAATTGACCGATTGATTTTGATAGCCAGGGTTTTTGATACTCGACGAAGTCCAAAAAAGAAAACTCCTTAAAAATAGATTACTAGCAAGATTCCAATTAACGCCGGCAATCCCTGTACCCAGAAGATCTTCTTGCTGGCGGTGATCGCTCCGAAGATCCCCGCAATCAACACGCAAGTCAGGAAAAACAAAGCCACCTTGTCCGCCCAAACCGGATCGGAGATCACCAGAGACCAGACCAGTCCCGCCACCAAAAAGCCGTTGTACAAGCCCTGATTGGCGGCCAAGCCTTTTGTTTTTGGAAAAAGCTCCGCGGGAAACTGCCTGAAGATCTTCCTACCCGTGGTCTCCCAGGCAAACATCTCAAACCATAAAAAATAGAGGTGAAGCGCGGCCACCAGGCCGATGACGAGTTGGGAGGCGAGTTCCATGGTGTCTGGGGTTTAGGCTCAAGTTAAGCAAATTTGAGTGATGGTTTTACAACTGGAAACTGCCCACTGCGACTGCCTACTGAGCCCCGCCCACAGCTTTTCAGCTTTCTGACTTAAGCTTTTATACTTAACTGTTTACTGATCACTGGAAACTGGACACTGCCTACTGACAAGCCGATCCCTTATCTTTGCCCCATGCCTGAAATACAGCTTCCTCCGGCCTTCGAGGCTCAGATGCTCAAGCTACTCGGTCCCGCCGAATTTGAGCAGTTCAAAACCGCAATCGATCAGCCGTCCCGCACCGCTATCCGCCTCAATGCCGCCAAACCTTTTTCGCCTGCCTGGCCCCAGACCCAGATTCCCTGGTCAAACCACGGATACTTTTTGGAGGAAAGACCCAGCTTCACACTCGATCCCGCTTTTCACGCCGGAGCCTATTACGTGCAGGAAGCCTCCTCCATGTTTGTCGAGCATGTCCTGAATTCCCTGGAGACTCCAAAAGGGCTTTTTCTGGATCTCTCCGCCGCTCCCGGCGGAAAATCGACGCTGCTTTCCTCCTATTTGGGAAATGGGGGCTTGCTCGTTGCCAATGAAGTGATCCAATCCCGCGCGCAGACTCTGAAGGAGAACCTCATCAAATGGGGACTGGGAAATGCTGTGGTCACCAACAACGATCCCGACCATTTTGAGCCTTTGGAGGGCTTTTTTGACCTAGTCCTGGTGGATGCCCCCTGTTCCGGCGAGGGCATGTTTCGCAAAGATCCGCAAGCCCGGGAGGAATGGTCGCCTGACAATGTCCAGCTTTGCTCCGCACGGCAAAAGCGGATCATGGACAAAGCCGGTGCCTTGGTCAAAGGTGGAGGTTATTTGGTCTATTCCACCTGTACCTTCAACGGGCAGGAAAATGAAGACATGATCCGTTTTCTCACCGCGGAATTTGCTTTCGAACCGGTCAGAGTGCCCCTCGATCCGACTTGGAACATCGTCGAAACTTCCGTGGAAACGGAGGATGGAACCTTCTTTGGCTACCGTTTTTTCCCCCACAAAGTCCAAGGGGAGGGCTTTTTTATCACCATCCTGAAACGGCCCGATTCGGCCTCCACCCAAGAACCGGGCAGGATGAAGGACTTTAAACACCCGGTCCTGAAAGCCGTCGGAGAGAAAGAATCCGAACAACTGGAAACAGAACTGGGCTTTGATGGCAGCGGAAAGTACTACACGCTCAATGAGTCTTACTTTCGTATCAGCCGGGATTTTCACCGGCATTTCGAGAAAATCAGTCAGGTGCTCAGCCTCCGGTATTTCGGGGTGGAGTTGGGGAAAAAGCAAAAGAAAGAGTGGATTCCCTCCCAAGAATGGGCGCTGTCCCTTTTGCCAAAACCTGGATTCCCGACTTTTGAAGTCCACTTGGATCAAGCGTTGGATTTTCTCCGAAAAAACAACCAAGAGATTCCCGAATTGTCCTTGGGCTGGGTATTGATCACCTACCAAAACCTTCCCCTCGGCTGGGTCAAAAACCTCGGAAATCGGCTGAACAACTACTATCCCAAAGAGTGGAGGATCCGGATGTAAACTTTACTCCCTGATAAACTCGAACCTCGCCCATTTTTTTCGGTGCCGAAGTTCATTGCCTCTTCCAAGGAACGGCTGCAAATAGACGGGCTCTTCCAGTCCCACTTCATCGATTTCCGGATCCGGATGCCCGGTTGGGAGTTGGCCAAACAGGGCCATTTGTCCGGTATGTCCGGCAAGTATAAGCCGCCGGGATTGGCATAAAATGATTTCTTCAAAAATTAAGTTTCCCGGAGCCAGCCAAAGCCCCTGCTTTTTCTCCGAATTTTGATTAAAATCACCAAAGAAAACCACCCGGACTATGGACGATCTGCTTGATGAAGAGGATTTGGAAAAATCCCGCAAGAAAAACGCGAAGAAACTGATCCAACTCGAGCGTACACGGACGGCCTTTGAACGCCTGCAACTGGCGTGGGTGAGAACGGCCCTCACTTTCCTTGGAATTGGCATCGGGATCTATGAGTTTTTCTACAGGCGATTGGAATCCGGCAAAAAGCCCCTTTTTGAAACCTTCACGGGACGGGAGCTTGCCTTGATACTCTATTGCATCGCCATGGTTTTCTTGGTGCTTTCCCTTCGCCAGCATCACACCAGTATGGCCAAACTGAAGTATAGCTTTCCCCAAAGCCGCTATTCGGTCGCCGCCCTTCTTTCCTATATGCTGCTTGCCCTCTGTGTTTTTTTGGCTGTGTTGCTGATCTATCGGTCTTTTTTCCCTGAATAGTTTCCCGTGATCCAATAGTTTAGATAGCCGGCCGGAGTCTCCAACACGACTTTGTAAAAATCCGACTCCATTCCTTTGGCGGGAAAAGTCGCCGAGCCTTGATCGAGGTTCACTTCGCCCATCAGCCAATAATGGTCCAATCCACCGGCTTGGAAATGGTTGGTCGCCGTGACCCAAACCCTTCCCGCTTGCCCGGCTGAATAGGCCTTCCAGGTCAGGTTGAAGTTCCCTCCAACTACTTCAGCTTTCAGGTCGGCCGCAGAAATGGGACCGATGAAAGGGCTTCCGTCCAGTTCCATTGCCCGTGATTTTGGCACTTCCAATCCCAGATGAAAGGCGATGCTTGGAAAGATATCCACCATCTCCGGCGAATCGCCGAAATGGGGATTCAGGTTCTTGGCGTTGGTGGCGATCCAGATCGTGCGTTCCCTTTCGCTCTGCCCGCCATGCCCAAACCCGTCCGAAGTCCTGCCGTGATCGGTGGTGACCACGATCAGCCAGTCCTCGTCAAAGTGTTTTTCCCGGTGTTGGATCGCTTCCCAGACTCTTCCGATCTGCACGTCGGCTTTTTGGACACCGTCCACCATCTGGGGACTGTTGCCATAGCGATGGCCCATGTCATCGGAGTATTCCAGGTACATCCAGGAGAGGTCAGGGCCTTTTTCGCGGATATATCTTGCGGCCTCTTTGGAGACTGCCTCATCGATGAGATGAAACTGAGACCGGTCGTCCTTGGGAGGAAAATGCACGGTATCCAACTCAAATCCGTCAAAATGGTAATCAAAGGCGAAATGGCCCGTCTGGGGCAAATTGTCGCCGACGAGCTTGGTCCTATTGTCCAGCCAAGTAGAAAAGATGGCGGTTTTTTTATCTGGATTGGCCTCTTTAAACGCGCGGAAGATCGTCCAGTAGTGGTAGTTGGGATCCTCGATGCCGTTTCCCCAGACATTGTGCTTGTTGGCCCAGACACCGGTGAGCAGGGAATTGTACCCCACTGCCGAGATGGTCGGAGTCTGGCTGTAAGTGCCGGGATCCCCGCCCATGATTGCCTTGGTGAATCCGCCCACTTGGCTGATTTGGTCGATATGGGGTGTGGGGACAGAGTCCAGCACATCGGCGGGAATTCCATCCACGATGACGAACAGGGCTTTTTTGACTTTTTGTTGGGCCACCGCGGGAAACAGAAGACATGCCAAAGTGATGGCGAGAACGGTTTTTTTCATGCTAAATCAAAAGAATGGATTCCCAGCGGGAGAAATGAAAATGGGCTGTGCTTTAGGGGATTGAATTTAAGACAAAAGCCAACGATCCCGGTTTGTGCAGGATCGCCGGCCTGAATTTAACTGTCTTATCTATTCCCAACCATAGACCTGAACCAGATTTGGGTTCAAAACCATCTGCTGCATCGGAACAGGGCGGTAGTAATATTTCGGTTCTACGAAACTTCTTGCCTTGGTGTCAGTCACCATGTTTCCGCCCTTCGCACCGTTTTCCAGGTAAACGTCCACGTTTTCGGTGATCAGGCCTGCCTTGTAGTAGATCAGCATGACCCCAAGGCTGTTTTTCTCCTTGTCGTCGCCCACAGGGATGGTGCTGTCCTTGTCCACCAGAATGATATCCTCAATGCCATCCCCGGTCATGTCGTATTTGCCCAGGCCCGGGAAATACATGCCTTGGGGGATTTGTTCGAGAAGTTTTCCCGCATGCCAGCGCATCAGATCGTCGTAGCGATATCCCTCCATCGCGAGCTCGACCCTTCGCTCCCTTCTGATCTCCAGCAGGGCGCCAAGGTTTGCCCCGCCCGCATTCGGGTATTTTTCAGCCTGAAACTGATCCGGATTGGCATTGGCCTCAGCCAGTACCAAGGGCGGCATGCCTGCCCGGCTTCTCAGGCGGTTGACCGTCACGTCCAAGTCCCCCTGTGTCAGTAGCTCCAGTTCGGCCTTGGCTTCGGCCAGAATCAATAGCATCTCGGCAAAGCGGTAAACCGGAAAATCCACACTTGCCCGATCCACGTTGTCGGTGGAGTTTTTATACCCCTTGAGCTGGTGATAGCCGGTGAAGTTTTTGCTTAAAGTCTGGATGTAGGGAGTGGTGTTTGGCTCCCTGATCCAGCCGGGATAGGCCATGGTCTGCATCAGGCGGGGATCCCGATCCCGAAACTCCTCCACAAAACCTTTCGCTTTGTAGTTTTCAAGGTCCGTGTAGGGAGTGCCGTCACTCATCAGATAGGACATCACCATGTCCCGGGAAGGTGACTGCTCATAATCCCCAAAAATCCCGGTATTGTTGTCACTGCTGCGGTCTTTGTTCACATCATACGCATTGACCAAGATTACCTCCGGATTACCGACAAGATTGGTGCTGCTGAACAAGGTGGCGTAATCTTTCGATGGATTTCCTGTGGAATATATTGAAAACTGACCCGAATTGACCAGGTCTGTGGCTTGCTGGACAGCGGTCTGCAAAAACTGACCCGAAGTACCTCCGAGTCCCAATTCGCCGTGGTATTTTCGGTACGTTCCTTCATAGAGTGCCAGCCTTGCATAGAAGGCCTTCACGGCCCACACGGTTGGGGTTCCCACAGGGCCTGTTTCGCGCACATGCGCTGCGGCATATTCCAGATCTTCGACGACTTTGGCCATCACCGTCTCGCGGGAATCCTGGGTTTTGTACAGGTCCTCGTCGCCGGGGTTTAGGGTTTTGTCGTACCAGGGCACATTGGAATACCTTTTTACCATATCGAAGTAAAACTGGGCCCGGTAATACCTGGCCAAGCCCACAAAATGGGCCACGGCGTCATCCGGGGCGACGGCCTTTTGGTAGTTGTCCAGGAAATAGTTGATGTTTCGCAGCCGGGCCCAGTTCCATCCCGAGGTGACCGTCTGGGAAGAAGGGGTGCCGGTCATGATGTTCTTGATTTCCACGGCTCCGGTAGTGGCCATGTTGTCGCTGCTTTGGTCGCCCAGATAGTTGCCCATTCCCGGCATGGCCAGGAGGCCGTTGACATAGAGCTCCAGGTCTTCCCCTGTTTTGAAGAACGCTTCCGGCGCGATCGATGTCTGCGGATACCGGTCCATGAAATCTTCCTGGCAGGAAGTCAGTGCGAGAAAAGCTCCGAGGATTGTGATGTATTTTTTCATGATAATGCTGTCTTGGAATTAGAGATCGATGTTTACCCCAAAGGAATATTTGCGCTGGAAAGGATAGGCCCAGCCGTAGCCGTCGTTGATTGCTTCGGGATCCACAAACTTTTTGATGGAGGAAAATTCATACAGGTTTTCGCCGGAGACAAACAACCTGACCCGCTGCACCTTGATCCGGTCGGTCAATGCTTGGGGGAAAGTGTAGCCCAGGGTGACGTTTTTGATCCTCAGATAGGCTGCATTCTGCAAATAGCGGGTTTGTGGGATATCCAGGCCGGCGCCGTAGTTGGCATCGGCCAGC
This sequence comes from uncultured Limnohabitans sp., assembly GCA_964530015.1. Taxonomy (GTDB): domain Bacteria; phylum Bacteroidota; class Bacteroidia; order Cytophagales; family Cyclobacteriaceae; genus Algoriphagus. The sequence goes on along the minus strand of CAZGYC010000067.1, from coordinate 11,304 downwards.
CAGGACTGCAGCACCGGAAATGCGGGATCCAGATTGGCGTCGGCCAGCCCTGCATCGATGTAGGACTGGGAGTGCTGGGCCATCATCGCCGGATCATCCGCTTCGGCTCTGTAAAAGTCCAGGTTCCAGGGATAGACGTTGGCATAGGGCTGTTGGTACGGACCCCAAAACAGGTAATGCCTCGGGTAATAGTCTCTTTTCCCCACTCCCTGAAGGAAAAGGGAGAGGTCTAGGCCTTTCCAGGAGACGTCAAAATTAGCCCCGTAGCGGTAGCGTGCCGTGCTGTTTCCGATCAGTTGCAAGTCTTTGGGATCATCCTGGGACAGTCCTTTCTCGATCTTTCCGTCACCGTTCAGGTCCACATATTTTGGCCAGCCCGGCACGATGTCCAACGCTCCCCAGGGCACGATGGCAGATTGGTCCAACTGGGATATTTCATCTTCATTTTGAAAAAGCCCGTCATTCACCAATCCCCACATCTCGCCGGTATATTGGCCGACCCGGTAGTTGGAAAACAGGTTTTGCTCATTTTGGAACCGGGTGATCTGGGAGCGGGAATCCGACAGGATCAGCCGCATCCCGAAATTGATCGGATTGGAGGTGCTGCCGAAATTGTCCCGGTACTCCAGGGAAACTTCGAATCCCGTGGTTCTCAAATCCGCCGCATTCTGCTTGGGGGGACTGGTGCCCAATACTCCCGGCAGCTCCACGGGATCGGTCAGCATCCCCTTGGTGTCCCGGACAAAGTAGTCGAAGGAACCGATGATCTTGTCATTGGCCAGGCCGAAGTCCAAGCCAAAGTTGCTGGTAATCACCTCTTCCCAAGTGTAAAAATCGGGATCCACCGCCAGCGGCGGAGAAGAGGTGATGACCGTTTGCCGGTTTCCGTTGATCAGGTAGCTGGACAGGCCCGTGGGCAAAGACTGGATATAGCCGAAATCACTGACATTTTGATTGCCCAGCGCACCGTAGGAAGCGCGGATTTTAAACGTGGAAACAACGTGGGTCAGACCCGAGAAAAACTGCTCGTCCATCATCAACCAAGAGCCCGACACCGATGGGAAGAAGCCCCAGCGGGATGACTTCGGAAAGCGGGAAGATCCGTCATATCTACCGTTCAGCTCAAAGATGTAGCGGCTTTTGAAGGTATAGTTTGCCCTCCCGAAAACACTCTGGGTTGCAAAAGTGCTGTAGCTGGGCGTGATGAACGCATCTCCGGTGGTCAGGCCGATATGGGGCAGGGAGGAGGAGATCAGCACGCGCTTTTCGGCCTGAATGGAGTTGTACACATAGCTTTGCTGGTTGTATCCGCCGAGGATGCCAAAGCTGTGGTCACCGGCCGTTTTGGAATACCGGCCGTAGATGTCCAGGATGATGTCCGAGAGGTCTCCGTTTCGCTCCGTCACGGAGCCATCCCCGCCTTCAAAGCGGATATCCTCGGGTCCATAGCCGATCTGGAATTTGGTCCTGTCCCAATGGTACTTCCATTGCTCCCTTTTGAAACTCGCATTGGCGTTGAAGGTCAAGTCGCCGTTTAGGAACGTTGCCGTATTCCTCAGGATGTTGTGGAAGCCAAACATGGTTTCCTGGTTTTTGCCCCCGTCGGTCAGTCTTCCGGCGAGCCGGCCGGCATCTGTATTTGCCCAGGTTCCATCGGGATTGACTGCCACGTCGGTGGGCTTGAGGTAGTAGATATCCGTCAAACTGGTCGTCGGATCGGCTCTTTTGGTTTGATAGATGTTGACATTGTTGTCCACATTGAGCCATTTGATCGGATTTGCGGTGATCCTGGCCCGCATGGAATATCGGTCCCAATAGTCTTCGGCCAGCTTGTTCATCCCGTTTTCATTGGTATAGTCGCCGGAGATGTAGTAGCCCACCGGAGCTTTGCCGCCGCTGCTGCCACTGATCGACAGGCTGTGGTTCATCGAAAAGGAGGAATTGTTAAAAAAATACCCATACCAGTCGTTGTTGCCCATATAGGCCCATCGGTCCGGACTTACGGGATCCAGCCGGGTATCTGCCAGGGATGGATTCTCCGATCTCTCCTTCGCCCACTGGTAATGCGCGTCGGAGTAGTTCACATAGTCCCAGGGTGTGTTGTTGGTGGATGTCTCCAATACCCTGGAAAAAATGTAGGGATCGGTCACGGGCTCGGGAAGGACGGTTGGTTTTCCCCACGCGAAGTAGTTGTTGTAGGTGATCTTCTGTCTGCCTTCCTGACCCTTTTTGGTGGTGATCAAAATGACCCCAAAGGCAGCTCTCGCCCCATAGATGGCCGCAGAGGCCGCATCCCTCAGCACGGAATAGGACTCGATGTCCGAGGGGTTGAGTCTCAGGAGGTCATCATTGCTCCCGGCTACTCCGTCAATCACGATCAAGGGCCCTCCGCCGTTGATGGAAGTAAATCCCCGGATATTGATGTTGGGAACTGTGCCGGGTTTGCCCCCGAGGTAGGTGATGTTCAGTCCCGGACTGGCACCCTGCAGGCCCTGGACCAGGTTGGCGATCGGACGGTCGATCAACTGATCTCCGGAGATCTGGTCCACCGCACCGGTCACGTTGATCTTTTTCTGCGTCCCGTATCCCACCACGATCACCTGCTCCAGCAGCGTATCCTCCTCTTCGAGCTGGACCTCCACGGAAGTCCTGCCGCCCAGCAGGACTTCGACGGTCTTATAGCCGATAAACGAGAAGACCAATGCCGCGTCCGACGAGGAGGTCTGGATGGTGAACTCCCCGTTCAAATCGGTGATTACGCCGTTTTGTTGGTTTTTTTCCAATACAGAAACCCCCGGCATTCCCAAGCCGGAGGGATCTGTCACCAAGCCTTTGACCACGGACTGCGCCAGGGAGGGAAAGGCAAAAACAAAAGACAACACCAGGAGTAGTCCGAGCCTTCTGATTCCAGAAACCAGTGCCCGCTGTTTTTGTAAATCGTGTTTCATAGCATTTGGGGTTGGTACTCCACCACTTCCCGAATAAACCCACTTGGAAAAGTATTGGAGCAAGATTTTTAGATTGAACATTCATTCAATATTAAATACTGTGAATGAATAAAAAAAAGGATTTAAAGAATAAATATGGATTTAACTGCCGGATAATATTTTCATAAAGTTGGCAGTCGCAAATTCACCAAAAAGCAAAACTGGCGTAACACAGCTTGGCTTTTCGGAAAAAGGGCCGGGGCGGGGGGAATTTTGAAAAACAGCCGTTTTTGCCGGAGTTCAAGTGCCGCCCCTGCCCCGTCTTTCGTTTGGGTTTTGCTAAAAAAATTTCCAAACCGGGCTCCGCCTTCTTCGTCAGGCCAGTGGGTAGTAGGTGTTTTTCACCTCCCCGTTTTCGAAGAGCTCCAGAATGGCGTATCCGGGAGGGGTCTCCAGATAGTATTGCTTTCCGGCCGAAAACCCATCCCCCTCACCCCACCAAAATCCACTCAGGGAACCGTTGCAGAAATAGTGCACGCCGTTGTACCAAGTCCGGTCCAGGAGATGCTGGTGTCCGCTCAGGCAAACCCGGACCTTGTCCCGATGTTGGTAAAACAGGCTTTTGAGCTCCCGGTGGTCCCGGTGCTGCCCGCCCACGAGATCGTTGGTGACGGAGGTGATAGGGAAGTGCGACATGACCAGGGTGGGCGTATTGGGAGCCAGGGATTCCAGGTCGCTTTTGAGCCATTCCATCTGCTCCGCTCCCAGGCTGATCCCTTCGTGGTTTCCGTCCAGGATGATGAAATGCCAATTTGCCCTTTGGAAGCTGTAATAGGCAGCCGGGATCCCCAGTCTCTTCACGACATAGGGCTTTCCGTACATCCCGTCGGCTTTGTCTGGGACATCCCACCAGGGGTCGTGGTTTCCGATGCAGCTATGGACCTCAAAGTCCGAAATCTGCGCACGAAACCGGTCCCAGGCTTCCCACTGCTCCAGGGTTCTCTCCCTGCCCACGCCGTCGTAGGCCGCATCGTGGATGCTGTCACCGCCGTTCAGAAAGAAGTCCGGCTGGTGGGATTTTGCTTTTTCGAGCCAGGCGATGGCTCTTGCGGGCACGTTTTCCTCGGGTCGGATGTGCACATCGGTAATGTGGGCGACTTTCAGGGCCAAACCCGGCTCCGGACTGTCGGCCAAAGCAGCCCCGGAGGCCAAAAACGTCCCGGCCGCGACTCCGGCTTTGCCCAAAAATGCTCTTCTCTTCATGTGTTGCGCTTAGTTTAAGGTGGTACAAAGGATCGGTCCCTGATTTTGTTGGGCAATGGGGTTTTCCCGGAATGAATTTTCCAAAAGAACGGCGAAACGATTTGGAAACCGGATTCCCCTGCATAAATTGAACAATCGTTCAACATTATATTTCGAAATATAAAGCCCAACTTCTCAGAAAAACAAAAAATCAAGGTTATTCTTGTATTAATAAATCAAAAGAAATGAAGGAGAAAATCTCTACCGCACGAAAAAAAGAGATTGTCGAAGGCTTTTACAAGCTCTCAATCATCAACGGATTGGAAAATACCTCGATCGCCAAGATCGGAAAGCATCTCGACATGCCCCCAAGTCTGATCATGCACTATTTCCCGACCAAGGACATCCTGATATCGAATTTGATTGACTACATCCTGGAAAAATACCTCCTGATCTATCAGCCCATCATCCGGGAGCTGGAGGAAAGGAAGAGCGCGGATCCGGCGCTGATTGTGGAGACTCTGTTTTCCAGAAACTGGAACCTGCTGTTTGACGACGGGGTGTTTTACAGTTGTTTTGCCCTGATCTTCAGAAATGAAAAGATCAAAAAAGAATACCGGATCCTCCACAAGAAACTCAGGGAGTCACTCAGGGAAATCCTCGACAGCAACGCGGAAATGGAGGGAAGGGACACTGCCATGCTGGCCGAGCAGATCTTTGTGGTGGTCGAAGGCGCCTACTATTACCTGTCCATGTTTGACGACGAGGCAGACTACAACCTCAAGGTGGGCTACTTCAAAAACCAGGTCTATGACTTGTTGCGGAAAAGCGAGGTCCAGCAGCTATAGATCGCCATCAGGGCAATCCCTGCCCACACCACGTTTACCAGGATGTTTGCCGTGTCCCTGAAGTGGATGGCATTGATGATCAGGCAGACCGACCCTGCCAGGTTGGCCAGGTGGTACTTTGGCTGATTTTGCTTCCAGATTCCCCTGGACAGCAGGTAGTAGGAAAGGATAAAGAGGATGGCTCCCAGCCAGCCGATCAGTTCAAAAATCATCGTCAGCCTTCAGTTTTTTTGGGGTTTTGCTTGGTCTAAAATAAGCTGGCCAGGTGAAATTTTTGGGTCTGAAATCGCATAAAGTCCAAAACTCTTGATTCCCGCAATTTTGACGGTTTCACACATGTCCTCTTCTGCCAACCTGGAACGACTTGTGCCAGATCCGCAGGGACATTTACGGCAGTCCTCCAAATGGGGCCGAAGAAGGGAATCGAAACGTATTTTGGCTGGCATTGGGCGGAGTGCCCGCCCCCATGCAGCCCTATCCAAAGCAAAAATCACTGTTTATCAGCTCATATTTTCCATTGCAAATCAGGCAGTTGCAAACTGATCGGCCGCATTCTCTCCCTCTCCACCCAACCTTGAGGAATTCCGGTCCCCGAGCGACTTGTAGTGAGCTGGTCGAACTAAGTCGAGGGGAAGCCATTTCCGAATTTTATTTCGTTACGTGCAATATTGCGAATACTCACATTAATTTATTTCGTTTTAGCCATCAGGCCTTCTGCTGTTTGGATGGCGCTTGGCCAGCTTTCCGTATCGATCAGGGACCTTGGCTTGGATGTCCGCATTTCCATGGGATTGGTGCCCGTGCTTTGGCCTGTCTGGTGGTGGCCGACTTCTGTGGCAGTGGGCATTTCAAAAAGGGGAATTTGTCTAAAATAGTCTAAAGTAGGTCTAAATCCTAACCTGTAAAATGCTGATTTTTAGATGTTTTCAGGCACTTTTCGTCTAAAATCATCTAAATGTGTAAAATCAAATACTTAGTTAGATGAACTTTTAGCCAAAATCAGCTTTCGGGTTTTTTTCTCGATTTGGGTGACGATCATGCCTTTGGATGGGGTTAACTTCCAGCGGTCGGAATCAAATCCTGAGCGGAATGGATGCTCAGGCAAAGTTCTCCGTTTTCTGGCCAAATTCGGAGGACTGCGGTCGATCTTTCTTTGCCTCACGGACTTCCCGTCTCCGATTTCCTGAATAGACGCTGTTTGGTATGCAAACTAAAAAATCAGAGTAAATAAAAAATGCCTGTTTCACTTTTCTTGCAGGCGGATTTCATTTGGAAGCAGGGACTTATGTTTTTGGGAACATCGGGCGGACATCGTGACGTCTTGATCAAACGGGCTCGTTGGGGAAATTTTGCCCCCGAAAACCTTTCCCCCTTCCCGGCGCGTAGTTAACTTCAAGTTCCCATAAGCCCATTTCAGCGCATGCTCAAAAAACAGCGGTTCGACGCATTCATCTCCCATTTTTCTTCAACCATGCCCGCGGCCGAGACGGAGCTGCAGTACGAAAATCCCTTCCAGCTCCTGGTGGCCGTGGTGCTTTCCGCACAGTGCACCGACAAGCGCATCAACCTGGTGACGCCGGCCTTGTTCCGCGATTTTCCAAGTCCGGCGCATTTGGCCGCTTCGCATTTTGACGAACTCTATCCCTACATCAAGTCCGTCTCCTATCCCAGCAACAAAACCAGGCACCTCTTGGGCTTGGGCAGGATGTTGACAGACGATTTTGGGGGGCAGATCCCCGAGACCGTCGCAGAACTGACCAAGCTGCCCGGCGTGGGCCGCAAGACCGCCAATGTCATCACTTCGGTGGTCTGGAGTCAGCCCAACATGGCCGTGGACACGCACGTTTTTCGCGTGTCAAGGCGACTCGGCCTCGTTCCGATGACTGCGAAAACTCCCCTTGAAGTCGAAAAACAACTGATCAGACACATTCCCAGGCAATACATCCATCTGGCACATCACTGGCTGATCCTTCACGGAAGATATGTCTGCCTGGCCCGCAAGCCGAAGTGCGGGGAGTGCAGCATCACCCATTTTTGCAGGTATTTTGAAAAGAACGTCGCCCATGCCGCCGGGGAGGAAGCCCGACCCTAGATGTGCGGGATTCATCTGATTTGGGGAAAAGGGGCAAACAGCGGCGCGATCCAAAGCTTGGTTGATGCTTCCCGTCACCGCGGACCGGACCAATCGGCGGTCTATTCTCCCTGGCCGGGACTGTGGATCGGGGTAAACCGCCTCAAAATCCTGCATCCGGGACCCGATGCGGACCAGCCCTTTTGGGCTCCGGACGGGAACAGCCTGCTGGTTTTCAACGGGGAGATCTACAATTTCCAGAAACTGAAAAACCTCCTGTCCAAGATGGGGGTGGCGTTTGCCACCCAGTCGGACACGGAGGTTTTGCTTCACTATCTCAAACATTTCGGGCAGGAAGGCCTGAAGAAACTCGACGGGATGTTTGCGCTCATCTATGTGGACCTGATCAACAAGTCCGTCTTGGTGGCGGTGGACCGCAACGGAGAGAAGCCACTTTATTATTCCCAAAATCCGGACACCTTGGTGGTTTCTTCGGAGATCCGGGGAATTGCCGGGCTGCAGTCCTTCCGGCCCGATTGGGAGCAGGTGGAGCATTATTTCTATTTCAGGACACCGCTGCCGGGCAAGACTTTTCATCGGGGTATCCGTGCCTGGAAACCCGGAAGGCATAGCACGCTGCTCAGACATGACACCTTCCGCTGGGACACGCTCGCTCTCCCAAAGGAACCCGAAGAAATCCCAAGTCAAAAGACCTTCAGGGAAAGTTTGGAAAAAGCCGTGCTGAATCAATTTCACGCGGATGTACCCGTGGGAGTCCTCCTGAGCGGGGGAGCGGACAGCACCTTGCTTTATTCGCTTTGGTACCAAAAAACCGGGACTCCACTTCCGGCCTATACCATTCAGGTTGAAAAGAAATTCCGGAACAAATACGCAGATGGAAATGCGGCGATCCGGCTTGCCAAACAAATTCCCTTAGTGCAACGATTGGTCGAAGTAGATCAGGACGTGTTTTTGGAAAACTGGGACGAATACATCAAAAGCGTCGATCTTCCTGTCGGCGATTCGGCGGGATTTTTGACTTGGCTGATCGGAAAAGCCGCCAAACCCGAAGCCAAAGTCCTGGTTTCCGGTGCCGGGGCGGACGAGTTGTGGGGTGGCTATCAGAGGCACCAGGCATTTTCCAAGTATTGGGAGCAACATGCCTTTTGGGGCAACTGGGCGGGGTTTTTTGGGAAATTCCCCTTTGGAAGGGAATGGAAAAAGTACATGGCGGCCATCGGAAGCGACCCGGACCGTACCTTCCTCAACTTTTCCGCTTTGCAAAACCCGCCGGCCGGCTTGGCGGCCGACTACGGGCGGATTTTCAACCCAAATCTCCCGCCATACAAGCGGATGCTGGACTTTGACCGGCAGGTGTATTTGGTCCAGGATGTACTGAAGATCCACGACAATGCCCTCATGGCCCACGGGATCGAGGGGCGCTCGCCTTACCTCGATGCGTCGATGCTTGGGCTTTGGAAAAAAGCAAATGATCCGGCCTTGCTGCTGGGAAAGCCCTGGATCAAAAATATCCTTCGGGAAAATGGGCTTGGCTGGGTGGCAGACCGTAGAAAGTTCGGTTTTGGCCTGCCGTTGAAAGAATGGTTGGGTGAAAAAAACAGCTTTTCGAGCCGGGTCTTTGATGCGTTGAAAAGCTTTGACAGCAGTCACGGAGAGCACTTCACTGCTCCGGTCCGGCAGGTTTTGCAAAAGCCGGAACAAGCGGCCAAGACCCAGTTTTTAACGCTCTACAACCTGTTTCTTTTGGCAGAATGGGCGAAATTGCACCGGCTATGAGACTCATCTATATCCATCAGTATTTCAGAACCCCCGAGGAGGGCGGTGCGGTGCGATCCTATCATCTGGCCAGAGGCCTGGTACGGGCGGGAATCGGCGTGGACCTGATCACCGCCCATGCCGGACCGGGATACGACCAGCGTTGGATTGACGGCATCCGTGTCCACTATCTGCCCGTGGCTTATGATCAAAATTTCGGCTTTGTGAAGCGGATATGGGCGTTTTGGCTATTTGTGGACCAAGCCAGAAAATTGCTCAGAAAGCTTCCCAGACCCGATTTGCTGTACATCACCTCCACTCCCCTGAGCACGGGACTGATCGGGCTGTGGGCGAAAAAGCGATTGGCCCTGCCCTATGTCTTCGAAGTGAGGGACCTTTGGCCGGAGGCTCCGATCCAGGTTGGCGTGATCAAGAATCCCCTCCTGAAAAAGCTGCTTTATTCCCTGGAAAAGAGGATCTACACCCAGGCTTTGGGTTTGGTGGCGCTTTCGCCGGGGATCGCCCACCATCTCCAGAAGACCTGCCCGGATGGGGAAGTGGCTTTGATCCCGAATTTCTCGGATTTGGATGTTTTTTTTCCAAAAGAGCCGAACCAAAAACTGGCCGACCAAATCGGCTTGCGTGGAGGCTTTACCCTTGCCTACACCGGGGCTTTGGGGCAGGTGAATGCGGTGGAGGAGCTGCTGGATCTGGCCGAAATGGCCCAAAAGCGGGGGAAAAACTGGGATTTCCTGATCATGGGAAGGGGAAGCCATGCCGGAAAACTACAGGCGTCTGCCGAAGCAAAGCGGCTGGAAAATGTCCGTTTTGTCCCCTTTGGGTCAAAAGACGAGGTGAACGAAATCCTGAACCTCAGCGATATGGCCTGGATTTCCTTTGCCCATCTGCCTGTCCTGAAAACCAACAGCCCCAACAAGTTTTTTGACGCCTTGGCTGCCGGCAAAGCGATCGTGGTCAACCACAAAGGCTGGGTGTATGACCTGGTCAAGACCCACGAACTGGGGATTTCCTGCCTTCCGGGCAAGATGGAGGCGGCTTTTTCCAGGCTGGAAGCGTTGGATCAAAACCGACCCGAACTGGAGCGGATGGGCAAAAACTCCAGAAAACTCGCGGAGACTTATTTTTCGAAGGAAATGGCCGTCGGCAGACTCTTGGAAGTGATCGATCCCAAGCCAAAATCTACTCAGGCCGACGCGGCCGATATCCGGATTGCCTGAAGATCAGCTCCGCGCTGGACTCCCCCATCAATTCGGGCAGGGTCACCGCGCGGTTTGCCCGGTAGTCGTCCACGATATTCCATCCCAGCCATCTTCCCAGCCTTCCGGGAGCCTTGGTGGAGATCGCGTCGGTGAAGGGAGCCTCCCCGATGTATTTCCGGATTTCAAAGGGATTGGTCTCATAGAACAGCTCGTTTTCGACGAAGTGGGACCAGATAAATTCCTCGTTTTCGTAGGATTCGGCAATCTCGGCGGGGGTGTAGCCAATGATGTATTGCTCCGGCGTGCAGGGCAAGATGGCTTTTACAAAATGGTAGGCCTTGCCGTAATAGACCATTTCCGCAAGGAGCGTGTTGTCCTTGGGGTCGATGGAGTTGTACTGGGAGGAGATCGCCAGGACGACCATGGGTACCAGATAGGGCCTTTCGTAGCGGTCGGCCATGTATCGGGCGATGTCCGGCTGAAAGGCATGATTGGCAGGCAGGAAGTAATCCAGACCGATCACGATCAGATCTTCCGTCACCACCAGATCCGAATTGAAGCCCGAAACAAAGGTGTAAACCTTTGGGATCTTGAAGTCGGGAAAATAGTGCCTGAGGTATTTGAAGGCGTTTGTCAGATCTTTTTCGAGGTCCAGCACGTCGGGAAATTCCACTTTGACCGAATCATACAACACCCGCATCAGAGAATCCTGATGAACCTCCTGCAGATTGACGGCAAGGGAATCGGGCGAAGGGTAGCTGCCCTGCTGGAGATAAGTCTTGGCAAATTCGGGGTACTTTTCGAGAAGGAAGACAAAGTCCTGCGTGGACTTGGCTGCGAAAAACTCCTCCTCAAGCCTGGTGATATTCACCTCCAGATCCTGGTCGAGAATCTTCGGGTCGAGCGCACAGGTTTCGTCTTTTTTGCCGCAGGCAACTGCCAAAAACAGGACAGGAATCAGAACTGCAAGATGGCTTGGTCTCATGGGATGTCGTTTCGGATTCAAAAGTAAGGATTCCAATCCTAATCCAAGGAAGCGCCCCGCGTGCAACGGGGAAATCGCTTTTAAAGCTTCACTTCATTTCCATGGAAGAAAGCTGAAAACGCGATTGCGGATTCTTAAAACAGGATGGGACTGAAGGACGTGAAGCGTGTTTCGAGCAGTGGGAAATTTTTAACCGCGAAGACCGCGAAGGAACGCAAAGAAATTTTCACCGCGG
>CAZGYC010000066.1:0-24923 GCA_964530015.1 uncultured Limnohabitans sp. | reverse complement strand
AATCTAACTGTTTTAGCTTTGCCTTTCTATTTCAAACATAACAGCTTCACAGACCACACATCTTCGCCGGTGCGATCCTAAAACCAAAACAACCCGGAGCTTTCTTTCCGGCTGTTTGGTTGAAAAGGGAGAGTTTGGTATGAAAACCTTCGAGGTTTTTGAAAACCTCAAAGGTTATATCCTCAAATGCTGCATTTCCAATTGCTTCGCAAAAGGCTGATCATAAAACCGCTTGCCAGTCGCCTGGTACAGCGCATTGGCCAAGGCTGCGAAAACAGGCGGATAGGCCGGTTCCCCAAGACCGGATGGATCAAGTTGATTATCAACGAAATAAGTTTCTATGGACTTTGGCGCTTCTGTCATTCGGATCATCCGATACCGGTCAAAATTGCTACGGTCCGGCGCTCCATTCCCAAACTTTAATTCCCCAAACAAGGCCGTGCCGATTCCGTCCACGGCAGCCCCTTCGCAGAGGTTTTTGGCGGCGTCGGGATTGATGACCAGGCCGCAGTCCAGGGCCTGGATGACTTTTTCGACCTGGACCTTTCCATTTTCTACCCGGAGATCTACCACTTGCGCCGCATAGCTGTTGTGGCAGAAGTAGGCGGAAACTCCACGGGAGATTCCCGGCTGACTTGTACCCCAGTTGGATTTGGATTGGACCAGTTCCAAGACTCCGGCATAGCGCGCGGCATCGTAGTCGTTGTTTTCCCCCACCGGGTTTTCCTTGGCTTTTTGCAAAAGCTCCAGTCGGAAATCAATTGGATCTTTTCCTGTCGCTTCGGCCACTTCGTCCAAAAAGGACTGCTCGGCCGCGGCGATAAAGTTGGACCTGGGCGCCCGGAAGGAACCCACGGTGATGTTGGACGGCACGGTCCATTCCTCCGCCCAGTAGTTTTCGACAGCTCCGGCAGGGAAGCGGTTGGCATACAGTGGAGGCTCCACTAATCCGCCTGCATTGACATGGAAACCGATTAGGTTATTGTCCTTGTCCAAGGCCGCCCTATAAGTTGCCCGATAGGCAGGGCGGTAGATTCCCCCGGTCATATCGTCCTCACGGGTGTAGGTCAACTTGATGGGGGCGTTCATTTTTTGGGAAATCACCGCCGCCTCGATGAGCCAATGGGCATAGGACCTACGTCCGTAGCCTCCGCCCAGTCGGGTCATGTCGATGTGGATATTTTCGACCGGAATCCCAAGCCGGGAAGAAAGCGCCTGCTCGGTGAGTTCGGGCTTCTGAAGCGGTCCGGCACAATCGACCCGGTCTCCCTGCACATGGGCAAAGAAATTCATCGGCTCCATGCAGTTGTGCGCCAAAAATGGACCGTTATAGGTACGTTCGATGACTTGGGCAGCCCGGCTGAATGCCTTTTCAGGATCCCCGTCTTTTCGGCCTGTCCGGGCTTTTTTGGCTGCATCGGCCATTTTTCGGAGCTGCTCCGGTTCGCTTTCCAATCCCCCGGGGATGGTCCGTGCTTCTTTGCGCCCGTTCCAGTCCCGTTTTTCTTCGTAGGTCGAAAAAGGCTCCCATTCCACTTTGACGGCTTTTTTGGCATTCATCACCTCCCAGGTGGAATCGCCCACGATGGCCACCAAGTCCGTGAAACTGGCCGTGTCGAAAAAGGTGCGCTCGTATTCGTCCTGATGGGATTTGATCTGGAAAATGTCCCGGACACCCGAGAGGTTTTTGGCTGTCGCTGAATCAAATGATTTCAGCTTCATGCCGTGGGCAGGAGGGTGGATGATCATGGCATAGAGCATTCCCTCTTTTTTGTGGTCGATTCCGAAAAGTGGCTTGCCGGTGACGATGTTCTTGGCCTCCACGTTTTTTCGGGAGGTTCCGATGATTTTAAAGTCCTTGATTTCCTTCAACTTGACTTCTTCAGGAACGGGCAGGGTGGCGGCAAGAGTCGCCATTTCCCCGTAGTGGGCCTTTTTGTTGCTTCCTGGATGAATTACAAATCCAAGTTCGGTGGAGATTTCTGAAGCAGGGACGTTCCAAGTTTGTGCTGCGGCGTTGATCAGTAGTTGTCGTGCCGTGGCTCCGGCGGTGCGCAGAGCCGTCCAACCCATACGGATGGCCTGACTTCCTCCGATAAACTGACGGGTAAAATTGTCCGTGTCCAAGGGAGCCTGCTCGACCAGCACGTTGATCCAGTCCGCGTCCAGTTCCTCGGCCACGATCATGGGCATTCCGGTTTTCACGTTTTGCCCTCCTTCGGGATTGGGGGACATCAGGGTGACCAGGCCGTTTTCACCGATCCGGATATAGCCGTTTAGCCGAAACCACTCGTTGGGCATTCCCAGTGCTTCTTCGGCTTTGGGTTTGCAGGCAGCCAGCCAGTTGAAGCTGAGCATCATGCCCCCGCCGGCCAAAGCGGAGACTTTGAGGAAGGAGCGACGGTTGAGTTTATCGGTCAAAGTAGTCATGGTTTCCGGGTTTGGGGAAGGTGAACTGCTCACACCGTTCGGATTTGTAATCTCGAACCACTGTCTTAGGGTTTTTGATCCGATTTATTCAAGCGGGAATTACAAATCCGTGGATAAGTCCTCGGGATTGCAAATCCCGAGTAGCAGTTTTAAGTTACAAAGGATCTGGCTTTGCCGCTTACATTTTTCAAACACATCTCCTTCGCAGCTCACTTCAGTTCTTTTTTCAGGAAATCCATCACCTTGCCCCGGATCTCGTTCCTATCGAACTGGAAAAGAATCAGTTCATTCAGCGTATGGATCCAAAATCGCATATCCGAAACCTGTGCTGAGCTGGGAGAAGCATCCGAAATCGATCTATTTTCATAAAAAAAACCAAGCCCACACGGGCCTGGATTTTCCCGTTACCAGATCTATCTATGTGTTTTTAGTGATTTTCGGAATTGGGTGGGGTTCATGGCTGTGCGCTTTTTGAAGAAGTTGTTGAAGTTGGTCACTTCCGCAAAGCCCAACGCATAGGCCACCTCGCACACATTCCAGTCGTCCTGCTCCAGCAGACGCTTGGATTCCGCCAGGATCCGCTCACTGATGATGCGCGAAGTCGGTTGGCCCTGGACTGCTTTTACGGCCCTGTTCAGGTGGTTTACATGGACATGGAGCTGCTGCGCAAAATCTGAGGCAGATCTAAGCTTCAAGGTATTGTGCAGGCCGTCAATCGGAAACTGGTTTTCCAAAAGTTCCATAAAGGCCGCACTGATCCGCAGGGAGGCGATGCCTGGTTTTTCTTTCATTTTCAATGCCGGCCGTAGTTGGAGGCTGATATGATCCATTCGTTTAGGTGTGGTTTTTTTTCGAAAATCTCCTGATTTCGGATTTTTGTGCTTCGACATTCAACATTCGATGTTCGTCATTCGATATTTGACCCGTTTTTTACAACCAGATCACTTTCCTGCCCGTTTCTGCCTGCCCGAAGGGCGTCGAACTTTCTATGATTCCACTTCCAAGTTCAACCCCTTCGGGGTTGTCGGCCTCAGTCTCGATTTCCCCTTTCCCCTTTCCCTAGGTTTCACCTAGGGTTATTGAGAGGTTCGATCCTTTCAGGATCATAAATTCAAACCATGGCTGTTTCAAATTCCGAGCCCGTCACCGAGCTCATGCACGTTTGACTGCATGGGGCGCTAAAGCGACACGCTGTCCAGCCATTTCTCTTGTTGTCCTGCTTCTCCAGAAGCTGGATAAGGATTCCACTTTGATGATCCCCGTTTTTGAAGTCTCCATTCATATGGTTATAATTGTTTTTCAGCGGCCACATAGCCTGTCCCGTCCGCGGCGGCGGATCAGGAGAATCTCGCACGGTGATAATCATCCCAGTGTGTGATCCCGTAGGTACGGGATCATGCTCGATTTCATGACGGTTTTTTCTGAGTGTCCCTGACCTAAGCAGTTCCCGCAGAAAAGAAGCGCGGATCTCTCCGGTAGGCAGGCCCCAATCTATCTATACCATGACCGCCGTGTCCATACATCCCGACAGACGACCCCGGCAGGGGTCAAACTTCTAAATAACCATGGGTGAAACCCGTGAATAAAACGATAACGACATGTCCCCGACCCCGAAGGGTGTCGAACTTTCTGGGAGTGGACTAACCGGGGCGGAAAACTTTCTAGAACGCCAGCTTTTCCAGCCATTTCTCTACTTCCTGCCGGACTTCCACTTCTTTTTCTCCCTCCATCACAAAGAGAATCCCGTCCCGTTCTGATCCACCCCGGACAGAAAACCCCTCCAAAATCCGGCTGTCTGGACATAGTTCTTCCACCGTGTCAAAGCTGCTCCCGATGCCATAGCCTCCGTTTGTGTTGAAAGGGATCACCGTTTTTCCGCTGAGATTGTTTTCCGTAAGGAAGCTTTTTATCGGCGGAGGCAATTGCATCCCCCAGGTGGGAAAGCCGACGAAGACTACTTCATAGGGATCGGTATTTTCGATTTTGGTTTTCAGGGGAGGGCGAAAACCGGTTTCATTTTCCCGCGCAACTTGGGCCACTGTTTTCCGATAGTCCTCCGGATAAGGCGTCACGAGTTCCAGCTCGACCATCGTTCCGCCCACTTTTTCCCGGATCATCTCCGCGACGGCTTTGGTGTTTTTGGTGCGGGAGAGGTAAACGATCAGGATTTTGTCTGAATCCAACTGTGCCATTCTCTGAGGATCACCCGGCTGCGTTTGGCAGGAGCTGCTCAGGGATGTAAGAAGGAGAAGGCCTAGGAGGAAGAGTTTCATAGGTTTTTGTTATTGTGGATTACAAATTCATGCTGTTCGAGATTTGTAATCTCGAACTACTCTCCTAGGATTTTTAATCCGATTTTTTGTCAAAGAGGATTACAAATCCCTGTGATAGCTCCTCGGAATTACAAATTCCGAGGAGCGGAAAGTCTTCGCCCAGTGAGTGTCCACTCACTTGTATTTGTATTTGTTTTTCGGTCAGTGGAGACACTGACCGAGGCGGAGATTTTTTGTCAAAGAAGATTACAAATCCTTGGATACGATCTCGGGATTGCAAATCCCTAGGAGCGTGCCTACTGACCTCCAGGAGTCATCAGCCGGGTAAAGGAAAGCGAGCCCAATTTCCACCCGTCGGCTTTTTTGACGTACACTTCCGTCACCATAAAGGGATTGGTCACTTCGTTGCCGCCTACTTCTGCGAGCAGCGTGATCCTGTTCAGGAGAATAGCGGTGTTGTCGATGAACTCAACGGAGACTTCGTGGATATCGGCTTTCTTGTACCAGATGCCGCCGCCCCGGATGATGTCCACTTCCCGTTCTTTGCCCCAGGCGCCACCCATGTGGACGAAGACTGATTTGTCATCGAAAAGCTCTGCGAGTTTGTCCGCTTCCTTGTCGGCCATCCACTGCCATTTGGTCTTGGAGAGTTCGATGATTTCCTGCTCTGCAGCCGAATTTTGGGCGAAAGTAGCCTGCATTCCGAATAGGAGAAGTAGGCTGAGGATTGTCTTTTTCATGTTTTCGTTGGTTGATGTCTTGATAGCAAGAGCGGTATTTTTTTGATTCCGGTCAGTGGAGACACTGACCGGGGCGAAAAGCGTTGTTTTTGCCGCCCAAGTGAGTGTCTCCTCTCACTTGAATTGTTTCCGGTTAGTGAGACACTAACCGGGGAGGCGTTATTTCTCAAGTTCATGCGTGTCCCTCACACTGCTGAAGGTCAAGGCCAGCATTTTCCAGTCAGCCCCTTCTTTCTGATAGACTTCGGTGACGGTAAATTCCACCTTTGCATCATTGCCACGAACTTCTGATTCGAGGGTGATCCGGTTCCAGACGATGGCGGTATTTCCGAAAAGCTCCACGGCAGTGTCGTGCACGGTGGCTTTCTTGTACCAAATGCTGCCCGTTTCGATGATTTCCAGCTCACGGGCGGTCGTCCAGGTGCCGCTCATGTGGACGAATTTTGCCTGGGGATGGAAAAGGGGAGTGAGTTTGGCGATGTCCTTGTCCGCCATCCATTGCCATTTGTCCAGGGAGAGCTTTTTGATTTCCTGCTCTGCAGCGGATTGGGCAAATGAGAAGGATGCGCTGAGCAGAAACAGGGTAAATACGAAGAAGTATTTTTTCATAATTGTTATAATTAGGAGTTGTTATTGATTATTTATCCAGGCCTTTTTCTTTCAGCCAATTCGACATCAGCTCGGCGATTTCGAGATTGTTTAAATCTGAGAAGGGAAAATGGGTGTTTCCTTTGATGCCGATTTCGGGCAGGTGGATCAGCGTCACATCTCCGCCGTTTTCATTGACCGTTTTCGTCCAAAGTTTGGCCATCTGCAGCGCCGCCCTCCACTGTTCCTGGGCGGGATTTTCCACGGGTTCGGCCGGGATATAATCCCCGTAGTAGATGACAATGGGGATCTGGGTCAGTTTTTTAAATTCATCCATCGGCACACCCACTGGTCTTAGTGTTCCGCCTACGTAGGGAATCGGCTCAGGCACATTCCCCTCGGGAAAAACAAAATTGCTTCCGGGCTCATAGGAGACGATCGCTTTTATCTTGTCGCTTTTGAGCGCAGTCAGCCAGCCTTGGCCTCCGCTGTGCGAATGGGTGACCAAAATGCCTTCGCCGATTTTCCCAAAAAGGGCAGCCACAGCGTCCGTATTTGCAGGGATATCAATGGGACCGGAGTCGGGCGTCATCTGCCTGTAAAACTGATCAAGCGATGCCTTGTCCTTCGGAAATTGGACACCCGGATAGAACTCGGTTCCGACTCCCAAGCGGAAAATCCCAAACCAAAGTTGCTCATCCGGAGCCGCCGAAATCGTCCCCGGAACCGTGCTGCGCGCAGCCCTTCCCCGTCGGGGTTGGTCGATGAGGTACACGGGATAGTCCTTTCTCAGGAAGATATTCTGGAATCCTTCGCGGCCATCAGGGGTGGTTTCCCAAGTCTTGGAAAACTGCCCGAATCCATGCCAAAACACCAAAGGGAGCTCCTTTGCTTTTGCAGGGATTTGGTAAAAGACATAGGCATGGTCCCCATGGAGTGTTTGTCCAGCCGAACTTTGGTTGCCGGGATTGAAGGCGCCATCTTGGATCGGATCAAAGGTACCCGGGGCGGTGATGACTTTTCCCCCCACAGCAAAACTTCCCTGGTCTTGGATCGTGATTGGGTCTTTTTGGCCAAAGGCGGGAAATGCCGTGCAAAGTGCGAGTGTAATGTATAAATAGCTGATTTTCATGTGTTTATAATTTGATTTTCAATGGCCACATGGAATCTTCGCATGTATTATAATCATCCCAGTGTGTGTCCTCCTCGACATGCTCGATTTCATAATTCTAAAATATGTCTTGGGCTAAGCCTGATTTTTGTTTTGGGTCAAACAGAAATTTTGCTTGGGGCAAGGGTTTCGGGGAGAACCGGCCTTGTTGGACCCTTTTTTACTTTACGAATAGACGGAAAAAAGTCATGCGGTTTGGGGGAAATCAACAGACAGCAGGGTTCATTCACCCAAACGACGGATTTCACCTACGAATGGAAAATGCCAGATTTGAATGTCTGCCGGGCCGCTGGCTTTCGCCTCTTGTTGGACAAAAAATGTGTTCTTAGGATTTTCAACTTGATTGTGTCAGAGGGGATTACAAATCCTTGGATAGGATATCGGGATTATTCCCGAAGCTTTCGGGGTAGAGGAACGGATATTTTGATTTACATTTTGTCAAACAGCTCTTCCTTCACCAATTCATAGGCTATCTGTTGGTCATATATCTCGTCCGGACGTATCAAACCGACAATATCACCCACGAAATAATCGTCCCGTAGTTTCAGTTCCACGTTTTGTATAAATTCTCTTTGTGTGGGCACATGACCAACACTGAACTCCATATACCGACGATAGCAATGGAGCATCGTTTCAACATCCGGCTTCGCTTTCGTAAACGCCTGATATAAATCGTATAGGTCACGCCCTTTGCGTCGTTGGTACAAGGCACGGATTTTCGTCCCAAGCAGCTCTTCTATCTTATAGGTGGTCAAATCGCATGATGCCTCAAACCAACTGGACTGGACGCTGAAATTCTTTTTCTCCCAACCCAGTTCCGCAAAATGCTCACGGCAATTTATTTCTATTTTCAGGCGCATTGACACTATCGGAGCAATTTCGGATTCAAATCGGAATTTCATGGTTGCCATCCTATCACCAACTTCCACCCTTGCTTTTCCCAAAAAATCCAATACCGCCCTGAGCCTGTTCAACACCTGACCGATAGGTTCTGCTTGTATTTGTACAAGATCTACGTCCTCGGAATATCTGGGCTGAGGTAGGAGGTATAACTTGTGCAAGGCCGTTCCTCCACGGAATGCCAGATGCCCTGCCAGGTAATCATCATTGAAAATTTCCACCAACGCCCGGCAAATCACCAAATCCTGTTCGACTTGTTCGTTTGTTTGCCATGGAACGGTATTGCTCCATGCTGTTATATCACTCTGGGGTATCATTGGTCAATCTATTTGGGTCATTTTGTTTTTATACGGTCTCAACAAACCGACTTTTGGACTAAAAATAGGTATTGGTCAAAAGTCCGTTTCAATTTCTGCATTCACGATTACTTTCCACCGTTCATTTGAAGGAAAGCCTTTTTTTGGTGCCGATGTTTTTAATGGGATACGGAAGAAATCAAGTCCCGCCTTTTGGCTTACGTCATACAAATGCCCGCCGATGGCTTGGTTTAATGTGACTTCCAATAAAAAACCCAACCTTTGGACGGCGGTGGCGGGCACTGAGCGCAAAAGGGGCACGGTAATCATTTCCGGTCGGATTGCTTCTGCCAGTTCGCTTAACACAGTGGCGGCCCTGTCAAGCCCACCGATCCGCTTGTCAAATTGGACTACATCTATTGCTGTCAATGCAGGATTGGATAGCGTGATGAAGCCGGTTTCCGTTTTCCTTTTCTCAAGGAATAGGACAGGAACTTCCTTTTTGCTGATGTAATTGATCCTGACACCCTTTTTGCGGGTCGGGCGCAATGCCGGAAAATCGGTAAACACAAAATACTCCTGTGGCTGCTGGTGTGCCGCCCCATGAAACGCAGCGGCATTCAGCAAGCCAACATAGTAGGGTCTTTCCAGAAATTTCATCAGCCCATCAATGAACAGGGAAGGAGGCAAGATACCCCTTGAGGCATACTGCGGGGCAATGATCAGATAGTATCCTTTGTGTACGGATATGATTTTCCCTTTGCCTGCAAGCCTTGTCAATTTCAGTTTAATGGCCGCCGGGGTATTGTCGCGAAAAGCCTCCCTTACCTCTTTGAGGCTAAAAGAATGCCTGCCCCTTGCTGCGAGGCGCTCCACCCAATCGGCTATGGATAGTTGATTTTCCAAAGAGTAAAATTTTGCGTAAGGTATCGTTTTTTGATAACTTATGCAAAAAATCACTGTCTTAGGATTTTCAATCCGATTTTGTAGGAAGGGGATTATAAATCCCCCAGATAGGATCTCGGGATTGCAAATCCCGAGGAGCGGAGGAGCGTGGCAAAAAACCTGTCGGTTTCCCGAGGAGCCGATCTGAACCCATGCCTGGCCGCTGGCTTTCGCCTCTGGTGGGACAAAAACCGTCTTCTGTAGACCACGGGAGTCCGTTCGATGATTGCCTAAATCCCGTGTAAACAAAATCCCTAAATTTCCAGAATGAAAACCCGTTTCATATCGCGCCCGTCATTTTATGCCCTGCATGTCCTTTTTTGGGTGTGCTATGGCGCGATCCTGTATGCTTCGCTGAGCAATTGGATACAATCGCCGGTTGAATTGTGGAAGGCACTGCTCTCTGATGTCCTGGCTTCTTCGACAGTTGCCTACCTTACCTACTATTGGCTGCTGCCGCGGGTGTATGGCCGGGGGAAATATGGACTGTATATCCTATTGTCCATCGTCCTGATCATCCTGGTGGTTTTGTTCCGAGTGCATGTACAGGGATTGACGCACCAGTCCGTATCCTATACCTATTTTATCCGATCTGTGCCGGCGATTGGATTTTACCTGATCTCCACAGTGATCTGGTTTATCGTCAACCTGATCTCCGCCCAGCGAAACGAAATAGAACTCCGAAACAGCCAGTTGGCCTCGGAGCTCAAGTTTCTGAAACTGCAGCTCAGCCCGCATTTTCTGTTCAACACGCTGAACAATATCTACTCGATGGCCTATTTCAAGGACAGCAACACCGCTCCGGCGATCATGAAACTGTCCGAAATGATGCGCCACATGCTCTATGAGGACCAGGGCAAGTTTGTTTCGCTGGCGAAGGAGATCACCTTTATGGAGAACTTTATCGAGCTATGGAGGTTGAAGCTGGACGAAAAGCCGAAAATCGTTTTCACGCACAGGGGCGTGCAAGACAGGCACCGCATCGCGCATCTGATCTTCCTGGTGTTTCTGGAGAATGCCTTCAAGCACGGCAATACCATCGATGGCAGCATTGAGATCAAGCTGACTATCGATGCGGAGGACAGGCTGTTCTTTTACATCAGAAATGATGTGATCGATGCCCGCAAAACTGCCGAGAAAGCAAGCGGTGTGGGGCTGACCAATGTGCGAAAAAGGCTGGACCTGATCTACCCGGGAAAGCATGAACTGACGCTGGAGCAAGACGCGACCTCATTTGAAGTAAAATTGACCCTAGACCTAAGATGACCTACCGAATTCTGATCGTAGATGACGAGCCACCGGCAAGAAAGCTGCTGTCGGACTACGTCACAAAAATCCCCAGTCTGGAACTCGCGGGCGTATGCGGCAACGGTGCCGAGGCGATGGCTTTTTTGAGGGAAAATCCGGTGGACATCCTCTTGCTCGATATCCGGATGCCGCTGATGACGGGAATGGACCTGCTGAACGAGCTGTCCGAAAGGCCGCTGACGATCTTCGTGACCGCCTACGAGGAATATGCGCTCAAAGGCTACGAGTTGGACGTGATCGACTACCTGATGAAGCCGGTGTCCTTTGAGCGGTTCCGAAAAGCCATCGAGAAGGCCACGGAATACCTTGCCGTGCAGGTGGCGGCCGAGGAAACGGGCGAAAAACCGGATTACTTTTTTATCAAGACCGATACCCGGATTGTCAAATTCCTCTTTGCGGAAGTACAGGCCATCGAGGCGCAGCGGGAGTATATCAAGATCATCACGCCCACCCGAAAAGTCATGTCGCTGGTGTCCCTGACCGGCATCGCCAAGGCCCTGCCCGGAGAGTTTGTCCGGATCCACCGCTCCTTTATCATCAATATGCGGCACATCGACGAAGTCCAGTCCAACGAGGTGCTGATCGGAAAGGAGCTGTACCCCATCAGCAGAAACTACCGGGATGAGTTCTTCAAAAAACTGGATGACAGGAAGTTGTTGTAATCGATACCTACGCCGCCGTTCGGGATATTGTAATCTTTTAACCACATAGATACATAGCAGTATGATAACAAAAAAATACTTGGACGAACTGACCTATGAGATAATTGGCGGAGCTATTGAGGTGCACAAGATCATGGGCAGGGGATTGTTGGAGAGCGTTTATCACCAGTGCTTAAAAGAAGAACTGTTGCATAGAAAAATAAATTTTTTGACAGAGATGAGGATCCCTGTGTTGTATAAAGGAAGAACACTGGATATTGATTTCAGATGTGATTTATTTGTCGAAGGATGCATTGTTGTGGAGCTGAAGGCTGTTCAGGAAATGACAAATGTGTTTGAAGCGCAGCTTCTGAGCTATATGAAACTATTGAAATCGCCTAAAGGTGTCCTTATCAACTTTAATTGTTCCAATATATTTAAGGACGGACAGAAGACATTTGTGAATGAATATTTTACGTCTTTGCCACAAAAGTAATTCCAGGCTACGATGTGCTTGAGACAAAAATCTATGTCTCTATGTGGTTGGATTTTTGGATCAAAGCAGTTTTTACCGGAATTGTTGTACAAATGAAAGTGGCCCGTGGGGATCTGCCTACCGGCAGGCACTGGCCAGGGAGGAAGAAAAAGGCTGGAAGGACATGACACGTGAGTGGAGACACATCGACGAAGTCCAGTCCAACGAGGTGCTGATCGGAAAGGAGCTGTACCCCATCAGCAGAAACTACCGGGATGAGTTTTTCAAAAAACTGGATGACAGGAAGTTGTTGTGATCTACGCTCCAGTCTGCTTCACAGACCGGGATCGTTCGTGCCGCCGTTCGTGTCTTCACGAACGGCATGTTTCTCACGAAACATCCTTCGCCCGGTCTGTGCCTGCCTGTCCGGTAGGCACAGACCGGAATCGCCGAATTGTTGTTGCAAATGAAAGTGGCCTGTCGGACACAGGCCAGGCAGGGAGACGGATTTTTTTGAACCATGAAGGGGATTTAGGGTATGAAGGGTTTCCGGGGCCCGGAGACGAACATGACGTAGGACAGCCGGATTGAAAATTGGGTGATAGGTCGTTAACATTGTACATGTCGAACAGCAGAGAAGTCTTTGTAGGAACTGTATTTTTTCATTTGCCTGTCAGTTTGTTTCTTAGGCTTATGCCCAGTGGGGTTAGTCGGTAGTTTTGTCGGGGATGGTTGGGGGTGTCAGGGTATTTCATTTCAATATAGCCTTGTTCCAATGTAGGGTTCAGATAAGTGTTTAAGAAGTTTTCTCTATTGTTCAGTTTTAGTGCCTGCTGTATCTCTGAGCGTTTCATCTCTCCTTCCAACGCCAGCACCATCTTCTGAACTTGTCCGGTATAAGATGGCGGTAAAATGCTCTTCTTGCTTAAATTCCGGCTCGGGCAGTCCCACCGCTGCTGCTTAACCCTTATTTCCCTCATACGTCCAATATCGTTTTCTCCATTTCCAAAACCTTCTCCTCCAAAGCTAGAATATCGGCTTTGATCTCCGCCAATAGCCCCAACGGCTTCAATTCATAAAAACACTTCGTAAAGTTGATCTCATCGCCGATTTTGGTCTTGGTGTCACCGTTCCCGCCAGTAGGCTGGCGGCATGTAGACGTTCAATACCACTGTTTTTGTATGATCGGTATTTTTTCAGGCTTGTTTGGTATTTTGTTGGGCGATGGCAATGGCTTTATGCAGTTTGTCCTGAAACCATTGTTTTTCGGGCAACTCTGTCAAGTATTGAGCTACTTTGATGTTTTCTTCCCCTAACATTAGCAATTCTACGTGTTCGGTATTGCCCTCGCTGCACAACAATAAGCCTATTGGAGTATTTTCGTGTGGCTGTTGTTCGTGTTTTTCTAAATACCGTAAATAAAGTTCCATTTGGGCTTTGTATTCAGGCTTGAACTTCCCCAGCTTTAAATCAATGGCTACTAGACGGTTCAACTTTCTGTGATAGAACAAGAGGTCAAGATAATAGTTGGTGGTATCAATACCCAAGCGTTTCTGGCGTTCGAGAAAAGCAAATCCTTGTCCCAATTCAAGAATAAATCGCTCTAGCTGTGCCATGATCGCATGTTCGAGTTCGGATTCAGAAAATGAAGCATCCAAACCCAGAAAATCCAAAATATAGGTATTTTTGAATACCAAATCAGGTGACAAGACCGGGCTGCTTGCCTGCTTCTTTAGCGCTTGCAAAATAACTTCCTGTGGTTGTTTGGCAATGGCTGTTCGCTCGTATAGCATTGTATCTTCCTTTTGACGAAGTTCTCTGACACCCCAGTTTTCGATAACAGCCAGTTGTTCATAAAACAGCCTTTTGTTTGTGTCCGCTATCCCTGCCAACTCTATCAGATGGCTCCAGCTCAAGTATTGCGACACTGTCGCAATACTTTCCACATCATAACTGGTTGCTACCTTAATCATTCGGGTAAGGGCAGAATAGGAATAGCCCTTACCATATTTCAGGGTTAATTCTTGGGACAGTGTCGCAAGAATCTGCTTGCCATAATTACTGTAGGATTCGTGCTTGATTTCATTTTTAATGTAATTGCCGATAGACCAATACAAAAGAATTGTTTCCGTATTTAAGAAAACAGCTACTTTTTTTCTGGCATTGACTATAATCGAATCAATGCCGCCAAGCAGTTCTTTTGTTTTGGTGAGTATTTGCTCTATTTCCATCAGTTCAAAACATTTGGCTCTATTGGGTTGGATTTTTGTCTGTCGGACACAGGTGGCGGAGTGCTAAACAAATACGACTTCAACCGCCATCGCCAGGGCATTCCCATAAAAAACATAGACCGGACCAAAGCCGGGCCTTTTGGGGAGTTAAACCAGATACGCTGTTGTCAGCCGCCAGACATGATCCGCCTTCCCGAGGCCTACCAGTCACTTACCCGCACCTGTGTTCACCACAAACATACGCAAAATCACTAAACCAGTACATCATGCCAAAAATAGCCTCGCCCTCTTGGTCCTTGCGGATATGGGAGGGCGAGGGAGCACGAACTCGTAAGATCGTGACTGACAATGAGCCAAATGTACAAAAAATGGACGCAATCAAGGACAAACAGCCCGGATTTTCGCCAAGCTGTAGCCTGCCGGGCTTGCCCTTTGGCGGCTGGAATGTCGGCGATCCGGGATTTTTATCGGAAATGCGCTTCGTTATAAGCCTATTCCTTGATATGTTTGGCAGCCGGATCCCCTGACCACAACTTCACGATGCACACTGCCAAATCCACCGCCAAGAAAAAGAAGCCCGCCGCTGCCAAAAAGAAAAAAGCAAGCATTCCCTACCACCGCAAGCCGGACCAGATGACGCTGGATGAGTGGCAGACAGCCCTCAGAAAACAATTTGCCGAGCAAAGCAGCTTTGGGATCGAAAACATCGGGGACGAGCCCGTTTTTTCGGATTACCACGTTTACAACCCGCTGAGCGACAGCAGCCACAAAGTCGCCCTTCGCAGCAATCCCAAGGAACTGGAGCAGGGAATCAATTTCAACTTTTGCTCCTGCTACGATTTCAAGACAAACGGCTTGGGTACCTGCAAGCATATCGAGGCGGTCGTGTTTTCGGTCCTCGGAAGCAAGACGCTCAAAAAGGCCTTTTTGACCCAGTCATTCCAGCCCGCCTACAGTTCCGTTTACCTCAAGTACAGCCCGGAAGGACGCACGGCGATGATCCGGATAGGAAGCCTTCAGGCTGACAGATTCCGATCCCTGGCGTCCCGGTACTTTCACGAGGATGGACGCATCAAGTCCACCGCCTATGTCGGTTTTGACGGGTTTCTGTCGGCAGCCCGGAAAATCGACCCCTCATTCCGGTGCTACGAAGACGCACTGTCCCATATCCTGGAGGTCCGGGAAAAGACCAAGAGAAAGGCCTGGGTCTGGAAAAACAGCAAAGCGCTACAGGACGGGATGCTGTCCGGCTATGTGAAAGCCGAATTGCATCCCTATCAGAAGGAAGGCGTCTGTTTTGCGATCAAAGCGGGTCGGGTCTTGATCGCCGATGAAATGGGCCTGGGCAAGACCCTTCAGGCCATTGCCACCGCGGAGGTGCTGAAGCGGGAATTCAACATCCAAAGTGTGCTGATCGTCTGTCCCACCTCGCTCAAATACCAGTGGAAATCCGAAATCGAGAAATTCACCGACAGCGCGTCGCATGTCGTCGAGGGATTGGCCCACAAACGAGTCGAACAGTATGCGGACGAAAATTCCTTCTACAAGATCGTCAGCCACCACACCGCCGGAAGGGACTTGGAGGCGATCAACCAAAACGGATTTGACCTGATCATCCTGGACGAAGCCCAGCGGATCAAAAACTGGAAGGCCAAAATCTCCCAAAACCTCAAGCAATTGTCCTCGGAGTATGCCATCGTGCTCACGGGAACACCGCTCGAAAACAAGCTGGAGGAACTGTACTCCGTGGTCCAGTTTATAGACCGGTTCCGGCTGGGCGCGCTTTACCGCTTTTTGCACGCGCACCAGATCACCGATCCCGAAACGGGCAAGGTCATCGGCTACAAAGACCTGAACAGGGTGGGGGAATTGATTTCTGATATCCTGATCCGGAGGACTAAAAAGCAGGTGCTTCGCCAGCTCCCTTCCCGGCAGGACAAGAACCTCTTTGTGCCCATGACAGAGGAGCAAAAAGCCATCCATGAGGAGTGCTACGAGAATGTCTGCAGGCTGGTCAACCGATGGAGGAAGATAGGTTTCCTTCCCGAAAAGGACCGGCAGAAGCTGATGATCAACCTAAACATGATGCGGATGGCCTGCAACAGCACCTACATCCTGGACCAGAAAACCCGTCACGACACCAAGATCGCCGAGCTCATGGGGATACTGGAAGAGATCTTTGCCATGGAAGGCGAAAAGGTGGTAGTCTTCAGCCAATGGGAGCGGATGACCCGGCTGGTGGCGGCAGAGCTGGATGACCTCGGTGTCAAATACGAATACCTGCATGGCGGCATCCCCTCCAAGGACCGAAAAGACCTGCTGACCAACTTCCAGAACGACCCCGAGACCAAGGTCTTCCTCAGCACGGATGCAGGCGGTGTCGGGCTCAATCTCCAGGCCGCGGCCTATCTGATCAACCTCGATATTCCCTGGAATCCGGCAGTGCTGGAGCAGCGTATCGGCAGGATATTCAGGATGGGGCAGAAAAAGAAGGTCAACATCATCAACCTGGTCTCCAGTGGGACGATCGAGCACCGCATGCTGGATGTGCTCAAGTTCAAATCCTCCATGGCTGAAGGCGTGCTGGATGCGGGCGACGACACCATTTTGATGCAGGAGGACAGGTTCCAGCAGTTTATGAACAGTGTGGAATCGATGGTCGACCAGCCTTCGGAGCCGGTGGATCTGGCAGAGGACGAAGAAGAATCCCTGGGAATTCCCGAAAAGCTCTATCAGGAGGACCTTTCCGAGCGGGAAAAAGGCGCAAAAGTGCCTGTCCAGCTTCCCCTGTTTGACGGGGATGTCGCCGAAAGTCCCAAGCAGGCCCCCGAACCAGCGGATTCTCCGGCCGCAGGTAGCCCGACCGGTTTGGAGTGGATCGGCCAACTGGCGCAGGTGTTTGGCAGCCCGTCCCAGACCCAGGCCTTGGTGAAGTCCATCACGGAGAAGGACAGCCAGACCGGAAAAACCTACCTCAAGCTTCCCGTGGAAAACGAGGAAGTGGTGGAAAATATGCTCAAAGGCATCGGCCAGCTCTTTCAGGCCATCGACTGGGGCAAACTCGGCCGGTGACTTCCCCGATCTCTTGCGAAACTTCGGGGCCTGGACGCTGCTGATTTCGGATGCCGCAAGTGCGCTTTTTGACTTGAAAATTGGTGTTTTCAAGGCCGTCCACCGACTCTGGCTAAATATCCGATGGCTGGAGATCGGTTTTCCGACGGGTGTCCTTGCGGTTGCCAAACAGCCAAAAGCATAAACTCCTTCAGAAAAGATAAGTTAAAAAGTCTGGAGTACTGTTCGGAGAAAACGAGTTCCGGTTTAAAATGAGGGCCTTAAGTTTCAAGATGAAGGTATTGGATTTCAAAGGCTGCCCCTGAAATACGTCGACCACTGCCTTGACAGCCTGTAACTGGAAAAATTGTTCTTTGAACTGGAGTTTCATCATGGGGTACTGATCGAAAGAAAATTGGATACTGAACTGGTGTGTTTATTTGCCGAGATGGTGTACTTAAATTGACCTTGAACTGGTGCACTAAGCCTCTGAGGTGGTGCACTAAGGAAAAGAGGTGGTGCACTAAGCGCAATTCCATTGGCACGCCTGGAGGAGAATTCGGAATAATGTAGGATGGAGACATCCGATGAGTCTTAGGGTAAATTTGAGACTCTTTTCAGATTCCTGAACGGAATAAAAAGCGGAAACCTGCCCGGGTGAAAGGTATTATTACTTACAAAAGTACCCTGGTTTTTGATTTGTAAATTTGTTTTTGTCATCCTTTTTGAACTTCACAGGTACTGAGAAGAGACTGCGCCGAGTGGGGGGCTATCACCTGCTCTGAACACGGTGCCGCGAGGGGGTAATCCCCTTTTTTGCACCGAAAACCGCGATAAAGTGACTCGGGTTGGGATAGCCCAGTCGGAGGCTAATCTCTTTGATACTCAGGTCAGTGAAATGCAACAGCCGCTCCGCTTCCGTCACGCAATGTTCCTGAACCACCGACATCGTCGATCTGCCGGTAAAGCAAGGCCGGGAACTGCTGTTTGATCTGTTGTGGCCTGTTCTTTTTTTGCCCCCCCTTTACCCGCAACGGTTAAGGCCAAGCCGTTTGTGATGTACAACATGCCGATCAACAGGGCTGCGAGTGTCGTAAATCATAAATCATATATCCGAAATCAGAAGATTCTTCAAAAAAACTCCCACTGCCGGAACTTATTCCCGGCGATAATGATTGAACGTTCATTCATCGAAAAAACATGGACCAAATCCCAAACAAGAAAGTGCAGATTCTGGAAAGCGCCTTGGAGCAAATTCGGGAGCACGGCTTCCACGGCTGCCCGGTCAGTCAGGTGGCTAGGCACGCCGGAGTGGCGGCAGGGTCTGTTTACACCTATTTTGCCAGCAAGGACGAGATGATCCTGGAGCTTTATCGCTATGTCAAATCGGTGGTTTTGAAAGAAATAAGTGAAAAAGACGACCCCAAAAAGAACTTTGGGGAGCGTTTTTTTGATTTCTGGAATAACCTGACTTCACTATATCAGGAAAAGCCTGCCTTTCAGAGTTTTTTGGACCAGTTTACCAGCAGTCCCTACAATACAGACGCTGTTCAGCTCGAAGATGACCCCTGGGGAAGATGGACTGAGGCTTTTTTCAGAGAAGGAATCGAGTCGGGCCAGTTGAGACCGCTTAACCCCAAGATACTCTCCATGATGGTGATGGGAAGTGCCATTTCCCTGATCCGCTTCAGAACTTATTTTAAGGCCAAAACAGCCTCGGCATCCGAAGATCTCCACCTGATTCCCAGGATGGTTTGGGACGGAATCAAATTTCAATAGCAACATTTTAAACCAACTGTATTTTAATGGGACAAAGACGATTTCTGTTTTGTGTTTTTTGGCTGATTTCTGCGGGACTGAAAGCCCAGGACGCGCCGGAGGACAGTACGCGGTTCACCGTTGAGGAGATGGTGAAGTTTGCATTGGTCCACAGTCCGCTGGTGCAGATCTCCGAGCTGGATGCGGAGATCGGCGACCGGCAGATCAAATCCAGCCTGTCGGCCTGGCTGCCCCAGGTGTCCGCCAATACCCAGTGGTCCAACAACCTCAAGCTGCAGACCCAGCCGATCGGGGACCAGTTGATCACCTTTGGCCAACCCTACTCGGGCAATCTCAACTTCGCCCTCGATCAGACGATCTTCAACAGGGACGTGTTTTTGGTTTCCAAAGGCTCCAGTCTGGCAAGAAACCAGCTCAGCCAGACGATGGAAACCCAAAAGATCGATGCGGTGATCACGGTGGCCCGCGCTTTTTATGACCTGCTGCTCAGCATCGAGCAGATCAGGGTGTTTGACGAAAACATCGTCCGCCAGGAAAAGCAGTACCGGGATGCCCGTGCCCGCTTTGAGGCCGGACTGGTGGACAAGACCGACTTCCAGAGAGCCAGCATCAGCCTGGCAAATATCCAGAGCCAGCGGAATCGTCTGGTGTCTTCCTTGGAGGCAAAATACTCCTACCTCAAGCAAGTGAGCGGCTATCCCCTGGATCGCGAACTGACGCTCCACTACGAGTACGGCGAGATGGCAGGAAGGGCGGAGTTGGACGTAGCGCCGGAATTTATCCTAGAAAACCGCGTGGATTACCAGCTTGCCCGGACGCGCTATTCCCTGGCCGAACTGGAGACCAGCTACTCCAAATGGGCCTATATCCCCACGGTGAAGGGTTTTTACAGCTACAATTTCCTGTTTTTCAACCAGCACTTCTCCAGCCTGCTGGACCAGTCCTTTCCCACCTCGGCTTTGGGCCTCACGGCCTCCATCCCGATCTTCCAGGGAGGCAAGCGCTCCGATGAGGTACGGCTGGCGAAGCTGAGACAGGAAAAGTCCAGAATATCCCTGACGGACTTCGAAAAGCAGCTCAACACGGATTACGAGTCCGCCTTGGCCGACTACAAGGCAAACTACTTCGCCTGGCAGACGCTTCAGGACAATCTCGACCTGGCTGAGGAAGTGTACAATACCATCAAGCTTCAATACGACGAAGGAATCAAGGCCTATGTGGATCTGGTGGTGGCCGAGTCCGAACTCCGCGCCGCCCAGATCAACAACTACAATGCCCTCTACAGTGTCCTGTCCAGCAAGCTGGATCTCCAGCGCGCCATGGGGCTGATCAATCCATCATCCATCGAATCCTCATTTTGATTTATTATGAACAACTATTTTAATCCAAGCATCTTATTCTTTGCGGCACTCGGGACGATGCTCTATGGCTGCGGAAAGCAAACCCAGGCACCGCCACCACCGGCTCCTGCGGCCGTGACAGTATATACCGTAGTCAGCAAATCCGTCAAGGGGCTGGACACCTATCCGACCACGGTCGTTGCACTCAACGAGATCGAACTCCGTCCGCAGGTCAGCGGCTACATCACGCATATTTTTGTACAGGATGGGCAGCAAGTGAAAAAAGGCCAAAAGCTCTATCAAATTGACCAAAACAAATACTTGGCAGCGAAAAATCAGGCGGCGGCTTCCCTGGCTTCGGCCAATGCCAACCTGGCCCGGATCCGGAAGGATGTGGAGCGTTACGAGCGATTGGACCAAAATGAAGCCATTGCCAAGCAGGTTTTGGACAATGCCAAAGCCGATCTGCTGGCCGCTGAGGCACAGGTGCAGGCAAGCGAAGCGCAGGTTTCGTCTGCTGAGACGGATCTGGGATATTCCCAGATTACCGCGCCCTTTGACGGCAGGATCGGCATTTCGCAGGTGAGGTTGGGGACGCAGGTCTCTCCGGGCCAGCCTTTGCTCAACACCCTGTCCTCCACGGATCCGGTGCAGGCGGACTTCGTGATCAACGAAAAGGAGATTCCCCGCTATTACAGGCTGGTCAATGCCCCGGACGTGCCGGATTCGCTGTTTACGCTGAAGTTTAGCGATGGAAGCCTGTATCCCTATCCCGGAAAATTGGCCACCGTGGACCGGGCAGTGGGACGGCAGACCGGAACGATCAATGTCCGCGTGGAATTTCCCAATCCCGACAGGATGCTCGTGCCGGGAATGACCGGCGTGCTGCAGGTGATCAATGCCGACCATGGAGACCAGCTCGTGATTCCCTACAAAGCGGTGACTGAGCAGATGGGCGAGTATTTTGTGTATGTGGTCGGCGGAGACAGCACCGTGACCCAACAGACGCTGAAGCTGGGAACCGTTTTCGGTGCGGAAATAGCGGTGCGCGAAGGATTGCAGCCAGGCCAGACCATCGTGGTGGATGGCCTTCAGAAGATTCGTCAGGGTTCAAAAGTCCAGGTTCAATAAACCTTTTTTCACACCAAAGAATCCCAAGAGATGATCTCAGAAATATTCATAAAACGCCCCGTGATGGCGATGGTGATTTCCATCGTCATCGTATTGGTGGGCGCACTGGCAGCACTGACCTTGCCGGTGACGCAGTATCCCGACATCACGCCTCCCGTGGTATCCGTGGCAGCGACCTATTTTGGGTCCGATGCCCAGACCGTGGAGCAGACGGTCGCTACCCCCATCGAGACCCAGGTCAACGGCAGTCCGGGTATGGCCTACATCAGTTCCAACAACACCAGCACGGGGCAGATGCAGATGAACGTGACCTTTGAGGTCGGGACGGACATCGACATCGCGACCCTGGATGTGCAAAACCGGGTCAGTATCGCCGAGCCGGTGATTCCGGAGGCAGTCCGGAGACTGGGCGTGGTCGTGCGAAAGCGGAATCCGAGCATCATGATGGTGATCAGCATCTATTCGCCCAAAGGCTCCCACGATCCGAAGTTTCTGTCCAACTATACCAACATCTTCATCAAGGATGCCCTGCTCCGTGTACCGGGAGTCGGGGATATCAACGCGATCGGGCAGGATTTCTCGATGCGGGTGTGGGTGAGGCCGGACAAGATGGCGCAATATGGCATTTCGACGGCCCAGGTGAACGCGGCGATCCAGGAGCAGAACCTCCAGGTGGCAGCCGGTACCGTGGGCGGTATGCCGCAGTTCACTTCCCAGGCATTTGAGTACCCCATCACGGTCAACGGGCGCTTGGTCGAGCAGGAGGAGTTTGAAAACATCATCGTCCGCACCAATCCCGAAGACGGGTCGCTGGTGTATCTCCGGGACATCGCGCGGGTGGAGCTGGGCCAGTTTGACTACGGAAGATACTCCACGGTCAACGGACAGGAAGCCGCTATTCTGTTGGTTTACCAAGCTCCGGGAAGCAATGCCCTGGAGACCGCCGGGGGCGTGTACAAGGCTTTGGATGAACTCAAGGCTTCTTTCCCCGCCGACATGGACTACGTCGTGCCCTTCGAATCCGTCTCCGTGGTGGAAGCTTCCATCAATGAAGTGGTCAAGACATTCGCCGAAGCCTTGGCCTTGGTGGTGGTGGTCGTGTTCCTCTTCCTGCAAAGCTGGAGGGCGACCCTGGTTCCGATCCTGGCGATTCCGGTTTCCATCATCGGGACGTTTATCTTCTTTGTTCCCCTGGGGTTCACCATCAATACGCTGACCATGTTTGGCTTTGTATTGGCGATCGGGATCGTGGTGGATGATGCCATTGTGGTGGTGGAGGCCGCCCAGCATTACATTGACCGGTTTAAGCTTTCTGCCAAAGAAGCCACACGAAGGGCGATGAAAGACATCACGGCTCCCGTGATTGCCATCGCGCTGATCCTGGCGGCGGTGTTTATTCCGGTTGGGTTTATTCCGGGCATCGTCGGCAGGATGTACCAGCAGTTTGCGATCACCATCGCGATCTCGGTGCTGATCTCCGCATTTGTGGCGTTGACCCTGACTCCGGCACTGTGCAGCATCCTGCTCCGGCCTTCCGAAGTCACCCAAGACGGCAAAGGGCTGAACAGGTTTTTCTTCCTGTTCAACAACTGGTTTGAGCGGGTGACCGCTTCCTACTCCAGCGGGGTACGGTCCTGGATCAAAAAGGCCCCGTTGGTGCTGGTGATCCTTGCCTGCATCTTTGCGGGAACCTTTGGTCTCTTCCAGTCCAAGCCCACGGGCTTCTTGCCGACCGAGGACGAAGGCAGGCTTTTCGTTTCGGTCGAATTGCCCGAGGGAGCGTCCAGCTCTCGAACCCGCGAAGTGATGGCCGAGATGACGGAGCTGATCCGAAGCACAGACGGTATCAACAACATCACCGGGATCGGTGGCCTGAATGCGATCAACTTCTCCTTCAAGCCCAACTCCGCCACCTTCTTTGTGCAGATGCATCCTTGGGAGCAGCGAAAGGACCCGTCCCTTCAGCTTTTTGGGATCATCGGAGCACTCAACCAGAAGTTTAGAGCGATCAAAGGAGCCAATATCGTGGTGGTGCCGCCCCCGGCGATCCCGGGTCTCGGCCAGACGGGTGGCTTTAGCTTTATGCTGGAGCAGCGGGCCGGAGGTGACGTGAAGGAATTGGAGGGCGTGCTGGGGCAATTCCTCCAGGCTGCCAATGCCCGTCCCGAGATTGCGATGGCCTACAGCTTCTTTACTGCGAAAACCCCCGGCTACCATGTGGAAGTGGATCGGGAAAAAGTCAAAAAGCTCGGCGTATCAATGACGGATGTCTTTAGCACCATGTCCAGCATGATGGGGTCGAGCTACGTGAATGATTTCACCAAGTATGGCCGAAACTTCCGTGTGGTGACCCAGGCGGATACCAGCTTCCGAAGCGGAATCGAAGACCTGCAGAAGTTCTACGTGCTCAACCGTCAGGGCGAATCCGTGCCGCTCAGTGCCTTGGTCAGCTACAAAATCGTGGAAAATGCTCCCGTGATCTCCCACTACAATCTCTTCCGGTCTGCCGAAATCAATGGAAATGCGGCATCGGGATTCAGTTCCGGGCAGGCCATCCAGGCCTTGGAAGAGGTCGCAGCGGAGGTTCTTCCGGCTGGGTATGGCTATGATTTTTCCGGCCTGAGCCGGGAAGAAATGTCTGCGGGCAACAGCACGATCCTGATCTTCTCCCTGGCGATTATCCTGGTTTCCCTGCTGCTGGCAGCCCTGTACGAAAGCTGGTCCGTGCCGTTCTCGGTTTTGTTGGCCCTGCCTTTGGGCGCATTTGGGGCGATCCTGGCCCTGACCTTCCTGCCCAAGCTGGACAACAACGTCTATGCGCAGATCGGTCTGATCACGCTGATCGGTCTGGCGGCGAAAAACGCCATCCTGATCGTGGAGTTTGCCAAGGAGCGGGTGGACAAAGGAATGCCGCTGATCAAAGCAACCCTGGATGCGGTGAAGCTGCGTCTCCGTCCGATCATCATGACCTCGCTGGCCTTTATCCTCGGGGTGGTGCCACTGGCGCTTTCCAACGGCGCGGGCGCGGTGGCGAGACAGACCATCGGATGGACCGTAATTGGCGGGATGCTTTCCGCAACCTTCCTGGCGATCTTCTTCGTGCCGGTCTTATATGTGGTGATCACCAAGATCGCCTATGGCAAAAAGGGCCTGCAGAAACTGGAGGAAAATGCCGATCTAAGCGGATTTGAGGAGCATCACTAAGCTCGCTGATTGAAATTATAAAGCCGCCCCGGAGTGATGGGGTAGCTTTTTTAGTTTATAGGAATTGGTACTAGATGGGGAAAATATGGCCGCCCAAGCGAGTGTCTCACTCGCTGGAAGTAGAAAACCGTGAGTGGCGACACTTACGGCGGCAGTACTTGAGCGGATCAAAAAAGCGAAGCTTTTTCCTCTGCATCCTCAAAAAGTCCTGACTTCGGTTTTTCCGATTGTAGTTCTTTTGGGGTTCCGCTCTACCAGGACCAATTCTCTTTTCCCTCTGCGGCAAAAATCCTTTGCGTTTCTTGGCGGTCTTTGCGGTTAAAAATTTCCCGCTGACTGACGCGGAAAAATTCTTTCGCCCAAGCGAGTGTCTCCTATGTTGAAAATCAAGGATTTGGCTAAAATTTTTCAATATATTTC
>CAZGYC010000065.1:0-25292 GCA_964530015.1 uncultured Limnohabitans sp. | reverse complement strand
AGAAACATCCAAACCCAGTATCACCGATCCAGCCATGGCGCAGCATTTGGGATAAGGCTGCACTTTGTCGGATGTCAGAAGTCTGAATGCCCGAATCCGAAATCGTAAAGACGGGAGCCTGCCTGGCAGGCAGGACCGAAGACGGAGGAAGTCGGGCGGTAAAAAATCTGCGGAAGCCTGCTTGCCGTAGGCAGGTCTGTATCCTTTTCTGCGGGAACTATTCCTGGATTTTTGGAAAAAAGCGGCGATTGGAGACAGTCTCCGCTTTTGCCCTCAGGGAAATCTCCGCTACCCGAAATCCCCCAAAGGTGGCTATCGGGAGCAGTTTCGAGGACGTATCACAGGATTTTCAATCCAAAGAAAAACAGAATTCAGACTCGCGGGCCAGGTCAAAACTTTTTTTGCGGTGGATGGGCACATCGGAATTGCTCTCCCATCGTGCCCTTTTTACCGAAGGAATCCAAAAGCGATTTTCCTGCCCCCGCGGGAAGGGAAATGGCTTTGTCCGGCTTTTGCGTGGGGTCAACATGCACCGAAAATCTATCCTAAAGGGGTCAACATGCGCCGGAATGTCAGTCGAATCCTGCCCGTAAAGGCACTTTCACTACTTAAAACACTCCCGAATATCCTGCCAATGCCCCGATCTACTGCCTAGGGGAACCAAGCATTTTACTCCATCTATTGGGAAAACAGGACTTTTCGGATCCGAAAAAATACCAGCGCACCCCCTACGGCCATCCCCGCTCCAGTTTTGGAGTTACAGATAATCCGGCGGGGAAAAGCTATTTTGGCAATGTCTTGGCTCCATCGACCAGTGCTATGTCAGGGTGGTCCGCGCCAGCCTGCCTTTTGGCACGATCCTGTCGCAGAAAACCGACACAAGTTCCGAAACAGAAAATCCTAACCATTTCACACCATGGACACATTCGAAAAACAATACCAAAGAATCAAAGAAGGAAAAGGCTTCATCGCCGCACTGGACCAGAGCGGGGGAAGTACGCCAAAGGCACTTTTGGGCTATGGAATCTCCGAAGACAAGTACAGCAATGAGGAGGAAATGTTTGCCCTCATGCACCGGATGCGGGCCAGGGTAATGCGGGATCCGGGTTTTTCCGGGGACAAGATCATCGGCGTGATCCTCTTTGAGAGGACCATGAATGCGCTGGTGGACGGGATGCAGACACCGGACTTTCTCTGGGCAAAAACCATCGTTCCCTTCCTGAAGATCGACAAGGGGCTGGAAGCAAAGGACAAGGGCGTGCAGCACATGAAGGACATTCCCGACCTGCCCAAGGTCCTGGGAGACGCCAAAGCAAAGGGGATCTTTGGCTCCAAGATGAGGTCGGTCATCCTCGAAAATGACATCGAAGGGATTGTCTCTGTCACCAGGCAACAGTTTGCCCTTGGCAAAGCCATCCTGGCGCACGGCCTGATCCCCATCCTCGAACCGGAAGTGGACATCCATGCCAAGGACAAGGCTGAGATCGAACAGCTCCTTCTGGAAGCCATCCAGGCCGAGTTGGAGCTGCTTCCCGAAGGCCAGTCCGTCATCCTGAAGCTGAGCATCCCGAGTGAGGCCAATCTTTACCGACCGCTGATCCAGCATCCCAAGGTGTTGCGGGTCTTTGCATTGTCCGGCGGATATGAGCTCGAAGAGGCGTGCGGGTTGTTGGAGAAAAACGAAGGTATGATCGCCAGCTTTTCGAGGGCATTGCTCAATGAGCTACGGGCGGATCAGAGCGACCGGGAGTTTTCCGAAGCTTTGGGTTCGGCCATTGACGAGATCTACCAAGCTTCTGTCACCTGATTCCGGTCAGGAAACCGGAAAATCGCTTTTGGCCTTCGGCGACCAAAATGATGCCTCCTCCCTTCCCGTTCGGAGCTGGCGGGACACGCGGAGCCGCTGAATCCGGCAGGGACGTACTCCCCCTTGGTTTCGAATCATCTGTTGGAACTACAAAAATCAGGGAAAGGGGGCAGGGGGATTTGTTTGCTGATGCAGGACAGTACTTGACGGCACGGGGCTATTTGGCCTTATATTGGTATTCCAATCAAACAGCCCGACACTCCCATGGATAAGTCCTTCCTGTCAACCCTTGTGGTTTTCTTTTCCGTCCTTCTTGGGGCTTTTGCGCAGACTCAGTCCACCGAAACCTGGCCCGATGGAAGTCCAATTTCAACCTGGTTTCAAGACTATTCCAAAGTCAAACTGGAAGACCTGGGCAAGTCTTATTCGCTTTTGGAATTTGGGGTAAAAAATGACAGCACGCTACTGCAAACTGTCCAAATCCAATCTATTATAGACCAAGCCGCCGCAAACGAAGGAGGGGTTTTAATAGTGCCAAAAGGCACCTTTCTGAGCGGTGCGCTCTTTTTCAAGCCCAAAACCCACCTGCACCTGGAGGAAGGCGCGGTGCTCAAAGGCTCCGACGACATCGCCCATTACCCGCTGATTCCTTCCCGGATGGAGGGGCAAAATCTGGATTATTACGCCGCATTGGTCAACGCTTACGGAGTGGACGGATTCACCATTTCGGGCCATGGCACCATCGATGGCAATGGCCTGAAGTTTTGGGAAGCATTCTGGAAAAGAAGGGAAGAGGATCCCAACTGCACCAATCTGGAGGTGTCCCGGCCACGGCTGGTTTTCATCTGGAAAAGCAACAATGTGCAGCTTCAGGATGTCAAGCTAATCAATGCCGGATTTTGGAGCAGCCATTATTACCAATGCGAAAACGTCAAGATCCTGGATCTGACCATCACCTCTCCCCACGCTCCGGTGAAGGCACCGAGCACGGACGCGATAGACCTGGACGTGGTGAAAAACGTCCTGATCAAAGGCTGCTACCTTGCGGTAAACGATGATGCCATCGCATTGAAGGGCGGCAAAGGCCCTTGGGCAGACCAAGACCCCAACAACGGGGCAAACACCAATATCCTGATCGAGGACAGCGAGTTTGGATTTTGCCATGCGGCGATGACCTGTGGCAGCGAGGCCATCCACAATCGGAACGTGATCCTGCGCAACATCAAAGTGCAGGATGCCCAACGGCTCCTTTGGCTCAAGATGCGTCCCGATACGCCGCAGCTTTATGAGTTTATCAGCGTGGAAAACATCACCGGCCAGGCGTATAGCATGATCTACGTGAAGCCCTGGACGCAGTTTTTTGACCTGAAGGGAAGAAAAGACGTGCCGATCTCCCAATCCCAAAACATCACCCTGAAAAACATAGCCCTGGACTGCGGGGTCTTCTTTGACGTGGCGATCACGGAGCATGACCGGCTTTCGGATTTTTCCTTCGAAAATCTCAACATCCAAGCCACCAAGGCTGATTTTAACCCTACTTTCGTGGATGGCTTCAGCGTGAAAAACGTGCGGGTCAACGGGCAGGTTCTCGATCAAAAATAGGGGGAAAAGAACGGTTGGATAGGGAGATTTTGGTGAAATTCGACGATCCCCATGAAAGCCCTCCTGACCATCGGCCTCCTCATTCTCTCCAACGCCTTTATGACCTTGGCCTGGTACGGCCACCTGAAATTTGCCGAGTGGAAATCGAGCATGACTCAAGCGTCACACACTGGGACGATTATTGCCCATGCGAGATTCCTCCCGATGGCCCCGATAGCTATCGGGGGGATGGCCTTTTAAAATCAAATTATAAACACATGAAATGGTTTGGCAAGCTGGGACTGGCCTCGGTGATCCTGATCAGTTGGGGGATCGCATTGTTTGAATACCTGTTTCAGGTACCTGCCAACAAGATCGGCTTTTCGGGCAATGGCGGCCCTTTTTCCCTCGTTCAACTCAAAGTCATCCAAGAGGTGATCACCTTGGTGGTTTTTATGGTCTTTACGCTGATCGCTTTCAAGACAGAAAGCCTGAAACCCAATCACTTGATTGGGGCGGTTTTCCTGGTATTGGCAGTTTAGTTTATCTTCAAGAAGTAGTTTTTGGGCCAGTGCCGCGCCAATGCCAAAATACCGCATACATTTCCCACAGGCGGCACGGATAAACCAGTCATCTATGGCATCTGGGGGCATTTTTTTCGCCGCACAGCGCATAGGCGGATTGGCGGCAAATTGACGGGTTTTTGCCTGACATGACACGAGGTTCCGCTTCTTTCTACGGGGACAAAATCCCCGAATCGCTGTTTTCCCCGAATGGAGATCACAGAAGTCCGGTTCGGAATCCGGCATTGACTTGGGAAAATGGCGGGTCTTTGACCCCGCTTCGGGACACCGCTTCGAAATGGCCAGTCGATCACGCCGATGGGCCGGGAGACCAAAGAATCCAGGATTTTAACGGGCTCAGACATTCGGACCCAACTTGTTCCGATCTTTTTGGAAAAGTAAGAATCGCAAATTTTACATGATCAAAAGCATAAGCATGATTATCATGAATGCTTTTTTAGTATATTTTACCTGGAATAATTTTTAACAACAACCTTAAATCCCTGTATTATGAAAAAACTAGTAGCGGAATTTATCGGAACCCTTTGGCTGGTCTTGGGTGGATGTGGCAGTGCTGTATTGGCAGCAGGATTTCCCGAACTTGGAATCGGGTTTGTCGGTGTTTCATTGGCTTTTGGCCTGACGGTAGTCACGATGGCCTACGGTATCGGGCATATATCGGGCTGCCATCTCAACCCGGCCGTGTCGATAGGTCTGTGGATTGGAGGCAGATTTGATCAAAAGGAGTTGATCCCCTACATCATCGCCCAGGTATTGGGAGGCATCGCCGGAGCGGGGATTCTGTATGTGATTGCCACCGGCAAAGCCGGAGTGGAGTTGGGCGGGTTTGCCTCCAACGGATTTGGCGAGGCATCGCCCGGAGGCTATTCCATGACGGCGGCATTTGTGACCGAGGTGGTGATGACCTTTATTTTTCTAGTGGTCATTCTGGGATCTACCCATCCCAAAGCACCCGCCGGGTTTGCCGGCCTGGCCATCGGTCTCTGCCTGGTCTTGATCCACCTGATCAGCATTCCGGTCACCAATACCTCGGTCAATCCCGCCAGAAGCACTTCACAGGCCATTTTTGCCGGAGGCATCTACCTGCAGCAGGTTTGGCTCTTTTGGGTTGCCCCCATCATTGGTGCCGTTTTGGCCGGGATTGTTTACAAAAATCTTTCACCCACAACTGAGTAATCTCAGGTAAGTTTAAATTTGCCTTAATCAATTTTGTTGTTTCACTTAACCCGTACTAAAATGAAAAAATTATTTCTTGTAGCAATCGTCGTTTTTACAGCGTTTAGCGCAAATGGGCAAGCTCAAAAGTATTTAAACCTCGGTGGCGTAGGTACTGGCCTATATGCAGGTCTTGAGTTTCCGGTCGGTAGCCTAATAACTGTTGGTCCGAGTATCTATACAGATTGGGATTTTAACAGGTGGGTTATTGCGGGCAAAGGTAATTTCTATCTTGATGATGCCTTTGGACTTGGATCCCAATGGGATGTCTATGCCGGCGCAAATGTAGGCTATAGACTTGAGAATGACAGCAATGGTGGTGACGGGTTCAATTGGGGTGCCCAAGTGGGTGGCCGATGGTTTTGGAACGAAAAATGGGGGATAAATGCAGAATTTGGAGGAGGCTCGGGAGTTACTGGTGGAGTAGGTGTCACCATGAGGATGTAGTGCTGAAACACCACAAATTGATCAAATCAGGAGAGCGGGGCAACCCGCTTTTTTTTTGATTAATTCAAATCCAAATCGTGGCAGAATAGGAGATGTCTTCTTGTTCATGCCATTTTACGGTGATATTCCCAATCTAATACCCAAGGAGCTAATTGAGTGCGGAAAAAACAACCGGGAAAGCTCTCCCTTTTCGACCCACTCCGGGAAGCTGAGCAGAAACATTTCTAGGGGATTTTTGAGAGTGGGATTTATCACAGCCGGTGGGGCTTTTTTGAGTTGCACGGATATTTGGCGCAATTTTGGATGAATTTGATTGATAAAATTTCATTCCAACAACTAGTCAGAATCCTTTAAATCAAACCAACTTAACTTATGAAGTTTTTAAAAGTACTTCCTGT
Source organism: uncultured Limnohabitans sp. (assembly GCA_964530015.1). Taxonomy (GTDB): domain Bacteria; phylum Bacteroidota; class Bacteroidia; order Cytophagales; family Cyclobacteriaceae; genus Algoriphagus. Next base: position 19,260 of record CAZGYC010000065.1, on the reverse strand, counting down.
CGTTCTTTTCCTGGGGCTTTTTGCCACCTTACAATCTCAGGCCCAGGAAGTGGGTATCCGTTTTGGAAGTGTCAACGGAAATAATGTGGCCGTTGACGGAGTGTTCGCTCTGGGCGAGTTCAGCCGGATCCACGCGGACGTGAGCTTTGGAAATGGCGGTGTGGGCATCGACGCGCTATGGAACCCACTGTACGACAACATCTCCACCTCCGATTTCAAATGGTATGCCGGCTTTGGCCCCTCGCTCTTTCTCGCGGACAATTTCAAGTTTGGCGTAGCCGGAGAGGTGGGTGTCGAATACCCCTTTGCGGAGGTTCCGATCACGCTCGGCCTGGATTGGAGACCCTACTTTATCATCGTCGAAGAAACCAGTTTTGATGCGGGGGGATTTGGCCTCAACATCCGATGGAGATTCAATTGATTGCTTACCACTGACGACTGGAGCGGGGAAACCCGCTCTGTTTTTTGCCATGGAATTGATACTGGAAGGCGGGTTTTTGCTGGAACGGTTTCCCGGCAAGGGAGGCTGGACTTTTGTGCGCATACCCGTGGACAAACTACCGGGCGGAAAAGCCTTTGGAATGGTCAAACTCAGCGGATCCATTGATGATTTTGCCTTTGAAGGCAAGCACCTCATGCCGATGAAAAAGGGAGTGCTCTTTTTGCCCATCTCCAAACCGATCCGGACGCAAATCGGCAAAGAGGAGGGCGATGTCGTGATGCTCAGGCTCTACCGTGCCGATATTCCGCCAAGTATCCCCGAGGAACTGATTGATTGTCTGAAAGACGATCCGGGGAAGCTTCCCCTTTTTTACCAGCTCCAGGAAGCCGAGCAAAGGCACTGGATCGAGTACATCTACAGCGCCGACTCCGAGGATGCCAAAGCCGCACGAATCGTCAAATTGCTGGACGTGCTCAGGCCCAACTCCTAGCATCCTACCCTTGCCCCCAGATTCAGGGAAACCAGGTCTGAAAGAAAAACTTTTCGCAGGCGGACAAAATTGTTCGCCAGAGAACAATCTTTTGCCAACAACATGCCTTCACAGCCAATTCTGGGGCTGTTTTTTTTGGCACAGTTATAAATACTACAATTAGGAAACAATCCCGGTTTTCAAATGAAAAAGTATCAATTGGGCGAATTTGAAGAAGTAGTCATGCTGACTGTCGGCGTGCTGTATGACGAAGCCTATGGCGTGTCCATTAAAAAGGAGATAGAAAGCCGACTTTCACGCGGGGTAAGTGTGGGTGCCCTACAGACTGCGCTCAAACGACTGAAAGACAAAGGGTATCTCAAATCCCGGGAAGGAGAGGCCACAGTAGAACGGGCGGGACGGCCGAAGAAATTCTTTCAGATCACTGCATTGGGCAAAAGGGCACTGGAGTATAACAAGTCCATGCGGGAGGAGCTTTGGAATGCCATTCCAAAAATAGCTTTGAAGGTGGTGGATTATAATTAAGACCTATAAGGTTTTTGAAACCTTATAGGTCTGGTTTGGTCTGGGCCTGCTTGAACTGCCAATTACTCACAAGAAGTGATCAAAAAATGAAAAACAATGCACCACCCCGCCTCCCCCTTCGCTTCTTCCGCTGGTTTTGCCATCGGGATTTGAGAGATTCCATTGAGGGAGATCTGATGGAATTGTATGGGGAAAGGGTGGAAGAGATGGGGAAAAGAAAGGCAGACATAAAGTTCATCGTGGATGTGTTGCTGCTGTTCCGCCCGGGGATTATTAAAAAATTTGAAGAGTATCAACTTGTAAATCCGTATGGTATGTATAGAAATTATCTGAAGATTTCCTTTCGCGTTTTCAACAAGGAAAGGATGTATAGCCTGATCAATGTTTCCGGATTGGCACTCGGATTTACCTGTTGCCTCTTGATCTTTCTCTTTATCAAGGATGAGTTAAGTTACGACGATTTTCACCAGGATAAGGACCAAATATACCGGGTGGCATCCGCCTATATGCGGCAAGGCAAATGGGAACCGTATTCCTCCAACTCATGGAGAACCGCAGAGCTCATCCAGGCAAATTTTGGGGAAATCAAGCAAATGGTACGGATCAGGGATGATGCGGAAGTGATTGAATATGGAGACAAACATATTATCGAACGTGGGATTGCCTATGTGGAGGAGAATTTTTTTGATGTATTCAATTTCCCACTGGTCGAGGGAAATCCCGCTGAAGCCCTGAAAGGCACCAACAAAGTCGTGATTTCCGAATCAACCGCGGCCAAATATTTTGATACGGAAGAGGCAATGGGGAAAGTTTTCGAAGCAGGTGATGGGGCGTTTCAACTTCAGGTAAGCGGTGTCATGAAAGATATGCCATCCAACTCACACTTCCATTTTGATTTTCTGATTTCCGGGGAAACACAAAGGCAGGTATCCCCGCCGGAATTGTTTACCCATGTGGGATGGGATTCCCAATATGTCTATATCAAGACAGAACCGGGAGTTGACCCTTCCGATATAGAGGCAAGGTTTCCCGACTTTATCAATGACAACCTTGGGCTTTTTACTGCCGACAATTTCAAGCTGTTTCTTCAGCCGCTTACTTCTATCCACCTTGAGTCCAACAATGGACTGGAGATAGAGCCGAATGGAAGCCTGAAAAACGTGTACATCTTTTCTGTGATCGCGGTTTTTATCCTGGTCATAGCCTGTATCAACTATATGAACCTGACAACTGCCCGCTCCCTAAGAAGGGCCAAAGAAGTAGGTATGCGGAAGGTATTGGGGGCAAAGCGGGCAGATTTGGTCAGCCAGTTTTTGACCGAGTCATTTATGATGACATTCCTTGCGGTAACAATAGCATTTGTGCTTTCGATCTTGGTATTGGATCTGTTCAACCGGTTTGCCGGGAAAGCAATTTCCCACCATCTGCTATTCCAACCGGAAATTATCTCCATCCTCTTGTTGGCATTTGTGGGGATTGCATTGGTTTCAGGCTCCTATCCCTCCCTGATCCTGTCGTCTTTTAGGCCATTGAACAGCATGAAAGGGAGCGACAATACGGGCAAATCCGGATTTGTGTTCAGGAAAGGGCTGGTTGTATTGCAATTTGTTATTTCCATCGGCTTGATTGCTGCCACGGTGATCGTGTTCCAACAATGGAGTTTTTTGAAAACCAAGGATCTGGGAATCAATAAAGAAATGATGGTTACCATTCCTTTGCAAACCATGGATAGGGACCAGTTGGACGTTTTCAAAAACGAGCTTTTCAAGAATACATCCATCAAAAAAGTCGGTACCTCCAACATGAAAATGCCGGGATGGATATCCAACAGCACGCCTTACAAAGCTCAGGACGAGGTAGTGGATGAGGAAGCAGGCAAAACGATGAAGATCATCCGGGTGGATATGGATTTTCTGGCCGCTGTGGAGGCCGAAATCATTGACGGCAGGGATTTTAGCAGGGAATTTCCGTCTGACCTGACTTCGTCTGTTGTCCTGAATGCATCTGCCGTAGCCCAACTGGAGTGGGAAGAACCTATTGGAAAGTGGATAGAATTGAATGGCCAAAAATATACGGTTGTCGGGCTTGTCAAGGATTTTCATTTTGAATCCCTCCTCCGGGAGATCCCCCCAACCATTTTCATTCCGTCTTCGGATTGGCTGCATTATGCCTATGTCAGAATTGGGAATGAAAACATGCAAGCTTCCTTGGAGCACATGGAGAAAGTTTATTCCGCCTTTGTAACCAACCGGGATTTCAGCTATTCCTTTATGAATGAAGACATGGAACGCCAATACCTGGCTGAGGAAAAATTCGCCCAGATATTTTCCATTTTCACAGTGCTTGCCATCATCATTGCCTGTCTGGGCACCTTCGGGCTGATTTCATTTGCCGCAGAACGCAAATCAAAGGAAATAGGGATAAGAAAGGTAATGGGTGCTTCGGTTGGAAACGTCACCTTTTTGCTGGTCGGGGAATTTGTCCTGCTGCTCCTGGTGGCCAGTATCATTGCCTGGCCGCTTACCTGGTATTTCCTTAGCAACTGGATCGAAAGTTTCATTTACAGAACACCAATTGGAACCACACCTTTTGTTTTGGCAACCGTACTTGCCGCATGCATCGTAACAGCGACCACCGGCTTCCGGGCCATGAAAGCAGCATTGGCCAATCCTATAGATTCTTTACGAGATGAATAAAAAAACTCTCCCGCCCCGCCTCCCCCTCCGCTTCTTCCGCTGGTTTTGCCATCCGGAGCTGAGGGATGCCATCGAAGGGGATTTGGTGGAGCTGTATGGGGAGCGGGTGCAGGAACTGGGAAAACGAAAGGCAGACATAAAGTTCATCGTGGATGTACTGCTGCTGTTCAGGCCGGGGATAATCAAACAAATGGAAGGATATCAACCTGTAAACCATATTGATATGTACAAGAGTTACTTCACCATCGCATGGCGCAATTTGTGGAAGCACAAAAGTCTGTCTTTCATCAATATTTTCGGATTGGCAACGGGCATGGCTTGCAGCCTGTTGATATTTTTGTTCGTTGCCGATGAACTGGGCTACGACCGGCATAACAAGGATGCGGACCGTATCCATCGGGTGGTAAAGGATTTTGTAAACTCCGATGGCAGCCATATACCCGATGCCACCACCCCGCCCGCCCTTGCTCCTGCCATACAAGGGGAAATCCCCGGCATCGAACATGTCACACGGGTATTCCCGGGATGGGGCAGCAGCTTTTTGGTCAGCTACAATGACAAGCATATCTATATTGAAAAGCTGTTTCGTGCCGACAGCAGTTTTTTTGATGTGTTTACCTTTTCCTTTGTCGAAGGCAATGCAAAGGATGCGTTTAAACAACTCAACTCGGTTGTACTTACAGAATCGGCTGTAAGGAAATATTTTGGCTCGGAAAACCCCATGGGCAAGGCATTGCAAATGGATGTGTCCGGCAATACGATGGACATGATGGTTTCGGCTGTGGTGAAAGATATCCCCGACAACGCGCACTTCCATTTTGACTTTTTGATTCCGATCAGAAGTACGTTTCGCGGCAATATCGACGAGAATTGGAGAATGTCTGTTTTTTACACCTATCTAAAACTACAGCCCCAAGTAAGCATTGCCGGTGTAGCACCCCAAATACAGGCGCTGCTGGGACGCAACGATCCGAATGACAACAGTGAATACCATACACAGGCTTTGACAGACATCCATCTTGACTCAAAGCTCAAGTGGGAAATAGAGCCCAACGGTGAGCGCTTGTATGTGGTGGTATTTGCCATTGTGGGATTGCTTGTTGTTTTGATCGCTGCGATCAATTACATCAACCTTGTCACGGCAAGGGCTTCGCTCCGTGCAAAAGAAGTGGGCGTTCGCAAAGTGTCAGGTGCCTACAACGCCTCACTGATCAAGCAGTTTTTGTTGGAGTCTGTAGTGACCTGCCTCATTGCCTCCGCAGCGGCCTTGGTGATCGCGAAATTGCTGTTGCCATTTGTAAACAACCTCACTTCCAAGCATCTGGAGCTGTTCAGCGCAGACAACTTTGTCGTCGTTTATTTTGTGGCGGCAGCACTGTTGATCGGTGTTTTGGCGGGATTGGTTCCTGCATTGTATATCGCTTCTTTCAAGCCCCTTGCCATTTTGAAGGGAGCGAAGGCCAGTGAAAAGGGCGCGTTTGATTTGCGCAAGGCACTGGTGGTGGTTCAGTTTACCATCTCCATTGCATTGATTGCAGGCTCATTGGTCATTTACCGGCAAATAGATTACATGCAGTCAGAAAATCTGGGATTGGACAAAGACCAGGTTCTGATTGTCCAAAATTATGGCAGTCTTCCCGAGGCGCAGAAATCTTCCTTCCAAAACGAACTGTTGCAAATTCACGATGTAAAAATGGCGGCCAGTTCAACGGGCATCCTAGGCGGAATCAGCGGAATCAGGAGATTCAATGTAAAGGATTCCGAGGACGGAACGGTGACCAGTCTTTTGTCCGTAGGCTATGACTATCTCAAAGTACTCGGCATTCCGATCAAGGAAGGACGGGATTTCTCTCCCGATTTCCCGGCAGATACGATGTCCTTTGCCTCCAAAGGCACATTGGAACAGGATCTGGGCAGCATCATCCTGAATGAAAAGGCGGTGAAGGATCTAGCCATCCCCTCGCCCGTCATCGGTCAGCGCTTGCTGTGGCGCACGAATGGCGATACAAGCCATTATGTAAAAGTGGTCGGTGTAACGGAAGACTTTCATTTCGCATCGTTTAAAAATGAGATCAAGCCTTTTGCCTTTGTGGCAAGTCCGCGCGGCGCAGGAAACCTTACGGTAAAGCTCTCCACACAAAATCTTGTTGCAACACTTCAGCAAATCGAAAACACCTGGAAACAATTTGCCCCCGACAGGCCATTTCAATATTCTTTCCTGGACGAAACGTTTGAACAACTGTACAAAACGGAAGCGGGTTTTCAGAAGGTTTTGATGGTGCTGGTCATGCTGAGCATTTTGATCGCCTGTCTGGGTTTGTATGGATTGACGGCATTTGCGGTAGGGCAGCGTACCAAAGAAATCGGCATACGCAAAGTGCTGGGCGCAAGTGTCAGCGGCATAGCCGGATTGTTGTCCAAAGACTTTTTGCAACTGGTGGTCATCGCTTTCCTCATTGCCTCTCCGGTTGCTTGGTATCTCATGGACAAATGGTTGCAGGATTTTGCCTACCGGATCGATGTCGAATGGTGGATGTTTGCCTTCGCGGGACTGGGGGCTCTTGTGATTGCACTGCTCACCGTGAGCTCGCAGGCGATCAAGGCGGCCATCGCCAACCCGGTGGAGAGCTTGAGGTCGGAGTAGATGTCAGCATTTGGCTTTTTTAGCTGAAAGCCCAAAAAAAAGAGACTAATCAATGACAGCTATGAATGGCCGGTATAAAGGAAAATTTTCGTCAACAGAGATAATCGGGATTTGCTCAGAAAGAGCTGTGGCCAAAAGGAATCTGTCGAACGGATCCCGGTGATTTTCAAAAAATGGGATAGACTGATATGAAAAAATATGGTTGTTTGCTATAGGTAAAATTGCGAAACCGTCTGCTAAAAGCTGATTGACAATGTATTCAACACTGACAATGAATTCGGGAAGCTTGCCCAGTTTTAACTTAATGGAGATCTCGATGAGACTAAACTGGCTTACGAGAACAGCATTCTCAGGATTTTCTATCAAAGACCTAAGCTTGGGTTTGAGTTTTGGGTTGTCCTCCAAAGCCCAGATGAGTATTTGTGTATCTAAAAGATATTGCATCAGAACATGTATTCCTTCAGATCATCCAACGGTTCATTGAAGTCATCGGGAATACCAATCTTACCCTTTAAGCTGCCCAAGCGGCGTTTTTGGGAGGGTACGGGGTGGGTTTCCTCCAAAAAGGTAACAACCACTTTCGATTTGTCTTTGGCACGTGGTATTTCGTCCAAAACAATTCGGCCGTTTTCGTATGTTCCTTTAACTGTAGTTAGCATGGGAAAAGGGTTTAAACCAAAATTAGACATAAAAAATCATGTTTGAAAATTGTCTGAAAATCGGGCAGGGGAATCTGGTGAAGAGTTTGAGAAGTGAATGAAAAGTAGGCAGATACCAGTTGGCAGTAAGCAGTAAGCGGTATGTATGCAGTGGGGTTTCCCCTGCCAACTGCATACCGCCCACTGCCGACTATAAACTATAAGAGAATTGAAACCAGAAAGAACATATCCCCCCAAACTTCCCCTGCGCTTCTTCCGCTGGTTTTGCCATCCGGAGCTGAGGGATGCCATCGAAGGGGATTTGGTGGAGCTGCATGGGGAGCGGGTAAAGGAACTGGGAAAACGAAAAGCCGACTGGAAATTTGCAATGGATGTACTGCTGCTTTTCAGGCCGGGGATTATCAGACAAATGGAAGGATATCAACCTGTAAACAACATGGGGATGTATAAAAGTTATTTTAAGATCGGATGGAGGAACCTCCTTCGCAAGAAAGGCTATTCGCTCACCTCCATCTTCGGTCTGGCCGTGGCCATGACGTGCTGCCTGGTCATCACCTTCTTTGTGCTGGATGAACTGAGTTACGATCAGTATCATGTTCAGAAAGACAGGATATACCGGCTGGCGACCGACGTGGAGGGAAGCACCTATGGAGGTATCGCCAAAGTGACAGGGCCCTGGGGCATGACCGCGAAAGCAGAGATTCCAGAAGTAGAAGAAATGGCCCGTTTTGTATTCACCGACCAGACCATTTTTGAAAGAGGGGAGAAAAAGTTTTATGAATCACTGGGACGATATACGGACTCATCCGCCTTCAAAATCTTCAGCTACGAGTTGCTGGAAGGCAATCCTGACAAAGCGCTGACCGCGCCCAACGCTATCGTGCTCACACGGACATTGAAGGAAAAATATTTTGGGAGTGAGCCGGCCGTCGGTCAATCGATCAGGCTCAACAACGAGGAGTTTAATGTAACGGGAGTAATACAGGATGTGCCGTTCAATTCACACTTCAGCTTTACCTACCTGCTGTCTATGGCCAGCTTGCGGCACCCTGAAAAAGACGACTGGATGCGTTGGAACCAGTTTTACACCTATTTGCTGCTGAAAGAAGGCGCGCTGCCGGAGACGGTTGCGTCCAAAATGAAAACGATCTTAAGTAAACATCTGGATGCTGAAAATGCCAAAACCTATACTCCTTTTTTGCAACCGCTAACCAGCATTCACCTTTACTCGCATTTGTTTAGAGAGATGAACCCCAACTCCGATGTGTCGTACATCTACATTTTTTCGTCCATCGCCCTTCTGATACTTTTGATTTCTTGCGCCAACTTTATCAACCTGGCTACAGCCCAGGCCGCCACCCGGGCCAAAGAAATTGGCGTGCGAAAAGTAAATGGCGCGCACCGGAAGCAACTGATTTACCAATTCCTGACGGAAGCCTTCTTGATCAGTTTCTTCAGCTTGTTGCTGGCGCAAGTATTGGCCTTCTCCATTTTCCCGGCAGTCAATCAGCTCACCGGCAAAAATTTAAGCCTGGATTATCTCCATCAGCCAATGGCATTCATGATTGTTTTCCTGGTGGCCATCCTCACGGCATTGTTGGCCGGGGGCTATCCTGCATTTTACCTGTCATCGCTGAAACCCGTGCAAGTCATCAAGGGGAAATGGTCGCCAACGGGAAACAGCCTGCTGCGCAAGGGTTTGGTCACCTTTCAATTCACCTTGTCGTCCTTGCTGGTGATTGCCGCCGTCATCATTCAGCAACAGATTCATTTTATCGACAGCCGGCCGTTGGGATTTGACCCCGAGCAGGTGATTACGATTCCCATCCAATCCGATTACCTGAGAACCCATTACGAAACGGTAAAAAAGGAGATGGAAGCGATACCGGGTGTACTGGCTGTTTCTGCTTCGGGAAACCAACCGGGCGGGAGTGATTGGGGGATTCCTTCGCTGGCCGAAGGTTTTAACAGTGACGACATGCCGCCTATGCGGGTGATGGCTGTTGACCCGGGGTTCCTTGAGACATTTGGAATGGAGCTGGTAAGTGGTCGTGGATTTTCCGGTGAGTCCGCTTCCGACAGCAGCGCCTATCTTATCAATGAAGAAGCTGCCCGCCAACTGGCTTGGATCGATCCGCTCGGCAAAACCATCCGCATGCCTGCGATTGAAAGACAAGCTGGAGCTGTGATTGGCGTGGTGAAGGATTTTCACTTTCGTTCGATGCGCGAAAAAATTGACCCGCTGCTTTTCTTTATGCCCCCGGCCGAATGGCATTCGCAATACTCTATCAAGATTGACGCGACCAATACTCAGCAAGTATTGAAGTCCATTGAAAACAAATGGGCACAACTCGACCCGGAGCATCCGTTCACCTTCTCGTTTTTTGATGAAGGATATAGCCAGTTGTATCAGCAGGAAAACAGACTGGCTCAAATTGTGAATTATTTCACCGTCATCGGAGTGGTCCTGGCTTGCCTGGGATTGTATAGCCTGGCTTCACTCACTACAGAGCAACGCACCAAAGAAATCGGCATACGCAAAGTGCTGGGCGCAAGTGTGGGCGGCATAGCCGGATTGTTGTCCAAAGACTTTTTGCAATTGGTGGTCATCGCTTTCCTCATTGCCTCTCCGGTCGCCTGGTATCTCACGGACAGATGGCTGCGGGATTTTGCCTACCGGATCGATGTCGAATGGTGGATGTTTGCTGTGGCGGGACTGGGGGCTGTTGGGATTGCACTGCTCACTGTGAGCTCGCAGGCGATCAAGGCGGCCATCGCCAACCCGGTGAAGAGTTTGAGGTCAGAGTGAAAAAAGTAGGCAGTAAGCAGTATGCAGTGGGGTTTCCCTGCCAACTGCATACCGCCCACTGCCCACTATAAACTATAAGAGAATTGAAACCAGAAAGAACATATCCCCCCAAACTTCCCCTGCGCTTCTTCCGCTGGTTTTGCCATCCGGAGCTGAGGGATGCCATCGAAGGGGATTTGGTGGAGCTGCATGGGGAGCGGGTAAAGGAACTGGGAAAACGAAAAGCCGACTGGAAATTTGCAATGGATGTACTGCTGCTTTTCAGGCCGGGGATTATCAGACAAATGGAAGGATATCAACCTGTAAACAACATGGGTATGTATAAAAGTTATTTCAAGATCGGATCCCGGGTGATCATCCGGAACAAGGTCTATTCGGCCATCCATGTATTTGGCCTGACGATAGGGATAACCTTCGCCCTGTTGATCGGGATTTTTATCTATGGGGAACTGCGGGTCAACCAAAATCTGAAAGATGTGGGCCAACTGTATCTCCTGGAAAGCAAGTACCGGGCAGGCCACGAGAATTTTGAATGGTACTCGCCCGCGCCTTTGGTAAAGCAGGCCGTGGAGCAGTATCCGACGGTGTTTGACGGATATTATCGCTTCTATGACCGAAACATTACGATTTCCAGGGAGGACAGGCACTTTCGCATCCAAAGTATGATCGGGGATCCCTCTTTTTTGTCGCTTTTTGGCTTCCCCATCCTTCACGGCGATGCCCAATCGGCGTTGACAAGCCCAAACTCCTTGGTCATTACGGAAAAAATTGCCCGCCGGTATTTCGACAAAACAGACGTAGTGGGTGAGACGTTGGTTATTTCCACAGAACAAAATGGCCTAAAAGAGTTTCAGATCACGGCGGTGGTTGCTGACCTGCAAAAGAGGAATTCTGTCTCCGACTTCATGAGGATGGACGCCCAGGTTTTTCTTTCATTTGAAAATATCCGGGATTTCTTTAGTCAGACAGATACCGACGACTGGTCAGTGGATGTCCTATCCTATCTGAAACTTACGGAAGACGCTTCACGGCAAGAAGCGGATGCGATTCTCCAGGCGCTTTTGCAAGAGCATGCACCCCAGGTGGCGGAGCGAAGGAGCATCGAGCTCGACCCGCTGCGGGACTTTTACCTGTCTGTCAATGACGGTGCCGTGCGGAAGTTGGTTGTTTCCCTAGCAATCGTGGCGTTTTTCATTTTGTTGCTCGCCATGGTGAATTTCATCAACATCTCCATCGCCAGTTCAATTTCCCGTCTGAAAGAGGTAGGGGTGCGCAAAGTAATGGGCGGCATGAAGCAGCAGGTCGTCGTTCAGTTTCTGTGCGAATCCATCCTGTTGAGTTGGATATCGGGTGCCGGGGCATTGCTGTTGTACCAACTGTTGCATGGTTATTTTGGGAATGTGCTGGGCTCCCCTTTGCTATCCGTGACGGAGTTTCCCCTTTTCCTATGGGGTATCCTGGCTGCGGGTGCTTTGCTTATAGGCTTCTTGGCGGGCATTTATCCATCGCTTTATTTGTCGCTGGCCAAGCCGATTGACTCGTTGAAAGGGAAGCTCGAATCCGTAAAAGGCACCGTCCAGTTTTCGAGAAGCCTGATCGTTGCCCAATTTTCCGTCACCATCTTTATTTTTATAGCGGCCATTGTTTTGTCACAGCAGGTTTCCTTTTTTCTTGAAAAGGATTTGGGTTACGATAGATCGCGCGTACTGATTGTGGATTCCGTGCCAAGGATTTTTTCCAAGGAGGGCTTTCAAAAAATGGAATCGGCCAAGCAGGAGTTTCTGCGGTCCCCCAAAATTGAATCCGCATCCCTTTCCTGGGGCGCCCCGGGCTTTGGCATTAGTCCGGTAGATGCCAAGATTTATTCAACTGGCCAGTCGCCCGATGAGGGAATAAGAACGGCTATTGGCTCAGTGGACGAGGATTATCTCGGCGTGTTCCAAATCGACATGGTAGACGGAAGATTCCTGTCAGCCGATGGGGAAAGCCGTGTTCCAAATGCCATTGTCATCAACAAAGCCGCGCAAGAAGCCTTGCAACTGCAGGTGGGCGACAAGGTGGGCATTCAGAATTTTGGGGACGTGGTATATACCGTTATCGGCATTATGGATGATTTTAATTATGAGTCCTTGCACAGAACGGTAAGGCCCGTGGCTTTTATGCACAACAGCGATTTTGGGGCGTTCAGGTATTTCTCTTTCAAATTGGAAAATGGCAACCTTTTGGAATCCGTTGGCGAAATCGAAAAGGTATGGAAGGAGGTCTTTCCAGACGACCCGTTTTCCTATACGTTTGCCGACGATCGGCTGGAGATGCTGTACACCACAGAGCTTCAATTGCAAAAGGGGTCTGCCATGGCGACCGTCCTGATGCTGATCCTTGTGCTTACGGGAGTGCTTGGGCTGGTTTCGCTCAGCGTATCCAAGCGCAACAAGGAAATTGGGGTCAGAAAAGTGTTGGGTGCATCGGTCGTCAATATCCTTGCCTTGATTTCCCGTGAATATGTGGGATTGATGCTGTTCGCAATTGGTTTGGGAACGCCCCTGGCGTATTGGTTCGCCCTCAGATGGTTGGAGAATTTTGCCTTTCACATCCCCTTGACCTGGTGGATGTTTGCCGTTCCTTTAGGGGTTGTTTTCGCGATGACATTGGCAGTAGTAGTCTTACATTCACTAAGGGCCGCACTCGCCAATCCGGTGGAGAGCTTGAGGTCGGAGTGAAGGTTAGTGACGTTGCAGGCAGGCATTAATCGTGGATAAACAAAGGATAAGATGGCATTAAACGCAAGCTCAAACTCAATCAGGCATTCGACAGAATTCTTCAAATATTGACAATATATAAAGAATTTGGTATCTTGGCGTTATAATTGAAATCAACTGGCGCAGTTATGTCCAAAACTGAATCCCTGAATATTGCCCTTACGGATGAGATGAAAAAGTTTGTTCTCGGCCAATCCGGAAAGGGAACCCTTTACGCTACGCCGAGCGAATATGTCCGGGATTTGATCCGGCATGAGCGTGATCGTCTTGAGGCAGCCGAGCTCCGAAATAATATTATTGAGGGATATCAAGATGCCATTCGTGGCAATATGCGGGAATTTTCCGGAGACTTGATGGCGGATCTTAAAGCACATCAAAAATCCAAATGACAAAGCTCCTCCTTACCTCAAGGGCATTGGAAGATATTCAGGAAATATACGATTATTCCGTTGGGGAATGGGGTGAGAAAACGGCACTGAAATATATCCAGGCGGTTGAGGATACTTTTTCCTTGCTGAAGGAAAACAAAGGGCTTTTGAAAACCAACCCGAAAATCTCATCGCGGTTTATGGTGTATCCCGTTCAGAAGCACTGCCTGATCTGTGATGTTGTCGATGACCACATCATCGTGCTTACGGTAAAGCATGTTTCAATGAATCTTTTGGAGAGATTGAAAGAACTGGAACCCAATCTCGATGATGAAGCCAGAGCCTTAGCTGGGAGAATCAGGCTTTAACACCCGTCAAACACGGAACTTTATTCCTCCTAAAAACTTTGAGAGACTTTTGCGTTGCTTCCCGGATGCGTTTTTTTATTGGGGCAACTTTGAGGGGTTTTAACAGCTTAGACGAAATAACGGATGACGTTTTATGCAGCATTCAGAAAATCAGAAGTCAGAAAAAACCTAGAAAATTCTTTATCTCTTCCGTCGAATTGAGCGCTCCATTCAATGGTTTCAAGGATTTGTTTGGTGGAATACAACTGTACCATCTCTCGCCACTCTTCCAGAGTGCCACGTTCGAGAACCCTTTCAATGACAATCTTATACGATCTCTCGTAATTGAACGTATCCAGATCGTACTCCCACAGCAGGGCTGAATTGATAAGGGCGGGCTTGCTTTTGTTCATGATTTCCCGTTCCAAATTTACAAAACCAACGTGCCATTGCCCACTGTTTTTGGGGTATTTTGGCCCTTGCATCGGGCAGTTCCAGCTCAATAGTCCGTGCAATGTACATTTTGGAAAGGCGATAGCCCTATGGACTTTCCATTTTTACAAGGCAATGCATCTGGAAGCTTCGGACAGCCGAAGGACGCTTGCGGATCGGACAGGAAGGCAAGCCGTTTGGCGGCAAAACGCCAACTTTGCCTGTTGCCTGCTTTTTCAAAAACGGGCGGCTGCGGTCAAACCTGTACGAAGGCGAACAGCCATCCGGTCAAAATTTCCCCCAAAACCCCTCTGAACACGCCTGTGCCCAGTTGGCACACTTATTATTCCTACATTTAGAGAATACTATTGGCGTATGAAAAACTATCAACTGGGTGAGTTCGAAGAAATCGTAATCCTCACCATAGGCATACTCAACAACGAGGCCTACAGCGTGGCCATCAAAGACGAAATCGAGTCGCGCCTGGAGCGGACGGTAAGCATGGGTGCGCTGCACACGGCCCTGATACGCCTGGAAGACAAGGGCTATCTGAAGTCCTATTCCGGGGAAAGCACCGCAGACCGGGCCGGCAGGCCGAGGCGCTATTTTGAAATCACCGCGCTGGGAAAAAAAGCCATGCTGTATGCAAAAGAGACCCGCGACCAGTTGTGGAAGGCTATTCCGAAGACGGTGTTCGAAGCCAATGCAAGTTGGCAGTAAGCAGTTATCAGTGGGCTTTGGGTTCCCTGTGCGTGCCAAAGCATACTGCCCAAGCCTACTATAAACTATAAGAGAATTGAAATCAGAAAGAACATATCCCCCCAAACTCCCCCTCCGCTTCTTCCGCTGGTACTGCCACCCGAAGAGGCTGGACTACATCGAGGGCGATTTGATGGAGGTGTATGAAAGACGGCTGAAAGAATCGGGCAAACGAAAGGCGGATATAAAATTCATCCTGGACGTATTGCTGCTTTTCCGGCCGGGGATAATCCGGCCTGCCTACCGGAAAGGCTGGCCAACAGAAAGATACAAACACCCAAACACTTACGATATGCTCAAAAGTTACATTACCACTTCCCTGCGCAGCATTCAGCGGAACAAATTGTTTTCTTTTATCAACATTGTCGGACTTGCCACAAGTATGTCCGCAGGCTTGCTGCTGATCACGATTGTGTATGACATGTCACAGTACGATCGGTTTCATCCCAACAAAAACAAGATCCATCGGGTCATAACGGACTACCAGGATTCAAATGGCAACTCAAATATGATGGCCACCACGTCCGTCATGGCAGCAACGAAAATACGATCGGAGTTTACCGGTGTGAGGGATGTGGTCAATGTGCGGCATGGATTGGGTGGAAATTTCCAGGCAGCCGACAAAAGCCTGCCGTTGAAGGGGTTTTGGACCGAACCCAATTTTTTTGGGATCTTCTCTTTTGGCCTGGTAAACGGGGATCCCGAAACGGCACTGAAGGAGCCCGGCTCCATCGTCCTGACAGAGACTGCCGCGCGGAAGCTATTCGGAAGCACAGATGTCCTGGGCAAGACAATTGAATCGGAAAATACGGCCAACAGTTTCGTGGTCACCGGTGTGCTGCGCGACCTGCCCAAATTTTCCCACCTGCAATTCGAGGCGCTTGGTTCATTTTCGACTTTGGAACTTGCCGACAAAAACATGGCCTCAGACTGGGGAAATATCTGGTCAAACTATACCTACGTCTTGCTGGAGGACGGAACCTCACCCGAAGATTTTCAGGCAAAGCTGGATCGGTTAAGCGAAAAAGAAAACGCCTTGAGCGGAGACATAAAGGCCTATCTGAGCCATCAGCCGCTGGGAGAGATTGCGCTGGGCAGGTCTTTGGAAAACCAGGCCAGTCCCGTAATGTCCTCGAAGCTCATCTGGTTTCTGGGCGGCCTCTCGCTGGTCGTTTTGGTCTCCGCATGTGCAAACTATACCAATCTCTCCATCGCCCGCTCGCTAAAACGCTCAAGGGAGATCGGCGTCCGCAAGATTGTGGGAGCAAAAAAGTATCACATACTGGTTCAGTTTATTGCCGAAAGCGTCATCATTTCACTGGCCTCGCTGATCCTGGCCTTGGGGCTCTTTCAGGTGATCCGTCCGATTTTCATCTCCCTCAGTCCCCACCTGACCAACCTGCTTTCCCTTCAGTTGACGCTGCCGGTAATCCTGTTTTTTGTTTTGTTTGCGGTTGTCACCGGACTCCTGGCCGGATTTCTGCCAGGATTGTTCTATACCAGGATCAGCACACTGACTATTGTAAAAAAGGCCGCCTCCATAAAACTCACCGGCAAACTCACGCTGCGGAAATTCCTTCTGGTCACCCAATACAGTTTTTCACTGATATTCATTACCTCGGTGGTCATTGTCCACAGTCAGTATCGGCATTTTTTGTCGGCCGATCTCGGCTTCTCCACCGAAAATATTGTAAACATCCGCGTTCAGGATGCCAAACCCGAAATACTCTCCAAAAACCTCGACGAGATCGCAGCCGTGACGGAGATTTCAAAATCGTTTATGGTCACCAGTGTAGGCAACAACTACTACACGCACGTGGGCTATGCCGATCCGTATGATTCCATCCAAGCCTGGTACAACAAGATCGACGAAAATTATTTGGCACTGTTCGATTTCAAATTTGCCGCAGGCAGAAACTTCAATCAGGTGAATCAGGAAGCCGCTGAGTCTGAAGTGATCGTGAATGAAACCTTGATACGACAGTTGGCTATCGGAAGCGGAAACCCCGAAAACGCAGTCGGGGAAACCTTGAGGATACAGGGAACGGACATGCAAATCGTGGGTGTATTGTCGGACTTTCACCACAATACGCTCGATGGGGAAATCAAACCGTTTCTTTTCCGGAATACCGGGGGCGATTACAGGTATGTCAATATCAAACTTTCCGGGGACCACATCGCCGAAACCATGCTGCGGGTCGAAGGCGCATGGAAAAAGACCGGGAGCACGCTTCCCCTTGAAGCCGCTTTCTATGATGACATGATCGAGCGGGCTTACCAGGAGTATGCCTCGATGACCAAAGTGATCGGTTACCTGGCGGCCTTGGCGGCGGTGATTGCCGCACTCGGGTTAGTTGGGATGGTCGTTTACTCCACAGAGGCGCGAATCGCTGAGGTAAACATCAGAAAAGTATTTGGTGCCCGGATCCGCCAGCTTGTTTTTGCACTCGGCAAAAGCTTCCTGGTCATGCTGCTCATTGCGGGCCTGATCTCGATTCCAGCCACCTACTTTCTTTTCGAAAACCTTGTTTTGGCAGATATCGCCTATCATTTGCCCATTGGGTTTTTTGAGCTGGGCATCGGGTACCTGTGCACGCTGGCAGTCTCCCTTGCGATCATCGGAATACAAACCCTGAAAATTTCAGTAGCTAACCCGGTTGATAGTTTGAGGTCGGAATAAGAATTAAAAATAATGAAAGTCAACCCTCCCAAACTCCCCCTCCGCTTCTTCCGCTGGTACTGCCACCCGAAGAGGCTGGATTACATCGAGGGCGATTTGATGGAGGTATATGAAAGACGGCTGAAAGAATCGGGCAAAAGAAAAGGTGTCATTAAAAAAAGAACTACTCAATGGTAGTGGATAAACAATCATTCAGCGTCAAGACGTTTCAGAATTTTCTTTGCAAGGGGTTCTTTAATTTCGGTATGCCTTGGTATCGCTTCGGTTATTCCGTTTTTGGGATTGATCCAAATGGAATGACTTCCGCCTTCTCTTTTAAGAAAGCAGCCTGCAATGCGAAGTTTCCTTTCCAAATCGCTGCGCTTCAATCCACAAGGATTTTTTCAGTGACCGCATCATCGGGCAAGCCGCGGAGTATATCACTGCGCCTGTCTTCGAGCATCAGTTTCACTGCCTCAATTAAGTCTGTCTTGGCTTCTTCCACGGTTTCGCCCTGGCCATTGGCACCCGGTACTTCAGGACAAATTGCCCAATACCCACCCTCAGGGGCAGGCTCTATGACTGCTGTAAACTCGGATTTCATAACAACGTGTGATTTTATCGAAACTCTAAAAAGAGTTTCGATAAAGATAAATAATTATTTGACCAATGACCAGCCCAACGAAGAGTTTGAGAAGTGAGTAAAAGTAGGCAGTAAGCAGGTGGCAGTAAGCAGGTATCGGTGGGCTTTGGGTTACCTGTGCGTGCCAAAGCATACTGCAAACTGCCTACTATAAACTATAAGAGAATTGAAATCAGAAAGAACATATCCCCCCAAACTCCCCCTCCGCTTCTTCCGCTGGTACTGCCACCCGAAGAGGCTGGACTACATCGAAGGGGATCTGTTGGAGGTATATGATAGGTGGGTAAAAAAAGGATTGGATCACAAAAATGGATTAATGATGGTAAGCCGGTTTTCGATCAGTTGGCTATTCATTATAGTTGTTAGCCTCGTCCCGGTCAAACCTGAAATTATTCATGTCCAAGAGGTTCCCCTTGAATATTTCCCTGATATCGGCAACTGTTTGGTTTTGATCGATGGCTGTTTCATCATTCACAGAAACGTCCTTGTTAAGCTCAAAAGCGATCACTTCTACACGCTTGCCTACCATTTCATCTGGGAGGGTAAGCAGGTAGGAGTTGCCGGTGGGTACTATGATTTCCCTGATTAGTTCCATAATCCTTTTGTTTACCACAAAGGTAACAAAAAGGTGATAAAGACGGGGCTGGCCAGTCCAGTGTAGCGTTTGCGGACGGAATAAAAGAATGCAGTCACCAGAGAAAAAAGATATGAAAACCAACCCCCCGCGCCTCCCCCTCCGCTTCTTCCGCTGGTACTGCCACCCGAAGAGGCTGGACTACATCGAGGGCGATTTGATGGAGGTGTATGAAAGACGGCTGAAAGAATCGGGCAAACGAAAGGCGGATATCAAATTCATCCTCGACATTCTTCTGCTGTTTCGTCCGGGAATAATCAGGCCGGCAAAAGGCCTAAACCACTTAAAAATCCACACCATGAACAGAAGCAACCTAAAGATCGCCTGGCGAAACATTGTCGGCAAAAAAACTTACGCGGCCATCAACGTATCAGGCCTAGCCCTGGGCCTAGCC
>CAZGYC010000064.1:0-26399 GCA_964530015.1 uncultured Limnohabitans sp. | reverse complement strand
GTCGCCCAAAATGGTAACACCGTCGCCCAAAATGGTAACACCGTCGCCCAAAATGACGATACGGTTGGCGATGAAAAGGGACAACCACAAGGGATTGCCCCTACCGCCAAACCAAAAACCGTGGGTGATATGGTGGGGGCATTTCAATCCATTGTGACCGTTGAATACATCCGTGGCGTAAAACAATCGGGCTGGCGACCATTCAACGGCAAATTGTGGCAACGTAATTATTGGGAAAATATCATTCGCAACGAACAATCCTATCGTCGCATTTCGGAATACATCATCAACAATCCCAAAAATTGGAACGGCGATAAATTCCGTAAACGATAAAATCAACAGCATGCCACTAAAACTCCAATACGCCTCTGACCTGCATCTGGAATTTCCCGAGAACCGGAAATTCATACAAGAACATCCTTTGCGGTCAGTAGGTGACGTATTGGTATTGGCTGGGGACATTGTGCCCTTTGCGGTGATGGACAAGCACAAGGATTTTTTCAAATACCTGTCGGACAATTTCCAAACCACCTATTGGATACCCGGAAACCACGAGTATTACCAGTATGATATTGCCCGGAAGTCCGGAAGCTTCCATGAGCGTATCCGGAGCAACGTGCATCTGGTAAACAATCTTACGGTGGAGATACACCACACCCGAATACTGTTTTCTACCCTGTGGTCCAGGATTTCGCCCGACAAGCAGTGGTTTATAGAAAAAGATGTCAGTGATTTCCAGGCAATAAAATACGGCAAGTTTAGGTTTTCTTTGGATAGGTTTAACGAGCAACACGTTGATTGTTTGGGCTTTGTCACTTCCGAACTTGAAAAGGAGTATGCCGGCAAAACCGTGGTAGTGACACATCACGTTCCCACATTGTTAAACTACCCGGAGCACTACAAAAACAGCGAATTGAACGATGCATTTGCCGTCGAACTGTTTCCCCTGATTTCAGACACCTCGCCTGACTATTGGATTTATGGCCACCATCATAGCAATACGCCAGATTTCACGATTGGAAAGACCAAACTTCTTACCAATCAACTGGGCTATGTCCAGAGAAACGAAGACTGGTTGTTTGAACCGGATAAATGTATTGAGCTGTGAGAATTAGAATAAGGCAAAAAATGCAGGATAAAACAGTGAGCTTTAGACTGCACACTCCGACAACACGATTGGGCTGGTTTTGGACCAAATGTTTTTTGACCAAAGCCAAAATGCCTGGGTGGATGCCAAAGTGACCTATATCCTCCAGAGGCAAAAGGTTTGATTTCTGCCCGAAAACACGAAAAACCGACCATTACAGTCGGTTTTTCGTGTTTTTGATACTTTGGATCAGTTCTTCTTCTTAGCCGGGAACCGGCCTTTTTTCTTTCCTGCATCGGGTTGGGATTCGATGATTTCAAGGGTTTCTGCATAGTTGAGTTGCTCTGCTTCTTTGCCTTTCGGGATCTTGTAGTTGTTTTTCCCAAACTTGATATAGGGGCCCCAGCGTCCGTTTAGGACCTGGATTTCCGGATTTTCGTCGAAGGTCTTGATGTGTTTTTTGGCATCGGCCTCGCGCTTGTTTTGGATCAAAGTGATCGCTTCCGTTTCGGAAATGGCCATCGGATCCTGGCCTTTCTCCAACGAATAAAAAGCGCTGTCGTGCCGGATATAGGGGCCAAAGCGCCCGATGGCTGCGGTCATCTTTTTGTCCTCAAAGTGCCCGACCTCGCGTGGAAGCTTGAAGAGTTCCAAGGCATCCTCCATGGTCACATTTTCGATAAACTGACCCTTTTTCAGACTGGCAAACTGCTTGTCTTCGTCTTCGGTTTCGCCGATCTGCACCAGCGGTCCAAATCGCCCGAGCCTTGCATAGACATTCTTGCCGGATGTAGGATGCTGGCCGATCAGTCGGCTGGAGTTGATGTCCTGTCGGGATACCTGCTCGGTCTCTTCCACGCTCTTGTGGAATTTGCCATAGAAGCCGTCGATCATGTCCTGCCATACCTGCCCTCCGGCAGCGATGTCGTCAAATTCCTTTTCCACCCTGGCGGTAAAATGGAAGTCGATCACATTCGGAAAATGCTCCACGAGGAAGTCATTGACCACCATGGCGATATTGGTCGGGAAGAGTTTGTTTTTCTCTGCCCCGGTATTTTCGGTTTTGACTGCGTCTTTGAATTGCCCATTGGAGATTTTCATCTCCACATAGTTTCTAGGTGTTCCGTCTCTGGCTTCCTTGACCACGTATTCACGCTTTTGGATCGTGGAGATCGTCGGAGCATAGGTAGAAGGCCGGCCGATGCCGAGTTCTTCCAGCTTTTTTACCAGCGAAGCTTCCGTATATCTTGGTGCCGGTCTTGTGAAGGTTTCCCTGCCTTTCATTTCCTGCAGGTTCAGGCCCTGTCCGATCGCGATCGGAGGCAGGAGCGACTTGTTGCCTTCTTCATCCTCCTCCGGTTCTTCGTCGGTGTCCTCCAGATAAACTTTCAGAAATCCGTCAAACTTGATCACTTCTCCGGTAGCAACGAGATTGAGCGGAGAATTGGAGATAGCGATGGTAATCGTCGTTTTTTCCAGTTCTGCATCCGACATCTGTGAGGCAATCGCCCGCTTCCAGATCAGCTCGTACAGCCTCTGCTCGTTTCGGTCTCCGGAGACCTGACTTTGGGAAAAATCCGTGGGACGGATGGCTTCGTGGGCTTCCTGCGCGCTTTCGTTCTTGGTGGTAAACTGTCTGGATTTGTGATAGTTGGCCCCATAAGAGTTCTCAATAGCGCTCTTGGCGGCGGCCATTGCGTCTTGCGACAGACTGGTACTGTCGGTACGCATGTAGGTGATCTTACCGGCTTCGTATAGTTTTTGGGCCACGGACATGGTCTGGGCCACGGAGAAATAGAGCTTTCGCGAAGCCTCCTGCTGAAGCGTAGAGGTGGTAAAGGGTGCTGCCGGAGTTTTTTTGGTCGGCTTTTTCTCGAGATTGGCTACGGAAAAAGATGCGTCCAGGCACTTTTTCAGGAAATCCTCGGCCTCGGCTTTGGTCTCAAATTTCTTGGGGAGCTCGGCCTGGAAGGTTTTCCCTTCTACCTCGAAGATCGCGGTGATCCGGAAAGAGGACTTGGCTTTGTGTGCCTCGATTTCCCGTTCCCGCTCCACGATCAGGCGGACGGCCACTGACTGTACGCGGCCGGCCGAAAGACCGGTTTTGATTTTTTTCCAAAGGATAGGAGAAAGCTCAAAACCGACCAGACGATCCAGAATCCTCCTTGCCTGCTGGGCATTGACCAGGTCATAGTCTATGCCGCGAGGATTTTCGATGGCTTTGGTAATGGCATTTTTGGTGATTTCCCGGAAGACAATCCGCTTGGTATGCTTCTCGTCCAGCTTTAGGACTTCTTTCAAATGCCAGGAAATGGCTTCTCCCTCGCGGTCATCGTCACTTGCCAGATAGACCATTTCGGCGTCCTTGGCGTATGATTTCAGGTTTTTGATCACCTCTTTTTTGTCGGCAGTGACTTCGTAGGTCGGATGGAAGCGATTTTTGATATCTATAGCTTTATCGCCCTTGGGGAGATCCCGTACGTGACCGTAGCTGGAGACTACCTTGAAATCCTTGCCCAGGTAGCCTTCGATTGTCTTTGCCTTGGCTGGGGATTCGACGATGACTAGATTTTTTGACATAGAGAAAATAGGAAGCAGCCGTCTGTCCGGCCATTTTTGAAATGCTAAAAATAGAGGGCCTAGTCTTCTCGTCCAAATATTAAAAAACCGAGGCGTTTCGGTTTGGATGGATTTTTGAGGTTTGCTGATCGGATTTTTGGCAAAAACGACTTCGAAATGAAACACTTAATACTCTTGAGACACGGTGAGGCAGGCTTTTCGGACGGGGTGGACTTTCAGCGGCAACTCACTCCCCTGGGAAAAGAAAATCTGAAAAGGCTGGGCGAAACCCTCCAGTCTGGCGGGATGAAAGTTGACTTTTTGCACTGTTCGGCGGCGACCCGCACGAGAGAGACTGCCGAAATCATCAAAAAATACGTCCCCATTGAAGAGGTCGAATATACCCGTGAGATCTACGAGGGGAATCTGGAATCGTTGATGCAACTGCTTGAGCGTACGCCAAAGGAAGCCGAATCCTGCATGTTTATCGGACACAACCCCACGATCAGCCTTTTGCTGTCCCACCTGAGCCACGGAGACTACATCGGCCTAAAGCCCGGAATGATGGCCATCGTCGAGTTGGAAATCTCCGACTGGTACATGATTGGCCTGGGGACGGGTATTGTGAAGGAAGTGTTGCAGTGATCAGTAGGCGGTGGTCAGTAAAGTAAGGGGTAAACGGTAAGTGAGTAGAGTACAACTTGCAACTTACCACTTACCACTCACAAACTGTAAACAGTTAAGTAGTAACTACGGAAATTACCCCTCACTACTCACGCCTTGACAGCACTCCCTCAATATCCGAGGCGGTGTATCTCGGTGTTCCGCCTTTTTGGGTGGCCACAAAAGCTCCGATCTTGCAGGCAAAATCAAGGATTTCTTCCGGAGATTTTTCCTCCAGATAGGTTTTGATAAACCCGCTCAAAAACGCGTCTCCGGCGCCGATCGAGTCCTTTACCTGTACGGCGTAGCCGGGATGCTCAAAAACTTTTCCTTTTTGGTAAATCAAAGCCCCCTTTGATCCGCGGGTCACGCAGATGATTTCCATCGGGTAATGCTGGTCCAGGTAGAAGCAGAGATCGGCGACCGTTGCCTCGGTTTGGAAGTAGTCTGCGAAGATCTCCAGCTCATCTTCATTGATCTTCAGGATATCCGTAAAGCCGAGGAGTGTCTCGATCACCTCAAAATCATAAAACGGAGGCCGAAGATTGGCATCAAAAATTCTCAAAGTTGGGTGATGGAGAAGTTTGATGAGCGTCTTGAGGCTTTCGGGATTTCTCACGCCCAGTGTGCCAAAAACAAAAGCGTCGGCTTCTTCCACGGTCTTGTCCATCGCTTCGTTCCAGGTCACAAAATCCCAGGCGACCGGGGATAGGATCGTGTATCGGATGTTTTCCGGGTCAGTGGTGTCAACGAGAACTTTGGAGGTTTCGCGGTTTTCTTTGGTCTGGATCAAGTCCAGTGGCAGATCAAATCCTCTGAGGAACCCGAGGAGCTTTTCACCGTCCTCATCCTGTCCCACGGCTGAAATCAACCGGGAGTTCAGTCCCAACTGATGCAGGTTGAGGGCGACATTCATGGGAGCGCCGCCTGCCACAGGTCCCGACGGCAGGCAATCCCAAAGCATTTCCCCAAATATTACGACGTGGTCACGCATGGCTTTTATGTAGGTCTTTTTGAATTTCCTCCAGCGACCTTCCTTTGGTTTCCGGCATCTTGAACATCACCCAGAGCAACTGCCAGATCATCATCACGCAAAAGAACGCAAAGATGTAGCCTGGCCCAAAACTGTTGGCAAAGAATGGGAAAACATTGGCAATAACTGCAGCGAGTATCCAGTGGGTAAACGAACCCAGCGATTGTCCATAGGCCCGGAGTTCGTTGGGGAACATCTCTGAGATAAAAACCCAAATCACGGCACCCTGTCCCACGGCATGGGAGGCAATGAAGCCAAAGACAAAGATCGGAAGCCAAAAGGCCGGAATCCCGGGGCCGAGGAAATTGTAGGCCATCAGGGAAAGAAAGACGATGTAGCCAAGAGACCCGACATACATCAGGACTTTTCTCCCCAGTTTATCTATCAAATACAATCCGAAAAATGTGGCAAACAGGTTGACCAGGCCGATTCCAACGGTGGAAATCAGGGCGTTTTCCGTAGAAATCCCGGCCATCTCAAAGATCCGCGGCGCAAAGTAAATGATGGCGTTGATGCCCGAAACCTGGTTGAAAAAGGCAATCATCACGGCCAGCATCGTGCTCGAAAAAAACCTCGGCGTGAACAAGACTCCAAAACCGGACTTCTGCTTGATGGTTTTAGTTTCTTCGATGGCGAGCAGGATGGCCGCATCCACTCCCTCCGGATCAGTCCGTGTCAGGATTTCCCGGGCTTTATCCAGGTTGTTGAATTTGGAAATCAGCCAGCGGGGGCTTTCGGGAATCCTGAAAATCATCACACTGTAGATCAGCGCCGGGAGAGCTTCCACTCCGAGCATCCATCGCCAATCGTCAGGAATCCCCGCCGTGCCAATCAGGTAATTGGACACATAAGCCATCACGATTCCAAAGACGATGTTGAACTGGTACAAGGCCACCAACAGTCCCCTGTTTTTGGCCGGGGCTATCTCCGAAATATACATCGGTGCGACCACCGAGGAAGCGCCGACGCCCAGTCCGCCCAAAAACCTGAAAAAGGTAAAGGAAGTAAAATCCCAGGCAATGCCCGAACCCACGGCAGAGACAAAATAAAACACGCCGATCCAGAGCAGGCTGTTCTTTCTGCCCCACTTGTCGGCGGGAATCCCGCCAAACAGGGCACCGATCACCGTGCCGTACAGTGCCGAGGCAATGGCCAGCCCGTGCATCCAGTCGCTGAGCTGCCAGACTTCCTGGATATCGCGTTCCGCTCCGGAGATTACCGCGGTGTCAAAGCCAAACAAAAAGCCGCCCAAAGCGGCTGTAATAGAGACGAAAAAGGCATACCGGTTGGAATTCATGGAGTGTTTTGGGTCGATTGTTTCACTAAACTAAGGAGAAGGATTACAATTCAAAACCCCGCTCGCCTTAATTTTCTTATATTCGCGGGCATAAAAAAGATGCCCGGCTGGCTTTTATTTCGTTTTAGTTTTTACCGACCAGATCATACAAACCCAAAGATATGACTCCCGCAACTGAGGTATACAAACCCCAATACCACATCCGAATCGTCACAGCAGCCTCACTGTTTGACGGCCACGATGCGGCCATCAACATCATGCGCCGGATCATCCAGTCCACGGGCTGCGAGGTGATCCATCTCGGACACAACAGATCGGTACAGGAAATCGTCGATTGCGCGATCCAGGAAGATGTACAGGCGATTGCCATTACCTCCTATCAAGGAGGCCATGTGGAGTTTTTCAAATACATGCACGATCTCCTGGGAGAAAAAGGAGCCGCCCACATCCGGATCTTTGGCGGAGGGGGAGGGACCATTCTTCCCGAAGAAATCCGGGAACTCCATGCCTATGGGATCGCCCGTATCTACTCTCCCGACGACGGACGCGCCATGGGCCTGCAGGGTATGATCAATGACATGGTCCAGAAGTGTGATTTTCCCATCGGGAATGAGTTGCCGGAGGGATTTTCTTTGCAAAAAGAACACCCGGAGCACGTCGGACGGGCGATTTCAGCCTTTGAAAACTTCCCGGAAAAATCGGTAGCACTGCTTGAAACGGTAAGAAAAAAGAGCAAAAGCTCGACGACCCCGGTCTTGGGAATTACTGGCACAGGAGGAGCAGGAAAATCCTCCTTGGTGGATGAACTGGTCAGAAGGTTTATCCTGGATTTTTCGGATAAAACACTGGCAATCATTTCGGTAGATCCTTCCAAGAGGAAAACAGGTGGAGCACTTTTAGGGGACAGAATCCGAATGAATTCCATCCATCATCCCCGCGTGTTCATGCGCTCTTTGGCCACTCGCCAGTCCAATCTGGCGCTCTCCAAATACGTGCAGGACGCGGTGGATACCGTGAAGGCCGCCGGATTTGACATGATCATCCTGGAGACCTCTGGCATAGGACAGTCCGATACAGAGATCATCGAGCATTCCGACCTGTCGCTCTATGTGATGACTCCGGAGTATGGTGCGGCCTCCCAGTTGGAAAAGATTGACATGCTGGACTTTGCCGACGTGATCGCGCTCAATAAGTTTGACAAGCGGGGAGCCTTGGACGCCATCCGTGACGTAAAGAAGCAATACAAGCGCAACCATAACCTTTGGGACATCGAAGACGAAAAGATTCCCGTCTTCGGAACCATTGCTTCCCAATTCAATGATCCGGGGATGAACCAGCTCTACCGGGCAGTGATCGGCAAGGTGAACGAAAAGTTCCAAGGCTGGGAGAGCAGCTTTGAACTGACTGCGGGCAGCTCAGAGAAGATCTACATCATCCCGCCAGCCCGCGTCCGGTACCTGAGCGAAATCACGGAGAACAACCGGAACTATGACAAATGGGTGGAGGAGCAAAAAGAGATTGCCCAGCAACTCTACAGTATCCAAAAATCCATCGAATCCATCAAATCCGCCAAGGTCGCTGATGGGGACAGGCTGATCAAAGAGCTTCAGGAAGTCTACCTCCTGGTAGAACTGAGTCTGGATCCCAAAAACAAGAAATGGCTCGAAGAGTGGCCCGCCGAAGTGGCCAGATACAGCGAGGATTTCTACGTCTTCAAAGTCCGGGACAAGGAAATCAGGATCCAGACCTACTCTTCTTCCCTTTCCAATTCCCGGATTTCCAAAGTCGCCCTGCCAAAGTATGAGGCCTGGGGAGAATTGCTGAAATGGGGACTCAGGGAAAACGTGCCGGGCAAGTTTCCCTATACTTCCGGTGTTTTTCCTTTCAAAAGAGAAGGAGAAGATCCTACCCGGATGTTTGCCGGAGAGGGCGGACCCGAGCGTACCAACAAGCGGTTTCACTACGTGTCTGCTGGAATGCCTGCCAAGCGGCTTTCCACCGCATTTGATTCGGTGACGCTGTATGGGGAAGACCCGGATTACCGACCGGATATCTATGGCAAGATCGGGAATTCCGGAGTGAACGTCTGCTGTCTGGACGATGCCAAAAAGCTCTATTCCGGATTCAATCTCGTCGATCCCATGACTTCCGTCTCGATGACCATCAACGGCCCCGCAGCTACCATGACGGCATTTTTCATGAATGCAGCCATCGACCAGCAGTGCGAAGTCTATATCAAGGCCAATGGTTTGGAAGAAGAAATTCAGGCGAAAATTCAGGCGATCTACAAGCAAAAGGGCCTCCCCAGACCGACCTACAAGGGAGTGATTCCCGAGGGGAACAACGGGCTGGGACTGATGCTTTTGGGCGTGACGGGCGATCAGGTTTTGCCCAGAGACATCTATGACAAGATCAAGGCGGACACGCTCTCCAAGGTCAGGGGGACGGTCCAGGCGGATATCCTCAAAGAAGACCAGGCCCAGAATACCTGCATCTTTTCCACCGAGTTTTCACTGCGGCTGATGGGCGACGTGCAGCAGTATTTCATCGAGCAAAATGTCCGAAATTTCTATTCCGTCTCCATCTCGGGATATCACATCGCCGAAGCCGGGGCCAACCCGATCACGCAATTGGCGCTGACGCTCTCCAACGGATTCACCTACGTGGAATACTACGTGTCGCGCGGGATGGACGTCAACGACTTTGCCCCGAATCTGTCCTTTTTCTTTTCCAACGGGATCGATCCGGAGTATGCGGTCATCGGCCGGGTAGCAAGGAGAATTTGGGCCAAAGCCATGAAGCTGAAGTACGGGGCAAACGATCGGTCCCAGATGCTCAAGTACCATATCCAGACCTCCGGGCGATCCCTCCATGCCCAGGAAATTGACTTTAACGACATCCGGACCACCCTGCAGGCGCTGTATGCGATCTATGACAACTGCAACTCCCTCCATACCAATGCCTACGACGAAGCGATCACTACGCCTACTGAAGCATCGGTTCGGAGAGCGATGGCTATCCAGTTGATTATCAATAAAGAACTGGGATTGGCCAAAAATGAAAATCCGCTTCAGGGGGCTTTCATCATAGAAGAATTGACCGATCTGGTGGAGGAGGCGGTGTATGTGGAGTTTGACCGGATCACGGAAAGAGGGGGCGTATTGGGCGCGATGGAGACCATGTATCAGCGGGGAAAAATCCAGGAGGAAAGCCTTCACTACGAGATGCTCAAGCATACGGGTGAATTTCCCATCATCGGCGTCAACACCTTCCTTTCGTCGGACGGCTCACCGACCGTGACTCCCGGCGAAGTGATCCGTGCAAACCAGGATGAAAAGGAAGCCCAAATCCAAACATTGAGGAACTTACACCGGGTGTATGAAGGTTTGGAACACGAGCTTTTGACGGATTTGCAAGTAGCGGCCGTCAAGAACGAAAATGTCTTCGCCAAACTGATGGAAGCATCGAAGGTTTGTTCGCTGGGACAGATCACCCACGCGCTGTATGAAGTGGGGGGGCAGTATCGGAGGAATATGTGATTTGGGATTGAAAAATTGGAACATTGAGTCCACTCCGATAAGTATGAAAAAGAGAAATTTGCCCCTTTAATTTAACTCCTGAGGCACTTTTTTTCAAGGAAAATGGCTTTTAGGAGTGGACTCAACATTGAAAAATTTGAAAATTACTCACCTGAAATAATATTTGAAAACTAGAAGTGCGGGAATTTCAAGCCTTGACTGAGCAGGTTAAGCTCGGACACTTGGAAGCCCCCGTATTTCGTAAATCGTATATCGTAAATCAAAAATAAGAATGGCTAACAAGCGCAATGTCACCGTCCGCATGAAGGCGGATCTGGAATACGAAGCCCGCAACCTGCAGGGCAATCTGGTAAACATCGACATGTATGATCCCGAGCACAAGCATGCACAGTCCCCCATGGATCTGCTGCTGTCTGCGCTGGGCAGTTGCGCGTCTGTGGACGCGGTGCTGATGATGAAAAAGAAAAGAAGGGAGATTCTCGACTTCTATGTGAATGTGGAAGGCGTCCGAAACGAGGGCGTTCCTGCGTTTTTTACCGATATCGAGCTGACTTTTGTCCTTGTCTCCCCCGATGCCACCGAAGCGGAATTCTCGAAGGTGGTGGCACTTTCCGTGGACAAATACTGCTCCGTGGCTTCCTCGCTGAAGTCCAACATCACCTACAAGTCGGAAGTGAGAAAACCCGAATGAGAGTCGTGAAGGAATTGGTTCGGGAGGAAGTGCGGATCAGCATTTTCTCCTGGAACAACAAGTACATCCTCAAGTTTGAGCTGGGTCCGATGGAGCAGACTTTTAAGCTCAGCGAGACGGATCTGTTGGAGGAGCAGGACTTGGAGGCGTTCATGGAGGGGGAATTTTTCAAAAAAGTAAGGGAGAGATTTGACGAAATGGGCAAATCCTTTCGTTCGCAGTTGGAAAATCTCTAATTTCCCTGAAATAGGACATACGTATGCGTTTTTTTAGGGTAAGCCTTCTCAATCTTGCGACGGTTGTTTTCTTGTTGGGTTGCGGTGCTTCGGAGGAAAAATTTCCCGAGGAAAATTTCCGAAAGATCAAGAACCTGATCGACAAAATAGAATATCAGGGCGGGGAAATGGCCATGGAGCTGGATACCGTAGCCCACTACTATGAATACATCCTGTCAAAAAAGGACTCCATCCTCAAAAATCCCCCCCCGAGTCCCTATCGATTTGTCGGTGCGGTGTCCAGCAACCTTCCCGGGCAGGACTCCTCCCTGAGCTCCATCATCATCCTCAATTCGACTACAGACCGCCGAAAGGCGGAAGAGGAGGTGGTGCTGACCAATTCGCTGGATCCGGTTTTTTCGGCGTTTATTAAGAACAATCCGATGGCGGTTCAGATTTACTCGAATTCTGCCATGCAGGTCAGCCGGGTGTATCCGGCCTATGACGTCAAAAACATCGTGGATCTCAACATTGATGTGACCGCGTTTAACTTTTACTATGAAGCGGACTTGGAGCATAACCCGTCAAAGGGCCTGGTGTGGATTTCGGAAGCGTATGTGGATCCTGCCGGGAAAGGCTGGATTCTCTCGCTGGTACATCCGGTGTATGACGGAGAGCGGCTTTTTGCGGTCTTGGGGGTGGATTTCACCGTGAGCGATATCATCCAAAAATTTCTGGATTCGGTGGAAGGTGAGTTTATTCTGGTGAACTCCAAGGGCGATATTGTGGCCGGCAAGGCGGAGGCTATCGAATCGCTGAGCATGCCTCCCCTGAAAAACCACGTGTATCGGGAGACGGTGCATTCCGATTACTTTCGGATTTCTGATTTCAACCTGTTCAGCAGCAAAAGCAGGGAGGTGAGGGAAATGGCGCAGCGATTTCTGCTTGAGAAAAAAGACAGGTTCGAATTTGTGCAGGAAGCCAATCTGCACCGGGCGATTTGTGTTCCTTTTGTTGCCGTGGACTGGTTTTTGATCGAGGTTTTTCCCAATTATTGATGGCAAGGAACCTCATCGACCGCTCTAATTTTTGGCTGACGTCCATCATCGGAAGCCTGCTGGTGGTCTTGGTGATTGCCTTGGGCTTTAGTTTTTTCAACGCCATCTATTTTGCCCATATGGACTCCCGCAGGGAGTTTTTGATCAACCAGACCGAGCTGGCGGCACGGGGACTGGAGGTCGATCTCAACCGCTTCAAGGAGGAGTCGAAGATCCTGATGTCGTTTATGGAGGATCCGGATCTGGATGAGGATGATTTCAGGGATGAGTTTACCGTGATCGTGAGAAGGACCTTTACGGGGTTTCCCGGCATGATTGACTCGGTCTTGGTGGACATGAAAGACTCCGTGATCGTCTTTGAGATGACGAAAAAGAATGATTTCATCCGGAGAAAATCCACCAAGCCTTTCCCCGGCAAAGTGGGCAATTCCCAGCTTCTGGTCGCGGGAAACTCTGGATTCCGGATTCTTTATTCGCTGGATTTGCCGGGATACAGCAGGGAATATGCAACCAATTTTTACCTGGATCCGGGAGGCAGGAAGTTTCTCCTGTTTGAGTCAAATCTGGTTCCGATCGGGCAGAAGGTCGACCAGGCCGGGATTTCCCTCGATGAACGCGACCTGAAGGAGCTCAAGTCGGACGTTGGCCTGGGCCTGAAGGGATTTTATGAAGTCACATGGCACAAGGGGGAAACGTCCTTTTCGGGCATTCTTGCCCAGTATCCGTTTTCCTATGCCAATGCGGACACCCCGGCTTCCCTGGTGTTTTTTGTCCCGATGGCGGGACTGACCTCGGGGATATACAGCACCTATTTTTTTCTCTTTGTGGGCGTGGTCATTCTCCTGATCGGGACGGTCGCGTTTTTCATCATTTCCCTGAAGGGAAACGTCAATTCGATCAAAGTACAGGAAGAAAACCTGCAGGAGATATCCCGGCTGTTTGACCAGCAGAACCTGCTTTTGCAGGAGATGAAGGGGTTTGTGTTCTTTCATGACTACAAGGGCGAAATCACCAAGGTATCCGATGAGGTAGAGGAGGTCTTGGGCCATTCGAAGCAGGAGTTTTTTGACGCTTTCAAAGTGGACTCCACGCATCCGCAGGCAAACCTGGTCAAGGAACAAACGATCAGCGCGTTGATGGACGGGAGGCACTTGGTCGAGCTGGAATATGATTTCGTAAAACCCAGTGGGGAAAAAATCCGGATTAAGGTATTCGAGAAGCTGATTTTTGATGAGCAAGGGCGGTTTTCGGGCGGTACGGGCATCGGTACGGACATCACCGCGCAGTTTCTGGCCCGGCAAGAGCTCATCCAAAGTGAAAACCGGCTCAGAACCCTGATCAGCAACATTCCGGATACGATTTTTATCTATGACAATGGGGGCGTCGTGTTGGATTTTCATGTGCAGGACAAGAAGACCCTGCTCGAACCCGCCAAGTTTGCGCTGGGCAAATCCCTGGAGGAGTTTGTGCCGCATGGACAGGCCGGGGACATTGTGCGGGCGTTTGACCGGGCCAAAAGCACCAACAGCATCCAGACGATTGATGTGGTATGGCATACCGCGATGGGGGACAGGCACTACGAGATGCGGTTTTTTCCCCTGGATCAAAACCAGATCATGTCCATCTCCAAGGACATTACCGGGCAGAAAATCTGGGAAAGGGGCCTGGTCGAGGCAATGAATGCCGCAGATCAGGCAAGCCGCGCCAAATCCGAGTTTTTGGCGAACATGAGCCATGAGATCCGGACCCCGATGAACGGCCTGCTCGGAATCATCGATCTCCTGGAAAGCACCCATCTCAACGGAATCCAGAAACAGTACGTGGAGATCATCAAAAATTCCGGCAATTCCCTCTTGAGTATCATTCGGGATATCCTGGACTATTCAAAGATAGAATCCGGCAAAATAGAGATCCAGGCAGTGGCTTTCGATCCCGTCGATGAATTGAAGGGCCAGATAAAGATCCTTTCCGGCCTGGCAGGCAAGAAGAAAATCAAGCTTGAGCTTACCTATGGCGAATTTGGGAAGACCCTGGTAGAGGCAGACAAGGGGAAAATCAACCAGGTCCTGCTAAACCTGATCGGAAATGCGATCAAATTCACTCCGGAAAAGGGAACCGTGAAAGTGCGGATGGACCTCAATCCCGTGGATGAGTTTTTTGGTTTCCTGTCCTTCAGCATAGCCGACACCGGCATTGGCATTCCCCGGGAGCATCTGGAGCATCTCACGGATCCTTTTTACCAAGTCGAAAGCTCCAATACGAGGACCTATCAGGGTACAGGCCTGGGACTGGCGATTGCCAAAAAAATCGTCGAACTGATGGGAGGAAAGCTGGAGATTGAAAGCGAGTTTGGAAAGGGTTCGGTTTTTAGCTTTTCGGTTATCGTCAACAAGGTGGAGCAGAACAGCGTCCCGCAGGAAAGCAGCGAGCTGACCTGGAAAGACATCCGGGAGATGGGGACCGAATTTCCCCTGCGGATACTTTTGGCCGAAGACAACGACCTCAACCTGCAACTGATGACCCTGATGTTTCAGCAGCTTGGCTTTCAGTTTGAAGTCGCCCAAAATGGGGCAGAGGCGATAGAAAAGGTCAAAAACCAGGACTTTGACGTGATCCTGATGGACGTGCAGATGCCGCTGGTGAACGGCCTGGAGGCGACCCGCGAAATCAGGAAACTGAGCGGAAAAGACAACCTGGTGATCATCGGACTTTCGGCCAACGTGTTTGAGGAAGATCAGAAAAAGGCCCTGGAATCCGGCATGGACGACTACCTGACCAAGCCGATCCGGTTGGCCCTGCTGGCTGACCGGCTGGAATTTTACTACCGAAAAGTCAGGGAAAGAGCGGAATAGAAACGGCCCCGGATTCCGGAGCCATTTTCGTTCAGAGATCCGTATGAAGGTCAAATTCCTCCAGGTAATCCGCGACCCGCCGCACAAACATCCCCCCCAATGCCCCGTCCACCACGCGGTGATCGTAGGAGTGCGAAAGGAACATCTTGTGGCGTATCGCGATGACGTCGCCTGTGGGAGTCTCCACCACTGCGGGTTTTTTCACGATCGCGCCCACGGCCATGATCGCCACCTGCGGCTGCGGGATGATGGGCGTCCCCATGACATTCCCGAACGAGCCCACATTGGAGACGGTATAGGTGCCTCCTGCCAGGTCATCGGCGGTCAGTTTGTTGTTTCTGGCGCGGTTTGCCAGATCATTTACTTTTTTGGATACGCCGACCAGGTTTAGCTGATCCACGTTTCTGATCACGGGAACGATCAGGTTTCCGGACGGAAGCGCCACTGCCATCCCGATGTTGATGTCTTTCTTTTTGATGATCCGGTCGCCTTCCACGGATATGTTGATCATCGGAAAATCATGGATCGCACGGGCAATGGCCTCAATGAAAAACGGCATGAAAGTGATCCCTTCCCCATACTTTGCCTTGTAGGCCAGTTTGTTTTTCTCTCTCCACAGGACAATATTGGTCATGTCGGCCTCCACGAAAGAGGTGACATGGGCGGAAATCCGCTTGGACTCCACCATCCGCTGGGCGATCATCTTTCTCATCCGGTCCATTTCGATGATTTCATCGGCGGCGGAGATGCTGGGCTGGGCTTTTGGTTCGGAGATGGATGGCGTGGATTTGGCCGATGCCGGGCTTTGTTGCCGGTTTTTGACATACGCGAGCATGTCTTCTTTTGTAACCCGGTTTCCTTTTCCGGTTCCCGGAATCCCGGAAAGTTCGGCCATCGGGATGCCTTCCTCTTTGGCGATGTTTTTCACCAGGGGAGAGTAAAACCTCCCGTCTTCCGAGCGCACCTCGCCGCCGGGTGCAGGCTCGGCCAGGATTGCGGCGGTATTCGCGGGAGCTGCGGACACGAGCGCTTCTTTTTCGGATTCAGGGGATTTTGTCGGGAGCCCGTTTTTCGAGGCAGTTTCGATTACCGCGATGGGAGTGCCTACGGCGACTACGTCTCCCTCTTTGGCAAGGATTTTCTTCAGGATCCCGCCATGGGTGGCAGGGACCTCGGTATCCACTTTGTCGGTAGCCACCTCAAGTACGGACTCATCCTGCTCGATGGACTCGCCTTCCTTCTTCAGCCAGGTGAGGATGGTGCCTTCTACAATACTTTCGCCCATTTTGGGCATCAGCATTTCTACACTTGCCATAGCGATTGGTGTAATTTAATTGGGTTTAAATTCAAGTTTTAAAATTAAATTTTCTCAAACTCCTACCCAAACCTTGAATGTAAAATTTTATTTGTTGTCCTGAACAAGACAAATCCTTAACAAATTCAAAACGGCAACGGCGGTCAATTGAATATTCAGCAACCTGTCCTGGCTCAGTTGGAGTTTTTTTGCCTTTGCAAAGCCCTCGCCTGCACAGGCGATCCAAACCGTCCCGACCGGCTTTTCCCCAGTTCCGCCGTCCGGCCCGGCGATTCCGCTGCTGGCAAGCCCAATATCGGCCCCAAACAGTTCCCTCACGCCGATTGCCATTTCAAGGACCGTCTCCTCGCTTACGGCACCCTTGGACTCCAGCGTTTCGGCGCTTACTCCCAGGATATTTTGCTTGAACTGATTGTGGTAGGGGACCACCGATCCGTTGAAGTAAGCCGAGCTTCCTGCGATACTGGTCACCAAATGCGACACGTATCCTCCGGAGCAGCTTTCGGCCAAAGCTAAAGTTTTCCCTGTGTTCTTCAAAAGATTTCCGATCACCGATTCCAGCGTTTCCCCATCGTAGCCATACAGGTAATTGGCTAGCTGCGGCAATACCCCGGCAATCTGCCCGTCGACTTCCCGTTCGAGTTTTTTTCTGTCTGTGCCAAATGCGGTCAGCCTAAGGCGGACTTGTCCCAGCGAAGGCAGGTAAGCCAAGCGGATGTGTTCCGGCAGGGCATTTTCCCAATCCCGGATCAGATCGGCCAGCCAGCTTTCTCCGATCCCGACGGTTTTCAGCACCTTGTGATAGATCACGGGCAGTTCGAAGAGGGTGGGAAGCTTGGGCAGGACAAAATCCTCCATCAGCTTTTTCATCTCATGCGGCACTCCCGGCATGGACATCCAGTAGGTGCCGCCTTTCTCAAACCACATTCCCGGTGCGGTGCCGACTTCGTTTGGCACATAGGTACAACATGCGGGGAGATGTCCCTGAAGGGTGTTCAGCGGGGTCATTTCCCGGCCCCTTCGCCGGAAAAAGGCGGTTATGGCCTCGACGGCTTCCGGCACCTCCCGGATTTCGCAGCCAAAGTATTCTGCCAAAAGAGGCTTGGTCAGGTCATCCTGCGTGGGGCCCAAGCCTCCGGTGATCAGGATCACGTCCGCACGTTTTTCGGCTTCGGCAAAAGCCGACAAAATATCCGCCCGGTTGTCCCCAACGGTGGTTCTTCGGACGACTTTTACTCCGAGGAGATCCAACTCCTGACTGATCCAATGGGAGTTGGTATCGACGATCTGGCCATAGAGCAATTCGTCCCCAATGGCAATGATTTCAGCTTTGATGACTTGCATTCAAGGGATGGATTTATCTGACTTTGGCTTTTCTGACAATTCGGGAAAACACCGACGGCACGAAGCGCTTGAGGTAGATCGCCAAAGTTTCCCTGCCGCCGATGTAGACTTCTTCCTTTTTTCCGGTGATGGCCGAGAAGATTTCATCGGCACA
The DNA here is from genome assembly GCA_964530015.1 of uncultured Limnohabitans sp. Classification (GTDB taxonomy): domain Bacteria; phylum Bacteroidota; class Bacteroidia; order Cytophagales; family Cyclobacteriaceae; genus Algoriphagus. The sequence goes on along the minus strand of CAZGYC010000064.1, from coordinate 8,592 downwards.
GTCCTCCGGGCTCATGCCCTTGGCTTGGGCCTCGTCCATCTGGCCAAGTGCCGTGCCGTCTGCCGTGATGGCATTGACCGAGACGTTGGTTCGGATGAAGCCCGGACAGACCAGGGTCACCGTGATGCCGTCCAGATAATGCTCTGCCCGGAGCGTGTCGAAAAAGCCGTGCAAAGCATGCTTGGAAGCTGCGTAGGAGGATCGGAAAGGGGAGCCGAATTTGCCAACCAGGGAGGTGATCACTGTAAACTGCCCGGTTTTTCGGGCAATGAAATGGGGTAGGAGGGCCTTGGTCAGCGCGACCGTTCCGAAGAAATTCACCTCCATCAGCCGCCGGTCCACCTCCAGGCCTGTCTCCTGGATGAGGGATCGCTGGCTGATCCCGCCATTGTGAAGCATGCAATCCACCTGTCCAAAAAAACCAAGGGCCTGAGTCACTTTTGATTCAAAAGACGGGATGGCTGTCAGATCAAGCGGCAAAATCCGGACATCGGAAGGGTTTGTGCATTCGGACATCACGCGGTTTAGCTCCTGCTCGTTTCGGGCCGAAAGAATCACCCGGTACCCTTGTTTTGAAAATTTCTTTGCGGTGGCTTCACCGATTCCGGAAGACGCTCCGGTGATCCAAATGACCGGTTTTGTCATGGTTTGCTTGTTTTTTCGTAGGTCACAAAGGAAAAAGGATGTTCGTTTTTTTCGTCCGCGGGATGGTCCTCCCTTCCGGTTTCTTTCCAGATCCCGGGGTCGATTTCGGGAAAATGGGTGTCGCCTTCCGGCTCGGCATCGACCTCGGTGATTTCCAATTTGTCGCAGAGATTGATGGTTTCCCGGTAAATCTGTCCCCCGCCGATCACAAAAAGCTTCTCCACCCCGGCTTTGTTGCCGAAGATAAAGGCATCCTCGACGGAAGGAAAGGCGTAATGGCCTTCGGGAACGGGAAAATCGGGGTTTCGCGTGACGATGAGGTGGGTTCGGTTTGGGAGCGGTTTTCCAAGGGATTCGTAGGTTTTTCTTCCCATCAGGATGCAATGGCCGGAAGTCAGGTTTTTAAACCGCTTGAGGTCAGCCGAAAGCCTCCAAATGAGCTGGTTGTCTTTGCCGATGACCTTGTTTTTGGCTTTGGCTGCGATGAGTGTGATTTTCACAGGACTTCAAAGTTTGGCTTGAAGTTACCAGTCTTTGGAAAGGAAAAAATGAAAAGGGGTAGAAAAACTACCCCTTTGTGGATTATTTGCCAGCACCAGCCATCATATTGGGATAGTCGGACATCTGGAATTTTCTCGGACTGTTGGTCTCGAGCTCGACCACTTTCATGTCGGTGACTGCGCCCTCCTTGTCGGTAAAGACCATCTCCATAAAGGAGCCTTTTGGGGCATTGGAAAACAGGGAAGTATATCGGTCAATCGTCTTGCTTGAGACCATGGGATTGCTCTGGGGAGAAAACATCGAAAACCCGTCAATCGGCTTTTCGGTGACCCAATACCTGCCTTCGCCATCCTCTGTGTTGACCAGGTACTCTTCGCAGGGATAGCCGAGGATTGTTTTGGTATTCCCCGTTTTGGTGATTTTATAGTCTGGCTGTTCCAACTGGTCCTCGGCTTCTTCATCGACCATTCCCTGCACTTTGTCAAAGTCCAGCTTCACGGCCATGCTTGATTTTTGCCCCTTGTCTTCCAGCAAAATCACCATTGCCTGGTTTTTGGTGTCCATGATCGAGGTGGTGACAGTCCCCGATTTCTTTGGATCCACGAAAACCATTCCCATGAAATCCGTGCCGGAAGAAAGCAGGTATTGAATCTGAACCGGATCCTCCGGCTTGCCTTTTTTGTCCGTGCTGGTCACTTCCATCACCATGTAGCCGGTAAACGAATAGTCCGTCTCGGTCGGGGCTGGCTGCATCAAGCCGCCAAACAGCCCGTCAATCGCATCGTTCGTCGCTTTTTCGGATGCTTGGTTGGTCCTTTTTGTGGCGGCATTCTCTACTCCCTGCGCGGCGGCGTTCTGGATTTTCTTCAAAAGCTGGGCCTGGGCTGGAAAAATGGCCATCGAAGTGGCCAGAATCAGGATACTTAAAATCGCTTTTTTCATGGTTTTTAATTTTTAAAACATCTTCCAATTTCCTAAAAATCAAGGACATGAAAAATAAATTTGAAATAAAAAAGGCTTAAAATTTAAGCCCTCTGAGTAGTTCATCGATTTTCATCCGTTTTTTGCCTTCCAACTGGAGCTCCAAAACTTCCAGTGTACCCGATCCTGTCTGGAATTTCAGGAAGGTTTTGCCATCGGACTCCCATTCGCCGGCTTGTTTTCCGGGCAGATTTTCCCCGGAAAATCCGGATTTGAAGATCTTGCAGGTTTTGCCCTGAAGTTCCGTCCAAGCGGCCGGGTAGGGAGACAGTCCCCGGATCAGGTTGTGGATGGATTCTGCTGTGTCTGTCCAGTTGATCTTGCCCGTTTCCTTGAAGATCTTGGGGGCATGGTGCAGGGCTTTTGACTCGTCCTGGACGGTGGGTTTCACGTCGTCTTTGGAGATGGCTTCGACGGTTTTTACCACCAAGTCGGCCCCGAGGATCATGAGCCTTTCATAGACGGTGCCCAAATCGTCTTCCTCCAGGATTGGGATTTTTTCCTGGAAGATAATGCTCCCGGTGTCGATCTCGTGTTTGAGAAAAAAGGTCGTGACGCCTGTCTCCTTTTCCCCGTTGATGATGGCCCAGTTGATCGGGGCGGCACCACGGTAATTGGGCAGGAGGGAGGCGTGCAGGTTGAAGGTGCCCAGAGGCGGCATGTTCCAAACCGCTTCGGGCAGCATCCGGAAGGCCACCACGATTTGAAGATCCGCATTGAGGTCTTTCAGTTCCCGCTGGAATTCGGGGTTTTTGAGGTTGGTCGGCTGGAGGATTTTCAGCCCGAGTTTTTCGGCGGCTTCTTTGACTGGTGAGCCGACGAGTTTCTGCCCACGGCCCTGGGGTTTGTCGGGAGCGGTGATCACGGCGACGACATTCCAGCCGCTTTCCGTCAGTTTCTCCAGTGCAGGCACGGCAAATTCCGGCGTGCCCATGTAGATGATTCGGAGGTCTTTTCCCTTTACTTCGGTATTCAACATTCAGTGTTCGGTGTTCGATATTTGAGATTTGAAATGTGATTATTCGCTTTTCTGTCAGTAGTTTAAAATTACAAGATGGCCTCGACTTGGTTCGACAGCCTCACCAACCGTCGCTCGGCCACCGGAGCTTTGGGTTTTAAGGGATGGGGGAGGAAATGCGGCAAAGCCGCATTTCCTCCCCCATCCCAAACCAGATCCCATCGGACACCGAGCGAAGTCGAGGTGCCATCAATAGTTAATTTGGCTACTGGCAAGATTCCATATATCCATAATTCGAAATTTGAGATTACGTCAACACAAATCTCGAACATCAAATTTCAAATTATTTGTAAATCAGGTATTTCTCTCTTTTGGACTTGTAATCATCCAGCCCTTTTTGCCAGGAAGCACGGATTTCCGCCTCGCTTTTTCCGGCCAAGATCTGCTTTTTGAGCTCGTCCGTTCCGACCAGGGTATTGAAGTAGTTGTTGAAAAACTTCTCTTTCATGCCCGACTTGGCGTAGGCGTCCAGGAGGTATTTCAGCGTAAAGTGATGGTCCATCGCTTCTCCTCTCAGATCCACGCCGTAGCAGCGCTTGTCCTGATGGGGCGGAGTCTTGGACATGCCGTCGATGCTGACCGGAGTAAACTGAAATTGACCGAATTTGGGATCGGGATAGCCATAAACTTCAAAAGGAAAATACGTGCCCCGTCCCAGAGAAACGACCGTCCCTTCAAACAGGCAGGTGCTGGGATAAAGCTTGATCGCAAGATCGGTGGGTAAATTCGGAGAGGGTTTTACCGGAAGGCTGTAGGCCATCCCATGAGTCCAGTTTGCGACCGGGATCACGTCCAAATCCGCTGTCAGGCCTCCTTTGAGCCATTTCTCCCCGTTGATCATTTGGGCGAGTTCGCCAACCGTCAGTCCGTGGACAATCGGAATGGGATGCATCCCCACGAAGGATTCGAACCCCGGCTTCAGCATGGGCCCGTCGATGTAGCCCGCATTGGGATTGGGCCGGTCAAAGATGATGACCTTTTTGCCCTGCTCGGCGCAGGCCTCCATCACGTAGTGCATGGTGCTGATGTAAGTGAAGAAGCGCGTACCCACATCCTGCAAGTCAAAGATCACGACATCGAGATCGGCGATTTGGGCAGCACTTGGTTTCTTGTTGTTGCCGTAGAGGGATACGATCGGCAATCCGGTCTTTTGGTCGATGCTGTTGTCCACTTTCTCTCCTGCATCGGCGGTGCCCCGGAACCCATGCTCAGGGACGAAGACTTTTTTGACCTGGATTTTGTTTTCCAGCAGGAAATCCACCACATGTTTGTTGTCTGAGTGCGGCAAGATGCTGGTTTGATTGCCGACAAAGCCGACTTTTTTGCCCTGAAGCAATGGGAGGTAAAGTTCGGGTTGCTCAGCCCCCGTCCGGATGGGCTGTTGGGAAAAGCCCCGATGGGTCGCGCAAAGGGTAAGAGAAAACGCCAAAAAGTAAATCAGGAATGAATTTTTCGTTTGCTTCATGCTATTTTGCGGGGATTTCTGAACAAATTAAAACAACCCCTTGAACCTTTCCTATTTCATTGCAAAAAGAATCAGTTTCAAGCAGGCCGGAGGTTTTTCGGGTACAATCCACCGGATAGCGGTCGGAAGTCTTGCCTTGGGACTTGGGGTGTCGATGCTGGCATTTATGGTGCTCGGGGGATTTCAGGATACTGTTTCAGAAAGGGTCTTTGGGTTTACGGGACACTTTCAGGTGCAGCGTTTTCAGCGGAGCAATGCCTTCGAAGAGGCGCCTTTTTCGATGAATGCCGATTTTGTCCAAAACTCAAAAAAACTCGGTTTTCTCACCAAAATCCAGTCTTTTGCCCACAAAGCCGCACTGCTCAAGGGGGATCAGGAGGTCGAGGGAATCCTGATGAAGGGCGTTGGAAAGGACTTTGATACGCTGGCTTTTTCCAAGTATCTCGTGGAAGGCCGCATGCTGCATCTGCCTGATTCGGGAGTGAGCAATGAAGTGGTACTTAGTAAGCTGATTGCCAACAAGCTGCTGCTGGAGGTAGGGGACAAGGTGACAATGTACTTTGTGCAAAATCCCCCAAGATTCCGAAGAGTGGAGGTAGTGGGGATTTTTGAGACCTATCTCGAAAATTTTGATGAGAAGATCGTCGTCGGCGAGCTTCAGACGATCCGCAATCTCAACGGCTGGACGGCCGACCAAGTGGGCGGCTTGGAGGTTTTTGTGGATGATCCCAAAAAGACCCAGGCCTATTTTCCGCTGATCGAAAACGAAATGGACCTTGACCTGAAGCTGATCGACAGCCGGGGTCGATTTTTGGAGATTTTTGACTGGCTCAGCCTCCTGGACACCAATGTGGTGGTGTTTATCTCCCTGATCGGCTTTGTCGCGGTTTTCAACATGGGTGCCATCCTGTTTATCCTGATCATGGAGCGCACCCAGATGATCGGCCTGCTCAAGGCCATGGGGGCGAGGAATGCGCAGATCCGAAGGATCTTTTTCTGGAACGGGATGAAAATCCTGGGCAGGGGATTGATCCTGGGCAACCTGATTGGAATTGGGATCGGTTTTCTGCAGGACCGGTTCAAGCTGATCCCGCTCGATGCGGCCAGCTACTACATGGGTTACGTGCCGATAGACTGGAACTGGCCGGTATTTGTCTGGCTGAATATCGGAATCGCGGTCTTGACCTCGCTGGTGCTGTGGATTCCGGTGATGGTGATCTCCAGGATCGACCCGATCAAGTCGATCCGATTCGATTAAGCTTATAGGGGGAAAAAATACTCTTGACCTTCATCCAGATCACACCCAACACGGCTTCTTTGAAGATCTTTGGACTCATCTTGGAAGTGCCTCTGGTGCGGTCGGTAAAGATGATCGGAACCTCGACGATCTTGAATCCCAGCTTCCAGGTGGTGAATTTCATCTCAATCTGGAAAGCATAGCCAATAAAGCTGATATCGTCGAGCCGGATCCCCTCCAGGACGCTTCGGTGATAGCATTTGAATCCCGCAGTGGCGTCTTTGACCGGTAGTCCGGTGATAAATTTGACGTACACACTGGCAAAGTAGGACATCAACACGCGGCCTATGGGCCAGTTGACGACGTTGACGCCGGTGATGTAGCGGGAGCCGATTGCCAGGTCGAAGTTTCTGTCCTTCACGGCATCGTAAAGCCGAATCAGGTCTTTGGGATCATGGGAAAAATCGCAGTCCATCTCGAAGATGAAGTCGTAGGATCGCTCCAACGCCCATTTGAATCCGGTGATATAGGCCGTGCCCAGCCCGAGTTTTCCGGGCCGCTCTATCAGGTGAAGTCGCTCAGGGTAAGAAGATTGAAGGGATCTGACGACAGATCCGGTGCCGTCGGGGGAACCGTCGTCGATGACCAACAGCTCAAACCCACCGTCCAAACCCATCACCGACTGGACCATGTCGCCGATATTCTCCAGCTCATTGTAGGTGGGTATGATGACGAGTTTACGGTGGCTCATGGGACTATCAAAGGCCAAAAGTAAGGGTTAAGGCGGATTTTTGAAGAGTGGTTTCCGTCAATTTTGCCCAAAAGCTAGTTTTGAACAAAAAAAAACCATGTCCCTGCACGTTGCCATTGTCAGTTACCTTTCCGTCGGAGCCTATGACACCGCCACGGTGGATGAAGACCAGATTCTTTCCGCCATCTTGACCGAACTGGAGATTTCGCACGGGATAGCCGTTTGGTCTGATCCCGAGGTAGACTGGGCACAATACAGTCATTTGCTGGTCAAGTCTCCCTGGGATTATTTCGACTACTACCCGGAGTTTTTGGAGTGGATCGGGAAAATAAGGAAACTCGGGATATCGGTTCTGAATGGCCTGGATACCATCCAATGGAATTCAAGCAAGGCATACCTGCTGGAAATCGAAGCCAAAGGTTTTCCGGTGGTTTCCGGACTGATTTTGAAAAAAGGAAGTACGCCCGAGTTGGATGAAATTCTGAAGAAAGCCAACTCAGATACAATCGTGGTAAAACCCCTGGTCAGCGGAGGTGCGAAAAACACGCTCAGGATACCTGTCGCGGAATGGCCGAAATTCCGGGAAAAAGTGGGCCAACTGGTGCAGGCGGAGGATTTTTTGGTGCAGCCCTATGTGCCGGAAGTGGCGGAAGTCGGGGAGTATTCCCTGATTTTTTTCAACGGGAGATTTTCCCATGCGGTGTTAAAGAAGCCCGCAGCGTCTGATTTTCGGGTCCAGCATTATTTCGGCGGAACCATCCGGGAAGTTCAGCCAAGCGCCGCGATGCTGGCTTCCTGTCAGCGGCTGATGGATACTTTTGGCCGGGAAACACTCTACGGACGGGTGGATGGAGTCGAGATCAATGGAGTCTTTCATCTGATGGAGCTGGAGCTGATCGAGCCTTATCTGTTCCTGGCCTTTTCCGAAAAAGCAATCCCAAACTACACGGCGGCTTTGAGGGAGAGACTTTTGGGATAAAATAGTTGAAAGGTGGTAAAGTTGGAAAGTTGCAATGTTGGGTGCCAGCCGGAAAAACCGCCTGCTGGCTTGATCTCCATTTTAACGAATGAAGTTCAAATTGACGGGATTCCCCCTTGGCTAAGGGGGCTAGGGGGATTATAGATCGTATGATATGGGCTTCGACTCCGCTCAGCCTGACACGCTCGTCGCCCTGAGTGCCGGAAACCGTTGTCACCCTGAGCGGAGTCGAAGGGTGAGGTGAGGAAAAGCACGATCATGCCAAGCAAAATTCACGGCATTTTTTTTGCCGTTCTAACTGAAAACAGGCCCACATACATGCAAACTTGAATCCCAGTGATGGTTTAACTTTAACTTGAAACTTCGTGCTCCGAAACCCGACAGAAAAAAGCCTGAACCGCTAGGAACCATATACCAGATTAGAGACATGGAATCAAAACTTACTTCTGAAGAAATCGCTGAACTGAAAGAAGTACTCACCTTTCTAAAGAAGTCTTTTAGAAAAAGAATGGGCTTTCAACTAATTTTGATATTTGGTATGCTAACAGCCGGAATTTATCTGAATCATGGAGGATTGTTTTTTGGTGGTCTGATCGCCTTGGTTGTATCGATTTATATCAACTATCAGATAACGTGGAAGTGGGTAGCCCAACTTAGTTCAGACATTAACATGGGTGTTAAGCAAATTTTGGAGGTTGCCATAGTAAAGATAACCCAGAAGCAACCGTTCAAAGAATTCCAACTAACCAATGGTATTGAGATAACTGAACCCGAACTTGAGAGCTACAGTATTTCCAGTTCTGAATTACAGATCAACGATAAACTGACCGTAGAATTCACTCCGAAACGGAAATATGTTTTCAATGCTAAAAAGACATCGTCCTGACAACCAGGTTTTCGCGTGGTTTGCAAAGCCAAGCATAAAAATCTGGTTGTTTTGTGCTGGAAATTTGGTTTCATCTACGGATCACCCACAGCTCAAAGGCAATACTCTTCCAAATGACTCTCCGCATAG
>CAZGYC010000063.1:0-26460 GCA_964530015.1 uncultured Limnohabitans sp. | reverse complement strand
CGGCATCTTCGGTGACATAGACGCCAAATCCCTGCTCCTGGCCGAGCTTTTTGACAGCGGCGACTCCTTCGGGAATGGATTGGTGGCGAAATCCGGCGGTTTTGCTGAAAACCAGTGCCCTGAACTGCTGGGCGGGGGCGACCACCGCAATGCTGAGCAGCAGCGACAGGGTGAAAAATGTTCTTTTTAAGTTCATAGGACTTGAGGTTTTGGGTTTTGATTAGTGTTAATGATTCAGTTTATTGATATGTAGGTATATCGGCTTTTTATTATTTATGATTTACGACACCGAGCAGATCATCCGACGTCTTCTTCGGTCTTTACTATTTCGGACGTGTGGGCTACAATTCAGATTTCAGACTTCTGACTTCTTCAGTCTTCCAGCTACCCAGACACCCAGCATTTTTCTCCAAAATCCCCCCTGCCCCCTTTCTCCAGGATGCTTTTCCAAGTCCGCGATCAGCCGCCAAAGGGGGAGTTGGCCAGCGGTACCACGGCCCCCAACTCTAGATGAGCTGTCGGATTCGAAATCTGCTCCCTTTTCTGCGGGGACACCGGACACCCGGCATCCGGCATTCTTCGGTCTCCCTCCCTATATTCAGCACGAAATTTTGCCTCTGGCAGAAAAGCGTACAATCCATCAATGGATACCTGTCACTTGATCAAGCTGAACTTTTCGCCCGCTTCTTTCCGTGAAAATGCATTGAAATGCCACCATTCGCTACCGATTCCTGTAAAACCGGCTCCGGTCATCACTTTTCTGAGGATTTCCCGGTTGGCAACCTGGGCTTGGGTGATTTTTCCTTTGGCGAGCATTTCCTTTTCCCGGTCGGGATAGGCCGGATAGCCAAAGTAATCATATCCTGTGCCCATATCCAATGCCGTGTCGGCTTTCGTGTCAAAAATCGTCAAGTCCACCGCCACGCCATAGTTATGCAGCCCGCCGATCTTGGGATCGGCCACGTACAGCGGCTTGATGCTGTCCGGCTTGTCCAGGCTGTCCCAGAGAATCTGCTGCACGCTCAGGGGACGGACGCCGTCATAGATGAGCAAGGTCAGATTTGGATATTCCTTCCGGAGATTTTGTTGGGCAGTTTTCACCATCTCGGCCACAATCGGCTGCAAGTAGCAGCGTACATGCTCGCCATAGACGTCCTTTCCAAAAAAATTGTCCTCGGTAGAGTACTTCAATTCTACCAAAATGGAGGGGGCAATAGTCTGGATATCCACCAAGCCTTGGGCGATCAGCTTTCTCTCCAGCTCCGGTAGGGAAACTTCCAAATCAACGTCCTTCACAGGATCGAGAACCTCTCGTTTTTGTTCTGAAAAGAGCTCCTGGTCACTTTTGACAGGAGAAGAGCAGGCTATTGACAAAGCCAAAAAACCAATAGACAACTGTTTCATTTCAACGGATTTCTATTGACCAAAGCAGCCGATCCCTGTGCGGTGGGAAGTACCACAATATCCGCCAACACCACATGCGGCGGACGGTTGACCACAAACTCCACGATATCCGCGATGTCCTGGGCGACCAATGGCTCAAAGCCCTGATAGACCGTTTCGGCCCTCGCCCCGTCTCCCTTGAATCGCACCAGGGAAAACTCCGTCTCCACCAATCCCGGATGGATGCCGACGACCCGGATCCCAAAGGGATTGAGGTCGATCCTCATGCCTCTGGTGATCGCATCCACGGCATGTTTGGAGCCGCAATAGACGTTTCCGTTGGGATAGACCTCTTTTCCGGCAATCGAGCCGATGTTGATGACCGTGCCGGATTTGCGCTCCGTCATTCCGGGAAGTATGGCTTTGGACACGTAGAGCAGTCCCTTCACGTTGATGTCCATCATGGTATCCCAGTCGTCCAGGCTGCCCGTTTGGATCGGATCCATGCCGTGGGCATTGCCGGCATTGTTGATCAGGACATCGACAGAAGCCCAATCTGCTGGCAAATTTCCGAGGATATCCCCGACTTTTTCCCGGTCCCGGACGTCAAAGACCAGGGGCAGAAACCGGACTCCGGCTGGCAATTCCCGGCCCAATTCCCCCAGTCTGTCTGTTCTGCGGCCCGTTGCGATGATATCAAAACCCATCTTGGCGAGCGTCAGCGCACTGGCTTTTCCGATCCCGGAAGTGGCTCCGGTGATCAGGGCGATTTTGTTTTCCATGCTTTAAATATAGAGGGATTGGAAAATTGCAAGATTGAAAAATTGGAAAATTAAAACAGAATGTTCTGAGGTTGAAAAGTTGGAATGTTGCAAGGTTTTTCTCCAAAACATCAACTTTGGAATTCAGGATCAACTCCACTCATCCTCTCGTAAATCGTAATTCGTAAATCCCTTCAGCTTTTCCAGAGATATGGAAAGAGGATATAGGCTGTCGCACCGACAATAGCATTAATAGCTAACAGCGTGAGCAGCTTGTCCGCACTCACGCTCCAGTCCAAGCCGTCCAGGGCGTTTTTGGAAATCCGGATCGCCATCAGCAGGATGGGGATGATCACCGGGAAGCTCAGGATCGCCATCAGCGTGGCATTGTTGCCCGCCTTGGAGGCGATCCCGCTGACCATGGTCAGGCTGGCGGAGAAACCGATCGATCCCAAGACCAGATTGAGCAGAAAAAGTCCCTGATCCTGCACCGGATTGCCCAAAATCACCGAAAACACCCCGTAACCCAGCAGTGCCAAGATCAGGGTCAGTCCCGTGTTGTATAGGATCTTCGAAACGATGACCGCCTCGGGCGAGGCAATCATGTAGTAGTAGAGTTGACGGCCCTGATGCTCCTGGACAAAGCTTTTTGCCACCGCATTCACGGCGGAAAACAGGATGATGATCCAGTAGAGCGCATTCCAGGTCGGGACGGAAAGGCTGCCCATCTTGGCCCCCACACTCAGGTAAGTGATGAACACCGCCGAAACGACGTAGAGCAAAATCCCGTTGAGGGCGTACTTCTGCCGCCACTCCAGGGTGATTTCCTTTCGGACCAAAACCGGGATTTCCTTCCACATGGCCCAAAGGTAGAAAGTTTATTTTTTTAACCACAAAGGCGCAAAGGCCGCCGAGAGAAACTTAGAGGAACTGTCAAACAAAGCGCTGGCTTTTTCCCTGCGCAGTCGAAAAGTCCAGTCTTGGCCACCCCAGTCGAAGTTCAAATTTGGGCATCACCCCCCCCTTGCTCGCTGTGTCACTGTGGTTAATTTCTTTGTGTCCCTTTGTGAACTTTGTGGTGAAATAACTTTTCCCGATCTTCTCCAGTCAAACTTTCACCCAAATGATCCCCAAAACTCCCGTCCTGGCCATTGCGGTCTGTCTTTTGGTTTTTTCCTGTTCAGAAAAACCCCCTGAAATCGACTACACCGACTGGTCGCACTATGGAGGTCCGGAGGACGGCTCGAGGTACTCTTCACTATCCCAGATCACCACAGGCAACGTCACCCAACTCGAAGTTGCCTGGACTTACCACACCGGTGACGCAACGGAACGCAGCCAGATCCAGTGCCAGCCCATCATCGCCAACGGACTGCTCTACGCCACCACTCCCAAGCTAAACGTGTTTGCGCTGGATGCAGCCACGGGGCGGGAAGTCTGGCGTTTCGATCCCTTTCAGGTCTTGGGAGGCGAAAACTCCTGGGCTGGCACCAACCGGGGAGTCAGCTACTGGGAAGAAGGCGAGGACAAGCGGATTCTGTTCACTGCGGGAAATTGGCTATTGGCTGTCCATGCGCTGACGGGGGAACCGATTCTGGGTTTTGGGGATCAGGGGAAGGTCGATCTGAGAAAAGATTTGGATACCGACCTGGAAGATTTCCTGATCGTTTCCAATTCTCCGGGGGTGGTTTTCGAAGACAAATTGATCCTGGGAATGCGGCTCTCGGAAGGACTGGATGCCGCACCGGGACATGTGCGGGCCTATAATGTCAAGACCGGAAAAAGGGAGTGGATTTTCCATACCATTCCACAGGAGGGCCAGCCCGGCTACGAAACCTGGGATCCCAAGTACATCCGCCAAATCGGCGGTGCCAACAACTGGGCTGGCATGACGGTGGACCAGAGCCGTGGGATTGTCTATGTACCAACCGGATCTGCCACGTACGACTTTTGGGGTGGATACCGGACTGGAGACAACCTTTACGCCAATTCGCTTTTGGCATTGGATGCCCGCACAGGCCAACGAATCTGGCACTTTCAGGCAGTGCATCATGACGTTTGGGACCGTGATTTCCCAGCAAACCCAAACCTCATCCGCATCCAAAAAGACGGCAAATGGATCGATGCCGTAGCCCAGATTTCAAAGCAGGGAATGGCCTACGTCTTTGACCGGGAGACGGGAGAGCCGGTTTGGCCCATTCATGAAGTCCCGGTCACCCAATCCGTTGTGCCCGGAGAGCTCACTTCCAAGACGCAGCCGAATCCCAGCTTGCCGGAGCCGTTTATGAATATGGTTTTCGAAGAAAAAGACATCCTGGGCCTCAAACCCGAATGGGAAGCTGACATCAAAAATCAACTTTCCAACGCAATCATCGGAGACACTTGGGCACCTCCGCATCCCGAAAAACCCATCGTGCTCTTTCCGGGCATGGACGGGGGCGGAGAATGGGGTGGGGCAGCTTTTGACCCCACTACCCAAACGCTTTACGTCAATGCCAACCAGATCCCCTGGCTGATCGAGATGACTCCCAATGCGAGCTTTGGCAATGTCGGCCAGTCCATCTACACCAATTATTGCGGCAACTGCCACGGGATCGACCGCAAAGGCGTGGCCGGATCTGTGCCTTCGCTGGCCGGTTTGGAGAAAAAGTACGGAGCGGATTCCCTGGGCAAGCTGCTTCAATCCGGCCGGGGAGCCATGCCTGCTTTTTCCCACATCTCTGCCGAAGAACGGGGGATTTTGATCGACTATCTTTTGGGAAAAGCCGAGACAGCGGACAAGAAAGAGCTGGAATCAGAAGCCTCCAAGCTCTACCCCCGGTACTACATGAAGGGCTACAAAAAACTGCTGACCAAGGAAGGGCTCTATGGCTCCAACCCGCCTTGGGGCCTTTTGACCGCTTTGGATATGAATACGGGAAAGAAAAAATGGCAGATTACTTTGGGGGAAATCGATTCGCTCAGTGCCCAGGGCTTTGCCCCTACCGGCACGGAAAACTACGGTGGACCTGTGGTAACGGCCGGAGGCGTGCTCTTCATCGCCGCGACCAAGGATGAGAAAATCCGGGCCTTTGACAAGGCAACCGGAAAACTCCTCTGGGAAGCCTCACTTCCGGCCTCCGGCCATGCCACTCCCGCCGTCTATGAAAAAGACGGCAGGCAGTTTCTCGTCATTGCCTGCGGCGGTGGCAAGGGAACCAAAAGCGGGGATGCCTATGTGGCATTTGCACTTCCCGAGTAAATCACCGCCAGCCATCCCCATGAAAACCAGCCTCTTTCTTTCGTTACTGCTGATCACGTTGATCCGGACCGACCAATTCAAGGGCGATTTCCATCCGGCTTTTCGGGAGGAGTTTTCCTCGGCCAGCCTGGAAAATTTCCACTATGCCTCGACCGGGACTCAGGCCAGATTTAAATGGAAGTCCGGAAAACGCCCCAAATCCGGGCCAGACACCAGGCTCCTGTCTTTCAGGCTGAACCCAAAGGAAGATCCCGGCCCCGGAAAAGGTCCAGAGATCATTTCCCGAAAATTCACACATTTTGGCACCTATTCAACAAAACTGAAAGTCCCTGACCCAAGGAAAGTCCAACCCAATCTTGGCGCAGTGGTGGGCTATTTCACCTATCACAATGATCCGGAGCTAGGCCTCAGCGAAATAGACTTCGAATGGCTTCCCGCTGATCCTGAGGTGATCTATATGGGCACCTGGACAGGAGAATCCGGGAAGTTGCTCCGAGTGGGAAGGACGATCAATCTGGCCAAAGGTATCATCTATGCCACAGAGGAAAGGGAGGATCACCTGACACAGAGAACGCTACTTGCAGGGGAAGCCAACTTACCCGAAAAACTGGAGGCGATCAAAGGATTTGATGCATCGGCCCAATTTCACACCTATGGATTTGACTGGTATCCGAATCGGATCCGCTGGTGGATGCTCCACCCGGTGACGGCGGACACGGTCGTACTGTGGGATTACCGGGGGGAACGGGGCATTCCCCAGCATCCGAGCCACTATCGGATGAACTTCTGGCATACCGACAACTGGGCTGTGGAGACCAATCCCGAGGCCCTGGAAAAACCCAAAAAGCGGTACGCGCTGGAGGTGGACTGGATGGAGTATGTGCCTTTGGAAAGTAAGACTGAGGTCAAGCTGTCCAAAAAGTAAATTCCATTTTTGGCTTTTCAGCTACTTTCGGAAAGCAATCGGTTACCTTTACCAAATGTCCACACCGATCAAAAGCCAGGCAGAAATCCTGACCAAACTAGGCATTCCGCAGTTGAACCACATGCAGCTCGCTGCCCAAAAGGCAATAGAATCCGAAAAGGAAATCATCTTGCTTTCCCCTACGGGCACCGGCAAAACTTTGGCTTTTTTGCTCCCAATCATCCAGGGCCTTGATCCTGCCTGCGAAGAAGTCCAGGTAGTAATCATCGTTCCTTCCCGGGAACTTGCCATACAAATCGAGCAGGTGGCGCGGGAAATGGGAACTGGATTTAAGGTAAATGCGGTCTATGGCGGACGTGCGGGCTCCAAAGACCGGATAGAAATCAAACATCGTCCGGCGGTTCTGGTTGGCACTCCGGGCAGGGTCGCCGACCATCTCCGGAGGAATGCGTTTGACACTGAGTTCATCCGTACATTGGTCCTGGATGAATTTGACAAATCGCTGGAAATCGGCTTTGAGAGCGAGATGAAAGACATCCTCTATTTCCTGCCCCAGGAGAAGCAAATGATCTTGACTTCGGCTACTCAGGGAGTGGAGATCCCAAGATTTGTCGGATTGAAGTCTCCCGTCACGGTTGGCTTTTTGGAAGAAAAAATCTCCCAATTGCAGGTCAAGAAAGTCCTTTCCCCGACCAAGGACAAACTGGAAACGCTCGTGGATTTGCTTGCACATCTGGGCGGTCAAAACGGGATCGTTTTCTGCAATTTCAAAGATTCCATTCAGCGGGTGAGCGAATGCTTGGAGGAGCATGGAATCCCGCATGGGATTTTTTCAGGAGGAATGGAGCAAACAGACCGGGAAAGATCCCTGATCAAATTCCGAAACGGCACCCACCAAATCCTGTTGGCTACCGATCTCGCTGCCCGAGGGATCGACGTGCCCGAGATCAAGTTTATTATCCATTATCATCTCCCGATTCGAAGTGAAGAATTTATCCATCGCAACGGACGAACTGCCCGAATGAACAGTGACGGAACGGCCTATGTCCTTCACTGTGAACGGGATCCGATGCCGGATTTTATCGGGAATCTGCCTGTCGAAAAACTCACCCAATCGCAGCTTCCCGGCCCTTCGGAATGGAGCACACTGTTTGTTTCCGGTGGACGAAAAGACAAAATCTCCAAAGGCGATGTCGCAGGCTTGTTTTTCAAACAGGGGAATCTGTCCAAGGAAGAGCTGGGCGTGATCGAACTGAAAACGGATTGTGCTTTTGTCGGAGTGAAAACCGCAACTTTGGAAAAGCTACTTCCCAAAGTCAACAACATGAAACTGAAGGAGAAAAAAGTAAGGGTGACCTTGGTTTAGGAGGGGGGCATTTTTCCGGAATTTTCCTCCCCTTTCTTCATCGCTGCCACTTGCAGCTTGATCACTTCGAGCTTTTCGTCGGTCCCTTCACGGATGCGGTCCAGGTATGCTGCCTGGCCGGAGAGCACCCGGGAACGCTCCAACTCTTTTGTCACCAGCTTTTCCAGGCGTGCCAGCCGCTGCCTCCGGATCTTTTGCTGCCTGCTGTATTTCCCAAACGCCAGGAAATACAGCAACACCAAGCCCCCCAGCACCCAGACAGCCAGGAGCAGGATACGCGCATTTCCGAAAAGTCCCAGCAGCATGTCCACGTGTAAGGCAAAATCAAAAGTACCCTTGCCGGACTGCTGAAGGAATACGGCAAAAGGCCTATTTGTCCTTTTCCGGCCCAAAGTCCCGAGCCTGGGGGAGGTTTTTCCGGCCGGGAAATCAGCCTTTGGGCCAGAGCAGGAGCACCCTTGTGCCCTGCGGGCCGGATTCGACGGTGACTTGCCCGCCCAGCTCTTCGGCCCGCTTGCGCATGTTGTACAGCCCGTTTCCGGCTTGGACGGCCGTCTCGTCAAAGCCCTGGCCATTGTCCGCGATGCCCAATCGGGTGGAGGCACCGGACTTTTCCACCCGTATATCCACCGCCGTGGCGGCGGCATACTTCACCGCGTTCTGGATGGCTTCCTGGACAATCCGCAGGACTTGGATGCTGTCGGCAGAGGGCAGCGTGGAGTCCCTGTCGATGTCATCCGACAGCGAAAAGCCAAACTGGATGCCGGAAGCCGACTGCCGAGCTTTCTGCAGGTAATCCTGGATCCTGCCCGCCAGGGACTCCCAACTGACCTGCCCACTGTTCATGGCCCAGATGGTATCCCGGAGCTCGGTGATGGTCTGCTTGGTAAAATCGGCGATGGTATCGTAGCGCTGGGTCAACTGCTCCTTGATCGGCTCAAAGTACTTGAGGTTTTCGATGGCGGAAATGATGAAGGTCAGTTGCGCGCCGATGTTGTCATGCAGGTCTCGGGAGATGAGCATCCGCTGCTCCTGGAGCTTGTTTTGGGTTTCGATCTGGGCCAGGGCCGCCTTCAGGTCTCCCTCTTGTTGGAGTTGTCGGTTTTTGAGTTTTTGCTGGTTAAAAAACAGATAGCCGGCGACTCCCACCGCCAAGGCGAGCACCAGCGATCCGTATAGCTGGATGTTTTTGTTTCGGATCGCCAACTGCTGTGCGGCGATTTCGCGGTCTTTTTTCTCGGTTTCGTATTTGGTCTGGAGCTCACTGGTCAGTTGGGCCACCTGGGCTTCGGTCAGGGAGTTTTGGTAGTCGATGTACAAATCGGTGAAGTACTGCGCGCTGTCCGGCATATTCAAGGCCGCAAAAACCGGCACCAAGCGCAACTGCATCGCGGCGACTTCTTCCCTTGCCTCCAGGCCGGTCAGTGTCTTGATGGCCTTTTGGTAGAGACTTTTGGCTTTGGAGTATTCCCGTTTTTTGGAATGGGAATTGGCCAGGGCGTATTCCATCATTGCCTGGTCATAGTGTGAGTTGACTTTTTCCGCGATTTTGATCCCCTCGGACGCCGCCTGGATCGCCTCATCGGGCCGGTTGGTGGCATTGTATAGCGAGGCTAGGTTGAGGTAGGTCACCGACAGCACCAGCGAATCCCCGGCCTCGTAGCCCTTGTCCATCGCTTTTTTGAGAAATTCCTCGGATTTGTCGTATTCCTTGGTGTTTTTGTAGATGTTGCCCATGTTGTTGTAGAGCATGGCCAATTCGGGAACCATCTGGTTTTTTTCGCGATACGCGGCCACTTCGGCGTAGATTTCGAGCGCTTTGGAGTAATTCCGCATGTCTTCGTGCAGCACCGCCAGGTTGTTTTTCACAAAGTTGACATACCGTTCATTTCCCGTATGTTCGTAGTAGTCCAGTGCCTGGATGTAGTACATCATGGCCGAGTCCGTCTGGTAGAGTCGCTGGTGGATGGAGGCCAGGTTGCTTTTTGACCCCGCCATTCCCGCCGAATCGGCAAGTTGGGTCCTGATGGCCAGCGATTTTTTATAGGCAGCTTTGGCCTCGGCAAACTGGCCTTTTTGGTTGAATGCATTCCCCAGATCGCTGTAGGCCTGGCTGATCGCTTTTTGGTCCCCGAGCTTCTCTGTCAAAGCCAGGGATGCATTTCCATAAGCAAGTGCCGAATCCAGATTCACCATCGCCCAAAACCAGGTCAGTTCGGAGTAGATCACGGCTTTGTCTTGGTCTGAGGCCGCCGCCTTCAGTTGCACCTTCAGGCTATCGATGATGTATTTGGGACTTTGGGAAAAAGATCTCTGGGCAAAAAACGCCAGGACCACCAGCAACAGTACTCCGGACTTTGACATGGGTGAAGAGGGGTTTAAAATTCAAGCTTGTGCCTTAAAGTAAGCATTTATGGAATTGTTGAAACTCCCGGCTCCAAAAAAGACCCGAATCGGGCTGTTTTCCGACTATTCCTGATTTTCCGGAAAGTCCTTTGTCCGAAATGCGGGGATATTGCTTTTGGATCCTTTCCGGCAAAAGGATCCGATGGCAGCACGATTCAGGTGTCCCTGTGCTCTGCAAGGAAGTTTAACCACAGCCAAAGACCGGTTCTTCCCAAAACCAACGCCTTCTCCTAGGTGTTTGCCGTTTACAGGCAAAAGACAGATGCGTTCCGAAGCCCAATTTTCCCCAGACCAAGGTTCCAAGGTGCCCTTTGATGCCCCGTTGTGGTTCCAAATCATGAACGTGGGAGAACACTCACGGCGGCGGAAAATCCATAAACCACATAGGTACAATAGCTTGCATAGATGCCGTAGGGACAAACCATAGAAGCTGCGCTTTTCACCTAGCGACTAGGTGAAAAAATCTATTTTCTATGCCATTCTTTTTCCTATGTATCTATGTGGTTGAAACTTACCGGCGTCCGTGCGGAATTGCGAAGCCCTTCATTTCCTGAATCCCCATCCTGGTTTAAGGTTTTGCAAAAAGCATTTTCACTTGTATTCAAGTAGAAAGGCGGTGATTTCTTACAGGCGATTTCCCTGAGGCAATTCCCTCGACTTTCCAAAAATCAAAACTTTTTGCGTTTTTCAGCCCCTTCAGGCCCCGCAAGGCGGCATGGGAGCCGCCTTTTGAAAAGCCTGGTGGGATCTCCCTCCATAGCAACTTTTTGCCCAAACTTGGCCGACAGTTCGGCAAAACCTGCTACATTAGAACAGGCGGTCTGGGCGGGGTTTGCCTTTTTTCATGTGTCCATAATTTTCTTTCAAAGGCCATAACCTGTCCCGTGACGCAGGAAACGGGATAGCCTGTCTCGCATGGCTGACAATCATTCCGGTGTGTGATCCCGTAGCTACGGGACCATGCTCGATTTCATGGGAAATGTGTGGGGTCAAGGATGGCCCACAAAGCCGCAGACCACCGCGGGTTTGGTGCAATGGGGGCAAAAATCCCGCTGGCTGTCGGCAGCAGCCTGTGGGCAGGGACGGCATCAAGGGACAACAAGTGAACAGACCGATACAACGACGAAACAGACGCAGGCAAAAACGGCCGCATCCATACCATAAAACCGCTTCTTTGTAAAACCACTTCAAACAACCCGACGCTTATGGACAACGACGCAACTCCAAAAAAATGGTACAAAAAACCCATTTTTTATATTCCTGCTGGAATAATCATTCTTTGGCTAATCCTTCCCGAATCGACCAAATACAGCCTGATGGGTCTGTTTGGAAGCTTCCTCTCCCTGGTTTTCTGGGGAGCGTGCATTTGGGGGGTGATATGGCTCATACGATGGATCAAAAAGGGAAACGAAAACAAAAGGAAAGAAGCGAGACGAAAAGCAAGACAAGCCCAGATTGGCTTTTGGCAGGGCTTGGGAGACACCGTGGCGGAAAGGGAAAAAAACATCAAAACGCTGTTTGATGCCAAAAGTGCCTCATTGAGCTTTGGCGACACCTATAATTTTGAAAGTTGGAATGGCCAGGCCAATGCCTCAAGCTCCATCGTGTTCCGGATCAGCCGCAATCTTTCGGCAATGGAGGCCAGGGAAAGGGAGTTTCTGAAAACCGCGCTGTTGCTGTACAATTCCGGAAAACTGGACGAAGGCAAGTTTCACTACTTCATGTTTTCATTCATCAACGGAAACGGAAAGGCATCGATCGAAGACTACAATTGGCACAACTCCTACGAAGACTTCAAAAACGGGCCGAATGTGATCAAGTTTTATCAGGACAAAGTGGATGGCTCTGTGGACAGTGCCATCAATGCCTTGCTGGGAAAAGTTGAAGAAATGGGACAAAGCGGAAACAACGAAAACCTGAAACACATCAAGGACATCAAAAGGCGTATTCATGGGGACGGTTCCTGGCTCGATGCGGATGAAACAGAGGGGACGGTATTTAACGGCCATGGCAGCTATCAGCTCAGCATCGGGCATCTTGAAGACAGCGAAACCATTTTGCATTATTCGGGAGAAGGTTCGCTCATTACCATTGCCCCGCCCGGCTCCGGCAAAACACAATGCTTTGTAATCCCCAATATGCTCACATGGAAAGGCGCGGCAGTGGTCTTGGATATAAAAGGTGAAATCCACGCGGCGACAAGCGGGTGGAGGGAAAAAAACATCGGCAAAATATACAAGTTCAGTCCCCTGGATCCCGCCAACAGCAACAGCTACAATCCCCTGGCATTTGTACGCGACGAGCCGGACTATATCTGGGAGGATTCGCGTTTTTTGGCAGACATGATGATAGTCCCCTCCGGGGCATCCGACCCCTTTTGGGAAAACATGGCGCGTGACGTGCTGACTGCCGCCATTGCCTACATCGCATTCAACAATGAGGCAAACGAGCGTGCCATGTCCAAAGTGCTGGATATTGTCTACGGCATCGGTTGGGACGAGATGATCACCTCCTTGAAAACCAACGTGATGGTTTCGTCCATGCGGAGAATCGGCAATGCATTGGATGAAATGGAAAAGAAGCAGCGCGACAGCATCTTAAAAACGGCACAAAGCAGCCTGAGCGCATGGCAGGGCGAACGCATCGCAAAAGTCACCAACAAATCCGACTGGAGCCCCCTGGATCTGCGCAACGGAACGCCCACCGTCTATATCTGCATCAATCCCAACGAGATAGAAAGCTATCTGTCGGTCATCCGGGTATTCATCGCACAACACATTCGGATGCTGACCACCGAACTGCCCCAACGGGGTGCAGCCCCTGTATTGTTTATGCTGGATGAGCTACCCCGGCTGAAAAAAATGCCGCCGGTCGACGAAGCGCTGAACATCGGACGGCAATACGGCATCAAGCTGTGGATGTTTGCCCAAAGCTATGGACAACTGAAAGACGCCTACCCCGACCCCGAAGGGCTGATCGGCAGTTGCGTGGTGCGCACGTTTATGAACCTGCCGCTGAATGATGAATATACCGCGAAAATATCCGACCAGTTGGGCTACCGCCACGATGCGCTTGGCAACACCAAGGAAAAATTGGTGGAGCCGATCGAATTGGCGGGACCCAATTACAGGGATTTGATTTTGGTGATGGCAACCGGCACCAAGCCCGCAAGGGTGCGCAAGAAGTTTGCGTATGAGGATGCGGAGTTGAGGGAAAGGATGAACTAGAAAACAAAAACCATGGCACATATCGATGAAATGATCAAGCTCAAAGAGGAACAGGAAAAGCTGTTGGAAAACATCATTTCAAAACTTGAATCCGAAAGGGCATCCCTTGACCAAAACAAAGGGCAAAACCGGCCAAAAATCGAAGAGGCAAACAGCAAAATCGTGGAGGCTTACAGTCAGCTTTCCCAGGTTCGGGAAGAAAAAACAAACCTGATCGATGAGCGGGAAAAAGACCATGCACGTGATACTTGGGAACAGACCAAGGCTGCTACGGATACCATGAACATGATGGCCGCCGGACTGGCCCAGATAATCGACCAAAGCGGGCAGGGACTCGCCCGGGAAAACCCCAATGATGTTGTGGCAAGGGAGTTTGCGGCACAAAACCAGATCGTGATCGAACAGCAATTGACCGGTCATCAGCAAGTGGCGGACAATCCTTCGAAAGATTTGAAATCGCCGCAAGACCTATTGAAAGACGAAGTCAAAAAGATCGAGGATGGGATCAAAGATGCCTATGAAGCCTCCGGCAAAACCGAATTGCCCGAAAGACCCAAGCCTGATGCCCAATTGAAGTGGGAAAACGATATTGCGCAAAAAGAAAAAGACCAGAACGATTCGTACCAAAAACAGACAAATGCCCTCGACAAAAACAAACTGATGCTGGAGATCCAGATGGAAGACGCAAAAAAGTTTTCCGATGCCGAAAAGAAACTGGGGCAGTTGAAACCCCTGGAAGAAGTCCTGAAAAAAGAAGGGGAAAAAATAGAAGGCAAGCATGAAAACGCAAAAGAGGAATTGAACAGGGAAAAAGAAACCTTGCAAAAAGCCGTTGAGTCAACCAAAGAGATGGAACAGGCAGCTCGGAACAAGGAAATTCAGGCGCAAAGAGAAGAATTTGAAAGACAAAGGGAGATCGAAAGACAAAGGCAACTGGAAGAGCAAAACAGAACCCGGTAACCGGATATGCCCGCCTGCAGCGGCTGGGGGCAAGGCGTTTCGCGCGAGACTGCCGTTTGCGCCTGGACGTGTGGCTCCATGGCAAAAGCCGATGAAAAACAAACGCGGCGATGCCCCATCGACCGCATGAAAGCCAGCGGCAACTTTTGCGCCCGCCAATATTTCGACCGCCCATCCACCCCCCCTCCGCAATTGCCAGGACCCGGAACAGCACTTTCCAAAAGGGAAGACTACGCCAAGGAAGAACCGAAAAGGGAATATTTCGGAACAGGCCTTTACTCCTGCCCGGCACCCGTCGCGACTCCTCCCAAATAATCCCGTTTGCCCCAACCCTCCAAAACCCCTAGCTTCAAATCAGAATCAAAAATCCATGAAGCACATCCATCCACTCCTTTTTCTGGCCCTTTTCGCATGGGCCTGTACCTCCGGCCCCGAAAATCCCGCCGACCGGGTCTTTGTCAATGGCATCATCTATACCGTAGCCGAAGGAAATCCAAAAGCCCAGGCAGTCGCCGTCAAAGACGGGATGATCCTCGCAGTGGGTACTTCCCAAGACATCCAAGCCTACGTGGGCGAGGCCACCGAAGTCATCGACCTGCAGGGAAAGACCATGACTCCCGGTCTGATCGAATCCCACGCCCACCTGATGGGCATCGGCTACAACAAACTGGAGCTCGACCTGATGTACGTGAAAACCTACGATGAACTGGTCGAAAAAGTCGCCGAGGCGGTCGCCAAGGCAAAACCCGGAGACTGGATCACCGGCCGGGGCTGGCACCAGGACAAGTGGATCCAAAAACCCGAAAAACTCGTCAAAGGCTTCCAAACCAACGAAAAGCTGAATGAGGTCTCGCCCGACAATCCCGTGTACCTCTCCCATGCAAGCGGACACGCTGCCTTTGCCAATGCCAAAGCACTCCAACTCGCAGGGATCGGCAATCTGAAAGGGGAACGCCCCAGAGAAGTCGAAGGCGGCGAGATCATCGTCGACGAACTCGGCAATCCGACCGGGATTCTCTCCGAAAAGGCAGCCGGCTTGGTGGCGAGACTGATCCCCGCCGAAACACCGGAGCGGGCGGCGGAAGCGCTCACTTTGGCACTTCAGGAACTCAACGAAAAAGGAATCACCAGCTTCCACGACGCAGGGGCGGGACAAGGCACCATCGACCTGATCCGGAAATTCAAAGACGAAGGCAAGCTGACCGTTCGCCAGTACGTCATGCTGACCGGTACGCAACCGGCACTGTTGGAAGAATGGTACAAAAAGGGCCCAATGATCGACACGGCAGATCACCTGCTGACAGTGAGGGCGATCAAGCTGAACTGTGACGGGGCCTTGGGTTCGCGTGGAGCATGGCTCTTGGAGGACTATTCAGACCGTCAGGGGCATCGGGGCCATGAGACCCTGCCGATGGCGGTGGTGTCCGAAGTTTCCGAAAAGGCCATTCCCGCCGGTTTTCAGGTTTGTTCCCACGCGATCGGCGACCGCGCCAACCGGGAGATTCTGGATCGCTACGAGGCGGCTTTTGGCAAATATCCAGACTCCAAAAACCTCCGTTTTCGCATCGAGCACGCGCAGCACATCCATCCCGATGACATTCCGAGATTTGGGCAGATGGGCGTGATCGCGGCCATGCAGGCGATTCACCTGAGTTCGGATCGCCCTTGGGCGATAGACAGACTGGGGGAAAAGCGGATCATCGACGGCTCCTATGTCTGGCAAAAGCTCATCCAGTCCGGTGCCACTGTGACCAACGGAACGGACGCTCCGGTTGAACCGGTGGATCCGATTCCATCTTTTTATGCTTCGGTGACCAGAAAAACACTGCAGGGCACACCCGAGGGCGGCTACGAAGGCAGCCAGAAGATGACCCGGGAACAGGCCCTCCGATCCTACACCTTGGACGGTGCATTTGCGGAATTTGAAGAAGATTTCAAAGGATCCATCGAAGTCGGAAAAGCGGCTGACTTCACCGTTTTTGACCAAAACATCATGGAAATCCCCGAAGAGGATATCCTAAAGACGAAGGTGGTGAGGACCGTGGTGGGAGGGAAAACAGTTTACAGTGTTCAGTAGTAGTAGCCAGTTCGCAGACCTTTGAGGTTTCATCAAACCTCGAAGGTCTTTGTCGTTACGCTGATTCCAGCAAAGCTGAGTAACTAGCAACCATAGACTTCGTGTTTTTTTATTTCCCCCCCCAATAAACTTTACCACATGAGAAAGCATCTACTCTTTTTATGGCTCCTCTGCCTCACCTTCTCTTTTGCGCAAGCTCAGGACACCAAGCCCATGTCCTGGAAGGATGTCGCCACCTGAAAATACATGCCCGGCGGCAGCTTCAAACTTTCCCCCGACGGCCAATGGCTCCTCACCTATGGCATCATCGGCCTCCGCTCAGATTGGGAGTAAAAGAAAGAATGGTGTATAATGTGCTAGATGATCTCAGGCTGGCTATGGATCGAGATATCTGCTATTGCAAGGCGAGAAAATCTTACATTTTTTCAGAAAAAAATGAGTGACTGCAAGGAAATTGCAGCCGCTTGGATATATGTTTGGTTATTCTTAATCAAATTTCTAACTTTTAACCAACACGAATTATGAAAGAGTTAAGTATCGAACAAATGGAATCGGTGAAAGGTGGGTGCTCGTTCACTGAAATGATGTTCTATGCAACAGCACAGCAATACTACATAGGTCAGTTGAGTTCTTCCCATGAGCTTTTCAGCTATCATGCTGCTGGGGCTGGATATTATACCTATCGCCTGTTTGCGTGTATGTGATGTTAAATCTGCCTGAAAAACTTCAGGCAGACTACGCTTTATTTTTAAATAGTATGAAAAATCCCATAGTTATCTCCATTATACTTGCAATAGTTGCTCTATCCCCTGAATCAGGAATTTGCCAGTCCAAAGAACTTGATAAACGCATAATCGGCAGGTGGACGATATTGTTTTTTACGGACGCTGAAGGAAACATTTTGGACAACGGATTTGCAGGAAAAAACTATGTAGATGTCTTTAACGAAAACGGAACCTTTAGTATCGACCCAAATATTTTTAGAGATGAAATGAAAAAGCATGGTATAAGCGGAACCGTTGATTATTCTGCAATTCCAGTTTTCACCTGGAAAACGCACAACAATCAAGTCTTAATAATCGATACGAACATGGGATCACAACAAATTCGTTACGGGTTCTCTGGTGACACCTTGCTTCTTGGCTATCCAAATGGCAATATTCGGTATCTTTTCAAACGGAATTAATCAAATTTTGTCTTGCGCATAGACATTCGAAAACTTCTATCGGCTGGAATCATTTTAACTTTCCTCCAAACGCTTTTTCAACCGACTCTGAACGCACAATCAACTAATAATTTTCCGGCGTATTTCCCAAGCAATTACTCCGAGCAGCCGATCATTACTTTTAAAGAGGGGTTTTTGAATAAGATCACTTACTACGTGGACGGAGAAAAGTCTGGCCCACAGGAAGTAGCCCTGCTTTTGGAGTCAGGACTGGATGGGAGGTCAAATTTCACCTCCTATCAACGCAAGAAGATCATGGGCACAGCCATGAATTTTACCGGTTTAGCAGTCAATCTCGGATCCTTTGCTTACCTGTTTACCCATGAAATCACCCCCAATAGCGTCCGACCATGGTATTTGGTTACGCTGGCGGGTGGTCTTTTGCAAGGTTCAGGAGACATACTGCTCACTGATGCAAAAAGAAGAATTGGTCGCACAATTGATGACTATAATGAATTACACTATTCACAAGGAGCTGGTTCTTTCCTTGGTATGGATGTTAGTTTTAATTTTCTAGGAGCATCCATTGATATTTACGAAGGCCCCATGCTTCTCAAAAACGAGCAAGCGCTTTCTCTCATGAGTTCAAATCAGGAGGCACACCGCCTATTTGAAAAAGTAACGAAAAGACAACAAGTGAGCAAAGGAGCTAATATCGCCAATATGGTACTGGAAGCAAGTATTCTCTTCGTGGCTTTAGGATTTGAGCGGCAATCTTCCAGTCAGAATCAGATTTTATTGCCACTGACTTTTACTGGAATCGGATTGAACCTATTTTCGAATTTCTATGAAAGAAGGACGAGAAACTTGGCTAGAGAGGCTCTGTATCTATATAATTTTGACCAATAGGAAAACCTTTTCTCCTTCAGACCAAAATCCTTATTGGCGTCATTTGCATTATGAGGTTTGTGGATCCTTAAATAGGATAAGACATATATCTATAATTGATTTTCTCTGTTTCAAAACTTCGGAATCCCTGTGAAATACAGGTCAAAGCCACCGAGGCCACCGGGCCGGTTGGAAGAAAAGATCATCAACTGATTGGAAAATTCCCAAGAATCCGATACCACGGGCCAGAATTCATCATACTCGGAATTGACTGAAGGCCCAAAGTTTTCCGGTTCCGTCCAGCCTTCGCCTGTTTTAAAGGAATAATACAGATCATAGCCCCCCAATCCTCCCGGTCGATCCGAGGAGAAAACCAGCATATTCCGATAGACAAAGGGCATGTGGTCGTTTGACGGTGTATTGATGCCGATTTTTTAGGCTGATTTTTCGCGGTCACTTTTCAAAAATCCGGTCAAATCTTGATTGGCCGGAAGGTCGATTTCATAAATATCAAAAGCACCATCTTTGTCCGAACTGAAAAGCAGCTTTTCAGGCTTGCCTTCACTTTGTATCCCCGAATCCTTGACGTAGTTTTTCCCATAGAAGCTCGGATACATTTCATTCGAGTTTGGGTCTAAAAGCCGAACCCTTGAAACCTCCGCCCTGACTTGATTGAACGATTCGGCATCAACGAATTCAGCACTGAAA
Source organism: uncultured Limnohabitans sp. (assembly GCA_964530015.1). Lineage (GTDB taxonomy): Bacteria > Bacteroidota > Bacteroidia > Cytophagales > Cyclobacteriaceae > Algoriphagus. The sequence goes on along the minus strand of CAZGYC010000063.1, from coordinate 7,353 downwards.
ATCTGATGGTTCCCACCGCAGTCTTGAGAGAACAATAATTTTCCATGAACGGAATACGGCCCTTTTTCATCGCAATCAGTGTTGACTTCAAAGAGTCGGTTTCTGATTGACTGTGCATTTTCAAAACTACTGGTGCCATGCGAAAAAGAGCCTGTCTCCTTGTTCCAAAGGAAAACCAGCAGTCTTGGCTCCAAATCAAAATGAATTCCTTTGGAACTGGCGTTGGAGGAAAAAAGGAAATTGACCCGAACCTCCGCAGTCGTAGGCACAAAATCCGAATTCATCTCGTCAAATTCCGAATTCAACTCAACCAGACTTGTTGGCTGCCCATCAGGAAAGCTCCCTGTCTCGTATGGAAATTTCTACAACTTACCAGAGAAGTCAAAAGAAGAAATTTGATCAGGTTTTTCATCCTATTCCGGTTATCATTTTCAGTCCATTGACGATATCCTTGGCCAGAGACTCGCTCACCTTGAAAGACTCCAAGTCCACCGACCGAGTCTCCACCGCTACCTCTGGAAAGTCCGCCTCAGGCTGGCATCCTGCCAGAAACTCATCAAAAATCCCAGCAGTCCTCACCATGGCCTGCTTGTCCGTTTCTTTGCCTGTTTGCTGTTCATAGAATTATTTGGGTTATAATGGCTTGTGTGATAAAAAACCCACGGACAAAGTAGCCACAAGAAAGACCCCAAAAAACGCCCTGTACAGGGTGTTTTTTGGGGTCTTTTGCATCGATTTTTGGAAATTTCCTTCCCCGAGGCCTGAATCGTCCCTTCCGTGGTCCGTGCCTACACAGCCCACGCATTTCAAAACTTCGGAATCCCCCGTGATGTACCCGCCAAGGCCTCCTGCTTTGTCCCAAAAAGCGGGCTTCGGGCACTCCCTGCCACAGGGGCCCGGTCATTTGCCCGGCACTGCCACAGGTTTTTTGCCTTCTCCCACTTTTTCAATCCCTCCTAAGAAAAAATCCCCTATTTTCCCCTTCCAATAAACTTTGCCCCATGAGAAAACACCTACTCATTCTTTGGCTGTTTGCCCTGACCCTGCATCCAGGCATGGCCCAAGAAGCACCGAAACCCATGTCCTGGAAGGACGTCGCCACCTGGAAATACATGCCCGGCGGCGCGTTCAAGCTTTCCCCCGACGGCCAATGGATCGCCTACGGCATCGTCGGCCTGGAAACCGACGGGGAGCTGATCCTCCAAAAAGTCTCCGACCCCGAAAGCAAAAAATCCTTCCCGATAGGAAACACCACCTTCCCCAGCTTTGAGTTTAGCAAAAACAGCCAGTGGCTCGCGTTCAGAGAATCCCCGAAATTCTCCGAAAAGCAGGCCAACGAAAAAGCCAAAGGCAAGCCGCTCAAGGAAAAAGTACACCTGCTCAAGCTCGGCACGGACGACAAGAAAACCTTTGAGAACGCAGGCGGATTCAGCTTCAATGCCGAGGCGGCCACCCACCTGCTGATCAACCTGCCCAAGGAAGGAAACGCCGAGGTCAAGGGTTCGGATCTGCTGATCTACCATCTGGGCAGCCAAAAATCCCAAAACCTCGGCAACGTCCGCGAACATGCCGTCAACAAAGCCGGAACCCACCTGGCCTACACGGTCGATGCCGCCAATTCCCAGGGCAACGGGCTCTATCTCCTGACCTTGGCCAACAGCTCCATCCAGGTATTGGACTCGGACGAAGCAGGCTATCAGAGCATCGGTTGGACCGAAAAGGGCGACGCCTTTGCGGCCCTGAAGATGAAGAAAGACAAAAAGTACAAGCAGGAACCCGGGACGGTCTTGGGGGTGAAAAACCTCTCCAGCCCGCAGCTCACCGTGTACGAACCAGCAAAGGATTCGACAGGATTTGACCAGAAATACACTATCAGCCCCAACCGACGACCCACCTGGTCCGATGATTTGACCCGCTTGTTTTACGGGATCCACCCCTTGGTTTTGGCAGAGAAAGAGACTCCGAAAAAGGAAGAAAACAAGGATTCTGTAGCCGCTGCCGAGTCGGTGAAAATCGCCACCATCATGGCCGACACCACCATCAAGTCCATCGCTGATCTGCAAAAAGCGATCACGAAACTCGACACCGGAAAAGTCAACGCCAAAAAGCCAAACGACGCCAAAAAGCCAGAAATGACCATCTGGCACTGGAACGACGAACGGCTGCAGTCCCGGCAGCAAGTGTTGGAAAACATGGACAAGAACTACAGCTTCTGGGCGATGTATGACCTGGCCTCCAAGAAGCACGTCGCACTCCAGGACAGCAGCATGAAGGACCTCAGCATCCTCCCCCACCAGCGGTACGGACTGGGCTCCGATCAGCAGAAATACGAGCTGGACATCAATCTGGACGGCCAGCAATACCGGGATTTCTACTTGGTGGATTTGAAAACCGGGGAAAAGACCCCGCTTTTTGACAAGTTTTACCAGCCTTCTTTTGGCTCCTATCCCAGACCTTCTACTGATGGACTGAAGCTGCTCTATGGCAAAGACGGCCATTTCTATGTCTATGATATCCTGGCCAAAACGCACACCAACATCACGGAAAGCCTCCCGGTCTCCTTTGTCAACACCGAAGACGACCACAACGTGGAAAAGCCCATGATGAATCCCCTGGGCTGGAGCAGCGACAGCAAGTATGTCCTGCTTCGGGACGAATGGGATCTCTGGCAGGTTCCTTTGGGAGGAAAAGAAAGTGCTGTCAACCTCACCCAAAATGGCAGATCGGAAAAGATCCGCTACCAGTATCGGTTCGTCTTGGATCCGGAAGAAAAGGGCATCGACCTGGCCAAAACCAACTATATCCGAATCTATGGGGAACACACCAAAAAGAGCGGGATTGCCGCCTTGGCCCCGGCCAAAAAGGGCGGACTCGCACCGGGTGTAAGCCCTCTGCTCTGGGAGGATGCCGCGATCATGGGCTTGGCCAAGGCTGATAAAGCGGAGGTTTACACCTTCACCAAGGAGAAATTCAGCGAGCCCACACAGGTTTACCTCACGGATGCCACCCTGGCCAATGCCAAAAAAGTCACCGAAAACGCGCCCGGTGCCGGAAAATACGCCTGGTCCCCCGGCGTCCGCTTGGTGGACTACGTGACCGCCAAAGGCGATTCCCTTCAGGCGGCGCTCTTCCTGCCTGCCGACTACGTGGAGGGCCAAAAATATCCGACCGTCATCTACTACTACGAGAAGCTTTCGCAGACGCTCCACAACTGGCCAAATCCCGGCTACAGTGGCACGGGCTGGAACCCTACCCTATACACCAGCAATGGTTACGCGGTGCTGATTCCGGATATTGTCTATAAGATGGACGACCCGGGCATGTCCGCCGTGTGGGCGGTACTTCCTGCGGTGGATGCCGCCATCAAGACCGGAGTCATCGACGAAGCCAAGATGGGCATCCACGGACACAGTTGGGGCGGCTACCAGACTTCCTTCCTGATCACCCAGACAGACCGCTTCAAGGCCGCAGCGGCAGGGGCTCCGCTGACCAATATGATCTCCATGTACGATTTGATCTATTGGAACTCCGGCGGAGGCAACATGTCCATCTTCGAGGCGTCACAGGGCCGGTTTCGCGGAGCACCCTGGGAAAACTGGGAAGCCTACGAGCGCAACAGCCCGATCTATCACGTCAAAAACGTGAAAACCCCGCTTTTGCTGCTGCACAATGACAAAGACGGCGCGGTGGACTTCACCCAGGGCGTGGAATATTACAATGCACTTCGACGCCTGAAAAAACCGGTGATCATGGTGCAATACCTGGGCGAAAACCATGGCTTGGGCAAAGTCGAAAACCGAAAGGACTACAGTGTACGGATGATGGAGTTCTTTGACCATCATCTGAAAGGTGAAGCTGCTCCGGAATGGATGACCAAAGGGGTTCCGAGACTCCAGTTGGGAGATCACTTGGACGAAAGGGCTTTTTGAAAGTTAAAATTCTGAAATCAGAAGTGTGAAAATCCTCCGGTGTACGTGCATCGGGGGATTTTTTTGATATCTCGTCTTATCAGAATTGTATATCCGCTACTTTGCCGGTAGCCAAATTAACTGTTGATGGCACCTCGACTTGGTCCGATACACTTCGACAAGCTCAGTGCCCAAGTCGAGGCCATCCAGGGAAATCGCCTTTAAGAAATCACCGCCTTTCTACTTGAATACAAATGAAAATGCTTTTGTAAAACCTTAAAATAGGATGGGGATTCAGGAAATGAAGGGCTTCGCTCCAGTCCGGCCCATACGATTGTTGCCTTTACAGCCCACCTCTTGGTTCTTAATTCTCTTATTGGACTGAATGGTTAAATCCAAAAAACGGGAAGAGCCGCACATTTCGATTGTGCGATTATTCTGTTTCAATTAAAGAAAGTTAAAAGCGATTTCCCTGCGAGGCCATCTTGTAATTTTAAACTACTGGCAAGAAAGCCTATAATCAGATATCAGAAAGACAGTTTTTAATTAGTTGTCTTTTTCAAAAAGATGCTTCAAGAATAAGCCTCCATTCAAATGGAGGCACTCAAAAATCCCTTGGGTTCAAGATGACATACAAATCCAAGTTTTGCCGACTTGGAAATGGATGCTGGAAGGATAAAAACATCGGAAAATCCACCCAGTGTCCAAGGGTTCAAAGTCCAAAAATTTTTCATCTGCTTTTGCAATTCTTAAAAATTAAAGATATAATTAAACACACAATCAAGCACCCACTAACCAAGTAGCACTGTGGAATTTTTAGCAGAAATGGAACCCCCGCTCCGGGCGCTTTGGTACATCGCCTTGCCTACCTCTTTGATCTTCCTCCTTCAGACCATCTTGACCTTCATCGGTTCTGATTCTGGAGACGGGATCAACGCGGATTTTGACGGAAATCTGGAAGGCGCTGAGGCTCCCTTTCAGCTTTTCACCCTCCGGAACCTGATCAATTTCCTGCTGGGCTTTAGCTGGACCGGGATCACCTTCTACCATTCCATCGGAAATTACACCCTGCTGATCCTCTTGGCCACGGTCGTCGGCTTGGGGTTTGTCTGGCTGTTTTTTGCCATCATCAGGCAAATCACCAAACTGGCAGAAGACAACACCTTCAGGCTGGAGCATACCCTGCAGAAATCCGGCACTGTTTACCTCAGTATTCCCGCCCAAAAGCAAGGCACCGGCAAAATTTCAATCAGTATCAAAGGCTCTCAAAAAGAGCTTAGCGCGATTTCCCTCTCTGAAAGAATCGAGACCGGTGCGGCCATCAAGGTGGTGGGCATCGAGGGTGGAAACCTCCTGATCGTAGAAAAACTCTAATCTAACTATATAATGGATCCTTTGATTTTAATTCTGGCGGGTGCCGTTGTCATTTTTGTGACCATCATCGCCTTGGTTTCACGCTACAAACGCTGTCCTTCGGACAAAATCCTGGTCGTCTATGGCAAAACAGGAGGCACTTCTGCCAAGTGTATCCACGGTGGAGGGGCTTTTATCTGGCCCGTGATCCAAGACTATGCCTATCTGGATCTCAAGCCGATCTCCATCGAGGCAAACCTGACCAATGCCCTCTCCCGCCAAAACATCCGCGTGGATGTCCCCTGCCGCTTCACCATCGCCATTTCCACAGAATCGGACAGCATGAATACCGCTGCGGAGAGATTGCTGGGCCTGGCCCACGAGCAGATTCAGGAGTTGGCCAAAGACATCCTGTTTGGCCAGTTGCGTCTGGTGATTGCCACGATGACCATCGAGGAGATCAACTCCGACCGGGACAAGTTTTTGGATAACATCTCCAAAAACGTGGACACCGAGCTCAAGAAAATCGGACTCAAACTCATCAACGTCAACGTCACCGACATCAAAGACGAATCCGGCTACATCGAAGCCCTGGGAAAAGAAGCTGCCGCAAAAGCCATCAACGAGGCCAAGATCTCCGTAGCCGAGCAGGAAAAAATCGGGGAAACCGGAAAGGCGCTAGCCGATCGGGAAAAGGACGTCCAGATCGCCGATACCCAGCGGGATCGGGACGTGAAGATCGCCGTGACCCTCAAGGACCGGGAAGTAAGCATCGCAGAAGCCCAAAAAGAGGAGAGCATCGGAAAAGCGGAAGCCCAGCGGGACACCCGGGTGAAAACCTCCGAAGCCAATGCGGTCGCCATCAAAGGGGAAAACGAAGCCAAAATCTCCATCGCCCAATCAGACGCACTGAGAAGGGAAAAAGAAGCCGAAGCGCTGCGGATCGCCCTGGCCTCGGAAAAAGTCCAACAGGCAAAGGCACTGGAAGAAGCCTATCTGGCGGAGCAAAAAGCCGAAACGGCCAGAGCGGAACGGGAACGCTCCACCCAAAATGCCAACATCGTCATCCCCGCCGAGATCGCCAAGCAACGCGCCATCATCGAGGCCCAGGCAGAGGCCGAACGAATCCGGGAACAGGCCAAAGGCGAAGCAGATGCGATCTACGCCAAGATGGAAGCCGAGGCAAAAGGGCTCTTTGAGATCCTGACCAAGCAGGCAGAAGGATACCGCGAAGTAGTCAGTGCGGCAGGCGGAGATCCGACCAAAGCCTTCCAGTTGCTGCTGATCGAAAAACTCCCTGAATTGGTGAAAACCCAAGTCGAAGCGGTCAAAAACATCAAAATCGACAAAATCACGGTGTGGGATTCAGGTCAGGGTGAAAACGGAAACAATTCCACCGCCAACTTCGTCTCAGGCATGATGAAAACCGTGCCTCCGCTCAATGACCTCTTTAACATGGCCGGGCTCAGCCTCCCAAGCTATCTGAAAGGAGACGGAGAACCAAAATCCGAGGATGTCAAACCTGAAAAAGAATAGTTATGCCAATGCCCCGGCCGAAACCGGGGCATTTTTTTGACTTTTTGGCGGATGTTTCCCGCGGGGAGTCGAATGGCCGCCTGTTTCCATGAAATCCCAAATTCGCCAAAAAACGTCGGTTTTCTAAGGTCTCTTGCCCCGTTTTATCCGCGCTGTGTGCCTACTTCGGAAACGTCCATTTACCCTGTTTGATCAAAAGCGTATGGCGGAAGAAAAACCCCCTCCAATACCGGGAAAGTAATTTATGACATTTTGGGAATATCCGCTCTCTCCAACTTCACTGGGCTGTCGCACCGGATTCGGTGGTTCCCTGTCTTTTGGGCATCATTTTTCAGGAAAAACATTATGATTATCCGCTTGTATGCAAGTACTGAAAAATTGATTGGAAAAGGGCGGATAATCGTCCACAGACCACAGTCGACGGTCGACAGCAAAGCACGTTTCGACGTAAAACCATAGGATATTGGGTTACTTGTAGTAAAGCGTATAATCATAAAAAACATTTCACCGGCCTGTCTTTCAAAATAAAATGGGTTTAAAATGTATCTTGGGAAAA
>CAZGYC010000062.1:0-27599 GCA_964530015.1 uncultured Limnohabitans sp. | reverse complement strand
AAGATGGCCTCGACTTTGCTCGGCCACCGGAGCTTTGGATTTTAAGGGATGGGGGAGGAAATGCGGCGAAGCCGCATTTCCTCCCCCATCCCAAACAAGATCCCATCGGACACCGAGCGAAGTCGAGGTGCCATCAAGAGTTAATTTGGCCACTGGCAAAGTAGCGGATATACACATTGGAAGATTGAAAAATTGCTCTATCGAAAATCAATTCACCAGAATTACTCGAAAATTAACTGCTTTTTCTAAAATCTCCGGAGGCACGAGGTATGACTGACATCGGACATCCGGCAAAACCACTTTCGTCCCCGTTTGTGAAGCTCTGGTTCATGGACGCTTTTTTCTAAAAACTCCCCCAATCCTCCTAAAAATCTGCTTTTCCTTTTCCCAGAAGAATCTAAACTGGCCGAAAACAAAGCCATAGACCAGCAGAATGATCTGGTAAAGCGGCAATACGAGCAGCAGGTACAAAACGGTATTCAGGAATCCCTGCCCTCCGCCCCGCTCCACGCCAAAGAAATCCAAAATGGGGTTTTTGATAAACAAAATGGTGAATCCGGTACAGGCAAAAACCACCAAAACCATCACCACCTGGAAAAGGCTTTCCAGTTTCCACTTGGTTTGCAATCGCTGAAGAAATCCGGGATTTTCGTGAGGCATAGCTTGGAATTATTTCTCGATTGCAAGGACTATCCGTTTTCTCCGGAGAGCTCCAAAATCCTTTTTTCAAGTATTCTTGAAATTCTGAAATCGGTCATTTTGATTTTGTCCAAAACAGGCTTTGTCGAAGGGATAAGGCCTTCTCTTTTGGCAACCACAAATATACCTAGGGTACCCGTCACATTTAGGCCCAATTTCTCCGCAAATTTCCTTCCTTTGAGCTCATCAATGATCAAAAGAGAGTTTGCTTTCTCAATGCCCAGGGCAATTGCGCTCGATTCCCCCTTGTCCAAAGAAGCCTCCAAGATCCGCTGATAAGTTTTGTTTGTCGGAGACTCAACACTTATCCAATCCGGCAAAGGGAAAAGATATTCTTCGCTGATTTCCGGTGTGATGGATACAATTCCAAAAAGTCTGTGGAGAAGGTTCAATTCCCCGATTTTGTGAAGCAGAATCAGGCAACTTGTATCAGAGATGATAGTTTTTCGCATTTTCTATATCTCTTTCCAGTTCGGATTCTGAATAGTTAAACAACGAAACCCCATACTCTCCCAAATTCTCCATAAAAGCAGCCTTTGACAAGCCAACCACTTCAGCAGCCTGTCCAAGTGAAAGCTTTCCTTTCTCGAACAACCTGACAGCAATGGCCATCAAAGCCTCTCCATCTTCTATTTCCACCGTATCAGGGAGTGTGATCTTAAGTGTCTTCATGCCGTCAATATACTTACAATTAACCTCAAAACTCAGACTGGCGGTTTTTGATTCCTTTGGAAAAACGTAAAAACAAAAGCCACAGACACACAGTTTGTCATTTGTGCATCTGTGGCTCGCTACTTTTTACCAAGCAAAAACCCCTTCATTCAAGCTCTTCAGTGCCTGCACCTTGTATTTCGCATCCACCAGGATGGAGACGTTGTGGCGGCTGCCTCCGTAGGACACCATCCGGACGGGAATCTCGGTCAGTGAATCCATGACGGATTTGATCGCTCCCTTGGTTTCGGACACCATGTTGCCGACGATGCAGATGATGGTCTGGTTTTGGTCCACCTCCACCGTGCCCAAGGCCTGTAGTTCGGCCATAATCTGATCCAGGTGGCTCAGGTCATCGATCGTGACCGAAACAGCCACCTCTGAAGTGGTGATCATATCGATCGGCGTCTTGTATTTTTCAAAGACTTCAAAAATCCTTCTCAAAAACCCATAGGCCAAGAGCATCCGGCTGGATTTGATCTTGACCGCGGTGATCCCGTCTTTTGCGGCGATGGCTTTGACGCCGGTGGTTTCCACTTTTTCCTTGATCAGCGTACCGTGCGCACTTGGCTCCATGGTATTGAGCAATCGCACGGGCACATTATACAACTGCGCTGGCCAGATGGATGCCGGATGTAGGATTTTGGCACCGAAATAGGCCAACTCAGCCGCTTCGTCAAAGGAAAGCTCGGCAATCGGGCGGGTTCGGTCCACGATCCGCGGGTCGTTGTTGTGCATGCCGTCGATGTCCGTCCAGATCTCGCAGACGGAAGCCTTGATTGCCGCGGCGATCAGGGAAGCCGTGTAGTCGCTTCCGCCACGCTTCAGGTTATCGACTTCATTCCGGTGGTTTTTGCAGATATAACCTTGGGTGATGAAAAGCCGTCCCTCCGGGTGTTTGTCCAAAATCGCCGTCAGCTTTTCGGAAATCTTGCCCAATTCCGGCTCGGAATTCTCATCAATGCTCATGAAGTCGAGAGCTGGCAGGAAAATCGCCGGAATTCCCGACTCTTCCAAAAGCGCATAAAACAGCTTGGTGGAAAGCAGCTCTCCCTGGGCCAAAATGTCGCGGTTGATCGCCTCATTGAAGGAGATTTTCAGGAGGATGTTCAGGAACTCAAAATGTTCGCGGATGATCCCGGAAGCTTTTGCCTGCGCCTCCGCCGTATCCAGCAATCCGGGATAGAAGGCCTCGTAATGTGCCAAAAGCGTGTCGATGCGGTCCTTTGCCAGCGTTTTGTCTCCTGCTGCCAAGGCTTCCCCGATTCCTACCAGGGCATTGGTGGTGCCCGAAAGGGCAGACAAAACTACAATCGTGGGCTCATCGCCTCGTGTCACGAGGCTTTTCACCTGGTGCATGCGTTCAGGACGGCCCACGGAGGTGCCGCCGAATTTCATGATCTTCATAGGGTCTACGGATTTATGGAATAGGTTTGTGAATTAGAATCCAAGCATCTTGATGGCGGTGATGGCGGCTTCGTCGCCTTTGTTGCCGTGTTTTCCTCCGGCACGGTCCATCGCCTGCTTTTGCGTGTCGGGAGTCAGCACGCCAAAGATGACCGGCTTGTTGTATTTCAGGCCGACCTGGGTGATCCCCTGGGCCACCGCATCACAGATGAAATCAAAATGGCGGGTCTCGCCCTGGATCACGCAACCCAGGCAAAGTACGGCATCGATGCTGTCATCCTGGGCACACCATTGGGCCCCCAAAGTGAGTTCGAAAGAACCGGGTACATTTTTTCTGATGATGTTTTCCTTTTTTGCCCCATGCTCGAGCAGGGTCTGATACGCACCGGAGAAAAGTGCCTCAGTCACCTCTTCGTTCCATTCGGAGACAACGACGGCGAATTTTTTGGAGCTGATGTCCTGGATGTTTTTGGAGCTGTGCGCACTTAGGCTTTTGAGGGCAGTTGCCATGAAATTCTAATTTTGGAAGGGTTTGAACAAAAAAAGAGTAAGACCCCTTGGCCTTACTCCCCTAATTGATGCGGTACACACCGGCATTACTTAGCGGCAAGGCCTTCTAAGCGAGCTTTGTGTTTTCGTGCGGCAGCATATTCAAATGACTCATAGTATTTCTCCTCGATCTCGGAGTAAGTCGCGATTGCGTCGGCAATCTTGCCGGACTCTTCCTGGGCCACGGCAAGTTTCGCCAGGTACTTCGGAGTGGTGTACTTGTTTTCGTTGTTTCGGGCTGCTTTGGTATAGCCAGCAATGGCCTTGCCTGCGTCGCCAAGCTCAAGGTGGGCATCACCGATCAGGGAATAAGCTTTGGACTGAACCAGGTAGTCGCCCGAGGAGAAATCCTCCAAGTGATTCAGTGCCTCCTGGAAGTTTTTCTGGGAAAGGTAGATAGACCCAATGTAAAAATGGGCCAGGTTGGCGGCATCAGTCCTCGGGTAGTCTTCGGCGATGGCCAAAAAGCCCTTGTTGATCCCGTCACCGTTCAATGCGAAGTCCACGCTGTCCTGTTCAAAGAAATAGACCGCCTGGAACATCTCGGCCTGGGCCTTTTCATTCTGGTTTTGGGTGTTGATCTGGAAGAAAAGAATCCCTCCGATCAGGATCACGGCCGCAGCCAATACTCCGCCAAATACTTTGCTGTTGTGTTTCAAAAAAGCCTCTCCTTTTCCGATTCGCTCTGCGAGTACTTCCGGGTTTTCAAGTACTTCGTTGTGGATTGCTTTTTTAGATTGCTTAGTCGCCATGTTACTCAAATTTCGGTCGCAAATATACGGTTTTTATCAATTACACAAGTCCTCATAAAAAAGCCATGAAATCGAGCCCGACTGAAAGAGAAAGGAATGACTAAAAGCCTCTCAAATTGAGATCCTAACTGCCATGCGAGATCTCCCGATAGCTATCGGGATGACAATATAAAATCAATCAAAAACAGATTAAATCAGAAAGACTTCATGGCTTTCAATGAATCCAAACCGGATTTTATTCCATTACAAAAGGATAGTCCTCCTGGACATAGACGTCTTTGAAAGCGTCCATTCCGTCAGGCAGCGGAGATTCTTCGGCAAATTTCACCGCATCATCCACCTGCTTTTTCACTTTCTTGATGATGGCGTCGATTTCTTCCTCAGTGAGGATCTTGTTTTCTCTGATCGTGGCCAAAACCTGCTCGATCGGATCACGCTGCTTGTATTCCTCTACCTCTTCTTTGGTTCGGTATTTTTGGGGATCAGACATGGAGTGTCCTTTGTAGCGATACGTTCTGAACTCCAACAAGGTCGGGCCATCGCCTCTTCTTGCCCTTTCGGCAGCCTCAGACACTGCCTCATGGATGGCCTCCACATTCATGCCGTCCACAGGGAAGGAAGGCATGTCGTACGCCTCGCCGATCTGATAGAGCTCGGTCACATTGGAGGTACGGGCCACGGAAGTTCCCATGGCATATCCGTTGTTTTCGATCACGAAAATCACCGGGGTTTTATACAGCATGGCAAGATTCAAGGATTCGTGGACTGCTCCCTGACGGACAGCGCCATCTCCCATGTAGCAAATGGCGAGATTCTTTGTGCCCTTGTATTTTTCGGCAAAGCCAAGACCCAAGCCCATTGGCACCTGCGCACCGACGATCCCATGACCTCCTGCAAAATTTCTTTCTTTGTCGAAAATGTGCATCGAACCGCCTTTTCCTTTGGTGGTGCCGGTGGCTTTCCCAAACAGCTCGGCCATCACAGCTCCCGGATCAGTTCCCAATCCGAGTGGATGGGCATGACATCTGTAGGCGGTGATCCACTTATCGTCCTTGGTCAAAGCACTGATAGAACCTGATGCACAGGCCTCTTGGCCGATGTACAGGTGGCAGAATCCCCGGATTTTTTGCTGACCGTAAAGTTGCCCCGCTTTCTCCTCAAAACGTCTCATCAAGAGCATGCTTTCATACCAAAAGCTGTACGTCTCCTTTGAATATTTTACTTTTGACTTGGTCGCTGCAGTTTTCTTTGCCATATCGTAATGATCAAAATATGCTATTTTAGGCCCCAAATATAGCAATCCCGGCCTAAAAATCAGTCCGTCGCCAAAATAATTCCCGCTACATGCATCTGGAGTCCATGGATTTAATCCAGTTTAAAAACCACCTCAAAACCAGCCTGAAGTTCAGTCCCCAGCTAAACGGCATCACAGGCTTGAACGGCAGCGGCAAGACCAACATCCTGGATGCAATCCACTACCTGTCCCTTACCAAAAGCGCCGTGCAGAGCAGCGACTCGCTGAATATTTCTCACGGGCAGGACTTTTTTGCGGTAAAAGGAGCCTTCAGTTTGATTGATAAGAAACTCGAAGTTCGCTGCACTTTCGAAGCGGGAAAAAAGAAACTCATCTACCAAAACGGCAAAGCCCTGGACAAAACCAGTGAGCATGTCGGGCTGATTCCGCTCGTGCTGATCGCCCCGGACGACACCGAACTGATCAAAGGCGGAAGTGAGGGCCGACGGAAGTTTTTTGACGGCTTGATCTCCCAACTCGACCATCCCTATCTGGATCAACTGATCCGATACCACCACTTTCTCAAGCAGCGGAATGCCCTGCTCAAGCAATTTGCCGAAAGCGGAAGAAGGGACCTGACCCTTCTCGGCAGCTATGACCAGGAACTTGTCCGCCTGAGCACCATCTTGGCAAAACGCCGGGCCGATTTGCTGGCGCAAATGGCACCGTTACTCCAGGATCACTATTCGGAAATCTCCAACGGCCAGGAGGAAGTGTCTGTCCACTATGAGACCGAGGCGCTGAGGCCGGACTTTGCGGAGTACTTTCTCAGCCTGCGGCAAAAAGACCTGGCTACCAAAAACAGCAATGCCGGTATCCACAAGGATGATTTTGATTTTCGGATCGGGGAGCATCCCATCCGCAAGATCGGCAGCCAGGGCCAGCAAAAGTCCTATATCATCGCCCTGAAGCTGGCGCAGTTTCAGATCTTTGAGGAAGCCAGGGGCGAAAAACCGCTGTTGCTGCTGGATGACATCTTTGACAAGCTGGACGACGAGCGGATCGCCAAGCTGATGGAATTGATTTCCAAAGGGACCTTTGGGCAGATATTCCTGACAGACGCGAGGCCTGAGCGGTCCAGAAAGATCTTGGGGGAACTGGACGCGGAGGTTTTCTTTTTTGAGGTGGAAAAGGGGGAGGTGAAAAAATAAAAAAGAGGCCGAAGCCTCTTAAACCATCAAAGATCCTTAGGCAAACTACTTCTTGAATATTTTCTTTACTATATCCCAGCCATTTTTAAAAACAATGACTCCCAAGAAAACAAGCAGGATAAAGATGACTGAAACAGCGATTAAATACACGTAAGTCCCCATAATTTTCAATTAAACCAAGTTGTTTCTCCAGTGCACGCATATCTATTCGAATACGGGCATTCACAGTACCCCGATCAGGACGGAGCGGCCTCGGGGATGTCGATTTTGGACGCAGTCAATTCTTTGGCTTGGTAATCGCCCCGTAAATTTTCCAGATTCCATAAACTGTCAGCAATATCAGGCCAAGACCGAGCGCTTGCCAAAGCAGGAGATATCCCCCGGGCATCATTAGATCAGTGAGTAACATACGATGTGTTGGTTAAGGTTGATTTTTTGTCACGGTTCGATCAAAGTACAGGAGACCATTCCCGTACAGGCTTCCGCCCGGATCTGTACATGCTTAGTCTCACTGGTCTAGACGTCCCCTATTCCTTCCATAAAATCTGAATATCCGGAATACTGGCAACGAGGCGAATAACCGTGGTTTTGATTCGCTTCGACAAATCTAACGCCTCGATTCATCCCAAAAAATACCCTGTACAGGGTATTTTTTGGAGTTTTTGCCCCTTTTTTCAGCCAAAAACGAAGCCACTTGCGAAATTCTCCCCTAATACTCCCGAATCAAAATTTCCGCAGGGATCTTGAGCTTCTCGTTGAGCTTGCGGATCATCGCAAGACTCAACTTCCTCTTTCCTGAAAGGATTTCGGACTTTCTCGATCTTGCTCCCAGTATTTGGGAAAGTTCAGACTCAGAGATCCCCATCTGATCCAGCCGAAACTTGATCGCCTCAATGGGATGTGGCTTGGGAATTGGGAAGTGCTCGTTTTCGTATTCCTTAATCAGAATAGACAGAACTTCCAGCTCATCAGATTCTTTGGAATCCGGAACCAGATCCATTTGCAATAGATCGTAAGCCCGCTCCAAAGCGCCCTCGTATTCTGAATTGTTTTTTATGGGCTTGATCATCTTTTCTTCTTGAAGATAAACATTCCCAAATGTGCTATTCATCAACATCCTTAAAGGAGGCTGGAGCCGATTGACAGCGCAGTCTGTGACAATCTGCGTGTTTTTCTGCGCTTATCTGCGGGAAACTTCCGAGGTCTTCACAAAAAAAGGCCGAAGCCTCTTTCCTTTAGTTCCACAAATCCGCCGGATATTCCCCGGCATCGTGCAGCTTTTTCAAAGCTTCGATCACCACAGGCCGATCCTCGGTATAGGTCACGCCAAACCAGGTCTTTCCTCCGGGAAGAATCTCGAAAGCAGCTTTACCCGCTTTAATGAGATTGTTGGCAACGGTTGGGATATAAAATTCGGACTTCAGATTGCTGAGATTAGCAGGAAGAAACTCGGCCCACATCTGCTCGATATCGGCAAATACGTCGGGATGAAAACCCCAAAAGTTCATGCTCACCGGAGTATCCTCGGCGATCTCCAGGACTTCTCCTTCTCCCCGGCTGACGATCTTTTCCCCTTCCCTGGCTATCGAGGTACGCTCGATCATCCCGGTCAGTTGGCCCTTTTCATTCGTCTCACAGACCCCGCGGCTCACTGTGCCGTTTTCGGAAAGCACATTCTGGATTGCATAGCCGACCATGGCGTGGAGATCAGGCTTCACTTCGGCGGAAAGAAATTTTCCCAGAACTTCGAAAGCCTCCTTCCCATAGAAATCATCCGCGTTGATCACCGCAAAGGGTTCTTGGATGGCATCCTTGGCACAAAGCACCGCATGGGCAGTACCAAATGGTTTCACTCTATCGGCCTGCTTCAGTTCAGCGGGAACAAAGCTGTCCAGTGACTGGATTACCCAATCCACTTCGATCTTGCCCTGGAGTTTGGGCAGGAATTTTTCCTTGGCCACTTCGAGAATCTCCTCCCTTACGATGAAGACCACCTTGCCAAAGCCCGAGCGGATCGCGTCAAAAATCGAGTATTCGAGGATCGTTTCCCCACTTGGGCCAAATCCGTCAATCTGTTTGTTTCCTCCGTACCGGCTGCCTATTCCGGCCGCCAATACCAAAAGTGTTGGTTTGTTAGTCATAGTCTTGGTTAAAAACGGTCACAAAAATAGTTTTTTATCCTCCCAAGACAAATCGGGGCTTTATTTGGATATCAGTTGATTTTTTATCCAGAAATGCCAATTATTTTAATAAAACCCACTTTTATGATTTCAATTTTATCCATCCATTCCACTTTCTTCACTTTTTTTTGGAAAATCGGTCTTTTTTTTACCCATCGATTGATCCGGTTCTAATTTTTGTCTTACTTTCATGCCATAATCTCAAAAAACCACTTAATCTATTGTGAAAAATGAAAAAAATAGAAGCGATCATCCGGACCTCTCGATTTGATCAAATCCACAGTTGCGTTTCCAAGCTGGGAGTCAATTTCCTCTCCTTTTACGAGATCAAAGGAATGGGCTTTGAGCACGCACGGCAGGAAGTGTACCGTGGAGTTGCCTACGAACCCACCTACATCCCGCGTACCAAGCTGGAAATCGTAGTCTCTGACGAAGTCGCCCCCTCAGTCATCCAATGCATCCTGTCCGAAGGCAAAACCGGAGAAGTGGGCGACGGAAAGATCTTCGTGTACGACGTCCTGGAAGCCTACCGAATCCGAAACAACGACACCGGCGAAGCCGCCCTTTAAGACCTATCCAAAACCACCTCACCTATTAAGACTTATGGAAGAAATAGCAGTACAAGACCTTTTCACGGTCAGCAACCTCTGGATGATGATTGCCACCACAATGGTATTCCTCATGCACCTCGGATTTGCCACGCTGGAGGCCGGCCTCACCCGGTCAAAAAACACCGTCAACATCCTCTTCAAAAACACGATCATTCCGGCAGTCGGACTGCTGACTTACGCAATCGTCGGGTTTAACCTGATGTATCCCGGCGCGGATTTCGCCGGGAGCTTCTTTGGATTTGCCGGATTTGGCTTGAGTGCCCCGGAAGGCTGGGACAGCACCAACTACAATGCTGGCTTTACCTATTTTACAGATTTTATTTTCCAGGCGATGTTTGCCGCCACAGCCGCCACGATTGTATCCGGCGCAGTGGCGGAGCGCATTAAGTTGGGATCTTTCATCACCTTCTCCATTCTTTACGTGACCTTCATCTATCCGGTAGTCGGGATGTGGAAATGGGGCGGAGGGTTTTTGGATGCCCTGGAGACCCCCTTCTATGACTTTGCCGGATCGACAATTGTCCACTCTGTCGGCGGCTGGGCAGCGTTGGCTGGGGCCTACCTGCTGGGCCCCAGAATCGGCAAGTACACCCCTCAGGGGATGAAGGCGATCCCGGGACACAACCTTCCCATGGCCACGATCGGCGTATTCCTGCTGTGGTTTGGCTGGTTTGGGTTCAACGGCGGATCAGTGCTGAGTGCCGATCCGGGCACGGTTTCCAAAGTTTTTGTCACCACCTCCCTCGCTGCGGCCGCAGGGGCGTTTGGCGCACTGCTGGTCTCCTATCTGAAGTTCAAAACCTACGATATCACCATGGTACTCAACGGCATCCTGGCCGGCCTGGTGGGCATCACCGCGGGAGCTGACCAGATGGGCGTGCTGGATTCGGTAGTCATCGGCTTCATCGGTGGCGGGCTGGTCGTGTTCGGCGTGGTGTTCTTTGACAAAATCAAGATCGACGATCCCGTGGGCGCCATTTCAGTCCACTTGGTCGGGGGGATTTGGGGCACGCTGGCAGTAGGCCTTTTTGGTGAGCTTGCAGGCCTGGATCAGGTGATTTCCCAACTGACGGGAATCGGTGCGGCAGGGGTGTTCTGCTTTGCCACGGCGTTTCTGATCTTCTTTGCCCTCAAGAAAACCGTCGGGATACGTGTCGACGAAAAAGTGGAGATCGAAGGCCTGGATATCAATGAGCACAGCATGCGTGCGTATCCGGATTTCGCTCCCAAAGACTGACAGAAACAACAATCAACCACCAACCCAAAAGCCCTGAATCCAACAAGTTCGGGGCTTTTCCTTTCCCGTCAATAGGCAGGCCGGAAGTACCGGTTGAGAATGGGCTGATGGCTCATGCCGAAGGACTCATAGCACCAATCCCTAAACTCCTCAATCTCAGTTGGCATCAAATACCGGATTCCCTTTTTCAATTCCCGTTCAAACAAATATTTACTAAAGCTGACTTTTTGCAAAATGGTCTTCACATATTCAAGCATGGCCATTATGATTTGGGTTTATTAACTGATTTTAAGGTAGGAAACGAGGGCTTTTCCCAAGATGTTGCGTTATTTTTGGAGCCCCTAAGTTTAGAATAATCCCTACTTTCGCATCCATGACCAAAACGATGCTCCGTCTTGCTTTCGTATGCCTTTCCTTTTTTCTGGTGAATTTTGCCCAGGCCCAGGATGTCAGAATCGAATTGGGCCCGGACCAAATCGGTCTGAATGAGACATTTACGGTCAAGGTGACCCTTGCCAACGACAAGATCAAATCCTACGACCAGTTTCCCGAGATTCCCGGATTTCAAAAGCAGGGCATTTCCCAATCCTCGTCCATGAACATCATCAATGGGCAGATGAGCAGCTCCAACAGCATCATCCAGTACTACAAGCCCAGTCGAAAAGGCCAGTTTGTCTTGGGCAATTTCACCGTTTTGATCAACGGTGAGTCATTCTCCTCTCCGGGCAAGACCATTACCGTCGGGGATCCGGTCAGCAACCAGGGCTTTGGAGGCAATCCGACCGATCCTTTCGCGGAGTTCTTTGGCAGGCCGGCAGAGGAACCCGAGTATGTGGAACTGGAGGACGACGCCTTTTTTTCGGTCTCGGTGGACAAAAAGGAAATTTATGCGGGAGAGGGATTCAATCTCAACGTGGCGTTTTACATGTCGGAAAAAAACCGGGCACCGTTTGATTTCTATGAGCCGGGCAGACAACTGGACGCCATCCTCAAAAAGCTCAAACCCAACAACGTCTGGGAGGAAAATTTCAACATCACCAACATCGAACCCGAAGTGGTGGACATCAACGGCAAAAGATGGATGAGATTCAAGGTCTACGAGGCTTCCTTTTTCCCTTTTTCGGAAGGCAAGATCGAAATCCCCCGGGTTCCCTGGGAGATGATCAAATACCGGATCGCCAAAAACCCGAGCTTTTTTGGCGCCAGCCGCCAGGAAGATTTCAAGACGTTCTACTCCACGCCCCAGACCATCACGGTAAAACCCCTGCCACCCCATCCGCTCAAAAACGAAGTGAGTGTGGGTGTTTTTCAACTGAGGGAAAACATCAGCACCCTTGAAGTAGAGACCGGCCGGGGCTTTGAATACAACTTTGGGATCAGCGGCGTGGGCAACATCAACGCCGTTTCCCCTCCAAAACGGCTGGCGGGAACCAACCTCAATACCTTTGACCCGAATGTGCGCCAGCAAGTCAACCAAGGTTACGGGCGTGTGTCCGGCATCAAGGAGTTTAACTATTACATCACGATCAACGAAGCCGGGGAGTACGAGCTCGACGACCACTTTCAGTGGGTCTATTTTGACCCCGTGCGGGCTGTATATGACACACTCATGCCCCAGGCAAAGATCCTCGTCTCAGGCGAAAGCAAAGTAAATCAGGCAATTTCGGGCCAAAGGCTCGGAGGGATCTATGACAGGATCGCCTCTGAAAGCAATCAGTTTTCAAACGAGCAATATAAATACTATTTTACGACCGTAATCAACCTGCTCCTCCTGGGTGCAGTTGCCCTGCTGGCGGTCCTGATCATCAAGAAAAAATAATGGGAAATTCATTTGGCAAGCTTTTCAGGATTACCACGTTTGGTGAATCACACGGAAAAGCTTTGGGAGCTATTGTCGAAGGATGTCCAGCCGGCCTGGAATTGGACGAGGGGAAAATCCGGTTCGAAATGCAGCGCAGAAAGCCCGGCCAGTCCAAGATCACCACCCAGCGTAAGGAGGAGGACGAAATCGAAATCCTCTCCGGAGTATTTGAAGGCAAGACGACCGGCACCCCCATCGGCATCGTGATCCAAAACTCGGATCAGAAGAGCAAAGACTACTCCCACATTTCGGACAAATTCCGTCCCTCTCACGCCGACTACACTTACTTTGAAAAGTACGGAATCCGGGACTATCGGGGCGGTGGCCGCTCCAGTGCACGCGAAACCGCCGCACGGGTGGCCGGCGGGGCTGTCGCAAAGCAGTTTTTGGAGGCCAAAGGAATCACCGTTCAGGCGTATGTTTCCCAAGTTGGAGACTTGGGTCTGGAAAAACCTTACACCGAACTCAACCTGGATCTGGCCGAGGAAAACATCGTCCGTTGCCCGGATCCGGAAATGGCCGAAAAGATGATCGCCCTCATCGATACCGTGCGCCTGGAGCGGGACACCATCGGCGGAGTAGTCACCTGCGTGATCAAAAACACCCCTCCGGGACTCGGTGAACCGGTTTTCGACCGGCTCCATGCCGAACTGGGCAAGGCCATGCTCAGCATCAATGCGGTGAAAGGCTTCGAATACGGCAGCGGTTTCGAAGGAGTCAAGATGAAAGGCTCCCAGCACAACGACACCTTTGTCAAGGAAGGGGATCGGATCCGTACACTGACCAACCACTCCGGGGGAATCCAAGGCGGTATCAGCAACGGGGAGGACATCTACTTTCGGGTGGCTTTCAAGCCCGTCGCCACGATCATGCAGGACCAGGAATCACTCAACGAGGCCGGGGAAACTGTCACGGTAAGCGGCAAAGGCCGCCATGACCCCTGCGTGGTACCCCGCGCCGTGCCGATCGTGGAGGCTATGGCTGCTTTGGTCATAGCGGACTGTCTTCTTTTATCCAAGACCAATAAATTAGATACAATATAAACCCCGATTTCACTTGAAAAAATTAGCACTTCACACCAAGATCATCATCGGCCTGGTCCTGGGCTTGGTTTTTGGGTTGGTCGTCATCAAAACCAATATCCCCAATTCCTTTACCCTGGACTTTATCAAGCCCATCGGCACGATCTTTATCAATGCACTGAAAATGATCGCTGTCCCGCTGGTACTTTCCTCCCTGATCGTGGGGGTATCCAATCTCGGCGACGTGTCCAAGCTTAGCCGCATCGGGGGGAAAACCATCGCAATCTATCTCTGCACCACCGTTTTGGCGGTTACCATAGGACTGGTTTTGGTCAACATATTCCAGCCGGGCACCAGCCTGCCGACGGAAACCCGGGAGAATCTCATGACCCTGTACCAAGGCGATGCAGGGTCCAAAGCCGGACTGGCTGCGGAAGTGAAAGAGCAAAGTCCCCTGCAACCGATCATTGACATCGTGCCGGAAAACATCTTTGCTGCCACCACCGACAATGCCGCAATGCTCCAGGTGGTGTTTTTTGCACTGATCGTGGGAGTTGCTTTATTGAAAGTACCCAAATCAAAGGCCGATCCGATCATCGCCTTTTTTGATGGATTCAACGACGTCATCATCCAGATCGTCGGTTTCATCATGATGGTGGCACCCTATGGGGTCTTTGCGCTCATGGCATCCCTCATTGTGGAGATCGCGGGGAACAATCCGGA
The DNA here is from genome assembly GCA_964530015.1 of uncultured Limnohabitans sp. Lineage (GTDB taxonomy): Bacteria > Bacteroidota > Bacteroidia > Cytophagales > Cyclobacteriaceae > Algoriphagus. The sequence continues at coordinate 13,402 of CAZGYC010000062.1, read as the reverse complement.
TTCTGCCGTCCAACTCCTCCTTGCTTTGTTGAAATATAGCTTGGTGGTGCTGGGAGGCCTATTCCTGATGGTTTTTGCAATTTATCCTTCGATTTTGCTGGCCTTCACCAAAGTTCCCTACAGGGATTTCTTCAAGGCCATCCGCCCCGTCCAACTTTTGGCCTTTACCACTTCATCCAGTTCGGCGACACTGCCAGTCACCATGAAGCAGACCGAGGAGGAGATTGGCGTATCGGAAGAGATCTCCAGCTTTGTGCTGCCGCTGGGCGCCACGGTCAATATGGATGGGACGAGCCTTTACCAGGGTGTGGCTGCCGTATTTATTGCGCAGGCCCTGGGCATGGACCTCACCTGGACCCAGCAATTGATGATTGTACTGACAGCCACCTTGGCTTCCATCGGATCGGCTGGTGTGCCCGGCGCCGGTTTGATCATGCTGATCATTGTACTGGAATCCATCCAAGTCCCGGCTGCCGGCATAGCGCTGATCATCGCTCCGGACAGGATTTTGGACATGTTCAGAACCGTGGTCAACGTGACCGGGGATGTGGTCGTTTGCACCGTGGTCGCGAGTACGGAGGGTGAATTGCCGGATGGGCCGATCCGGAAAAACAATCCACTCACGGCAAACGAAAACGTCGAAGAGTAAGCCAAAAACAGAAAAGCCCGGAATTGACTCCGGGCTTTTTCATTGGAAGATAAGACTCACAAGGTTCTAATAGCTTTTCAAAAAGTCAATCAACCGATCAAACTCCGCATCGGTGATCGCGGGAAAATTCGCGATCCGAAAGCTGGTCGGCTTATGCGGTCCATAGCCGCTTCCCAACTGCATTCCTTCTTTTTCGGCAGCCTTCTTCACCGCCGAAATCAAGTCCTCGGAGCCCGCCACGGCCATCACCGTGATGCTTCTGGTCTCCGAATTGTCCACCAGCATCCTGAATTTCTCCGACTGGGCTATCGTATTTTCCAGCTTGCCCATACGAGCTCTCAGCCGGGCATCAATGTGTTGGATCTCCTCCAGATCTTTCAATACCCGGTTGAGCAGGTAAATCCCAAAGACGTTCGGTGTATAGTGGGTCTGGTATCCGGCGGCATTTTCCAGCATGAAATTCAGGCTGTTGTACCTTCCTTTTTCGCCTTTGCGCTGGGCTTTTGCGACCACTTTCGGAGAAAGGATCAAAATCCCCAATCCTGCCGGAAGACCAAAGCATTTCTGCACCGACGCATACCAGATATCCGCCAGGCCAAAGTCCAGCTCGATCCCGCCCATGGACGAGGTGGTATCCACGGCGATCATCTTCTCGGGAAATTTCCCCCCGATCGCCTCGATGACTGACATCGGAACCTGGGAGGCATTGGCGGTTTCGTTTTGGGTGATTGCGATCAGGTCAAACTCCTCGCTTATTTCCAATCCAGCCACGTCCACTGCCTGATTGGCTTCCAGCTTCAACGAGCCTGTACCGGGAATAATGTATTTGGCAAACTCCAGCCACTTTTTCCCAAAAGACCCGGAATAGATGTGAAAACTCGCCTTTTCGACAATCGACTGGGTAATGATTTCCCAGTTTTCGGTCGCAGAGGAAGTGAACAAAAGCTTGTAATCGTCCGGCATGTGGAGCTTGTCGCGCATGAGCTGCTCAGTCTCCTGATAGAGGTGCATGAACACCCCGCTGCGGTGGTTTGCGCTGAGGATTCCCTCCTTGTAGGCATCCTGCATGTATTGGGGAAGCGCGTCGTAAACTTTAGACGGCCCCGGAGCGAAAGTGATCATAGTGCTGGAGTATGGAGAAAATAGGTGACACCAAGTTCGTAGCCTTTCAGTCCCAAGCCCGAGATCATGCCGATGCAGGACTTGGAGATGATGCTTTTGTGGCGGAATTCCTCGCGCTTGTAGATGTTGGATATATGGACTTCGAGGGTCGGTGTGGTCACTCCCGAGATCGCGTCCGAAATGGCCACTGAGGTATGGGTATAGCCTCCGGCATTCAGCAAGATGGCATCGAAACTAAAACCAACCTCATGGATTTTGTTGATCAATTCTCCCTCCACATTGCTTTGGTAGTAGTGGAGCTCGACTTGGGGAAAGCGTTTTTGCAATTGTTCAAAGTAATCTTCGAAAGTTTCGCTCCCGTAGATTTCCGGCTCCCGTTTTCCCAACAGGTTCAGATTGGGGCCGTTGATGATTTGGATTTTCAAGATAGGTTAGGTTTAAAGCGTTGGCTCAAAGTTAAGTAGTCCCTGTAAGCATTCAACTTTTTCTACTTCCATTCTTTGATTCGGAAAAGGTAGGCCAAGGTAAACTCCAGGTTGGTGGAGTTCATGTCGTAAATGCGGCCTTGGGACTCCGGATTGGTGAAATCATAGGCAAACCTGACCTCTCCTGAAATGGTGCTTTTGCCAAAGAGCTTGGAAATCCCCGCTCCGGCCGTGATCCCGTACATGAATTTGTTTGGATTGTCGGAGGCTTCTCCATAGGTTGGCAATTCCGGCGGGGTCACTCCGGAATACTCCCGGGAAATATCCTCCGCTTTCAGCAGGTATCCCAGATGCGGCCCGATCTTGATCTGAAACCGGCCCGATCTTCCCGCAAAAAAACTGGCAAGAAACGGGGTCTTCAGATAGGTCAACTCGGTGTGGTTTAGCTTTTCCTCCGCGTCGAACTGCCTAAAACCCAGTGTCAATTGCTGGAGATTGAGCTCCACACCGGCATTCTTTGAGTTGAAATACTCCACCACCAGCGCAAAAGTCGGTGCGCCGATCCCATCCACAGACCTGCTCCGCGTGGCCGAGGTCGCCTGATAGCTGTAGGAGGAAGTGGCGTATCCCCCTCTGATCCCGACGCTGAGCTGTGCAAAAGCCCCAAGCGGCAAAGTGAGCAGAAAAAGGGACACCAGGATTTTTTGCATCTCCAAAAATAAGGGAATTTGGGCAACCCGGCCTATTTCTTGTTCAGGATAAAGGTACCTGCGAGGATTTGCCCGTCTATCCCAAGGCCTCTGACTTCGATCACCACCGGGCCCTGGGAATCGTTGGCAAAGAAGGAAAAGCCCACTTCCCCCTTTTCATCGGCGATCAAATAGGGATTCCAATAGAGCGTCTGTCGGTCGTCCTTTTCTGCCGATTCGGTGGTTTGCCCATAGTCCGTCACCAGGAAACTGGCCGCAGGCTGGTAGCCCTCCACGACAAATTCCTTTATCCCCGGCTGTCCCGACAGGTCAGGCTCCAGGTGGCTTTTGAGGTAAACAGCGATCACGCCATTTCTGCCCTGGTCCCCCAGCATGGAGACGGTGCGGCTCACCACTTCCACCCGGTCAATGTCAAAGGGGTTGACACTTCTCAGGTTTTCTGCCGCAGAGGATCCGCCCGAAGCCCCCAAGATGTTTCCATTGACCATCACAATGGGCTCCATGCTGCGTCCTGCCGAAACTGCCCCTCCGCGAATCCTGATCTGCTGCTGTCCAGTCTCCCCGATGAGACTGATCCGCATACTGGGCACATGGCCTGCCAGACTGGTGACCAGGTCCATATTGCTCCCCGTCTTGGTGAGGTCTTCGCCGCTGACCACAAAATCCGGACTGCCGTAGATGGCCTGCTTTCCGTTGGGGCTGCTGTTTTTTGAGGTTGGTTTTTCTTCCGGTATTTCCACTGGATTTGGAGTCCTCACCGGAGTGGCCAGGATGATCACCTTTGGAAAAACCGCATCGGAAGGAAGCGCCACCGGAGCTTTCAACGGCACGGACAAGTCAACCTGAAGCGGTTTTCCCTTCTTGTCCAAAGCCGAAAAAGCCAATTTCATCGGCCCGTAAAACTCCATTTCCTCCAGTGCAAAGGTCCCGTCACTTCCTGATTCCAGTTCGACCATTCCCTGGAAATCATTGACAAATGCCGTGAGCTCCGCTGCCCTTCCTTTCCCTTTTTCATCGGTGATTATCCCGGAAATGGCCAGGCTTTTTTCGATCGGATACGAGAATCGATCCAGTCCCAGGGATTCGGAAACTCCCTGAAGACCCAGTGCCTGCTCCATCCCGGTAATCCGGTCCACCGGAACCAACTGGGCAGCATCCCAAGCCCCGGCCGAAAGCGTAGCCGGGATTGGGTTTCCTTTTTTGTCCGTCACTTTCAGGGTCACCGTCACTTTTTCCCTCGCGCCAAACTGACTCTTGTCTGTCTGCAATTGTACTCCCTGGACTTCCCAGGCCCCCACTGCCTCGTCCGGGGCAATTCTTTTGTAAGGATCCAAAATGCTGATGGGCTGAACAAAGTACTGGTTGGGGCCATAATTTCTCATCCAGTTGGTGTAGGATCGCAGAAAGTACTTTTCCCCTGCCAAAGAATCCGGCAGGTAAAAGTCCCCCACCACTATTCCGTCGCGGATCTGGAATTTCTTCCCGATCAAAATATCCCGTTCGGCACTGATCAGTTCCACATAGAGCACCTTGCTGAGTTCATCCCGCAGGTGGGGATTTCCATAGGCAAAATACCCTTTGAAAAAGACCTGGTCTCCGGCATAATAGTAGGGTTTGTCGGTGTGGAGGTAAACTTTCTCCTGGTAGTTTTTGGCTGTTTTGGCCAAGCTCTGGGGCATAATGGCCTTTTCCGCATCGTAGTCCAGGGGCAACAGACTGGAAATCCGCTTTCTGTCCATATCTCCCGAAAAGACCAAATCCTGTGGATTCATCACCGTCCCGTTTTCCTTTACCTTCACTTTTCCCCCCGTCACTTCCAGCCAGGAAACCGGGTAGGGGGCATCTTTGTAGGTATTTGCCTGCGCAAAGCCTTTTTGATAATGGATCTCAATCCTTCCCTTCAGATGGATGAAAAACTGGCCGGGAGGAGTGGTCGGGCTGACCAAGGGATCGGCCTTGTAGGGGACGACGGATTTGCCCAGCTCATTGGCAAAAATATCCGAGCGCATGTTCATGCTGGCCGATCCTCCGGCCTTGCTTCCATAGAGGTAGAATCCTTCCCGCTCCTGGGTGCCATCCGGCATGGCCCGAAACATGTTCATGGGCGATTTCCGATAGACATCGGCCCGGTTCTTTTCCCATGCGGCTTTTTGGCTGTCCGAATTGGGCTTCAATTCCTCAAATCTCGCCGCCCCGACGATCCGGTAGCCGGCAGGCGAGTCAAAAAACTCCCTGAGATCGAAGGTGATTTTGTAGCCCAAGTACCGGTTTTCGATTTCGATGGGAAGGTCGGCTTTGGCAGTAAAGGCACCTTTTTCGGAAGCTGCGGGAAAATCAATCACCCAGGGATTGATGATCTGGGTGCTGGCGGCGGCATCATCTGTTCCGATGAAGAGATTTTGGAATTTCCTCAGGTCTCTTTCCCAGTTTTTGTCCCGGGAAGCCTTGATTTCCACATCGCTCAAATCCTGGGCAAAAGGCTTCATAGCGAGGTCGACTGTAAGAGTCCCACCCGGATTCAGGGTCACTTTCCGAGTCTCAGCCACATAGCCCATAAAGGAAAACCCAAGCTCCAATGGCCCGGGCTCAAGTCCTGCCAAGGTAAATTTCCCGTCTATATCTGTGGCGGTAGCTATCGTGGTATTGTTGATGAACACGTTGCAAAAAGGCAGAGCTTCCCCTGTTTCGGCGTCTTTGACTGTCCCGGTGAGGGTACCGGTCTGGGCAAAAAGATGAACGGATACTCCCAGAGTCAAAAACAGCCAAATGACAGACTTTTTCATTTTGTTCCGATTTTCAAAAGTGAATCCCAAGTATAAAAAAAAAGCTCCGATTCTGGAGCTTTTAGTTTTTTTTTGATTCGAAAAGCTTACGCTTCCTTGTTCAGGTCATCCCGATCCTTCAGCTTTTTGTCCTCCACGTTTTTGTTGAGAAACTCGTTGATCTTGTCGATCGGGAAACTGGAGGAAATCTCCCCGAAGGAATTGATCTCCATCTTGAAGCCTTTGAGCTCTTCGTGGACTCTTGGGTCTTCTTCTTTTTTCTTCTTCTTGGTCATGTTAGGCTACGACAGTCAGGGTACTTAACGCAAAGCGGATTCTTTTGGCCACTTCTTCTTTGCCCAAGATAGCAAAAACCTCCATCAGGTCAGGCCCCGCACCCAGTCCGGTCACCGCCAGGCGCACGGCCTGCATGACTTTGCCCAGCTTGATGCCTTCGCCCTCGGCAATGCGCTCCAGCAATGCTTTGGCAGAAGTCGCATCGTAGGCATCACCGAATCCGTCCAAAGCCGCCGCATAAGCGTCCAGCACCTTGACCGCATCCGCATTCCATCTTTTCGCAGCAATCTCCCGATCAAAATCGGAAGGCGCAATGATTATAAACCGGCTTTCTTTCCACAGGTCAGCCGGGAAAGTCACCCGCTCTTTGATCAGATTGACAATGGATTCGGTCTTTTCCACAGGCACGTCGATTCCTTCCGCCTTTGCGTCCGCGATCAGACAGGCGGCCAACTCGGCGTTTGGTTTGGCCCTCAGGTATTGCTCGTTATACCATTTGGCTTTGGCGATGTCAAATTTCGTCCCCGACTTCCCGATTCGCTCCACGGTAAAAGCTTCCACCAGCTCATCCAAGGTAAACAGTTCCCGGGAATCGCCCGGGTTCCAGCCGAGGAAAGCCAGAAAATTCAGGAATGCGTCCGCCAAATAGCCCTGCTCCCGGAATCCGGAGGCTTTTTCACCGGAAAAAGGATCCGTCCAGTTCAGGGGAAAAACGGGGAATCCCAGCTTGTCCCCATCCCGCTTGGACAGCTTGCCGTTGCCGTCCGGCTTGAGCAACAGCGGCAAATGCGCAAACTGGGGCATCGTATCTTCCCAGCCAAAATACCGGTAGAGCAACACGTGCAGCGGTGCAGACGGCAGCCACTCTTCGCCCCGGATCACGTGGGTGATCTTCATCAGATGGTCGTCCACGATATTGGCCAAGTGGTAGGTCGGCATCCCGTCGGACTTCATCAGGACTTTGTCATCCAGGGTGCTGGAGTGTACCATCACCCAGCCGCGGATCATGTCATTCAGCCGTACCTCCTCCTTGCGGGGGATCTTGATGCGGATGACATAGGGTTCACCGGAAGCAAGACGCGCTTTGACTTCCTCAGCGGGGAGTGTGAGGGAGTTTTTCATCTGCGTCCGGGTGATGCTGTTGTATTGGGGCTGCACTACCCGGGCAGCGGTCAATCGCTCACGCATGGCTTCCAGCTCTTCGGAGGTGTCAAATGCATAGTAGGCGTGGCCTTTTTCGACCAAATCCAGCGCATACCGCATGTACATGGGCTTGCGCTCGGACTGGCGATAGGGACCGACTTCACCCGGATTCCAGGGGCTTTCAACTGGTGAAATCCCCAGCCATTCCAGGGATTCCCTGATATATTCTTCCGCTCCGGGCACAAAGCGGGCCTGGTCGGTATCTTCGATGCGGAGGAGGAATTTGCCTCCCATTTTCTTGGCAAAAAGGTAATTGTAAAGGGCGGTGCGGACGCCGCCGATGTGCAGTGCCCCCGTGGGAGATGGGGCAAACCGTACGCGAACTTCTCTGCTCATGGACTTCTTGTGTCAGCTAAAAAACCCGAAAATCGGGCTTTGGTGTGGTCAAATCAGGGGGCAAAGATAGGGAATTGTTGGGGAAAGGGATGAAAAGTTGGAAGGTGGGAAAGGGGGAAAATTCGGAACCTGGCAAAGCCAGAAAGTCCGTTTCCGGCAGGAGCGATGCAGCAGGTCGGATGGGGAAAGGCGACAAAGTCGGAAAATCGCATCGTCTGAACTCGGGAAATCCCAAACCTGAATTGTCCGCTGCTTTGTCAGTAGCGAAAAACCACCGTAGGATTTGACTTTGGGTGGCCGTTTTTCACTTCGGCCTTCTGTCCCATATTTGGAACGAAGTTTCGCTGCCGACAGAAAAAAGCGCCTAGTCAGAAAGCTCAATAGCTCTCCGACTCGTTGGGAAAGTCTTTGCCTTTGACGTCCGCGACATACCTTTTGAAGGCATCCTTCATCGCCGACTGCAAGTCTGCATACTGGCGCAAAAACCGCGGCTTAAACTCCTGCGTGATGCCCAGCATGTCGTGCATCACCAGCACCTGCCCGTCCACACCCCCGCCGGCCCCGATTCCGATCACCGGGATGGATACTGTTTCGGCCACCTTTTTTGCCAGCGTCGCCGGGATCTTCTCCAGCACAATGGCGTAACATCCGCACTCCTCCAGCACTTTTGCATCTTCCAGCAGTTTCTGGGCTTCGGCCTCCTCTTTGGCCCGGACGGTATAGGTACCAAACTTGTAGATCGACTGTGGGGTAAGTCCCAGGTGCCCCATCACCGGAACTCCCGCGCTGAGAATCCTGACCACGGACTCCCGGATCTCGGAGCCTCCCTCTACCTTGACCGAATGCGCACCGGACTCTTTCATGATCCGGATAGCCGATCTCAGGGCTTCCGAGCTGTTGCCTTGGTAGTTCCCAAACGGGATGTCCACTACCACAAACGCCCGCGTCACCGCCCTGACCACGGCCGAGGCATGATAGATCATCTGATCCAAGGTGATCGGCAGCGTGGTCTCGTGGCCTGCCATCACATTGGAGGCGGAGTCTCCGACTAGGATGATGTCGATGCCGGCCTCGTCCACGATCCTCGCCATGGAGTAGTCGTAGGCGGTGAGCATGGAGATTTTTTCCCCACGGAGCTTCATCTCCTGAAGGGTATGGGTAGTGATACGCTTGATATTCGCGGAGGAATGTACGGACATGGGCTTAGTGTAACTGAACGGAATGTTGGGAACCGGAGACATCCACGCGGATGTGTTCGTTGAAGGTGGTCGAAAGTTCAAAACCGGTGTAGTCCGGCCTGAGAGGGAAAAGCCCATGGCTGCGGTTGACCAACACGGCGATCTCCATCTTTTGGATCCCCAGCTCCAGAAAGGGCTTCATGGCATAGACCAGCGTCTTGCCGGTATTCAGCACGTCATCCACCAAGATGATGTTTTTGTTGGTCAGATCCAGGGTTTGCGAAAGCTCGATGTCGGACTTGGAGACATCCGATTTGTCCAAAATCACCTCCAATTCCTCTACTTTGATGGGAGAAATCCGCTTGAGTTCATCAGCCAGGAGCCTGGCCAGGGCCAAGCCCATTCCGGTGATCCCCGCAAACACGACACCGGCTGAATTCAGGTTGCGCTCGTAGATTTCGAAAGCCATTCGGGTGATCTTTTGCCCGACTTGCTTGTGGTTGAGTACTTCGCTCATAGGTTGGTTTTGAAAAATGAAATTAGGCCAATTTGCTTTGGATTCAAAGCGGGTCATCGGTGACTGTCTTCCTCATGGAGGATATTCACGTAGCTCTGGTACCGGTACGGATGGATGTGTCCTTCTTCCAGTTTTTTCAGCACCACACACCCCGGCTCGTTGATGTGCGTGCAGTTGTTGTATTTGCACTGTCCCAGGTACCGTCTCATCTCCGGAAAGTAATGGGACAATTCGTTTTCTTCCACGTCCAGGATCCCAAACTCCTTGATGCCCGGCGTGTCGATCAAATCGCCCCCTTCGGACAGGGGAAAAAGCTCCGCAAAAGTCGTCGTATGCACGCCTTTGGCACTGTATCCGGAGATTTCCCTGGTTTCCTGTCCGGCTTCCGGAATCAGCGCATTCAACAGCGTGGACTTGCCCACTCCCGAATGCCCGGCGATCAGGCTGGACTTGCCCCGGATCAGCGGCAAAAACTTCTCCATGAGTCCCCCTTCCGTCAAGGCGGAAACCTCCACCACAGGATATCCCAAGGGTTCGTAAATCTCATGGATATCCTGCAGCCATTCCGCTTCGTCCTCCCCTTCCAACAGATCCATCTTGTTCACGACCAGGATCGCCGGAATCCGAAAACTCTCCGTGCTGACCAAAAACCGGTCGATAAATCCCAGAGAAGTCCTGGGCTTTTTCATCGTGATGACCAGGATGGCCTGGTCCAGATTGCTGGCGATGATGTGGGAAAAGTGCTGCTTTCGGGTGGACTTTCGGATCACATAGTTTTCCCTCGGGAGGATGTCGGAAATCACAGCCGTAGCCTGACCGGACTCTTCCTCCATCTCCACCCAATCCCCTACCGAAATGGGATTGGTCAGTTTTAGCTCATCCTGCTTAAACTTGCCTTTCAGCCGGGCGGAGACCACCTTTTCTCCGACCTGCACGGCATACCAGCTACCGGTTGATTTGATTACCCTTCCTTTCATCTTGCGGGGATTAGCCGGGCTGTTTTTTCCACGATCCTGTCTGCTGCTCCAAGGTTTGATTTTACCCAATTTTGGGCAGAAATGACCGATTTATCATAAAAATCGATCTCCTCCAATCTTCCAAAGGTTTCGAAAAGGGATTTTTCGTCCGACACCGGGAAACCACAGCCTTCCGATTGGCTCTGCGCCGCTTCGGGGAAACGCGACACGCGCTTCAACGCTCCAAAAATCACCGGCCGCCCAAAGCCGAGCGGCTCCAGGATATTGTGGAGGCCTTTGCCAAAGGCCCCGCCCACATAGGCTATCCTGGCAAACTGATACAGCGAGGACAGCATCCCGATATTGTCGATGAACAGCACCGGATTGGTGTCAGATGGACTCCAACCGGAATACTTCCTGGACTCCAGCCGAAGTTGGGATCCCCAGCGGTCCATGGGTTCGGGACTCAGGTCGTGCGGGGCGATGATCCAGCGGTACCCGGGATGGGAATTGATCAAGGGAACCAGAAGTTTCATATCCTCTTCCCAGGCAGATCCGACGACCACCGTCGGTCGGTCTCCGACCCAGTCCCTGATTTGGGGCAGGGCGAGCGGAGCCGCTGCTGTGGCCGCCACCCGGTCAAACCGGGTATCGCCAGCCTGTGAGGCCTGGGAGTATCCGATCCCGGAGAGCAGGTCCAGGCTCTTTTGGTTTTGGGTGAAAATCCAGTCCATGGCGAACAGGTTTTGGCGGAAAAAGGACCCAAAAGGCCCGAAGAAAACCTGGTCTTCGCGCAGGCTGGCGGCGATCAGAAAGACCGGGCATCCGCTCTTTTTCAAAGCTTGGAGGTGATGATGCCACAGGTCGTACTTGACAAAAAAGGCAAGTTCCGGTTTTAGAACAGTGACAAATTTTTCGGCCCAACTTTTCCGATCCAAAGGCAAATAGGTAATAAAGTCCACGTTGGGCTGAGGTTTTTTTGCCACATGGTCATAGCCGGAGGGACTGAAAAAGCTAACCAAAATGCCCAAATCAGGCCTTTTTGATTTCAAGGCAGCGATGACCGGGCGGGCTTGCTCATACTCTCCCAGGGAAGCTGCATGAAACCAGGCCAGTGGTCCGGGACAGGAATCCCGAAAATTTCCCAGCTTTGCAAAAAGGGATTTTCGGCCCTCCAAAAAATGGCCCAACTTGGTTGAAAAGGGCTTTAGCAAAAACAGGATGCCCGGAATCAAAAAGAAAAACAGGCGATAGAGTAAATTCATCCCCAAAAGTAGCCATTCGATCGCAAATCCCCCTTTTTTCCCAAAACAGGGGCGCAAAAAAACCATCGATGCAAAAACTTGGATAAAATTGGGATTTCGCCCGTGCAAAACCCCTAAAAAATAATTACTTTCAAAGTACTCCTGTCTAACCAGCCACCACAAAACAGCCTTAGTTGAATTTTCCCCATGATTAAAGTTCTATTTGTTTGTTTGGGCAATATTTGTCGATCACCGCTTGCCGAGGCCATATTCAACCACAAAATCCAGGCTTTGGGATTGTCACGCAAATTCCGGTCAGACAGTGCCGGTACCTCGGACTATCACATCGGCGAGCTGCCCGACGAACGCTCCATCCAGTGTGCCCAGCGAAAGGGACTGAAGATCCACCACCGGGGCCGACAGGTAAACCGGACCGATTTCAGGGATTTTGACTACATCATTGCCATGGATGACAGCAACCTGCGCAATCTCCAAACCCTCAAAACCCAGTACAACTATTCAGACAAAGAGCTGTTCCTCATGCGGGACTTCGTGGTCGGCTGGGAAGGCTTGTCGGTACCGGATCCCTACTACGGCGGGGAGGAAGGATTTGACGAAATCTATCAAATCCTGGATACCTCGATCGAGGGTTTTCTGGCGAAAATCAAGGAAGTCCACCAGCTTTATGCATGATCAGCAGGGGATCTACGCACAGGTAGTCACGCAGACCTTGGGGCCCCTCGCCCAGCTACGGTCCTCCAGTCTGGTCGCCGCGGGCAACCACAATCAGGGAATCAGGCTGGAAACCTCAGCCGGCGTGTTTTTTCTCAAGCTCAATTTTGACCACGAAAGAAACATCCTGGCCAAGGAATCCGAAGGACTCCAGAAGCTGCGCAAATCCACCTTCCTCAAAGTCCCCCAAACCTACGGACACGGGCGGATCGGCGACTATAACTTCCTCCTTTCCGAGTTCATCCCCTCCTCCAGACAGCAGCTCGACTATTGGGAAAATCTCGGCCTCGGTCTGGCCCAACTCCATCTCAATACCTCCAGGCATTTCGGTTTCGAATCGGACAACTACATTGCCGCGCTGCATCAAAAAAACCATCAATTTGACGACTGGCTCGACTTTTTCATCGAACAGCGCCTGGAGCCCATGCTGGGAAAGGCCTATTTTGACCGGCTGATCCCGCTGGATTTCCTCAAAAAATTCCAGGCCATCTACCCCAAGCTTGAGTCCATCTTCCCAAAAGAGCGGCCTGCCCTGCTGCATGGGGACATCTGGTCGGGGAACGTGATCTGTGACGGCGAGGGCCAGCCCTGCCTGATCGATCCGGCGGTCTATTACGGACACCGGGAGATGGACATGGCTTTTTCCAGGCTTTTTGGCGGATTTGATTCCCGATTCTATGAGGCGTATGATTCCATCGTGCCGCTGGAGCCGGGCTTCGAAAGCCGGATGGGAATCTACAACCTCTACCCTTTGCTGGTCCATCTGAACCTTTTTGGCACAGCTTACCTGCCGGGGATTGAAAAAATCGTCAAACACTTTCGCTGATGGATTTTCAGATCCGATCCTATCAAGAGCGTGATGCGCCCGCTATCCGGGAGATCATCAATGACTCCATCCTGAACACGTTTCACAACTACGACTATGACCCCAAGTCTTTGGAGGAGGTCAGCATGCTGTTTTCGGAAAAACTGACGGATGGTTTTCCGGTACTGGTCGGAGAGGCGGGAGGCGAACTTTGCGGGTATGCAAGCTTTGGAAAATTCCGCTCCAAGCCCGGCTACAATTCGACCATAGAGCATTCGATTTATCTTACGGAAAAAGCCCAAAACCAAGGCCTGGGCACAGCATTGATGCGCCAACTGATAGCCATCGCGACAGACCAAGGCTATCACGCGATGATCGCGGGCATGGACTCCGAAAACCTGGGCAGTTACAGGTTTCACGAACGACTGGGATTCAAAGAAGTAGCCCGCTTCCCAGAAGTAGCTTT
>CAZGYC010000061.1:0-28062 GCA_964530015.1 uncultured Limnohabitans sp. | reverse complement strand
GGATTGGCGCAGAAAGCCTGGTTTGGGACGACCAAAAACGGGAATTTGTCGGAAATGCGGCAGCAAACGCACTCATCTGGCCGGAATATCGCGGACCATGGGTTTTGCCGAAAGTTTGAGTGCTAAATCAGTGGTGCTTCTGGAGAAGCAGCACAACCTACGTCCTTGCGAGGCCTAATATTTAAGAAAACGCACAAAACGAGATGACAGGGATCACCCCGTCAAAAATCCAGTAGACCGGAATAAAATTTGGAAATATTTACATTTTCAGAACTTAATACACTCTATCATCGGTAGGGACAATTAACCAAGGCCAAAACTGGGCTGGAGTTTCATGCCCCGAAGCAATCCCATCACCCGAAGCAGGTTTTTGATTGGGAGACTGCTTCGTCGCATCAAAGCTTTGCTAGAATCAATATCGGCAAGAATGTGCCTCGCAGTGACGGACACGTCTTTGCGAGGGGCAATTAACCAAGACCAAAACTGGGCTGGAGCTCCATGCCCCGAAGCAATCCCATCATTGGAAGCAGGTTTTTGATTGGGAGACTGCTTCGTCGCATCAAAGCTTTGCTAGAATCAATATCGGCAAGAATGTGCCTCGCAGTGACGGACACGTCTTTGCGAGGGGCAATTAACCAAGACCAAAACTGGGCTGGAGCTCCATGCCCCGAAGCAATCCCATCATTGGAAGCAGGTTTTTGATTGGGAGACTGCTTCGTCGCATCAAAGCTTTGCTAGAATCAATATCTACAAGAATGCGCCTCGCAGTGACGGATTTTCTGATTTCCGAAATTCAAATGACCAATCCATTCAACAATTATCGTCCATGCCTGCCTACCGGACAGGCAGGCCTACGGCATTGATTGGATTTGGGGATCTTGTCTTCATATAACATAGTCTGGTTTCCAATCCGCCGCGGCGGACAAGTTTTTCCAGTCCCATCGGGACGGGCCATCTTCTTGCCAGCCATTTCAATGGCTGGAACCATTGAGGGCAATATGAGCTGGAAAAGTCCCGTAGGGACGGACGATGTTCATTCAAGCTCCTTAAACAGGTATTCTGGCAAAAAATCAATCTTATGGGCCTTTAACATCAGGATATACTCCTCCCTAAAAGTCATTTTTTGATGGTGGGTTTCTTGGTTTTTTACATAGTCAAACACCTTCGATATTTCCTTTTCACTGTAGGTGAAAGATCCAAATGCCGATTGCCATTCAAATCTGTCCTCCAGTAGTTTCGATTCATTCAACCACTTGGATGATTTGGATTTGGTGCTTTTCATTATCCCAGAGACAGCTTGTTTTGGATAAAACCGGAACAGGCAATGAACATGGTCAAAATGCCCGTTGACGATCAGCGTCTTTGCTCCGGTCTCGTTGATCAGATTTCCAATAACCCCTACAGTTCACTCCTGAAGGAATTTTGGATAATGGCCTTTCTGTATTTCACCGCAAACACGGCTTGGCAATACATCTTTGAACAGGTGTTTGGCATCGTGGATTTAGCGTTGGTTCTTGGGCTAATTTAACCGTTATCGGCCATGCCTACGGCATTTGGTTGTACCCCCCATCGATCTTTTTCCAGCCATTGAAATGGCTGGCTAGAGGATCGCTCATGCCTACGGCATTTGATACTACCCTGTTTACCCGTCATCCCTCTTTTGCAAATCCCAAATTTTTCCCATTCGCAGTGACGAACCACTCTGACTTCAGCCTTCTCACTTCAAAGCTATCCTCATCAAATATGCATCCGCCGTCATGTACAGGTACTTTTCCGCGGAGTCAAACCCACAGTTGGCCGTTCCGTTTTCGGTCAGGATCGTCGCTAGATGTTTTCCATCCGGGCTAATGACCAACACCCCACCTGGGCCGGTTGCGAAAAGCGTCCCATTGGAATGAACCTTCAAGCCGTCCGGAAGGCCTTTTCGCGATTCACTTTTGAGCGAAGTCGCGTCAAAAAGCACTTTTCCCGAAACCACGCTTCCCGATTCATCCAGATCAAAGGCATAGTACCGGGCCTTCTCGGGATCGGACTGGGCGACATAAAGTGCCTTCCCGTCCGGGCTCAGCGCAACGCCATTGGGTCGGCTGAGCGAATCGACCAATAGGCTCACTTTTCCATCGGCATCCAAGCGATAGACCCCTTGAAAATCGAGCTGCTTTTCATCCCAAGGATCCATGCCGTAAGGCGGGTCGGTGAAAAAGAGCTGTCCTTTGGAATTAAAGGTTAAATCATTGGGACTGTTGAGTCTTTTTCCCTCAAAATTGGCAGCCAACGCTTCGAACTCCGGCTTGGGCGCATCGAGCGAAGCCGACATTTTTCCGATCTGCCGCTCTCCATGCTGGCACAGAATCAGATTTCCCTGCCCATCCAAAGCCAAACCATTGGCCCCGGGTTCGCGCTTGTCTGTGCGATCACCCAGATAGCCCGAAGGGGTCAAATAGAGCGAAAGGCTGTCTTTTTCCGTCCATTTCCAGATTTTGTTGGTCGGCACGTCAGTAAAAATCAAAGCCTGCTGCTCCTCCAGCCAAAGCGGTCCTTCAGCCCATTCAAAGCCCGAGGCCAAGACTTCGATCTGGGCATCGGCAGAAATGAGGGAATTGACCGCAGAATCCAGTCGTTCGACCGAACCGATGGTAGCATATCCAGTCGGCTGAACTTGTTCCACTTGGGGTTTTGAGCAGGCAAGAAGCATCAAAAAGAAAATCCAAACAGCATTTCGCATAGTCTTCGGGGTTAGAAAAAGGAAGTTAACCCTTTACAGCGAAAAGTCCGAATGCTGCATTTTTGAAGGATCAGAAAGTCCCAACTTCATAAAGTTCGATGAATTTGCAAGTTTGGCGAGAAGGAGGCGGTACTACAACCCACTCGCCTGGGAATGCTTTCCTCTCCGGGCAATCAGCTTTTCCCGGATTTTTTCCTTTCGGTAATAGGCCAAAGGATCCGCTTCCCCTCCGCTTTGGATTCTGGCTTCCCTCACCAAGGCCCTGACATCGGTCAGAAACGCCTCTTGCAGCACCTCCTGCGCGCCGACTGTATCGCCTTCATTTTGGCACTGAGCCAACTTTCCGCGATCTATTAAAAGTGCTTTGGCATAGGCTTGGGAGATCGCTTCCAATGCCTGGATCAGATCTTCGATGGGGTCCTTGGTATTGTGGCTCGCATCGATCATCCAGGAGATGGATTCCCAGGCTTGGGCATTTTCCTCCGCCCCACCGACCAGTTCGCAGAAGATCAAAAACAACTGATAGGGCTTGATACTGCCCGTGCTGAGGTCATCGTCTCCAAACTTGCTGTCGTTGAAGTGGAAACCCGCCAGCATACCCTGATGCATCAGCGTGGCCACGATCTGCTCGATATTGGTGTTGGGCAGGTGGTGTCCGAGATCCACCAAGACTTTGGCCCGATCACCCAGTTGACGGCAAATGAGTGCCGAAGTACCCCAATCGGGAATCACGGTATGGTAAAAATTGGGCTCGTAAGGCTTGTACTCCAGCAACAGCTTCCAGTCCGCAGGCATCCCCGCATAGATCTCTTGCAAAGATTCTGTGGTCCATTGCAGCGCCTTTCTGAAATGTGCCTGCCCGGGAAAATTGCTCCCATCCGCCAGCCAGACGGTCAGTCCTTTGCTCCCCAGATTTTTTCCGATCTCGATCACCTGCAGGTTATGCTCCACGGCCTGCTTTCGGATGGCTGCATCCGCATTGCTGAGCGAACCCATTTTATAGCTCAAAGGCTGCCCATAGTCCTGAAAGGTATTGCTGTTCATCGCGTCAAAGCTGATGCCGAGGCTTGCGGCTTTTTGCTTCACCGCTTCGGCATCCTGTGGAATATCCCAGGGGATATGCAGGGAAACCGCATCCGTCCGCTTGGTCAACTTGGCCAAAAGCCCGATATCCTCCAGCTTTTCCTCCAGGTTTCTGGGTTCACCGCCGATGGAAAACCGGCCAAAGCGCGTCCCTCCCGCCCCAAGTGCCCAACTCGGCACGGCGATCTGGAAGGCGGAGATTTTGGAAATGAGTTTGGTCATATCGATTCCTTTGGCACCTAGTTGATCAGAAAGGAGGGAAAGCGAGCTTTGATGGAAGTCAGTTGGCATGGGCTATTGGTTATTTGGTCATTGATTATTGCTCATTGATTATTGATCATTGGTCATTGGTCATTGATCATTGATCATTTGTGAATAGCAATCAGTTACAACGCACTGAATCCTGCCTACTGCGACTGCTCACTGCCCACTGGTTTTGTTGACCCAAAAAGGGGCCGACACCATCCAGGCCGCCATCCCGACGCCCATCCATAATTTCATCGAATCCATGTCCATCTTTCCCAGAAAAAACAAAACCGCAGGTGCGATCGAAAGGATCAACCCTCCCAGAGAAACGAGTTTAGGCAGAATTTTCATGCGGCAAGGGGTTTGGTGATTGGATATTTTACCTTGGATAAGACGACAAAGATGGCAACGGCCACAAACCAGCCCGGCAGGCCGAGAAAGAAAATCTCGACTCCGTAGAAGTAATTCAGCGCCAGACAAAAGACCAGCGTCAAC
Organism: uncultured Limnohabitans sp.; assembly: GCA_964530015.1. Taxonomy (GTDB): domain Bacteria; phylum Bacteroidota; class Bacteroidia; order Cytophagales; family Cyclobacteriaceae; genus Algoriphagus. The sequence continues at coordinate 23,513 of CAZGYC010000061.1, read as the reverse complement.
AGCCAGCTAAGCAGGGCGGGAAGGCTGAAATCCGATTTGGAACTCAGGGCTCCTTCGGCGCGGAAGCCCATCTTTCCCGAAAAGTAAAAATCGGCAAAGATCACTGCGCCCATCGGCATCAGCAGCAGTCCATAGAGTGCCACAAAGTCCAGCAGCTTCATCACCAAAGCCGGAAAGCAGGCCGCAACCGAAGTGACACCGCCCACGATGGCGGTGATTTTCCAAGTCTCCACTTTCGGGAATATCCCCTGCAATGCCAATCCTGCCCGGTAAATCGTCGGGTTGGCCGTGGTCCATCCCGCGATCACCACGCAGACAGCTCCGGCAATTCCCAGGGTCTGGTAGGCAATTTGGCCGGGAGCAAATTCCTGCGAACCGATATTCGACTGGAGAAATACCGCATACAGGATCCCGGAAGCGATCCAAGCCACAAAATGCCCCAAATACACCCCTGCAAAGACGGTAAAGCCCGATTTCCAGGATCGGGCGTAGCGGAGGATGGTCAGATCCGACATCCCGATATGCATGGCCATATTGCAAAACCAGGCAAAAAAGATGATGTGCCAAATCGTAAACTGGGACATTCCCGGCAGGGGAACGCCATTCCAAATCACCTCTTGGGAAACGGCCAGAAGACCTTCGAAAGATTCCACTCCCAACTGCGCCAGGCCGACAAACGCTGCGGCAAAAAACACCAAGATCATCCAGGGAGACATCACGTTGGCAAACTTGGCAACCTGGTTGTAGCCTTGGATCGCCACCAAAGTGATGATCGCCCCCATCAGCAAGACGGTCACGATCCAACCCGGAGTCCTCGGCAACCAATCCGTCAACGTCGGCATCTCCAGGTCAAAAGGAATCCCAACGGCCGTGGCGGACACGGCAATCATCGATCCCGCCAAAAAACAAAACATGAGGGCATTGACCAGATTGTACCACCGCACCACATTTTTTCCGGCTATCCGCTCCAGTTGATAATAAAGAGTCATACGCTTGGCCGTGGCAATCGGCGCGGTGATCAGCCCCCAGCTCAGTACAGCCAGCAGATTGCCGATCAGCAGCCCTAAAACCAAATCTCCGGCACTCACGCCATGCGCGACAAAAAGCGGCCCGATGACAAACTCCGTCCCGGCCGTGTGCTCCCCGGCATACATCCCCAGAAAACTCTTCCCGCCTTTGAGACTTTCCGCGGGGACGGGAGTCCTTTCGTATTCATTGGTACCGCCGACAATTTTCTTGAAAAACCGATTGCTCATCTGGGATAATTTTTAACTGAATTAAAGGAATAGACCCACCTGCCCTGTCCTGTACTGTCCGAATGATTTTTCGCCGTTTATCCCATGTTTATTTTGGAATCCCCTATTTTCGGGACAAATTTCCGGGGTTTGGATTCGAATATCAGAATTCCCTTTCCCCAAAGAAGAAAAAAAATCCCAAAAAAACCCTATCACTCAAGACACTACAGGATACCTATTGGGCTGATTTCTGGGAAATTCATCCCATTACCAACAGCCCTGTTTAACAATGAACATACCGACTATGAGTTTCAAATATGTAAGCTACCTGTGGGACGAGGCCAAAGCCGCCAAATTGGAAGGCAATGAGGTCGATCTTTTGATCTATCGTTCCAACATCCTCGGCGCAGACCTGAGAATAACCAACTACGGCGGCGGAAATACCTCCTGCAAGACCACCGAACTGGATCCCCTGACCAAGGAGCCGGTGGAAGTCATGTGGATCAAAGGATCCGGCGGGGATATCGGCACGATGACACGCGCTGGATTGGCCGGACTGTACGTGGAGAAACTCAGATCCCTGAAGGGAATCTATCGGGGAATCGAGTTCGAGGACGAAATGGTCGAGCTCTTCAACCACTGCATCTACGACTTGGCTTCGAAGGCTCCTTCCATCGATACACCGCTCCACGGATTTTTGCCTTTCAGGCACATCGACCACCTCCATCCCGATGCTGCCATTGCCATTGCGGCGTCCAAAGACGGGGAGAAAATCACCCAAGACCTCTGGAAAGGTGCCATCGCCTGGGTGCCTTGGCAGCGTCCGGGCTTTGACCTGGGACTTCAACTGAAAGAAGCGCTGGACAACAACCCCGGAATCAGGGGAATCATGCTCGGCGGCCACGGCCTGTTCACCTGGGGTGACACTGCCTACGAATGCTACCTCAACAGCCTTGAGGTAATCGAGGCTGCATCCGCCTACCTTGCTGAAAACTACGGGAAGAAAAGGCCAGTCTTCGGCGGAGAAAAAGTCACTTCCTTGGCTCCTGACCAGAGAAAATCCCAAGCGGCCAAACTCGCTCCAATCTTGCGTGGACTTGCTTCCTCCGAAAAACGGATGGTCGGTACGTTCAACGACAACGACACCGTCCTGCAGTTCATCAACAGCCATGATCTCGGCAAACTGGCTCCTATGGGAACCTCCTGCCCAGACCACTTCCTGCGAACCAAGATCAGCCCGCTCGTCCTTGACCTGGCCGCAGACGCGGATCTGAGCGACGTGAACGGACTGAAAGAATCCATCGGCGCCGCTTTCCAGGCTTATCGGGAAATGTACGCCGACTACTACGAAACGCACAAGCACCCCAACAGCCCCGCCATGCGCGACCCAAATCCGGTCGTAATCCTGTGGCCTGGAGTGGGGATGTTCAGCTACGCCAAAGACAAGCAGACCAGCCGGGTGGCCTCGGAGTTCTACATCAATGCCATCAATGTGATGCGCGGTGCCGAGGCGGTTTCGGAATACGTTTCCCTTCCGCTTCAGGAGGCGTTCGACATCGAATACTGGCTCCTCGAAGAGGCCAAACTTTCCCGTATGCCCAAGGAAAAACCGCTTTCCCGCAAGATCGCGCTGGTCACCGGAAGTGCCGGGGGGATCGGCAAAGGCATCGCAGAACGATACGTGCAGGAAGGTGCCTGCGTGGTACTGACTGACATTGATCAAGGCAGACTTGACGGTGCGGTGGCGGAGTTTGAGAAGAAATACGGCAAAGACGCCGTTTTGGGCGCAAGGCTGGATGTCACCAACACGGAAACCTTGGCAGATGCTATCCAGGCCACCTGCCTGAAGTTCGGCGGGATCGACATCGTGGTCAACAATGCCGGAATTTCGATCTCAAAATCCTTCGAAGATCACTCTGACCAAGATTGGGAACGTCTCAATGACATCTTGGTCATGGGGCAATATCACGTCTCCAAAGCCGGAGTATCGCTGATGAAGCAGCAGGGATTGGGCGGTGACATCGTGAATGTCGTAAGCAAAAATGCTTTGGTTGCTGGCCCAAAAAACGTAGCTTATGGTACCGCTAAAGCCGCCCAGCTCCACATGTCCCGATTGATGGCTGCCGAGCTGGCGGAGGACAAGATCCGCGTCAATGTGGTGAATCCGGATGCCGTGATCGAAAACTCCAACATCTGGGAAGGCGGATGGGCCGAAAACCGGGCGAAGGCCTATGGCATCGACGTAAAAGACCTTCCCCAATACTACGCAAACAGAACACTGCTCAAAGAAAGCGTCAAAGTGAGCGACATCGCCGATGCTGCATTTGCATTCGTCGGAGGCTTGCTCACCAAGACCACCGGAAATATGCTCAACGTGGATGGTGGCTTAGCCGCCGCTTTCCCTCGATAGATTCGATTCTCGATTGCCCTATTTGCCCTAACCCAACAACCCAATAACCTATGCTTCTTGACAAATCCGAAAAAATCGCCGTGGAATCGCGCACGCCGAAGTACCTTCAGGTAGTCAATTTGATCCTGGAGGACATAGAGAAGGGAAAGCTCAAAATCGGAGACCGCATTCCTTCCATCAACGAGACCAGTTTTGATTTTTTGCTGTCCAGGGATACCGTGGAAAAAGCCTACAACGAGCTTCGTGACCGGGGGATTATCTCCTCGGTTCGGGGCAAGGGCTTTTACATCTCCTCCACCAACATGGGACACAAGTCAAAGGTGCTGTTGCTTTTCAACAAGCTGAGCTCCTACAAAAAGATCATCTACTACTCGATCATCGAAACGCTCGGCTCGCAGGCTTCCGTGGACCTCCACATCCATCATTACAACCGAAACCTGCTGGAAGACCTGCTGGAAGCCAACTTGGGCAACTACAACTACTATGTGCTGGCCCCGCATTTCTTTGACAATGCAGGACATCCGGAAACGGCCTACGATCTGATCAAGCGGATTCCAAAGGACAAGCTCCTGATCATCGACCGTGCGGTAAAAGACCACGAAAATGAGTTTCCCGGCGTCTATCAGGACTTTTCCAAGGACATCTTCGAGGTATTGGAATCCGGGATTTCCCACTTGCGAAAATACCGACGCCTGATCTTGGTGTTTCCCAAGGGAGACCTTTATCCGATGGAGATCATGGACGGATTTAAGCGTTTTTGCTTTTTCCATGATTTCAAAAACCTCATCGTGGACGGCGTGGATGACGATGAACCGCTGGACGAAGGGGACTGCCACATCGTGATGGCGGAGTCGGATCTGGTCAATATCGTAAAAAAATCCCGTGAACAATTGCTGAAACTGGGTCGCGACATCGGGGTGATCTCCTACAATGACACCCCGCTCAAGGAAATCCTTGCGGAGGGAATCACGACCATTTCAACTGATTTCCAAGCCATGGGCAAAACCATCGCAGAGCAAATATTGGGCACAGAGGACCGCATTCCGATCAAAAATCCGTTCCGGATGACGCTCAGGAAGTCGCTTTAGAATTGGAAGATTGAAAAATTGGAAAATTGAAAGATTGGGTTGAAAAGTGAGGGATGCTAGGTGTCCGGTGCCCGATGTTTTTTGATCGGAAAATTGGAAGATTGAAAAATTGGGTTTGTAAGGTTGCGAGATGGCAAAGTTGGAAAGTTTCCCCGCGCCCAAAGCCTCAACGCTATTCATGCCCTCGTAAATCGTACTTCGTAGATCGTAAATCCGACACTTTGTAATTCTTAAACCGTAAATGCAAAAAATCCCCGTTACCGCTGTTTTTGACATCGGGAAAACGAACAAAAAATTCTTCCTTTTTGACGAAAACCTAAGGGAAGTCCACAATGCCTACACACGCCTGGACGCCATCCCCGACGAGGATGGCTTTCCCAGCGAACCCATCCTTCCCCTTCGGGAATGGATGCTGGAGACGTTTCGCGAAGCGCTCAATTCCGAAAAGTTTGAGATCAAAAAACTCAATTTTTCCGGCCACGGAGCCTCCTTTGTCCACACCGACGAAAACGGCGAGCCCGTCACTCCCCTTTACGACTACCTCAAGCCGTTTCCCGGGGAACTTCTGGAGAAATTTTACGGGGAAAACGGCGGTAAAATGGCCTTTTGCCAGCAAACCTCCTCCCCTCCCCTGGCCATGCTCAATTCTGGCCTGCAGATTTACTTCCTGAAATATGCCAAACCGGAGTTTTTCAAAAAAGTAAGCCACTGCCTCCATTTGCCCCAATTCCTGAGTTTGATTTTCACGGGAAAAATGGTCTCAGATTATACCAGCATCGGCTGCCACACCGGCCTGTGGGATTTTGGGAAGATGGACTACCATGACTGGGTGAAAAATGAAGGCATCGAAGCGCTTTTGCCCCCCATCCTCCCGGGAAATTCCCTGCTGAAAACCAAGCCGGAACTCGGCTCCATCCCCTGCGGAATCGGAGTGCATGACTCATCCGGCGCACTTTTGCCCTACCTGAAGCAGGAAAAAGAACCCTTTGCCCTGCTTTCGACCGGCACTTGGGCGATCAGCATCAACCCGTTCAACAAGACGTCGCTCTCCGAATCGGAGCTGACCAAAGACTGTCTGCAGTTTCTCAGCATCTCCGGCCAGCCAATCAAGATCTCCCGCCTGTTTATCGGCGAGGAGCACAAATACCAAGTCGATGAAATGTACGCCCATTGGGAGCTTCCACTTGGCACCTACAAAAAACTTCAGTTTGACGAATCGCTCTACCAGAAGGTCAGCGGCCGCGCGACAAAACGAATCGGCTTTCAGTACCTGAAGCCTGCCGATTACGGCTTGGAAAAGGCCGATTCCAGTGATTGGAGCAGCTTTTCGGAATTTACCGAAGCCTATTACACCTTCCTGCACGAGCTCACGGACATCCAGGTCGCTTCCCTCCGGCTCGTCTTGGACGGAGCTCCGGTCAGCAGGCTGTTTGTGGACGGCGGCTTCAATGCCAATTCCATCTTCCTGGAGATGCTTCGCAAAAAACTGCCCGGGATGGAGATCATCCCGAGCGATTTTCCCAACGGATCGGCATTGGGTGCCGCGATGTTGGTGAATATGGACTCCTGACCTTAACTTCCCCCATGAATTCCAATTCCCCGAAAATTGGGCTTTTTATTCCCTGCTATGTGGATCAGTTTTATCCCCAAGTGGGAGTGGCAAGCTTGGAGCTACTCGAAAAGCTGGGCTGCGAGGTTAGCTACCCCTTGGGCCAGACCTGCTGCGGCCAGCCCCTGGCCAATTCCGGGTATGCGCGGGACACCGTCGGCACCACCCAGCATTTTATCGAACTTTTCAGGGACTTCGATTATGTGGTGGCTCCTTCCGGCAGTTGTGTCTTGCACGTCAAGGAGCATTCACCGTCAGTTCCGGGCCTTGAAAAGGAACAGACCGAACTGCACCACAAGGTATTTGAGCTGACCGAGTTTATTACCGATATCCTGAAAGTGGAAAAACTGGAAGGCAAATTCCCCCACCGGGTGGGATTCCATTCTTCCTGCCACGGACAGCGTGGGCTGAGGCTTTCGTCCAGCTCCGAGCTCAATCAGACACCCTTCAACAAGGCGAAAAAACTGTTGGAAAACCTGGAGGGTTTGGAATGGGTAGAGCTCAGCCGGACAGACGAATGCTGCGGCTTTGGCGGCACCTTTGCCGTGACCGAAGAGGCACTTTCAGTCCAAATGGGCAAAGACCGAATAGAAGACCACCTCAGCCACCAGACCGAAATCCTCACCGGAGGGGATATGTCCTGCATCATGCACCTGCAGGGAATCGCCACACGCAACAAGCAGCCGCTGAAATTTCTCCATATCGCAGAAATCCTAAACCAGGCAATCTCATGAGCCATCCGGAGAATGCCGTAGAATTCCTGAAAGACCAGGCCAAAGCCAAATGGCACGACGAGACCCTGTGGTTTGTCCGTGACAAGCGGGACCGGATCAGCAAAACCATCCCCGAGTGGGAAGAGTTGCGGGAGCTTGCCTCCCAGATCAAAGACAATGTCCTGGCAAATCTGGGTGACTATCTGGAGGATTTTGAGCGAAATGCCCAAAAAAACGGCATCCAGATCCACTGGGCCAAGGATGGCGAAGAGCACAACCGGATCGTCCTGGACATCCTCCGGCGGCACCAGTGCCAGGCCATCGTCAAGAGCAAATCCATCCTGACCGAAGAGTGCCATTTGAATCCATTTCTTGAAAAAAACGGCATTGATGTCGTGGATACTGACTTGGGGGAGCGGATCGTCCAGCTGCTGCATCAGCCTCCTAGCCATATTGTGCTTCCCGCCATCCACCTGAAAAAGGGAGAGATCGCGGAGCTTTTTCACGAAAAGCTTCAAACCGAGAAGGGAAACGAAGATCCCGCTTATCTGACTAATGCCGCTCGGGTGCACCTGAGAGAGAAGTTTCTGGGAGCCAAAGTTGCCCTGACCGGAGTCAATTTTGGCGTGGCCGAGACGGGTGAGTTTGTCGTCTGCACCAACGAAGGCAACGCCGACATGGGCGTTCACCTCGCGGATGTGCACATTGCCTGCATGGGAATCGAAAAAATCATCCCGAGGCGAAAAGATCTTGGAGTCTTCCTCCGCCTTCTCGCAAGATCGGCCACAGGCCAACCCGTTACCAACTACAACTCCCATTTCCGAAGCCCTTCTCCGGGAAAGGAACTCCACATCGTCTTGGTGGACAATGGACGGACAGCCCAGCTCGCCCGCGAAAAATTCAAAAATTCGCTCAAGTGCATCCGTTGTGGAGCCTGTATGAATACCTGCCCGATCTACAGAAGGAGCGGCGGGTTTAGCTACGGAAGCACGGTTCCGGGGCCGATTGGCTCCATTCTTTCGCCTGGTTTGGACATGAAAAAACACAGCTCCTTGCCGTTTGCCTCCACGCTCTGCGGCAGTTGTTCGGATGTCTGTCCGGTGAAGATCAACATCCACGAGCAACTGTTTGAATGGAGGCAGGAAATCACCAAAGCGCACGGGGAGTTTGCAAAAGGACTGTCCATGAAGCTCGCCAACGGGATTTTCAAGAGTCCTTTGGCCTATAAAATCTCCGGGAACCTGATGCGGAAGGCACTCAAAACCCTGCCCGACAGCCTGATCTACCATCCGCTCAATGTCTGGGGAAAAAGCAGGGATCTGCCGGATCCCCCCAAGGAATCCTTTCAGCAATGGTATCAAAAGAACCGATCATGAGCAGCCGAGAAAAAATACTGTCAGCGATCCGCGGGATTGCTTTGGAGCCAAAAAACCTCCCTGAAATCCCGGAGTTCGGCATATCCGGCGAAGTCGCGGAAAGCTTTGTCCAGTCCATCCTGGGCAACAAAGGTGAGGTGCTGAGCAGGGCGGAGTTTGATGCCTGGCTGGCTGCCGTGAAACATCCAAAGATCATTTCGCTGTCCGCCCATTTTCCGGGGATATCCACGGTCAGTCTCCCCGAAGATCCGCATGGATTGGAGGATTTGGGATTGGCGATCTTGGATGGGCAATTTGGAGTGGCCGAAAACGGCGCCATTTGGTTGGAAGATGCAGAACTTGGCCTTCGCGTATTGCCCTTTATCACCGAGCATTTGGTGATTGTCTTGGAAAGAACGGACCTGGTCGAAACGATGCACCAAGGATATACCCGGATTGGCGATGCGTATTCCGGGTTTGGGGTTTTTATCGCGGGGCCCTCCAAAACTGCTGATATTGAACAATCACTCGTGATCGGAGCGCATGGTGCCAAAAGCCTAAGGGTGGTGTTGGTTTGATCGATTTCAGGGGCAACGGAGCCAATACAGCTCCCATGGCTTCCGCAATCTTTTTGCCCAATTTTTGGTTAACTTGTAGAAAATCCTGAATCGATGAAAGAGGTCACCGTACAAATACCCGAAGAAAAATTAGCCTTCTTTTTGGAATTGATCGAAGACATGGGGTTTTCCCATGATCTCAACATGGAAATTCCCGAGGTTCATCAACAGTTGGTTTTGGAAAGGATGAAAAATTCGAATCCAAAAAACAATGTTCCCATGGATACATTTTTTGACACTTTGGATGAAAAGCTCAAGCAAAGGACTTTTTGATGTGGTCATCAGCGAAGAAGCTGCTTCTTACTTTGAACAGAAATTGGCTGGTTTGGGCATCCGGTTTTCGGAAGAATTAAGATCCCAACTTAACGGTCTGAAAAGAAATCCATTTTTCCAGGTTCGATACCAAAACGTCCGATGCTTGCCTATGAAAAATTTTCCGTTCTTGATCCACTTCACTATCGAAGAAACGGTGCGAGAGGTCAACATTCGGGCTGTTTTACACACAAGCCTAAATCCAAAAATCCGGAAGCGAAAGTGAGATTTTTCCCAAAGATATTTCGATTTCAACTCCGCGAATGAACCGCAATCCGGTTGCCTTCGGAATCCAAAAACACCCCCATGTAACCAATATCGGGAGCGATGAGCCTTTTCGCGATCTGCACCTTTCCTCCGGCTTCTTCCACTCTTCCGAGTTCTACCGAACAGTCTTCCGAGGAAAAATAGACCAAGGTGCCTGCGTGTCTGCTGGTTTCGTAGAATTGTTCGTGATAGACGAGGCTTCCCCCGGCACCTTTCCCGTCATCGCCCCAGGGAAACCAGGCCATCTGGAGATCCCCCATCACCTGCTTGTCCAGCTTGCAGTCAAACACCTTTTCATAGAAAGCAATGGCCCGGTCCATGTCTTTGACCGGAATCTCAAACCATCCAACGGTTACTTCTTTCATGGCTAAAAGGATTAGGTTTGTTTGAAATTTGTCATTGGTTCGATGTTCAATATTCATTAGGTGACTATTCGGAATGTTGCGCGTAGCGAAATAAAATTCGGAAATGGCTTCCCCTCGACTTAGTTCGACCAGCTCACTACAAGTCGCTCGGGGATCGGAGTTCCTCAAGGTGGGGAGCTTCTTCACTGAGCTTGTCGAAGTGTGTCGAACTAAGTCGAGGCCAAATTGTCGATACATGCATCTATACGGATACACATAGTTCATTATTAAAATATCGAATGTCGAACGCCGAATATCGAATGATGAATCGGAAACGCCGAAAATCCATTATACCCGAGTAAGCTTAATCGGATAGGTTTTTCCCGCATTCCACTGGCAGACGTAGATGTTTTCATCCTGATCGATGCAGACGTCATGGCAGTGCTTGAACACCGGCTCCTTCTGAAGCATGATCTGCAACTCCCCGTTGCGGTATTCCGGGGCTGTGCCGCCGGGATTGGAGACGACTTTGTTGTCCTTGTCCAGGATGGTCACAAAGCCCGAATTGTCCGTTTGCTCCAGATATCTCAGCCTGGACCAGCAGACCCCGGCGTAGAGATTTTCGCCATGGATCACCGGGCGGCAGACAAAGGCTCCCGGCAGGAATATGGTTTCGATATACTCCCCGTCCATCGTGAAGCGCTTGAAGGAATTGTGCCCTCTGGAGGTGCAGAGCAGGGTAGGTGCTTTTCCGCCACGCTGGTCTATCGCAATCCCATGGGCGGTACTGAATTGGCTGTCCTCTCTGCCCGGCCCGCCGAATTTTCGGATAAAGTTGCCGTTTTTGTCATACTGGAGGAAATATTGGGAACCGTAGCCGTCGGCGATGTAGAGGTCTCCGTTGGGAGCCACGGCTGTTTCGGTAGGAACCCAGGACATTTTTTCGGTGTAAATCCCGGAACTCAGGGGCGAGGGAATCTCCGCGACGGTTTTCCCGTCAAGTGTGGTTTTGACGACCTTCCCGCCGTTGTCCACGACCCAGAGGTATTCGGCATCCCCTTCGTCCACTAGGGACAGGCCATGAGCCCGGTCGAGTCCAAGGGTCCAGGTTCCGAGAAGTTTTCCGGACTGATCGTAGATGATCACGTTGTTTTTCGCCTCGTCGGTGACCATGATCATCCGCCCTTTTCGATCCATGACCATCTCGTGGCAGTTGACCACGGGGACTTTGGCAGGGTCGAGATTTCCCCAAGAGGGATCGATTTTGTACTTAAAATCCCCGTGGCCGAGGAGCTGGTCCTGAGCGGCCAAAAGGGAGAAATCGGGTTTAATGCTCATAGCTAATCCTAATAAGGAAGTGGTTTGGATAAATTTTCTTCTTGAATTCATAGAGAACAGTGCTGGGTGGACAATTTAGGGAAAATGCCCCTAAGATCTTTCCTGAAACTGCAAAAATCCATAGCTTACACCAAACCAAAATACCCAAGATACTATGAAACTGAAATCACTCTTTTTGGCCCTGCTCTTGGCGGTGCCATTTGGCCTGAAGGCCCAGGAAGTCGCCCTGCAACTCTACTCCCTTCGCAATGAAATGAAGGTGGATCCTGTCAAATACCACCAGATGATTGCCGAGTGGGGCATCTCCGCGCTGGAGGGCGGCGGAGGCTACGGCATGTCCGAGGCGGAATATGCAAAACTCCTCCAAGACAACAAGCTCCGCATCGTCGGTGTGGGCGCAGACTACAACAAGCTGAAATCCGACCCTGCCGGAATCATCGCCGATGCCAAGAAGTACGGCGCCAAATACGCCACCTGCTACTGGATTCCCCATACCGAAGGGCCGATCTCGATGGAGGACATCAAGGCGGCCACGGAGCTTTTCAACCAAACCGGCGCAATGCTGGCCAAAGAGGGAATCACGCTGACGTATCATCCGCACGGCTACGAATTTGCCGATTCCCCCTCGGGGACTCCCATGGACTACATGTTGGAAAACGCCAAAGACTTCCAGTTCAACATGGATGTCTTTTGGGTACAGATGGGCGGAGGCGATCCCTTGGCGCTGATGAAGAAATATCCCGGAAAATTTCCCCAGCTCCACCTCAAAGACCGGAAAATCGGAACTCCCGGTTCCCCTGACGGGCACGGGGATGTGGAAACGAATGTAGTGCTGGGCACCGGCGACATCGACATCGCAGGCCTGATCCAGGAAGCGAAAAAACAGGGAACCAAATATCTCGTGATCGAAGATGAAAGCAGCCGGTCCGTAGCCCAGATTCCGCAGAGCGTGGCCTTTATCAAGAGCCAGTTGAACAAATAGACCTTTAGACACCAAAGCCGATTGGGTAAAGATCCCGATGGAAACAAGCATCCCAGTCGGTTTTTTTCTTAGCTTTCCACCACAAACCCAAATTCAAACAAACCCATGAAAAACACCAAAACCCTGTTACTGGCGTTCGGCCTATTTATCGCTTCCACCTTTGGGGCACTGGCCCAGTTGCAAGCGCCCTCGTCCAGCCCGGCTGCTTACGTATCCCAAAATATCGGCTTCACCAAGATCAGCATTGCCTACTCCTCCCCTGGGGTAAAAGGGCGCAAGGTCTTCGGCGAACTCGTGAAATACGGAGAAACCTGGAGGGCGGGAGCCAATGCCCAAACCACCATCGAGTTCAGCACCGGAGTCAGTGTGGGCGGAAAGAACCTTCCCGCAGGAAAGTACTCCATCTTCATCACCCCCGCCGCTTCCGGAGAATGGACCGTTCACCTGAACCAAAAGGCAGAGAGCGTCTATGCCTACATGAAGGATGAAAAGATCGACGAGCAAGCCCTGGCCGCCGACGATGCCGTGGCGGTCAAAGCCACTCCGAAGATGGGTGAAAACACCGAAAGGCTGACCTACACCATCTCCGCCGGAAACAACAAAGTGGCCACCGTCACCATGGCTTGGGAGAAAGTTTCCCTTTCATTCCAGATCGACACCCAGGCGGACCAAAAGCTGGAGCAGTTGAAAACTCAGTTTTAACCGTTCCTTCAGACGTCAAAAATCCCGCCCAGCATGTAATGGGCGGGATTTTTTTTGAAAGGCTCCCTAGATTTCGGATTTGCGATGTCGGATGTCGGATGTTGGGCACAACACAGTTCCGATTTCAGGCTTTCGATTTCACGGTTCTTGCTTCTTGGCTCTTGGCTCTTGCTTCTTGCCTCTCGGACGTGGCGATTTCAGACTTCTGACTTCTTCCAACACCGAACATCCCGCACCTGTACTGAGCCCTGTCGAAGTATCGGACATTTGGCCTCCCGCAAAGACTCTGACTCATAGACGTTTCTTTATCCCGATAGGGGAATTGCTTCCCCAGGCTTCGCCGAAAAACAGGCGGATTCCCGATTCGCCCTGCAATTTCAGGAGTTGGTTGTAACTGCCGACCGTGGGCAATCCCACGGCAAGGCGGTTGGCATCCACGGACCTGATTGAGTCTTCGCTTACCTCTCCCTCCAGGATCCCATACGATTCAATTGTCCGTCCCGAGCTCACAGACTGATACCAGTTGTCGATCAGGGCAAACTCAAAGGGTGAAATCCTTCCCAAACCCAGCTCTCGTTGCAGTGACCTTTTAATCACCGGATAGAGCGTGTCGGCTTTTGCAAATTCCTCCGACATCGAATTGTAATGTGAAAGTATCGTCGATGCCCAAACGAAGTTGCCGATCTGCATCTCGCCGGGATAGCCGATTTGACCGATTACTTCTTGGATACTCTCGACTCTCAGCTTAGCCTTCGGGGCAAACTTCCGCTCGGCATAACGCTCTTGCTTTTCTGGCGAAAAAGTAAACAAGGCCCCGAGCGCCTGCCATTGGTCCTGTACGAAGAGCCGCTTGACCTGTTGTCTGACTTCCGGGTGGGGAACCGGGGCCTGTTCTGTCTTCCTGGCAATGGATCTCAGTTCCCGCTTCATTCCGGCAGCAAAATCCGGATTCATATTCAGCTCTTTCTTTGCCTTTTTCCACTTCCACCCGCTGGCATAAGCCTTCTCAGAAAATCGCAGGAAAGAAACCGAATCCCCGGTTCGATAAGCGAGCTGCAAGGCGATCTTGAGATCTTTGGCAAAAAGGAAATCAACGCTTTTCTCCAGCCCAAGATATTCCTCCAAAGCGCCGTTCCAATCCCCATTCAGCAGGAAACTTTCGGCTTCCCGCACGGAAGCATGATAGGAAAAATACCCCTGGCCAGACCCGGTAGCCGGAAAAATGCAAAGCAAAGTCAAAATCAACCAACAGGCACGCATGGTATAAAGATCAGGTTGTGCCACGCAATGAGCGAGTTAAAAGTCCCTCCAATCAGTTAAATGATGTGAAGCCTGGCTGCCGTTGGCCGATCAGGTTTTCGGATCTCAATGGGAAATTTCGGATTGTTCCGTCTTCAAACTGTCCGGCATCCGACTTCCAGCATCTTCCAACATCCGGCACCAGACACCGGGCATCATTTCATACTTCTGATTTCAGACTTTCTATTTCACAGTTCTTGGCTCTTGCTTCTTGCCTCTCGGCTCTTGGACACGACGATTTCAGTCCCGGCTATCGGGATCTGATTTTAGACTTCTGGCTTCTTCCAACATCCGTCATCTTCTTCATTACCCAGGTGGCTGCCGGGAGGTTTTGGCAGTTTACCCGTTCATTTTCATGGAACCTAAGGCCGCTTTACTTGGCTGGATTACATATATTTAAGAGATCCGATTTTCACATTCCGCCAATCGGCAAACCGCAGAAAAGACATGGATTTTATCGACTACTACCAGACCCTTGGCATCGACAAAAACGCAACGGAAGCGGATATCAAAAAAGCCTACCGCAAATTGGCCAGAAAGTATCACCCGGACGTCAACCCCGGGGACAAGGGTGCCGAGCAAAAATTCAAGGAGGTAAACGAAGCCAACGAGGTACTCAGCAACGCCGAAAAGCGAAAGCAATACGACAAATACGGCAAAGACTGGAAACATGCCGAGCAATTTGAAAAAGCCGGAGCCAATGCAGGCCGGGACTATTCCTCCCGCCGGAGGGAGGACTCGGGCAGCTTTGCAGAGGACTATTCCGGCAGCGACTATTCGGACTTTTTTGAATCCATGTTTGGCGGAAGTACGGGAGGGTTCCGCCAGGGCGGCCGCTCGGTCAAGTTCCGGGGACAGGACTTTCATGCGGAACTGAACCTGAACATCCGGGATGCCTACCGGACCCACCAGCAGGTACTCACGGTCAACGGCGAAAAAATCCGCCTGACCATCGCCGCCGGGATTGCCGATGGGCAGACCATCAAGATCAAAGGCAAGGGCGGCCCCGGAGTCAACGGAGGTCCCCACGGCGATCTCTACATCAAATTCACCATCCGCAACGAAACCGGGTTTCACCGGGAAGGAGACCAGCTCTACGCCAACGTGGAAATCGACCTCTACACCGCCATCCTCGGGGGAGAGATCACAGCGGATACCTTCGAAGGGAAAGTAAAACTCAAAGTCGCCCCCGAAACACAGTCCGGCACCAAAGTCCGGCTCAAGGGAAAGGGCTTTCCGGTGTACAAAAAAGAGGGGGAGTTTGGGGATCTGATCCTGACCTACACCGTCAAAAACCCCGCAAACCTCAGCGCGGAGGAAAAGAAACTCTTTGAACAACTGAAAAACCTGCGATAAGATGGCTGTCACGAATCTGATCCTGATCGAAACCCTCTGCACCCACTACGAGGTGGAGGTTTCCTTTATCGACTCCCTGAGCGACCTCGGCCTGATCGAAGTGCAAACGGTCGAACAAACCCGGTACCTGCCCGAAGAAAACATCACCACCCTCGAAAAAATCATCCGTCTCCATCAGGAGCTCGGTGTCAATCCCGAGGGCATCGATGTGATATTCAATCTGCTGGAAAAAGTGGACCGGCTCAGCCAAGAGCTCGCCGAAGCAAAAAACGCGCTGAGAAGAATGGGATTCCCCCAGTGACGAACAGAAACCAAGGGATAAACGGGTCCGAAACTGCTTCCGCCGCCCTTAGTGTCTCCACTAACGGCTTTGCCTATTCCATCCTACCGGGAGTGGAGACACTCGCTTGGGCAGCGTCTTGCTGTTAATCCCTTGGTGAAACTTCCATGCGGTTGATTTTTTTCACCACGGAACTTTAAAACATCGATCCTATTTGTCTGGGCCATTGGACTTTTTTCGGCTAAAGCCTATTGAGGGTGGGATTTCACATAGGAATGGGCTAAAGCCGCATTCCAATTGATAGGACAGAAACCATTGACCGGATTCGCCATGAACTCCCTCCGCCGCCGTTAGTGTCTCCACTAACGGCTTAATAAACTTCCATCCTACCGCGAGCGGAGACACTCGCTTGGGCAGCAGAAACGGGTGAACCGGCCCGAAACTGCTTCCTGACCGCAGGGAAATCGCTTTTAACAATCACCTCATTTCTATTGAAATCTGCTGGTGAAAAAGCATTTGCAAGTTCAAAACATGAAGGGGATTAAGGAAATGAAGGGCTTCGCTCTAGTCCGGTCAATGCGATTATTGCCTTTACAGCCCACCCCCTTGGCTCTTAATTCTCTTATTGGGCTTAATGGTTTAATCCAAAAAATGGTAAGAACCGCACATTTCGACCGTGCGATTATTCTGTTTCAATTGAAGAAAGCTAAAAGCGATTTCCCTGTTCCTGACGGGCCACCTGACGGAAAATCTCGCCGGAATTTCTATTTTAGCCTAAACCCCAAAAAACCAAGCAATGACCATCACCCCCCTCCCCACCCAAAGACTGGTTTCCCTGGACCTGTTTCGGGGCTTGACCATGTTTTTGTTGGTCGCAGAAGCCGCCCATGTCTATCGTGCGCTGCTGGATCTCTTTCCCGAGGGAAGTAGCCTGCATCCGTTTTTCCTTCAGTTTACCCACCATGAGTGGAACGGACTGCGGTTTTGGGATCTGATCCAGCCCTTTTTCATGTTTATCGTGGGTGTGGCGATGCCTTTTTCTCTCAATAAAAGACTGGCACTGGCGGAAAACCGAAGCGCAGTCACCCGCCATATCCTGAAGCGCTGCCTGCTGCTGTTCCTCTTTGGCACAGGACTGCATTGCATCTATTCCGGCAAATTGGTTTTCGAGCTTTGGAATGTGCTGACCCAGCTTTCGTTCACTGTTTTGGTCACTTATTTCTTATTGACGAAAGGGTGGAAAGTCCAGTTGGGCGTCTCCTTGGGACTCTTGGCTTTGACAGAGATCCTCTACCGTGTGTACAACCCCGAAGCACCCTTCGTCCACGGCACCAATTTCGGCAACTACACCGACCAGCTCCTCATGGGCAAGATCAACCGGGGAGGTTGGGTAGCAATCAACTGCCTCCCCACGGCAGCGCATACGATCTGGGGGGCAATTTGCGGGAACCTGCTGCTCTCCGCCAGGCCTGCCTCCGACAAGGTCAAAACCTTTGCGGTCGCCGGGATCGTCGGCCTCGTCCTGGGCTATGGACTGGACTGGGCTGGCATCACGCCAATCATCAAGCGGATCAGCACCACGGCCTTCGTGTTTGCATCGGGAGGCTGGGCGGTTTTGGCCCTGGCATTCAGCTATTGGCTGGTGGACATAAAAAACAAGCGGATCGGCATCTTCCCCTTTTTGGTCGTGGGGATGAACTCCATCTTCATCTACCTCTTTGCGGAGACGCTTGCCCGCTGGCTCAACAAGACCTTGGGGATTTTCACCGGCGGATTTCTGGGCTGGATGGGGTTTGGGGAGCATGGCCTGGCCTTGGTTTCTGCCATTGCCGCCTTGGCTGCCATGTGGGGGCTTTGCTACTTCCTGTACCGCAAGGGGATCTTTTTCAGGATCTGAACCCGGAGAAATCTGTCCGATCCGGCTGACCAAATTCCGATTCTCCGTAGCTTCAAAGAGAATTTGAAGCTATGCCCAAGCGTCCCCAAACCCCAAAAGAAGAACTTGCCAATGCACTTTCCCATGGAATCGGGTTGGTCCTGGGCTTGGTCGGGATTCCCTTTTTGCTCCAAAAGTCCATCGAAGGGGGCCAATTGCCAGACCTGATTGGCGGAACGGCTTTCAGCATCGGAATCCTGATGGTGTACACCTTTTCCACACTATACCATGCTGCGAGAAATCCGAGACCGAAAAGCAAGCTGCAGGTATTGGATCACATTTCGATCTATTTCCTGATCGCAGGCTCCTATACGCCGATGGTTTTGGCGGTTTTGAAGCCGGACAAAGCACTTGTCTTTTTATCCGTCCTGTGGGGTTCGGTCTTGATAGGCACCTTTTTCAAGCTTTTCTTCACGGGTAGGTTCAAAATCCTCTCGGTGGTCATTTACCTGACCATGGGCTGGCTAGCCGTATTTTTTGTGGATGATGTTTTGGCAAAAATCTCCTTTGAAACCCTCGCGTGGATTGGCGCGGGAGGGATGGCCTATACGGTGGGGGTCTATTTTTACGTCAGAAGCGACCAACCTTACTTCCACGCCATTTGGCATGTTTTTGTCCTCGCTGGCACGATCGCACACTTTGTGGCCGTGTATCAGTTGGGCTAAAAAAAGACGGGAGACGGAAGAGATCGAAAGTTGGCTGTCCGATGCGGATGCCGGATATCCGGTGGAGGAAGACGGAAGAGCGTGCAGCCTCTGTCAGGGCTGCACGTTCACTGTCGGGAATTTGGCTCCTAGAGAACCAGATTCCCCTCGATGGAATCATCCATCGTCTTGCCGGACACGGCACTGATCAGGACTTTGATTCCGGCGATGGTGTTGCCGTGCTTGTTGTCCCAATAGTAGCCCGTATCGGGAATAAACTGGATCACGGAAATCCCCGGATCATCGATCCCTCCGGCAAACCAAGCCTTGGCGGTTGGATCCCAGAGTTCTTCGATCTTTTTCCGGTCATAGCTGACGACAGCGTGTCCGTTAAGCTCCAGAAAATCCGAATAGGAAGACCCCTGAAAGTAGAGGGTGACCTGCTTGTCCCGGGCCAGTTCCATGTTTTTCACACTGTCTGCGGCACTGAGAAACCAGATATGGCCTGCCTCGTCCGTTTTTTGGACAGACATGGGTCTGGACTTGTGGGAGGCATTGAAGTTTACATGGGTCACAAAAAAGCAGGAGCCGGCTTTGTCTATGAGCGAGCGGATTTTCTCCACCGCCTCGGCACCCCTCAGATCCTTTTTGTTGGTTTCCTGTTGTGGTTCGTTGATCGGGTCCATGGTTATGCGGGTTTGGTTTTCACTGGAAATATCGGGGAGCTTTCCTGTCCTAGTTTTTTGGGTGATCCAAGTCCGGACTCTTGGTCTTGCCCAAGTTATCATAAGTAACCACCTGCTTTTCCTTTACGGGATTGTCAAAGGTGATCTCATAATAATCAGTCCCGTGTTCATTGTATCTCCTGACATTTTTGATCTTGTCAAGGGAGGTCGCTGGATCCTTCTGCAGGATGACCAGCAAGGGATCAGGCAACTGGAGTGTATCGACCAGCTCATGCTGCCCCAGCGGCTTGGCGGCTTCCAGCTTTTTCATGTTGATGTCGTCGTCTTCCAAAGGCCCTTTGGCAGCTACCTCGTCCTGCATGGCTTTTGTGTAGGAATCTTTTTCGCTTTCACCGCAGGCGATACAGAGCATGCCAACCACAGCGGAATAGATGATCATTTGGGTTTTCATAGTCTTGGGGTTTGAAGGTTGCCGATCCGGTATATCGTTGCTTGGCAGGTAAGCCCCCAAAAGTCCGTCCAAGATCTTTCCCCTTCCGGCAGGCCCTGGTTTGCCCACGGTTATTTCTTGCGGGAAAACGGAATCATCTTCCGATCCTCCCTGATTTCACCAGATCACACCAATTATTGTTTCGAAAAAACGGATCGATCACCGCATAATTCCGAAGTTTCCAGCCCCCGTTCCCAGGCATTTGCCTGGATTTGATACCCGCATTGGCAGCCCGCATTTGGGCCGGAAGTTTTGCAAATCCTCATTTTGTGGAATTTGAGACCCAGAATCGGACAGGCCGAACGGGCGGGGGGCTGATTGCTTTTTCCCTGACTTGCCGCGGTGGATTTCCCGTCAGTGTTTTTTGGATGGGCTGGGATCGGTCTGCAAAAGCGTCAACCGGTGCTTCTGAAGCTTGATCTTGACTTCAGGCACTCCCTCATAAAGGGACTGGTGCCCAAAAACAGAATCATCGACATGAAAAGGCAGATGGGTCTTGACGCTGATTTTTTTGGCCTTGATGATTTCAAAGGGACTGACTGCGTCCCCTTTCTCGTGGGCTTTGAGATAATCCCGAAGCTCCCGCATCTGGTCTTCTCTCACCAGCATCACATCCAGATACCCGTCGCCGTGATCGGCCTCGGGGGCCAGGACGAGCTGGGGGCCCAGTTGGCGCGTGTTCATCACCTCAATCCAGAGGTACTTTCCGGAGTAATCCTTGCCGTCGATCCTGATTTCGTATTCCTGCGCAGGAAGCTCCTGGGGAAGCTTTCTGAGATGCCTGCTGCCAAAGTCCACTTTGTCTCCGTTGGCTTTTTCCTTTTTCTCGCCTCTGTCTATCTGCTGGAGCAGTGCCGCAAACAGTCCCCAGCCGACACCCTCCATAAATCTCCCTTTGTCTTCCCCTGTCTCGAAAACCCCCACGCTCAGGCTGCGGAAATTGCCCTGCCTGAAATGCTTCACCGTGTCCGTGTAGAATCCCGTGATCCCCAGACTTGCCGCAATGTTGTTTGCATTTCCGGAGGGCAAGAGCGAGATGGGGGTCTTGGAGTCGTGCAGGTCCAGCAGGATTTTTTCCACCGTCCCGTCTCCTCCTGCCACGATGACCAGATCATAGTTGAGCTGAAAGACCTTCTGGTAGTTGTCTTCCTTGGTATTTTGCGCGATCACCCTGGCTCCCTGCCGTTCGAGCGAGCCGACCACTTCGGCCAGGCCAAAATCCTCCGTGCCTGCGGTGGGATTGTAAAGAAGAACAATTTTCATGGAGATGGTCAAATGAAGTCCTGCGCAGTATTTGCACACAAAAAATATGACTAAAATATCTTGCTATGAAAATCCTGATCACAAACGACGATGGCATCTACAGTCCAGGCATCCTAAAACTCGCCGATATCGCCTCAGAATTTGGAAGCGTGCGTATCGTGGCGCCCCATGTCGAACAATCTTCCATGGGCCATGCCATCACGGCCACCAGACCACTGTCCTATCGCAAAACCAAAGTGGGGAATTTTGATGCATTTCGGGTAAACGGCACCCCGGCAGACTGCGTTTCTTTGGGTTGCTTTCATTGGGAAAAAGTGGATTTGGTTCTTTCCGGGATCAACCTCGGCCCCAATCTCGGGAACTCGATGTGGCATTCCGGCACACTGGCCGGAGCAAAGCAGGCAGCCCTGCTCGGCATCAAGGGAGTCGCGCTCAGCACTCCCTCCCAGAGCGATGAGTATGATTTCGAGCAGATGAGCCCCTACATCAGGCAGGTGATCGGATACCTGATCGGGGAAGACGTGCCCACTTTGGTCAATGTGAACTTTCCTTTGGCACCCGAAGGAATCGTCTGGACCCGGCAGTCGGTCCGCCAATACGACGGTCTGGTCAAGCCCTCCGAAGACCCGATGGGAAGGCCGCTGTTTTGGATCACCGTCGTGCCGCTGGAGCTCGCCGAGGAAGGCACCGACCGATACGCCCTGGAGCACAATCTGGTGTCGATGACTCCCCTGCGGCTGGACCTGACCGATGAATCCCAACTGGTGAAACTCGCCGGAAGGAAGATTTTTGACCGGGATTGAAGTCAGTTGGCAGTAGGCGGTAGCAAATAGGCAGTTTACAGTTGTTTGTTGAACAGTGAGCGGTAAGTGTAAGTGACAGTTTGCAACCCCTTACTGCCCACTGAATACTGACAAACGCCCTACTAAACTACCCTGCCACAATCTCCCCACCGTTCACGTGGATAAACTGGCCGGTGACATAGGAGCCATCCTCCGAGGCGAGGAACACATAGGCCGGTGCGACCTCGCTGGGCTGGCCTGCCCGACCCAGAGGGGTATCCTGCCCAAAGCCCGTCACATCGTCGAAACTGGCCGGGATCAGCGGTGTCCAGATCGGACCGGGAGCCACGCCGTTTACCCGGATCTTGTCCGGTGCGAGCATCTTGGCCAGGGATCTGGTAAATCCCACAATAGCCCCTTTGGTGCTGGCATAGTCCACCAAGTGCCCACTGCCCCGGTAGGTCGTCACCGAACTGGTGTTGATGATGGTATCCCCGGCTTTGAAGTGCTCCAATGCCGCCTTCGAAAGATAGAAAAACGGATAGATATTGGTCTCAAAGGTCTCCAAAAGCTGTTTGGAGGTGATTTCCCCGAGGGAGTTTTTGGGAAACTGAACCGCGGCGTTGTTGACCAGGATATTGATCCCACCCAGTTTTTCGACTGTCGTATTCACGGCTTTCCCACAGAATTTTTCGGAGCGGATGTCCCCTTTGATCAGGACACATTTCCGGCCCTCGGCTTCGACCAGCTTCTGGGTGTCCTTGGCGTCTTTTGCCTCGCTGAGGTAGCTGATGGCGAGGTCTGCGCCTTCGCGGGCAAAATGAACCGCGACGCTGCGGCCGATGCCGCTGTCGCCGCCGGTGATCAGTGCCACCTTTCCTCTGAGCTTGCCGGAGCCTCTGTATCCTCTCCGGATCACTTCCGGCTCGGGAACCATCCTGCTCTGCTGTCCCGGCAATTCCTGTTTTTGTGGTTTAAATTCCCCTGGCTTCTTCATGTCTTTCGTGTGTCTGAAGTGAAAAAAAGCCGAAGCATCCCGGCCTGCCCATGAATCAGTTGGTTCTCAGCGCATGGATCAGCTCCTGCTTGGTCATCCTGCTCCTGCCGGGGACCCCGACTTGCCTGGCTTTGTCATAAAGCTCCCTCTTGGATCGGTCTTCGTAGTCCTTTGCCTTGCCGCCTCTCTCTCCCGAATCGGGGGTATTGGCGATCCTGGCGGCTTTTTGTTTGCTCATGCCCACTCTTCTGAGTGCTTCGTATTTCGCATCGTCCTTGATGCTCGGGCCGTGGTCCTTTGCCATGATCTTGTGGTTTTTGGGTTAAGCGATTGGTTTAGTGGATATCATCTTTCCAAAAAAGAAGCCGGAACGAAGACTTCCCGGCAGAACAATCCAAATATGGGGCCGAACGGGCAGTCCGATCCAGGATTCCTTGTGGGAACACCGATACCCTGGGGAAATTGCCTTTTAAAAACCCCGATTATACGCTATTCTGCCAGTTGGTAAATTTTCCAGTGTTTTTGGGCTGGAAGACCGGAGAAAACAAAGATTTGGTGTTTTCTTGGTCCCCAAACCTTTTGAAAAAGCTACAGGCAAGATTCCGTGTATCCACAAAAAAAATCCTTCCTTTCCATTGAAGAAGGCTGAAAACATACTCCCGAAACAGGAAGGGACTGAAGGGCGATCCCGGACCCAGACTCTGGGGACTTTTTGCTTTCAAGAGTCCCCATCCTATTTTCCTTAGAATCTTTGCGGTTAAAAAAATTTCCCGCCGATCAACGCAGAAAAATCCGCGGATCGGCGCAG
>CAZGYC010000060.1:0-28289 GCA_964530015.1 uncultured Limnohabitans sp. | reverse complement strand
CCAGGCTTATAACACTGGCTCCAAGCTTTTTTGCCAGTTCTTTCAGTAATTTATTACTTTGACTATCAGCTTTGATGATTATGGCACTCATGGTATAGGTCTTTGATCAAATGTAAGAAAAAATCAGTTGGGGAAGTAGAATCGGTGGTTTTTAGAATGCTGATCTTGAATCGATTAAGTGAAGAAGATGGGGGAATGAATAATGTATGTCCGCTATGTAACCCCGAAAATATGAAAGCAGAATCAGGTTTGGAAAGTCGTCAATTCTACAAGAAACCAAATCGACTTCTTAGGTAGCTCCGAAGGAGCCTTACCATTCATGACCCTGTACGAAGTGCAGGGTAGCAATTGAGTTTCCTTCCTTTGAGCCCTGAAAGGGTGAAACTTCAACCTATCACCCCTTCGGGGCTCCGTTTTTTACTTGATGACTTTACCCCCGGCTCTACCGGGGGTTATGAATTGTTTTGATCCTTCGGATCTCAGACTTCCAGAGGTTGATCTTCCTGTCTACCACTTCAATTTGCCTGCTGGTGTTATCGCTGACATTTATAGAATAAATTATTCCGAACTCCCTCATTCTTTGTCCCGAAAAGACGGTCGATTTCCCCGATTCCTTGTCAGAGTCGGAGAATTGGAATAATTTAGTTTTAGGAGCAAGGTAAAAAAGCCCTATTTTTCCAGCACCAAAAAGCCAAGACCAAGAACGAAAAGATCCACCACGGCCGGAATATCAAGCGCTTCAGAGAGATGATGGGGCATCAAGCAGGAGGCCTTGGCGCACGAACTTGGCGCTGACTGGTCTCAGAAGAAGATCAGCCTGCTGGAGCAAAAGGGAGAAGTGGAGGAGGAGCTGCTGAGGCAGGTCGGGGAGATTCTACGGATTCCGGTGGAGGCATTCCAGAATTTCGACGAAGAGTGGGCGATTAATATCATCTCGAGCACTTTCCATCATACCCAAGGTTTGGTGAGTTATAATCCTACTTTTCAAAACAATCCCATCGACAAACTGATCCAGCTTCACGAAGAAAAAATCGCGCTCTACGAGCGGATGCTCAAGGAGAAGGACGAGATGATGGTCAGATTGGAAAGGCTGTTGGGTAAATAGCCCCATTCTAACCAGTTTTCAATTTGGTGAATTATTTTGATTGGTGGTTTTAGCGAATTGCAGATTACGCCTAGGCCGAGTAATTTTAGAGCTGAGCTTTTCTTGAAAGTCTTGGAGATCGAAAGGACGCTGGGTGTAGTTTGCAACTACACCCTAATATTCTGACCAATTTGAAATTGGCCAAAGATCTTAAACATTCTCCAGTGAGCGAATTGCAAATTCGTTTTGATAGAAAGGCGTAGTTGAAAACTACGCCTAGGAACCGTTCAAACTACGCTCAGCGAGGGAGCCGTTTTATTTATTCTAGTTGATTTCCTCGAATTGGGCTAGGTGAAACTGTTCCAAAATCCGATACAAATCTTGTCGTTCTTGTTCTTAGATCTTTTTTTGGATTGGCGCTTATACCCATTTGTAACGCGTCCGTGCCCGGTATTGAAAGGAATGAACTTATGACTAAACGACCATCGTAATTATCAGATGATTTGCAACGAGTAATGGCAACATAAAATAATCTGCGGGCTTCTTGAATGACGGAATTGACATGGGCAGGCTCTACGTCTCCTGGGATAAAAGGCATTAGGGGATCAATCATCGCTGTTAGGATGACCAACTTAGCGCTAAGGCCTTTTGAGGAGTGTAAACTCATTATTCTTACATGATCAATAACATCTGGGGAATCAGGCAATGCAATTGTTTCTAGAACAATCTTCATCACTTCTCTAAACCAATCGTCAAAATTATCATCAGTCAGTTCAGTTTCAACAATATCAATAGCTGCCCTATATATCTGATCAAGTTCATAAAAATCATCTTCTAGAGCTTCATTTGTAACAAAATAGTTGGCGAAACCATCCGATTGGTTATCTGTTATCGATCTTTTTAGATTTGGTAAATCTGCAATTATCTTTCGATAGGTATTGACTATCGATTTCAAATTTGTCTCAGGGATATCGCCTCTTAATATCTGGTCAAGGACATGTTTTATGGAAATTCCTCTTTCAGTCGCAATTTGTTGGAGTCTTGCATATTGATTTTTTCGAAAATCACTTGAATCGTACCCCAGTAAAAAGCGAAGCGATATTTGATCTTCGGGGTTAGATAGGTGGTTCATTAACGAAAAAGCTCTTTGAGCCTCTTTTGATGCTATAACAGACTCTCTGAAATAAGATTTGACTGGAATATTATTGGTCAATAGCAAATCTCTTAGTCTATAACCAATCTTTCTTCTCGGAGTAAGTATTAGAACGTCTTGTGCCTCTATAACTCCCTTTGCTAATTCTTTTACTATGAATTGTGTAATTCCTCTCAATTCAGACTGATAGTCAGTCCATTGGACTATGTTAACTACCCCCTCTGGATTTCCTTCAAAATGATTTAGAACTCCGAGAGTCCTGTTGGGATTTTTGGAAATTAGCTCTGAAGCCATCCTTGTTACTAAGGTTGGGCATCTGCGACATACATCAAATGGAACGTCATCATATTGACCAAATAAGTCTTCAATTTGTTGAATTCCTTGCGGGTGAGCGAATTTGAATCCATAAATGGACTGGTCATCATCTCCAACAATTACAATATCTGAATTCCCTCGAATGAGTCTTATAAACTCTTGCTCGCTCTTGTTTAAATCCTGAAACTCATCAACTAGAATATAATCATATTCTCCGATGAATTCCACAGCTGGATTGTTCCTTAAGTATTCAATTACGATTGGGATTACCTCACCAACCAGAATGCCATTATGTCGATTGAACCAATCGAGTAGGTCTGTTTTAAAATCTCTGTCTATCTGAGATTGCTCGAACCCGGCCTCATCTTGTTGTAGACGTGCCCAACCTGCCATATAAGCATCCAATAGTCTTTCTTTATCTCTAATATTACCAAAATCGGGGTTGTCTATATCTCGAAAGATGGGTTTTTGTTCATGATCAATTACCATTCGGGGTACGCGTCCGGTTTGCTCTAACACGCTATCATGCATGAGAATCCTTAAAGCGTGACTATGGAGTGTTCGGGAATGAACCCGTTCAGCTCCATCGATTCCGAGGGACGAGATTTCAGTTTTAAGATCATGTGCGGCAGTCCTTGTAAAAGTGATAGCCAGGATTTTCTCGGGGCTAGCTCCAGATTCTAAAATCCTTAAAATCCTTTTCTTAATCGCAAAACTTTTACCTGATCCAGGTCCTGCTACCGCTCTAATAGTGTTTGCTTCACTTGCAGCCAATTTGTATGCAGGAGTTCCTTCTTCAAGTCCATTGTTCCAAGTCATTTGTGTTTTTTAGTTAGAGAGTGTGGCGCTCAACCATCTCGGGCTTTGCGTTCTCGCGGGTTTCGGAGTACATTGTTTAAATTTATTACTAAAGTTCATTAGAAGAACAAAACTTCAAGTTTGCATTTCAGCCCGCCTGGCTCAAAACCATTACTACCTGCTGTTGGATTTTTCATAATCTCTTAGGTCAATAGCAATAATTGCATTTGTCCGCTCAAATCGAAATCTATATTCTGTCTCCCACCAGTCAGCTACGTCACCAGATAGAAGTTGAAGAACATAGTTTGGTGTCTCCCGAAACCCAAGTCCTTGTCGATTGGAATCTTCACCAATATTGTCAGAAACGGTTGGGAAATATTGGTGGATGTGTTTGCGAAATCCTTCCGCTACATTGCTTCCGTCAAAAGTCAAGGGGCAGCAAAATAGGCAGGACACAGGATTCGTGAATTTTAAAATGTCTTTTGGTATTAGGGTTTTTCTGCCTTTCAGGATAAACTCACTTCTTATTTTATTTGCTTCTCCAAAATATACGCCCTCACCATTTTTTCGACCTCTGCACATCGTTTTTTCATTGTCCTCAGATGAGTAAAATGAATAAAAGGAAGCAAAGCCGTCTGCCAAACTATCTTCAAGAAATCGTTCGATTTGTAGTTTTCCGTTTCTTGTGTAAGCGATTCCAGGATAGTTATCAGATTGTGGTTTTAATTTTTTCGCTTGAACACGAGCGGCAAAAGATTCTTTGTCTGAGAAGACGAACCACCATTCCCAATCTGCACCAGTTTTTTTACCCTCCTCGTTTCTTGTGAACTGTTTGTATTTGAGCATTGGAATTTTTTCAGAGAGGTCATATAGAAACCTGTCTGTAAGAGATTCTTCCTTTACTTCGGGTTGTTTTGTTAGCCACTCTTTGATGTCGGCTGAACAGTTGTTAAAAGATTTGCAGAGATCGTTCATTCTTAATTTTTAAATATTGTATCAGGCAATAGAAGGTGGCTTCTACTAGCTGGTTTTTATTTTTCTGAGTATATCTAAAAGATTTGTGTCTATATGCGTTTCACCATCAATATATTTTGCGATTAGTCTTCCTGAATCAGTCCCTTTTGATGGCAATGCTGCGTCTACAATTTCAAAGTCATCTCGCCCTAATTCGCGGAGTTTTCTCTTTATGCTACTTATGATTTTAGGATAGAATTTCTTTTTACTCTCTTCTTCAACATCATCTCGAATACCGTTTTTTATGCCATCCAACTCATCTATGTGAAGTTGTATTGACTCTTCAAGGTTGTCTCCCGAATTCTTTCTCAAAATACCTACTGGTTTTCACTCCTGCAAGCCTTAGTTCCCGATTTGGGGAAATTATTTTTGCCTTTCGTAAAAATTATTCTGCTGATCGCATTTTAGAAAATGATTTTCCTGCTTTCCTCCCCACCAATCACCCCAGCTCCTCCATCGTCTTTTCGATCAGCTTCTTCATGGCCAGGATGCCGTCGGTGTTGGCCAGGTAGCTGGTGTCGCCGCCCATATCCCGGTAGAGGCCGCCCTCGTATTCGATGCCGATGTATCCGCCCGTCCAGCCCGAGGCCTTGATCAGCTCAAACATCCGCCGATAGTCGGTCTCCGGGTCATTGCCCGCCGCGTCAAACTTGTGGGATTTGGCACTGATCCCCTTGGCATAAGGCATCATCTTGGCCACACCGGCGTACTTGTCATGCTCCTTGATGCAGGTCGTGCTCAGGAGCGCCTGGATGCCCGTGCCTTCGGGTTTGCTTCGCTGTGCGCAGAAGTTGCCAAAGTCGGGCAGGAAGCCTTTCTTGTCGGACTTGACCTGGCTCATGACTCCGACGAGCCAGTCCGGGTCGGTCGAGTAGCCGAAATGGTTCTCGACGATCACATTCATATCGGTCTTTTCACCATACTCCAGCAGCGCCGAATAGCCGTCGACCGCGGCTTTGGCCACCTCTTCGGCGCTTCCTTCCTCCGGCTCCCCGCTCAGGGCTTTGCTGGAATCTCCGAGGTTGACGCGGATGGACGTGCAGCCGAGGTATTTGGCGGCATCGATCCAAGGATGATGGCTTTCCACAGCCTTTTTGCGGGCAGCGGAGTCCAGTGAAGCGAGGTTTTCCCCGTCGACCATGATCAGGTGATTGGTCGCTCCGAGGTCGTCAGAGATAGTCTTGAGTTCTTTCAGGAAAGCCGCATCGGTGTGTTTGTTGTTGAAAAACATCGACACGTATTCCAGGACGTTGATCCCCAGGTCTTTGACCGCGCGCTGTGGAAAGTCCAGCATCGTCATCTTGCCGGCGAACAGTTCGGAGGCATAGGAGAACTGCCCCAGGGAGATCTCCGCGGTGAATTTCTTGGGGCTCATGAGGGGTGCGGCCAGCAGTCCGGTAGGCAAAAGCGGGGAAAGTCCGATACCCGCTGAGGCGAGGCTGAGTGCGTGGATGAAATCGCGTCTGGAATGGTGCATTTGGGGTTATTGATTAATGGGAGAATAGGAGGTCTCAAAAGATAGTCAGAATGCTCCGGACTATTTAAGGGAGAATTGCAAAAAAAGATTTTACCACGGGCACGGAGAAAGAGGAGGAGGAATCGACCTTATCCTGAACTTCAGTCCTTTTTCTTTTTTAGCGCCTTATCCAAGGACCGGGAGTAAGCTTTTAGGAAAACCTCCGTGAACTGTGGTAAAATAAATAGCCACAAAAGCGCAGAGTTTTTCATGAATGCTTCAGACGACAGTGCAGCCACTTCGGTCCATTCTATCTTTCGGTTTCTTGGCGACTCTTCGTCTTTGCGTGAAGTTTTTCTATCTCGCAAAGACCGTGAAGGAACACAAAGAATGCTGAGCGAATCCGTGACCTTTTCTTTGTGTATCCATGGAAAAACTATTTACAGCAACGGATTTTAACCACCCAGGGCATGGATTATTTTAGCCTAGCATCTCTAGATTTTTTTTTTCAAAAAGGATCTCCGGTAAAATGATCTGATATTCTTTTCCGGTGTCTTCTTTTGTCCAAAAGAGGACGAAGTTGATCTTGTCAGATTTGGGTTCAAAGCCTTTTGCCCGAGCGGGTGTCTCCACTCGCGAAAGATGGAAGCGGATAGTAAACCATGAGTGGGACATTTACCGCGGCGGTTGGAGCAATTGATCCGCTCGCAAAGACGGAAAGACGCGAAGCGTTTTTCCAAAATCTCTGCGTCTTGGCGGCTTGGCGAGAATAGAAGGCAAAAAGCTTCTAACAATTGGAGCCACAGGAGATCGCGGAGTTTTCGCGGAGAAATTCGAAAAAGGAGTGCGTCCTACTGCCCGAGCGGGTGTCTCCACCCGCGAAAGATGGAAGCGGACAGCAAACCATGATTGGGGACACTCACGGCGGCGGTTGGAGCAATTGATCCGTTACCGATGACAGCGTGTATTAAGTTCTGAAAATGTAAATATTTCCAAATTTTATTCCGATCTACTGGCTTTTGACCGGGCGATCCCTGTCATCTCGTTTTGTGCATTTTCTTAAATGTTAGGCCTCGCAAAGACGGAAAGACGCGAAGCGTTTCCCCAAAATCTCTGCGTCTTGGCGGCTTGGCGAGAATAGAAGGCAAAAAGCTTCGTTTCTTTTTAGCAATTGGAGCCACAGGAGATCGCGGAGTTTTCGCGGAGAGATTTGAAAAAAAGAAGGTACACTACTGCCCGGATAGCAAACCATGAGTGGACACTCACGGCGGCGGCGGCAGGCGAAATTGGATTGTTCTTTTGGCTCCAGGCTGCATGGTGTAGGATCACCGCTACCTCACTTTTTCAAAGTGGAGTTCGGGAAGGACTAGCTGGATCTCTTTTCCGGTGTCTTCTTTTGTCCAGAAGAGGACGAAGTTGACTTTGGCCGATTTGAGTTCAAAGCCTTTTGCCCGAGCGGGTGTCTCCACTCGCGAAAGATGGAAGAGGATAGCAAACCATGAGTGGACACTCACGGCGGCGGTTGGAGCAATTGATCCGCTCGCAAAGACGGAAAGACGCGAAGCGTTTTCCCAAAATCTCTGCGTCTTGGCGACTTAGCGAGAATAGAAGGCAAAAAGCTTCGTTTCTTTTTAGCAATTGGAGCCACAGAGATCGCGAGTTTTCGCAGAGAGATTTGAAAAAAGGAAGGTACCCTGCTGCCCGAGCGGGTGTCTCCACTCGCGAAAGATGGAAGCGGACAGCAAACCATGAGTGGACACTCACGGCGGCGGCGGCAGGCGAAATTGGATGGTTCTTTTGGATCCAGGCTGCACGGTGTAGGACCACCGCTACCTCACTTTTTCAAAGTGGAGTTCGGGAAGAACTAGCTGAATCTCCTTTCCGGTGTCTTCTTTTGTCCAGAAGAGGATGAAGTTGACCTTGGCCGATTTGGGTTCAAAGCCTTTTTCTTTCTGTTGCTCCAGGATTTGCACGAATTGTCTGGAGAATTTCAGGATGGATTGTCCTTTGGAATTCAGGCATTCGTTTTCTCCCAAAAAGAGTTTTTCCCCGCAAACCAATTGGGATACATAGTATTGTCTATTGATAAAATAATCCAGCCAGACCTCTCTAAAACCCAATTGCATGGTAAGCGTGTCAGGAGATGGATAGCGTTCATTGTTCATCGTCCATTCCAGATTTTTTGAAGAAAATCCATCCAGAAAACCGGAATTCAGGTGAATGCTGAGGTTTTGTTTTGCCCGGGTCATGGCTACATAGAGCAGTCTTTTTTCTTCATCTGTATCTGCCTTATAGTTTTCGAGCATCAGAAATACATGGTCAAACTCCTTCCCTTTGACCTTGTGGATTGTAGATACCAGGATGGTTTCCTGATTTTCCCGGTGGAAGTCCTCCAGCCTTGACTCACGCAGAAAAACCTCCCAGTCGGATTTGTATTTTTTCTTGGGATGGCTGAGTTCAAAATCCCGGATCAGGCTGAGACATATCTCCAGTTTTTCGCTTTTGTGGTATCGTTTGGCCAGTTCCCGTTTTGCAAATTCCCATAGTTCATCCTGAATCAAATACGTGTCGGCATTGGAAAAAAGTTTCCCCAAAAAGAACCTCACCTCTGCCAGGTTGTAAAGGCTGAAATCAGTATTTGCCTGGATCAATCTCGCCTTCACCCCATTCTTCAACAGCATTCCGGTCAGTTGAAGTGCCTCCTCGTTGGTTTTGGCCAATACGCAGGTGCTGCCTCTCAGCTCAACTGACAGGATTTGTTGGACCACTGGGATTATTAAGTTGGGGCTTTGGTAGCGGACGATTTGGATCCTGCCATGACCGGACTGCCTGGCTACAATCGGATATTGTTTTAATCGATGGCTGATTTTTTGGACCCATTCATTGGTGAATTCGACCAGGTTGGGCAGACTGCGGAAGTTTTCCACCAGCTCGTATTTGGCGGAGTTTGGAGCGCTGATGAACTTTTCAAAATAGGCAGAACTCGATCCGCGAAACTCATAGATGTTTTGATCGTCGTCCCCCACGGCAATGACCCTCATTTCTTCATTTTGCCGCATCAGGGTCTTGATGAGTTCAAATTCATCGGTGTCCATGTCTTGGGCCTCATCGATCACCAAGACTGTTTTGGTGATCCGGCTGGACTCTACTTCGCCCTTTCGGATCTTGTCTGTGGCTTTTTTCAGGATGTCGCCGGACTTTTCGAGGCTTCCCACTTTGCCCAAGAGATCGAAACAGTAGGAATGAAAGGTCTTGATCTCCACAAAATTGGCTGCATTGCCGATCAATTCCAGCAGACGATGCTTAAACTCCGTGGCAGCAGCCCTGGAAAAAGTGACCATCAGCAACTGCTCGTGCTTGACATCTTCCATCAGGAGCAGAGCCGCAAGCTTGTGTACCAAAATTCGGGTTTTTCCGCTTCCGGGACCTGCTGCTACGGCAATGTATTTGGTTTTGTTGTCATTGATGATCTTGAGCTGGGTGGGAGAAAGCTCTCCAAAAAGCTGCCGGAACTTGGACGGCGTCATCCTGAGTCTGAGCTCATCGGCTTTGCTTCCGGGGAAGTATTTGCGCAGAAAAGCCCCGTAATTCAGATGAAAATAGTCCTCCACAAACTGCAAGGCATCCCGGTAATTGCTGAGCATTTTCTTGGCATATTCGCCGACAATGTGGATTTGCTGGACTTTGTTTTCATAAAACTGGTTCAGCTTCTGATAGTCGTCGTTGGTGAACCGTTTTTTGTTGTCCCGTTCGAGCCGCTCGATCGTCAGGCGGTTATAGACTACCAAAAAGCCGCCTTCGATTTTCAGAGCCTCGATCTTGGAGAGGTAAAAAAGCGTGTCCTCGATGTCATCCAGATCGACAGGAAGTTTGAAAAGATCCTGGCTTTTTTCATAGGCGGTCAGAAGCTCCAAGACAGAAAACTCGACCAATACTTCTTCTTTCAAAAGTCTCAGGTCAAGGTCAAGAACCGGACTTTTTTTGAAAAGATACTCCACAATGAACCTGGACAAGACATGCCTTTTTTGCAGTTTTTCTTTGAGGCTTTCCGGGGGGTGGAGGCTGATTATCGACAAATGGTTTTTGGAAAATGCGTCAGTCTTGCGCTTGATCCAGTCTTTTATCGACCAAAAATTGAGGATGATCTTGATCTTTTGGGGACTGACATCTTCAATTCCCAAGGCTTCAATCTGCTCGTTTAGCTCTTTGATCTGAAAGTGCCTTTCCTCCTGTTTTAAAAGGGGGAGTAAATGGTTTTCAATCTTGCCGAAGGTTTCCACCAGCTGCAGCGAGCGGTTGACGTTTTCCCCCTGCCTGATGAAGGCCGTGAGGTCTTTTGCATCCGCCAGTATTTTTTCTTCCCGGAGCAGGTTGACGATATTGATCACTTCCTCTTTGACAATGCCCAAGTGGTCACTGATGTAATCGACGCGAGACTCGGCCACCTCGTCGTTGGTATGTTTTCGGCTTTTGCTCGAAAACAGCTTTTTGACAATCCGGACGCCCTGCTCTTTTTGTCTTTCCCGAAATCTCTCGGATCCGTTTATTTTGTCGATTGCTTCCTGGGCATTTTTTGCCAGGATGCTGTTGGCAAAGATTCTGGGCATGTTTTGGCCCCGCTTCAGATAACCGGCGTCTTCCAGGGCGGCGATTGCAGTGGTGACGCGTGTCTCTATCTCCAGCACATTGTCATCCCAGCCAGCCTTTCGGGCGATCTCCAAGGCTGAGTTGGAGACAGTGTGCCGGAATTTGGTGATGTCTTTGATCGCCTTCCATACCTGCTGGATTTCCTTGATCGAAAGCTTGGTTTGGTTCAAAAGGACAAAATGTTTGCCCAGATCCTCTTCGTTAAACAGGACAAAGCAATCCGCCGTGAGGTTTTCATCCCTGCCCGCTCTTCCGGCCTCCTGGATGTAGTTTTCGAGTGAGTCCGATATTTCAAAATGGACGACCATACCCACGTCTTTCTTGTCCACTCCCATCCCGAAGGCGGAAGTGGCCACCATGATTTGGGTCGCTCCATTGACAAAGGAATCCTGGTTTTCGGACTTTTCCTGTTTCTCCATTTTTCCATGGTAGGGCTTGGCCTGATAGCCGTCTGACACCAAGCGTTCGGCCAGTTTATAGGCCTTGCGGGTTCTGGAGACATAGATGATGGTCGGGCAGTTTTTCTCCTCGAGCAGATCCCGGAGTGCTTGGTATTTTTCTTCCTCATTGTCCTTTTCAAAAACCTGATATTGAAGGTTGGTCCGGGAAGCTTTGGAGGAGAAAAGTTGCAAATCGAGATCCAGTTTTTGCCTGAAGTACCCGCGGATATCCTCTATCACTTTCTGCTTGGCAGTTGCCGTAAAGCAGGAAACGGGAATGGGGGAGCCCAGATTTTTCTTTTCCTGTATCTCCTTGATAAAATCGCCGATATACAGGTAATCTACTCTGAAGTCTTGGCCCCAGGAAGAAAAACAGTGGGCTTCATCGATCACAAAACGGCTGATCTTTCGGCCCAAAATCAGGCGTTCGATCGTTTTGGAGCGGAGCGATTCCGGAGAAATGTAGAGGATTGAGGCAGATCCGTCTTCCACCCGTTCAAAGGATTTTGCCCGTTCGATCGGGTCGAGCAAACCGTTGATCGTCACCGCCTCCGTGATGCTAGCTTTCTCCAGATTGTCCACCTGGTCCTTCATGAGCGACTGCAGCGGAGAAATGACGATTGTCAACCCTCTGGAACTCTCTCCGCTGATCAGAGCCGGTACTTGAAAGGTGATGGATTTGCCGCCGCCTGTAGGAAAAACTGCCAAGATGGACTTGTTTGCCACCGCAGCTCGAACCGCCTTTTCCTGCAAGGGTTCTTCGCCGTAAGTCCGGAAAGCATCAAAGCCGAAGAACCGTTTCAATCCCCGGTGAATGTCCAATGCTTGATTGCAATAGGGACATCCACGAAGGCAGGGAGTGTTTCGAAGCAAAAATAGGATTCGCTCCACTTCCGGGAAATTCCTCAATACCCAAGGCGGAGTGATGGAAAAGTGTTTTTTGTGTTGGACAAATGAATGGACAAGGGACAGACTATACGCCAGTTCGGTAGGGTGGTTTGTGATGATTTCACCCAAATCGACACTTTCACAGATGGCTTCCCCAAATCGCTTGCGGATCAGGGATGTCAAATCCTGATTTGTAACCGGGAAATTGACGAATTTGAAAAATGCCTGAAATTCCCTTTGGTCTTTCAGTAGCAGACAGAAAATCTGCCTCATCAAAGGGTCAATAGTTCTAAAGGATTCTACTTCATCGAAAAACAAATCACGGGCTTTGATCGCGTCATTCAGCGGATTATTGGTCTCATCGGTTTGGAGCTTGTCGTCTTTCAGTAGTGCATGGTAGGGTTTGGCGGGGAAAAGCAGCGGAGACAGGTATAATGTATCGATGCAATTCTGGGCAGGAATTCCAGCCTGCGAAATGACCTTGCCCAGGTATTTTAAGTCATGGCTAAAGATATTGTGCCCACACAGGTATTCAGTTCCCTTCAGGAATGCTACAAATTCATTGATACTGGAATTATGAAAGGCCTTCCCATCTCGGGTGATTCCGCCAATATCAAGAATTTTCCGACTCTTGGGCTCGATCTCTGTGTCAAAAAAGACTATCGGATTCAATTTGGCGTCCATTTGCTTGAGTGCGGAATAAAGTCCCTGCCGTACTCGAATTTGGCAAAGGAAACTGCTGGGATTTTACGCTGAACAATAAGTTGTTTGGGATTTAGTGGTGCAAAATAGCCAGAATTTCCAACTCCAAACTAGCGACTTCTCATAAGTTTCGGCTACCAAAGCAGTTTTCTCAGGTCCACTACCTTGTCAGCCTGGGTTTTTCTTCGGACGGAAGGGGAATCCAGAGCCTGCCAACCGTCCACCAGGCCGTGGTTTAGGACCAAAAACTCCTGCTCGAGGTAATGCCGGGGCCTTCTGCCAGTCAGGGAGAAGTCAGTCTTCCCGTTGATTTTGAACTCCAGGGATTTTCCGGGAGCCAGTGAGGCAATTTTCATGTCGTCGCGCTGGGGGTCTCCCACGCCGAAGTAATTCCAGTGAAACTGAAGCTGGAGTTTTTCTCCCTCCAAGCTGAGCTTCAGAGGAGGCAGATCCAAGGCCTGATTGGCTTGGAGCAACTGGATTTCCGAGGCCGAGGCTATTCCATCCTGAAAAATGACCAAATATTTTTTTCCGGTCGGGTCAAGGTTTTGGCTTAGGTTCTCCACCAAAAAGAGCGTTTCTCCCGCTACAAAGGCGCTGAGTTCCATCTCTTCGGGAAAAGGAAGCCAATCCAAAAGTTTCAGTTCGGCCTTGTCTTCCTTGGTCCATCGGAGCTCGCGTCGGATCACTTGGATGACCTGAAGGGGAAATGGGAATGTGGTGGGAAAAGCTTTCATTTTTGGGAAGATGGGCTGGTTTGGCTGAAAATTCGGAACGATTTGCCTGATCGGGGGATTTGCGGCTTTAACTCAGTCCTTCCACCCGCCTGTAGTGAAGTTGGACCAGTCCTTTGTCAAATTGCTTGGTGGAGATGAGCTCCAGTCTTTGTTCAGGCCGTCCGTCCTTAAAAAGTCTTGTTCCGTCGCCCACCAAGACCGGAATCACCGAAATGATGAACTCATCAATCAGATCATTCTTCAGGAGTTCGGTTACGATTTCCGCTCCGCCGTCACAATAGATGTCCTTTCCGGCTTCGGCTTTCAGTTGGTTAATCAATTCGGGCAAACTCCCGGCGTAGAATCTCGTCTTGCCGACGCTGGGCCTTTCGGTTCTTGTCATGACATAGACCCTCCATTGTCCATTGTCGTAGTGAGAGGGACCGATCTCCCGAAGCACCCAATCGTACGTTCTTCTGCCGAGGATGACAGTGTCAATCGTGGCTGTGAATTCCGCATATCCGTAGTCCTCGCCTTCTTTTTCTACCAACTTCAAGAAGCTGAGATCGTCCCCCGGTTTGGCAATGTATCCGTCCAGGCTGGTTGCGATGAATACTTTTACTTTTCTTCCCAAGTTGTATCGTTGTTTTTGGTGTGGATTTTATTTGCCAAGCAGTGCCTGAATGGCTTCTGACGTAGAACCTACAAAATTGACCTGTCTGTTTTTGTTGCTTTCGTAGATGAAATGCCCGAGACTTTTACCTGAATACGCCGTGAAGTCGCCGACGATGGCGAGCCTCACCCGATAGGTAGAAAATTTCTGGAGGATTTCCCCGGCCATTCCATTTTTCAGGTCAAAAAACTCCGGGGTGATGTTTTTTGCCGGAATGATAATCCTGTCAAAGTCTTGGTAGTATAAATCGCCCATCAAGTCCAAACCGTCTTCGGCAGTTTTTATCACCAGTTCGTCCGAGACGATTTCTGCTATTTTTGTATTGCCTATCGTATGGATTTCTATCTTCATCCGGGGATGCTGTTGATCAAATCGACTTGTAAAAGAGCCGGACAGTGGACGTTAATTTAAGATTTCCAGAGATACTTCTGCTAAAATTCCTCTCCGGACAGGGCATGATTGATCATGGCTCCGGTCAGATTCCCGGCTGCTACTGCGGAAGCCACCGAGCGCAGGCCGTGTA
Source organism: uncultured Limnohabitans sp. (assembly GCA_964530015.1). GTDB lineage: Bacteria > Bacteroidota > Bacteroidia > Cytophagales > Cyclobacteriaceae > Algoriphagus. The sequence continues at coordinate 13,880 of CAZGYC010000060.1, read as the reverse complement.
CACAATCTCCGCAGGCATACACTCCGGGAATGCTGGTTTGCTGGAACTGGTCTACTTCGATTCTTCCGTTTTCGTGGATTTTGCAGCCCAGGCTTTGCACGAGATCTCCCGGGAGGGAAAAAGGCACATCTGCATAGATCGCATCAAAAGTCTCCGTGGAACCGTCGCCGAAGGTAACCTCCTCCAATATCCCATTCCTGTGGTGAATTTCTGCAACTTGCTTTTCCTGAATCTTAATGCCGTTTTGACCAAATTTTTCCAGTTGTTCGGGATTAAAATCGGAAGGTTCGGAGGTGATGATTTGAAGCTGATCAGTCAGGTTGGATACTAGGGTGGCTAAGTGAAATGCCCGATCTCCATTGGCCAGGATCCCGGTCTTTTTTCCCCGAAATTCATAGCCATGGCAGTAGGGGCAATGGACCACCGAGATTCCCCAGCATTCCGCAAAACCGGGTATCTCGGGAAGCTTGTCTTTGATCCCAAAGGCCAAAAGGAGCTTCTTGGCATGGAAGGTCTGATGGGACTGGGTCTTGACCTCAAATCCCAATTCATGTTCATTGGCCTGAATGACCAAATCTTCCCGGAATTCTATCGTCTTGTAAGCCAGAACCTGGTCTTTTGCGGTTTGCGCGATTTGTGCTGGTGTGGCTCCGTCTTGGGTGAGAAAATTGTGGGAATGCGGGGTCTGTCTGTTGCAGGGCTGGCCGCTGTCGATGATCAGTACCTGGCGCAGTGTGCGGCCCAATGCCATGGCTGCAGAAAGTCCGGCATAGCTGCCGCCGATGATAACGACGTCGTATGGGGTGGTTTTCATGGTTTCAGAAAAGTTAAGAAATTTGAAAAGAATGGGCGATTCAATGCCAAAGGCTGAAGAAAGCAAATTGGCTCAAACAGTATTTGCAACAGAGTTGCTAAAAATAAAGTTTCAGAACCAGAAAAAACTCTTAACTCGTCTTTCCCTTGAAATAGGCAAAGATCGCCATCGAATGTCCGTGTCCGAGATCAAAATCTTTCTTGAGCCAGTCGACAATCTGCCCCGCTTTTACTCCGGGTTTGAGGGTTCCGTTTTCCAGAAATCCTTTTTCGGTTGCGAGATTTTTGAGGTCTTCGGGCGATTTCCCGGTCTTGGCTTGGACGTTGTCGAGGTAGGCTTGGAAAGACATGGGTCGTCGGGTTAGGTAAAAAGAAACGCCAAGGCGTCTGGTTCTATTGCCTCAGTTCTCAAAGGTAAAAGAGCTTTTCGGTAATTCTGACCCGGGTTTACGTCAATTTGAATGGTTGGTTGCGACCGTGGACCGCGTTGTCTGGCATCGAATTGCTTGATTGGCCGTAAACTTGATAGAAGTTGAATGGGTAAAAAAATTAACTTTGGATTGTCATGATTCCTCTCGTCGAAAAAAAACTAAATCAACTGGCTGCTCTATGCAAGACGCATCAGGTGGATTCTTTGGCCCTTTTTGGGTCTGCCGTGCATGGGGATTTTGGCGATTCCAGTGACCTGGATTTTTTGGTTAGCTTTTCCGAATCGGTCGAACTTCTGAACTATGCGGACAATTACTTTGGACTTCTCGAAAAGTTAGAGCACATGTTTGACAGACCCATTGATTTGGTTTCTGAAAAATCTCTTAAAAACCCAATACTTATAGCCGAAATCAACCGGTCAAAAGTTTCGTTGTATGAATCCCAAAGCTGAGTGATTCAAAAAATTCCATCCTTATAACTTCTCAATAGATTCCAATGAAATTCAATTTTTGCAGTTTCTTCCTCCTTTTGTTTTTCGCCGTTCAGCATCTCTCCGCCCAGCAGCCCAAATCCCTCTATCAATCCGAATCGCTCCAGATCGGGCAGCTCAGTCCCAATACGTTTGTCCACATCAGCTACCTGAGTACGGACGACTTTGGCAAGGTTGGCTGCAACGGGATGATCGTCATTAACGGGGGAGAAGCACTGGTCTTTGACACCCCTGCGGATGGCGAGACAAGCGAGGAATTGATTGCCTGGTTGGAAACTGATCAGAAGGTAACCGTAAAAGGCGTGGTTGCCACCCATTTTCACGATGACTGCGTGGGTGGATTGGATGCATTTCATGCACAGGATATCCCTTCCTATGGTAGTGTGAAAACCAATTCACTGGCCAAAGCTGAGGGAAATCTTGTTCCCGAAAACGCTTTTGAAGAGCAGTTAATTCTGACAGCAGGAGGTTTGGATGTGGTCACCCGTTTTTTGGGCGAAGGGCATACCCGGGACAATGTCGTGGCCTATGTGTCCTCAGATCGGGTGCTTTTTGGAGGATGCCTGATCAAGGAGGTCGGGGCGGGCTTTGGCTATCTCGGAGATGCCAATACGGCTGCCTGGTCGGAGACAGTCACCAAAGTGAAGTCAACTTTTCCGGATGTCCTCACAGTCATTCCCGGTCATGGGAAGATTGGGGATGCGGCTTTGCTGGATTACACGGTTAAGCTATTCGGCGAGAAGTAAGCGTTGGGCAGACGAATGGGCGGAAGCGTCCAGCTTTCCGGCTTTCGCATATTTTTTTGGCAAAGTATTTAGAAAATCCCCATCCCGCCCACTGATACAGGGAAATCGCTTTTAACTTTTATCTCCTGGAACAGAAAAATCCTCATGGTCTAAAGGCACTGTCAATTCCATCGTTTGATTCAAAACATGAAGATCCATTTAGAAAATTAAGAACTCAAATGGAGTTTGAAATCGAGCCTGTCCCCCACAGGCAGGCATGATCCCGTACCTACGGGATCACACACTGGGATGCCCCGGGCTATCGGGACGGTATCCCGTATCCTTCGTCACGGGACAGGTTATGGCCATTGAAAATCAAGTTATAGACACCTGAAAGGCAGTGGTTTCTTAAAAGCGATTTCCCGGCCCACTGATACCAAAAGTTTGTAATTCATTCGCCACGTAGTACCTTGATCAGACGGGCAAAAACGGTCTTTTCCCGCAGGGTATTAACTGGCGTAAGTCAAAAACAAGCTATGGGTAAACTGACAGGCAGAGTCGCGATCATCACCGGGGGAGCAAATGGCATTGGCCGGGCGACGGCGATCCGGTTTGCAAAGGAAGGCGCAAAAGTCATCGTCTGGGATGTTCAAACGGAGATGGGGCTTGAGCTGATCGCTCTGCTCAAAGGACTGGGGTTCCGGGCTGTTTTTAAAGAAGTAAATATCTGCGACACGGCCTCGGTGAAAAGTGCCACGGAAGAAGCCATAAGAGAATTTGGCCAAATCGACATCCTCATCAACAACGCGGGGATTGTACGGGACGCCAGTCTGCTCAAGATGACCGGGGAGCAATTTGATCTGGTTTTGGACGTCAATCTGAAAGGCGCATTTAATTGCACCAAAGCCGTGGCACCTTACATGGTTGACCGCGGCTACGGCCGGATCGTCCAATCTTCCTCCATTGTGGCTCACTACGGCAACTTCGGCCAGACAAATTATGTCGCCGCCAAAGCAGGGATCGTCGGCATGACCAAGGTCTGGGCGCGGGAATTGGGGCGAAAAGGGATCACTGTCAATGCGGTCTCACCGGGATTTATTGCGACGGATATGATCGCAGGTATTCCCGATGCCATCGTCAAAAGCATGAGCGAGAAGGTTCCTCTCAACCGTGCAGGAACTGCCGAGGAAGTGGCCAATGTCTATCTCTTTTTGGCTTCGGATGAAGCAAGCTATGTAAATGGAGCGGTGATCAATGTCGATGGAGGCTCGGTCATATAGGGGTGAGAGATCATAGACGATAGGATAAATCTCCGTTGACATCGGACAGTGCCGATTGCCTACCGCCGGGGAGTTTATCGGCAGATTACAAGAAGGAATACCAAGACACCCAAGCAAATAACCATGAAAAAAACATTCAGAATCCTGCTCTACCTCGTCCTGTTGCTAATCGTGACGGCGGTGGTTTTGGCTTTTTACCCGGCCGAATCCAAGACGCAACATGCGGGGATTTCGGAAGAGAGAGCAACCGAACTTCGAAATGAATTTCCCGGTCCTCACCACGTAGTTACCACCTCTGATGGAGCGGAGCTGTTTCTCCGCAGGTGGAATCCTGACAGGATTCAGCCAGAGAAAGCCGAAGTCGCTGTGTTAATCCTTCATGGAATCACCGCGCACAGCGGCGCCTATGATATGGCAGGCCAGCCTTTCTCCGAAAGCGGATACACCACATTTGGCCTGGACTACCGGGGACATGGCCTGTCGGGCGGCAATCGGGGCGATACTCCGGGCACAGCGCGATGGATCGAGGATATCGCGGAGGCGGTGAGATACATCGAGGAGCTCGGCTTCCCGAAAGTAGTGGTCATGGGACACAGCCTGGGAGTGGCCTCTGCCATCTGTGCTGCGAATGCCGTTCCGGGCGAAATAGCCGGATTAGTCTTGCTTTCTGGTGCGTATGAGGGCAGGAAAGGTGTCTCAAAAGAGCCCACTTTATTGGACAAAGCGAGATTCTTTGCCAGTGCGGCAGTCCGCCCTTCTCACCAGTCTTATGAGTATTATCGGGAAGGAATGACCGTGACCAAGGACAGTTTGTTTAACCTGAGATATACTCCGAGGTTTTTGATGATGCTGGATGTGAAGACGCTGGTGCTGCCGGCGGATCTGAATATCCCCATTTTGGTGGGTATCGGGGATGGGGATGAATTGTTTACCGTAGAGAAAGTCCGGGAATTTTACGACCTGATACCGGGTGACCAAAAGGATTTTATCGTGATGCCCAACACGACCCATGCGGTCATCCCGCGGGAAAGTTGGATGATGGTCGTGGACTGGCTGGATCGGACGTATACGGATTCGGCCATGGTTCAGCCGACGTCGGAGTAAGCGAACGTCGGCTGGGATAGTAGCTCGATGACCGGGCCGACGCTCAATCCACTTTCAACTTCAACTTGTACAGAATAATGCCGTCATCTTCGGTGTCGGACATCGCCGCGACTTTGGACACGACGAGTTCGCCGTCGCCATTGACGACCATCGGGTAATTGCTGGTGATCGGAAAAGGAACATTCGTGGCGAGTTGATTGAAGTCTTTATCGAAGATTGCCGCGTAGTTGGGGTTCTTCTTCCTGATCGTTATCCCGCCGTCATCTGGTTTGCCAATCTCAGTCATCTGAGCTTCTGAGAGTCCCCGGTTGTACACCGCGATGTAGTAATCGCCAGACACGAGGATGTTGGTCAGATTCCCAATACTTTTTTTACTGGTCTCTGCAAAAAACCGTTCGGCTTGGTCGAGCGGAACAGGTGTATAGGGAATCCAATCAGGGATGTTCACCTCTACTGTCTTTTCATAGACAAACCGATCTCCTTCTTTGGTATAGACATAAAATCTCGGTTCGAGCCACATACTGAGCAGCAGTTTGTTTTCATCCAGCGTGTAGACCGGGATCGGAAAGCCGTGAATCTGATCTCCAAGCAGGGCGGAAGTCTCCGGCAAGCTGAGAACCCCCAAGGTATCTCCGGTGGACTTGTCCTGAGACTCAATGATGGGAAGTCGGTACATCGCCTGATAGAATTCACCTTCTTCCATATTGATAGCGAGTGTTTCCGGCCAGGGTTTTGGGTAATAGATCTTGTTGCCGCTTTCAAAAACACCCAGCTTCGGATACATCATGAAAACTTGAAAAGGGTAGGGAATCGGGATCTCACCGACCTTGGTCGAATCCCGGAAGCGATAATAGCCTTTTGGTGGATTGAAAACTGTGACGTCCCCATTGAAATAGCCCAGTCCCATCGCCTGGCTGACGGGGGCAACTCCATCCCCGCTAAACTTGTGATGGTTCAGGATCTTTCCCAGCTTGTCCACCTCCAAATATTCGTAGTAGACGTCCGTAGAGAGCAGGTATTTGTCAGCTTTGGGATCATAGTCCAAGAGCATCATGTCCCCGAGGAAATCCACCTGAACTGAGTCGGTGATCTCCAGGGAAAAGCTCTTGGGAGCGGAACTGCTCTCTTTGTTTTCCCCGCAGGAAAGAAGGCTGATAGCCATTGCGCTGAGCGCGAGTTGAGTTAAGATGGGCTTCATTTGAAAGATTTAGGGTTGAAAAGTAACGGTGTCAATAGCGTGATTTTCAAAATCATTCTCCAAAAAACTAAATTTCAACGAGAACCACGACTAAATAGAGCATTTTATCTTTCTCGCAAAACCTTTCCGGATGAGTGCTTATTTCACCTTGATGTATTTTTCGATAATCGTCTGGTCCACTCCGAGTTCCACGATCTTTTCAATCCCGGTTTGGATCAGGGTGTCCTGCTCGATGGAGACAGTGAACTCAAAATCATGGCCCTCCCATTCCCGGAGGCTGAAATACTCCAGCTGCTCGGTGTAGGTGTTTCCAGCCAGAGTATAGCTGCCCGCTCCTGCAGCAAACACCGCGGTGGAATCCTGCCCCTTGTTCAAGTCATGCCGAAAAAAGCTGAAGTGGCTCTCGTTGATGATTTTGATAAAGCGCTGGCCTTGGGTGTAGTCCACCACGGTTGTATCGGCTTCCCGGATAGTGGCTCCTGAGATCAGCTTCCAAGTGCCGATTAGGGACAGGTCGGTTTCAGAACTTGCGTCTTTTTGGGCAGGAGTGCATGCGGCGAGAGCAAGGGAAATCAGAATAAAGTAAACAAAGGTTTTCAAAGCTTGCAGGGGCATTGATTGGCTAGTTTAGGAGAACGGCTGGACTGGATTTGAATTCATCTTCTGTGAAATGTCTATCAGTGCCAAGTCGAGCTCCTTGGCGGAGACTTCCAGACTTTGAATCAGTGTGAGCATTTCCTTTTCGCTGACATTTTCGGGATTCTGGATCAGGTTGGTGATCCCCAAGATCCGCGCAAGAGGGGCACGGACCAGATGCGACTGGTCGGAGGCGATCTATCCCAACTGCCTGTTGCTTGCTTCCAGTGCATCTAAGAAACGAGCTTCTTCGGTCGTGTTTTGGAAAGCGACGATGTATCCGGGATCTTGGGTTTTTCCAGGCAATACCCTTACGGCATATCCTTTTATGACGATTTCTTTCCCCTCTTTGCTCAGGATGTGCTTGTTGAATATGAAGCCGTCGTTTGACTCGGAATCCGCAATGCGCTGCAGTTCCAGTCCGTCTTGTTCTATTCTGTTTTCCGGTGTGTAGTGATTGATGTGTTTGCCGACCAATTCGTGGGCCGTATATCCGGTGATGATGACGATGTTGTTGCTGACTTCGGTGAAGAAGCCCTTTGCGTCAAGTTTCAGGATGCCGAGATTGGGATTGGAGAAGACCAGCTCCAGCTCCTGTTTTCGTCTGTTGATGCTGTTTGCCAGTTTTCTGATAAGAAAGTAAAGCATCAGACCTGTGACGATGACATAGAAAATGCCCTTGTAGAGCTGGAATCGGGACATTTCCAAAATGTTGTCGCTGAAAATGTAAGCCGTAGCCTGGTCGCTGAAGAATATCCATGCAATGCCGACCGCCAGATAGGCCAGGCAAATCGCCTTGGGATTGTTGATGGAGAACAAGTTCGGCATAGACCTTTGCTAAAAACTCCGATTAAAATACTGGAAGTCTAGGGAAATAGCGAAAAATGTTTGGGATAATAAGCGTTTGCTTTCAATATTACCGCTATGCAGCTTCTCCTGAAACAGCATCCGGAGGGAGTGAATAGTCCAGCTTCCGGAGAAGCAGGACAACGGGCACCGGACCTCCGTGGCTTTCCCGAGGGGATCACTTGGCTTTCAGAGCATCGCCGTCAAAGCGGATTCCTTCCCAGCCTTTGAGCATAAAGCTCCGGATGTTTGGGTGGTCTGTGCCTTCGGGATTGCCCAGTACGTCTTTGCGATAGTAGTCTCCGAATAGTGCCAGGGTCTGCTCGGCCGTCAGTCCGTTCAGCTTCGCAAAGGAAAAAACCTTGCAGCTCCCGTTGTTTTGTCCCGCTTCGTTGACGATGATGCCGTTGATGAACCGCGTGGGGGTAAACACGTAGTTTTCGTCGATATAGGCGATGACTTCGGGGAAAGTGACCGTTTCGGGATGTTCTTTGATTGCCTGGAAAAGTTTCATTTCAAAAGGGATTGGTTTGCAAAATGGGATTTTTTCTTGGTGGAAACCCAATCAAATGGGGTTTATAGCCAGTCCGGGTGGGATTATCTCCCCAGTTTCTTGATGTCGGCAATCTCCAATACCTGCTTGGGATAGCCTTCGGTGACCGTGCGGATCATGGCTCTTCCGACTTCCCCGAGCGTAAGGGTCTTTTTGGGAATAAGATAAGGCAGGATGGCGATCAGGGGTTTGTAGATGCCTTTGATGTTTTTCTGGCCCGGAAAGGGTTTCATGAAACCCGGACGGAAGTTGTACTGGCCCCGAAAAGGCAGCTTCATCAGCTCGTTTTCGGTCTTGCCTTTCACTCTCGCCCACATGAGTCTGCCCTGCTCGCTGCTGTCCGTCTGTGCTCCGGTGACAAAGTCAAAGACCATCGTGGGGTTGATCTCCGCCAGGACTTTGGCGAAATGCAGGGTCGTGGTCAAGGTGATATGCGTATAGTCGGCCTCGTTCATCCCCACCGAACTCACCCCCGCGCAATAGAAGCAGGCATCGTATCCGGCCAGTCGATCCCGAAAGGAATCGATCTGCAGGAAGTCCGAAACCAACAGTTCAGCGTATTTCGGATGGGAAATGGCGTAGGGCTTTCGGTTGATACTAAGCACTTTGGAGACTTGGTCGTTGTGTAGGAGTTCTAAGAGGACGCCCTCGCCGACCATGCCTGTTGCGCCGGTCAGGATGAGTTTTAGTGACATAATTGGGTTTGGTTGGGAAACTGAAATCTGAAAACCCAATTTACGGAAAATGGGTATCCATAGTCCTGCACGTTCTCGTGAAAAAGCTGTTTCAAACCGGGAACGCAAAGAAATTTTCACAACAGAGTACGCAGGGAAGAAAGAAACGAGGGCTTTCAAGCCTTGTCAGGAACCCCAGTGCCATCGGGGATCCCGACGGGCGGGATATTGCGTTTAGTTGTCTTCCCCGTTCTCCCAGACCTTTTTCTTTTCAGCCACTTCTCCCCTCAGGATCGAATTGATGTCGGCTTTGGCCCCACGGAGGAAGTGGACCGTGGTACCCTTTTCCCTGGCCAATGGATGGGTGATTTTCCCGATTTCCTGATATTCTTCGAAGAAATTCAGTTCCCGGTCGGTGATCTGCTCCTCCCATTCCCAAACCAGGATCAGGTTGTCCACATTTTCCTCCAAATCAAACCAATAGAGGTAATCGGCACTCATGGTCAGGGCTTGGAGCCCGGGGATTTTGGAGTAGTAGTTGATCGCCCCGGCCTGCCCGTAATTGTCGCAGATGATCATCGTGCGCCCGGTTTTGGGCATCATTTGATAGGCAGAGTCCACCAGATGTGCCAGTTCGCTCCAGCCCAGCATGTCTGCAAAATCCTGTGGGATTGGGTGATCTTTACCATCTTCCCAGCGGCTGAGGCCGAGCAGGGAATAGGCCGGCGGATTTTCAAGGATTCTGTCGGGTGAGTAAAAAGGATGGATCAAAGGCAGTGCAGGAAGAAACAGGGCCGGAGGCAAGATCAAAAAGATTGGTTTCAGGTAGGCTTTCCGGCCTCTTTCCAAAAACTCCGAAAGCCAGACCGCCCCAAACCCAACCAATACAGGATAGAGCCCTATGGCATAGTAGGCTTTGGCATGAAAAAAGGCGAAAATCCCCAGGGTGAATACGAAGCCCCAAAAGATAAAACGGAAGTCTTTGAATGGCCGAAACAGCACCAAGGCCAGCAAGCCGGAAACCCAGACCGGCAGGGACGGATAGAAAAAGAGCAACTGCTCCAAAAGAAAGCCCGTTCGGCTGATGTTGACCAACTGATATTTGCTGAGCAGATTCATGTGAGTCAGAACAGGGAAACCGTTTTGGATTTGCCAGAGCAGATTGGGAGCGACCAGGACGACGGCCATTAATAGGGCGAAATAGAGCTGTTTGTTTTGGAAAATCGAACGGTTCGGAGTGACCAATAGGGCCGGAAACAAGCCCATCGCCAGAAACACGATGTTGTACTTGTTCAGGAATCCGAGAGCAAAGCTTAGTGCAAGCAGGTACAGCCACTTTCGATTTTCGGTTTGGAAAAAGCGAACCAAGGTGTAAAACACCAGCGTCCAGCAGAGGATATCCACCGAATTGGGCTGAAAAAGGATATTCAAGCGAATCAGAGCCGAGCAAAGCAAGCAGACAGCGGCCAGAGATTGTGCGTAAAGACTGCCTCCCAATCTTTTCACCAAATCCCAAACGACCCAAATGGTCAAAGCACCGATCAGCGCCGGGATGAACCGAACCCAAAACTCCCCATTTCCCAGCCAGCGGATCAGCACCGACAGCCAGGAGGTCAAAGGCGGTACCGACAGATAGCCCCATGCCAGATGATCTGCCTGATCCAGGTGCAGGAATTCATCCCGGTGCAGTTCGAAGTCGGGATGGACTACGGCATATTGCAGCGCAAACTTGAGGAGGATGAAAAAGCAGAGGAGAGCCGTTTCTTTCTTCATTTCCAATTGGGGCTGGAGGGGAAAAGCAAGATACCCAAATTGGAGAAATACCAGAAGGGGACAGGAAAATCGCTTTTTGATGCCTTTGATCGAAGTGGTGAGGGAGCGATTCGGGCTTGTCCGTGGCTTGTTAAACCATTGAAGGGGGGCAACAGAATCAAGATGATGACTCCTGGAGGGCTAAAGTCCTCCCCTGAGAGCGGGGCTGGGATCGCTCGTTATTCCCTTCTTTTTTCGGGTGTCATGGCATTTTCAACATTCTCCGATGGAGATGAAGCGGTTGCTTCAAAATCGATTTTCTGCCGGCAAATCCAGAATGACATGGGTGTCCGGAAAAACCTTTTTCATCGATGTTTCCGCCCTAAATAATCCCGGTAATCATTTTTGTAATCATAGTCAGCCGGTATCGAAGTGCCGGAAGAGAGACTTTTTACAAAAGGGGAAATGGAGATCTCCTTTGGGTTTGGTTTCGTGGACGTGAGGGAATTCAACTGGTTTTCTGCCAGTTTGGACAGACTCAACTGTTGATCGGAAGCATAAGCTTTTGCTTTTTCGATGATGTCTTTATTGAGCTTGGTATCCATAGCATATTCAATTGCACGTATAATATATGGTTTTTTGGACGTGCAATCAGTTCGATAAAATCGGATTTTTTCGATGGTCTGCACTTGGTCACCGGTCACCCGGCATCGGACATCCCACATTTTTCACCTCTGCCAAAACACCGCCAGGCCATCCTTGCCCGCCACGGCGATGTCGGTTTTGCCGTCGCCGTTCAGGTCTCCGGTGGAGAAATACAGTCCGGTGCCCTTGCCTTCCCCAAAGGGGCCATAGCTGATCACGTTTTTGACAAAGGTTTTGCCATCCCACTTGAAGTAGTAGAGCCCGATGTCGTCCAGCTCTCCGGGGTCTTTGCCGTTGTGTGCCCGATAGCGCTTGCCGGTGACGAGTTCGTTTTTGCCGTCACCGTCCAGATCCACCCACTCCAGTACGTGGTATTGGGCGTGGTAGGGGTCGATTGCGTGTTTGACAAAACTGATCTGTCCCTCGGCGTCCCGCTTTTGCTCCATCCAAAACAGGCCGTAATGGTGCCCCATGCCGAAGATCAGGTCATTGAATCCATCCCCGTTCAGGTCAGTGACGATGACCGGCACGCTGATGTCGCCCAGATTGAAACTGGGATGGAAAGTCCAGGTGCCATAGCGCAGATCGGCAGGGGCCTCGTACCAGCCAAAGGAGGAAATCAGGTCCCCAAATCCGTCTCCGTTGACGTCGCCGAAGCCGAGTCCGTGGCCTTGGGTCTCGAAGACCTCATATTTTTCAAACTGGTTTGGGCCGACCCATTTGTAGAAAGCCAGGGGCTTGCGGGGCGTGTTGGGCACGATCTCCAGTGTGCCGTCCCCGTCGATATCCCAGGCCCGGACGGATTCGATATTGCCGGTTTCGGCGATCAGGTGTTCCTTCCATTCCCCGTTGTTACCCGGGTTTTCCTTCCAGACCAGTTTCCCCTCAAACCAGCCCCCGGTGATGAAATCCATGTGGCCATCCCCGTTGACATCCATGGGAATGGTCGAAAAGTCCTCGTAGTACTCCCCATACCGCTTGACCTGTCCGATCAACTGACGTTCCAAAAACTGCGGCCCTTTGTACCAATAGCTGCCCGAAACCAGGTCGGGGTGGCCGTCATTGTCCACATCAAAGGCACCGACGGACTCGTTGCTTTCGTAGGCGACCATTTGCTTTTCGAAGCGGAGGTTTTGGGACTGGGAGAAAGCGCTGACTGGCAGTGTGATTGCCAGGATTAAAAGACGAATTTTCATTTGCGATTTTTGGTTTACGGGCGGCTGAATAGCGTTGAGGCTCCGGACTCAGGGGGACTTTGCAACTTTACGACCTTGTCACTTTCCAACCCTATTTACGATTTTTGATTTACGATTTACGGGCGGCTGAATAGCGTTGAGGCTTCGGACTCTGGAGAACTTTACAACTTTACCACCTTGTCACTTTCCAACCCAATCTTCCAATTTTTCAATTTTCCAATTTTTCAATCTTTCAACAATAAAGAACACCGAATGCTGAATGTCGAATGCTGAAGTGGGGACCATGTGGCCAATTTTCCAATCTTGAGTCCACTCCGATAAGTATGAAAACGAGAGATTTGCCCCTTTAATTTAACTCCTGAGGCACTTTTTTTCAAAGAAAATGGCTTTTAGGAGTGGACTCAATCTTCCAATTTTTCAATTTTCCAATCTTTCAACAATAAAGAACACCGAACACCGAATGTCGAATGTCGAAGTGGGGATCATGCAGCCAATCTTCCAATCCGCCACGGCGGACAAGTTCTTTCAATCTTCCAATTTTTCAATTTTCCAATCTTTCAACAATAAAGAACACCGAATGTCGAATGTCGAAGTGGGGATCATGTGGCCAATTTTTCAATTTTCCAATTTTCCAATCTTCCAATCTTTCAATTGAATAAAGAACACCGAATGCTGAATGCCGAATGTCGAAGTGGGGACCATGTGGCCTATCTTTCAATTTTCCAATTTTCCAATCTTGAGTCCGCTCCGAAAAGCCCGGTTTCAGGAAACGGCTAAAATCCGGGTTTTTGAAAACAGGTTTGGCTTGGTTATGAATCTGGTTTTGAATTCTCTTATTAGAACCAGATATCGGTTTTTGATGCTTCCGGACGGCAGTACTGCGCCGGTTTCTGACTGAAAACCGGTTGCCGGTTCTTTTTTGAGCACATGTTTGAGGATCCGGACGAAGTTCACCCACAGACAGCGGATGTTTGCCCACATGCGGTGTTTGATGATGCCTCTGTACCTGGTTTTGTCATTGGGGTAGTGGTATCCCAGCTGGAATATGGTGGCTTCCACGTTGTTGCGGATGTTCAGCACTTTCCGGGGGATAGCCGCCAGTTTCTTTCTCAGCAGACATGCGTTGAGTTCCTTGTCAGAAAAATACCGGTAATGCCCATCTGTCCTGATCCTCCATTTTCCGGTTTTTTCCATCCTTAAAGCCTCTACTGCACTGGCTGTTTGGAGGTCTTTTACAGTCATTGTCCCGTTTTCGTCCATTTCCAGGTCATATCTGCCTTTGGCGCCCTGGATGGCGCTGAGGATGAGTTCGGCGTTCTTTTTGGCGACAAACTCCTGGTTTGCCGGACTGTGGTAAGCCCCGTCGGCATGGATTTTTTCCGCCGGATCCCCGAACACTTCCCCTGCCTGGGCGATGCCCTTTTCAAGAAAGCCGTTGTCTGCGGCATCTGCTTTTTTCACCGCTACGCCGCTGATCAGGTTCAGCCCTTCTTTGTCACAGCTTTCTGTCACGTTCACGCTGTAGCCCTTTACCCGGTT
>CAZGYC010000059.1:0-28937 GCA_964530015.1 uncultured Limnohabitans sp. | reverse complement strand
TGATCAAGGCCGTGGAGCAAGCCAGGGAAAAAATCAAGCTCAACGGGCACTTCAAGCACCTGGATCCCTTGAGTTTTTGATTTCCGATACTGCAGCACCGACAAACAGTCATTTTTTTTACCTTTGCCGTGTCATGAAGTTTTTCACTCCTACAATCGATACCGCCAAGCCGTGGATCGGCTGATCCGGGAGATTTGACTTTTCTGCGTCTCTTTTAAAAAGACAACCTGAATCGGGTTGATCTGGTGTTGTAAACATTTTTCCAAAAATCTTCATGAAAAATCAAAATTGGTTTCGAATCTACCTATTCCTATGGACCGGCCAGTTCGTCTCCATGCTTACCAGCTATGCTGTCAACTTTGCCGTGATCATTTGGTTGAGTTTGGAACACCAGTCGGCAGAGGTACTGGCTTTTGCGGGAATCGCCGGATTGTTGCCCCAGGCACTCCTCGGGCCCTTTGCGGGCGTGTTTATTGACCGTTGGGACCGTAAGAAAGTAATGGTCTTCTCGGATGCGTTTATAGCGCTGAGCACATTTGCGATGACTTTCGTGCTCAAAGAAGGGTCTGGAGACCTCATCTGGATTTATTTGTTGCTGGGATTTAGGTCTGTGGGCAGCGCATTTCATTCACCGGCCATGCATGCAGTGGCGCCGCTGATCGTCCCGGAAGAAAAGCTGATCCGGGTGGCGGGGATCAACCAAATGCTCTATTCGGTCAGCAGCATTGCCGGCCCGGCATTGGGAGCTTTGGCCATCACCCATTTTTCCATCTCCAACGTACTCTATCTGGACGTGATCGGAGCAGCCGTGGCCATTGTCTCCCTGTTGTTTGTGACCATTCCCCGATTGGAGCCACGGAATGACCAGTCTTCCATTTCGTCCGTCCTGCTGGAGTTAAAGCAGGGTTTTCAGGCCATCTATACCCATCTGGGGATCCGCTATTTGTTTCTCTATGATATGATCGCCACGTTTTTTGTCATGCCCGTGGCGGTGATGTTTCCTTTGCTTTCCACCGGACATTATGGAGGGGGAAAATGGGAAATGAGCCTCATCGAAATCGTGTGGGGACTGGGGATGCTGGTCGGAGGGTCAGTCTTGGGGCTGGCACGGGTCAAGCTCTCCAAAGTGATGCTGGTCAATGCCATGCATGGGATATTGGGATTGACTTTTGTCCTGTCGGGATCCTTTCCCGCTTCCTGGTTTGTTGGCTTTGTGCTCACCACGGTGCTTGGGGGCATTTCGATGGCTATTTTCTCGGCGGCATTTATGACAATCATCCAGGACGAAATAGCTCCCCAGATGCTCGGACGTGTATTTTCACTGTATTTCAGCATGGCGGTGCTTCCGAGCATGGTCGGCTTGGTATTTACCGGGTTGATCGCGGAGAAGATTGGCATTTCAGTCGCCTTTGTAGTATCGGGAGCGGTGGTCGCCCTGGTGGGGATTGCATCCTTTTTGACACCACCTCTCATGCAATTGGGAAAAAATGCGGACACGGAATTCCTGACAAACGAACTTACAGAACATGGAAACTAAAGACATATTGGAATTGGCGGCGAGCCATGGGCTCCAGCTCCAGGAGGAAATGGGCTTCAATGAAATGGGGATTGATTTCAAAGTAGGTTTTGCGACGGATAGAACCGGTGCAAAATGGGTACTGCGGATTCCCCGACGCGATGGTTTGGCCGACCGGATTGAGCAGGAAAAAAACATTTTGAAACTGGCCGGGCGGCATCTGTCCGTGGCTGTTCCTGACTGGAAAATCGCGACACCTTCACTGATTGCGTACCCTTTGTTGGAAGATGAGCCCGTGCTCACGTTTGATGCGGAGACTTACGAGGTCACCTGGAACATGGACCAAAACACTCCGGGATTCATCCCGTCCCTGGCCAAAGTACTGGTCGAGCTGCATCAGATCCCTGTACAGGAGGCATCTGCTGCCGGACTGAAAATCCTGACACCGGAAATGCTCAGACGGGAACTCCTGGAACGGATCGAAACCGTAAAACGGGCCCTCGGGATAAGTGCCGCACTGGAGTCCCGCTGGCGTCGATGGTTGGAAAATGACAGCCTCTGGCCCAGCTTCACGACTTTCATCCACGGGGATTTCTATGCGGGCCACATGCTGGCGGCGAAAAACGGTGAAATCAGCGGGATCATCGATTGGTCGGAGGGTCAGGTCAGCGATCCATCGATTGATTTTGCAGGCCATATTTCGGCCTTCGGAGAGGAAAGCCTGAAGGAACTGATCGGCGAATATGCCGCACTTGGCGGAAAAGTCTGGGACAAATTGTTTGAACAGACGGTAGAAAGACACGCCGCGGCTCCGCTCAATTATGGTATTTTCGCCGTCGAAACCAGCAGCGACGTACATATCGAGGCCGCCAAGGCACAGCTCGGAGTGGCGTGAGTTCAAGCCACTGGCGCGCCCTTGCAAAACAAAGAGAGCGGATTGACCAACCCGCTCTCTTGCTGCCTTAATCCTATCTCAATGGCAAATCCCCTGACTGAAAGAACGCCAGCGGGTGCCCATCGGGATCTATGAAGTCCGCACTCCACCCGCCCGGGGCTTCGCTTACGGGCGTTACGATCTGCACGCCTTCCTTAGCCAGCTTTTCCAGGACAGATTCCATGTAGCCTTCCTCCAGCTCAAAGACCACCACGGGAGAGCGCCCGATGTCCTCTTTTCCCTGAAAAAACAACAGCTCGACGTTCCTCCATTTATATGCCATAGACTGACTTCCGGGGCAAGCCCCCACTTGAAGGCTTAATTTCCAGAAGTTAACCACCAAGCTGTGAAAAGCGAGGAAATCGTTAGGGTGTGGCATCGTGAAGGGGATGACTATCGGTCTACCAAGTCCAAATAGATGATGTAGAGCCAGGCCATGCTTGAAAAGTTTAGAAAAAAAAGAAAAGCAGACCGTTTCCAATCTGCTTTCTCGTGATCCCGCTGGGGCTCGAACCCAGGACCCATACATTAAAAGTGTATTGCTCTACCAGCTGAGCTACGGAATCATACTGCCAAATGGAGCGTACCTCCACCGAATGCTTTTTTGAACTCGAACCCAGAACCCTCCCGATCAAAATCGGGATGCCCTACCAGATGGGCTACGGAATCTGATATCTACAAAACAAAAAGCGGAACGTGATTCCGCTTACATCTTGGTGATCCTGTCAGGACTCGAACCTGAAACCTACTGCTTAGAAGGCAGTTGCTCTATCCGGTTGAGCTACAGGACCCGATGACTGTCTCCAGTCCAATAAAGTCGGGGTGGCAGGATTCGAACCTACGACCTCCACATCCCAAATGTGGCGCGATACCGGGCTACGCTACACCCCGAGACTTTTCTACTAACTATCATTTTTCAAGCGATACGTTTATCACCTGAGGGATTCGAACCTAGCACCTTCCCGATCTCAATCGGGACGCGATACCGGGCTACGCTACACCCCGAAAACTTACAATCAACTCAAATACTTCTTAACTCCTTGCAAGTTAAATCTGTCAAGTGATCCCGCTGGGATTCGAACCCAGGACCCATACATTAAAAGTGTATTGCTCTACCAGCTGAGCTACGGAATCTGATATTCTTCAGAATTTTTAACTGTATCCTAACAGTTTAAAACCTTTCAAATTGACTCCCCGGCCTTGCTTTTTGCCGGATCATTGCCGTAATTGGACTGCAAATTTATGACTCTGATTTCTAAATGCCAAGCTCAAAATCAATCTTTCTAGCAAAACTTTCTATATTTTTTCTCCTGTTTTTACAAAGTATTCATTGTCAGGCCAATGTGCCGCAGCTCTTGGTAGCAGATTCTTTGTTTAAGGAGAGAAGCTACAAGGAAGCGATGGAGATCTATCAGTTGAACTACCAGTTGGGCATCTATTCTCCTGCCATGTTGCTGAAGATGGCCTTTATTTCCGAAGGCATCGGAGACAGGGAAAACGCCACGCTCTATCTGAGCAAGTACTATGACCTTAGCCCAAATCCGCAGACGATCACCAAGATCAAAAGCCTGACGGGGCAATCAGAACTGGTGGGCTATCAGGTGAGCGACGGAATGAGATTTGTGCTTTTCCTGGTGGAGTTCAAAGAGATTATCGTCGGTGCGCTGACCTTGTTCCTGGTCATCTCCCTGATTTTCCTATGGTCAAAGGGAAACAAGCTGACAGAAGCCAGATTCTATTGGCCGTCGGTGTTTCTGATCACGCTGATCTTTGTGACAAACAATTTCCTAAAAGCACAAAATGCCGCCCTGGTGACGACCAGCCCCACTTTGATTGTTTCCAAGCCCAGTGCGGGCGGCGAAATGGTCGATCTGGTGGAGCCCGGACACCGGGTCAAAATCAGGGCTTCCAAAGACATCTGGTATGAAGTCGAATGGAAGGAAAAAATCGCCTACATCCGAAAAGACAACGTCACAAGACTGTAAGAATGCCCCAAAACGAAAGAAGCCCCGAATCACTTCGGGGCTTCTTTCGTTTATAGTTTTTTGATGGCCAAATTTCGGTAATGGACCACATCTCCGTGATCCTGCAAGGCAATCTTCCCCTTTCTGTATTTTCCAAATCCGGGCATCTCCTTGAACTTGCTCCCAGCGATGAGCGCTTCCCATTCCGGTGTCCAGAGTGTCGTGCTGACCACGGTCACCCCGTTCAACACCAGATCAAGGTTGCCCTCATTGACGACAATCTCTGCCTGGTTCCACTCCCCGGCAGGTTTTACGGTCTCTTGGCTGCTTACAATCAGATCATACAAATCCCCTGCCCTGTGGCTTATGATTTTGGCGTCGGGATGACCGTTGTTGTCCAAGACCTGCATCTCCGGTCCGGTATGCCATGGATACGGATACTCCGGCGACTCATGCACCAGGAAGATTACACCGCTGTTCCCGTTGGGAGCGATCTTCCACTCGTATTTGAAATGGAAGTTTTCAAACTCCTCATCGGTCACAATATCGCCACCGTCTCCGGTTTGCCAGCCATCTTTGTTGGCAGCATCCAGATAAAGCTCACCGTTTTCGACCTTCCAGGCTTTGCCCGGCTCTCCTCCTCCATACTTGGACCAACCGCTGAGTGTCTGACCGTCGAAAAGCGGAATCCATTCTCCCACAGAAGCCTCAGCAACCACAGAATCCCCGGTCGAAGTCTCTCCTGACTTTGGGGCAGAGCAGGCGGCAAGAAGTCCTGCCCCCGCCAATAGTGACAAATAGGTGGTTTTCATCGGTTATTTTTTGAGGAGCAAGATGTATCTAACCATGTCTTTGGCGTCATCCTCACTGAGCGTTGGGTGTGGCGACATCATCACCTCTCCCCAGACGCCCGCACCGCCTTCAATCACTTTTTGGGCCAACAGGCTTACGTTTTCTTCGGTGTTTTCATACTTGGCAGCCACCTCCGCATAGGATGGGCCGATGATTTTTCTCTCCAGCATATGGCAGGTAGCACAGTCCGAGGCTTTCACTTTTTCGATCCCCTTGATGTAGATCGGATCGTCTTTGTATCTGTCTTCCAGGCTGATTTCCTGGGCTGGAGCTGCGGCAGGGGCAGAAGCTGCGGGAGTTGCACTGCTCTCGGCAGATTTTTCTCCGCCTCCACAGGCAAACGTGAATCCCGCTACTGCGAGCAAAGCAAGGTTTAATGGTTTTGCAATTTTCATTGTATTTAAGTTTGGGTATTTAAATTCCTAAAATTTTTCTGTTAAACGCTTCATCGGCTCCGGTTCCGGCAAAATCGTCAAAGGCTTTCTCCGTCACCCGGATAATGTGGCTGTCTATAAACGGTGCCCCTTCGGCCGCACCCTGCTCGGGATGCTTGATCGCGCACTCCCATTCCAAGACCGCCCATCCGCTGTAATTGTACTGCGAAAGTTTGCTAAATATTCCGGCAAAATCAACTTGCCCGTCACCCAATGACCTGAAACGTCCGGCTCTTTCTACCCAACCTTGATATCCGCCATAGACTCCCTGCTTTCCGGTAGGGTTAAACTCCGCATCCTTCACATGGAACATCTTGATCCGATCGTGGTAAAAATCAATAAACTGAAGGTAATCCAGGCACTGAAGCACAAAGTGGCTTGGATCATACAGGATGTTGGCACGCTTATGTCCGCCCACTTTTTCCAGAAACATCTCAAAGGTGATTCCGTCATGCAGGTCTTCTCCCGGATGCAGCTCGTAGCAGACATCCACGCCGTAGTTGTCAAATTCATTCAGGATAGGCAGCCATCTTTTTGCCAGCTCGCCAAAACCCGTGTCCACCAATCCTGCCGGACGCTGCGGCCATGGGTAAACGGTGTGCCACATCAGTGCTCCGGAAAAGGTCGCATGGGCAGTTAAGCCCAGATTGGCGGAGGCTTTGGCCCCGTATTTCAACTGCTGGGTGGCCCATTCTGATTTTCCTTTGAGGTCACCTTTCAGGCTTGCCGGAGCGAAACCGTCGAAAAGCTCATTGTAGGCGGGATGCACGGCCACTAACTGACCTTGAAGGTGCGTAGAAAGCTCGGTTATTTCCATACCGGTATCCGCCACGATTCCCTTGATCTCGTCCGCATACGTCTTGCTTTCGGCGGCTTTCTGCAAGTCGATCATCCTGGAATCCCAGCTCGGGATCTGAATGCCTTTGTATCCAAGGCCAGCCATGTACTGGCTGATGTTTTTCAGGTTGTTGAAAGGTGCATTATCATCGGCAAATTGTGCCAAAAAGACTGCCGGGCCTTTGATGGTTTTCATATTTGGTTTTGGGTTTTAGTCAAAAATTATTTTTCTACAATAAACGGAGTCCATTTCGTCTCAGACTTTGTGCTGGCGAGCACGTGGTCGATGAAGGCCATCCCTCGGATACCGTCTTCGATCCCTGGATAATCTTCCCATTCCCACTTGGGCTGCTCTCCGGCTCGGTCGGCATAGATACAGCGCGCAAAGTTGCGGTATAAGTTTGCAAAAGCCTCCACGTATCCTTCGGGATGTCCCGCAGGAGTTCTGGTATTTTCCTGTGCCAAAGAGCCCAGGTAGCCTGTGCCCGCGCGGTAGATCTGTGCAGGCTCGCCCGGAAAACGGACGGTGAGCGAATTGTTCAGCTCCTGCTCCCATTCCAAGCCGCCTTTTTCACCATAAACCCGGACTTTCAGGTTGTTTTCACAACCGGTATCCGTTTGGGAGGCCATCAGCACGCCGGATGCCCCATTTTCGAATCGAAGCAAGACCACTCCGTCGTCATCGATGGGGCGACCGTCGATCTTGATGTATAAGTCGGCGCAAAGCTGGGCCACTTTCTCTCCGGTAATGTACTCTGCCATGTGAAAGGCATGGGTTCCGATATCCCCCATGCATCCGGCCAGCCCATTTCGGGCGGGATCAGTCCGCCATTCCGCCTGCTTGTTGTTTTCGGTTTCCAAAAGCTTGTAAAGCCAGCCTTGTGGATATTCCACATAGACTTTGCGCACTTTGCCGATTTGTCCCTCCGCAATCATTTGCTTCGCTTGCTTGATCATCGGATAGCCGGAATAGGTATGTGTCAGCAAAAACCGCCGGTCCGAGTTTTTGACGACGTGATACAGGTCCTTTGCCTCCTGGTAATTCAGGGTCAGGGGTTTGTCCAGCGCCACATGAAAGCCATGTTGCAGCGCTTTTACGGTCGGGTCAAAGTGGACATTGTTGGGAGTGACGATGGCGACGACATCCATTCGCTGATGTTTGGGCAGATTGGATTCTTTCTCATACATCTCGTCATAGGTGCCATACACTCTGGCGGGATCCAGCATGAGTTCCTCGCCGCGCTGTTTGGATTTGGAGGGATTGGAGCTGAAAGCACCGCAGACCAGTTCGAACATTCCGTCCATCAGCGCACCGTTGAGGTGGATCGCACCGATAAATGAACCTGGCCCTCCGCCTACGAGTCCAAGTTTCAATTTTTTAGCTGTTGACATCGGTCAATAGATTAGTTTGTCAGGTTAGTTGAGTTGGAGATTTGAAATCAGGTTGGAAATTTCGGAGTTCCTCGGAGTTGGGACAGGTTAATATGATCAATTGTCACAAGGGGTTATGAGTGGCTTTGACAAAACTTTTAAGTCGCTTTCTTAGGAATCTCAAAGGAGATGCTTAAAATACGGCAAAAAGCCCAAATTCTAAATTTCAGGAAATAATTTCCATCTTTCACCCCAAAAAAAACGGCCCATGAATACCTCCCTTAAGTTTCGCCTTTCCCTGATGATGTTTATGGAGTTTTTTGTCTGGGGATCCTGGTTTGTGACCTTGGGGACGTTTCTCGGGAACAATCTTCAGGCAAAAGACCAGGAAATCTCTTTGGCTTTTGCCACCCAGTCCTTTGGGGCGATTATCGCGCCTTTTATAGTAGGGCTGATCGCCGACCGGTATTTTCATGCCCAGCGAATCCTCGGGGCAATCCATCTCTTGGGAGCGGGATTGATGTGTCTGCTCTATTTCTCCACGGACTTTTCGGCTTTCTTTCCGGCTTTGCTTGGGTATATGGTTCTGTTTATGCCGACCCTGGCTTTGGTCAATTCCATCTCGTTCAACCAGATGAAGAACCCCGCAAAGGAGTTTTCCGTCATCCGGGTCTGGGGTACCATCGGCTGGGTCTCGGCGGGAATGCTCATCTCCTATCTGGCCTGGGACAGCCAATCCGGGCTTGCCGAGGGCCTGCTGAAAAACACCTGGATGATGGCCGCTTTCGTTTCGCTTTGCCTGGGGATTTACAGTTTTACCCTGCCTGCCACTCCCCCAAAAGCCAAATCCGCGGGAGGGTTTAGGCTTTCGGAGGTGCTGGGATTGGACGCTTTGGCACTGTTGAAAGACCGGAACTACGCCATTTTCTTTCTCTCCTCTGTGCTGATCTGCATCCCGCTGGCGTTCTATTATCAAAATGCCAGTCCGTTCTTGACCGAGATCGGAGTGGAAAACTCGACGGGAAAAATGGCCCTCGGGCAGGTTTCGGAAGTGCTGTTCATGCTTGCTCTTCCGATATTTTTTTACCGTTTTGGACTCAAAAAGACCTTGGTCGTAGCGATGCTGGCCTGGGCCGTCCGTTATGTGTTTTTTGCCCTGGGCGACGCCGACACGGGAATGTGGATGCTGATGACCGGAATCGTCCTCCATGGCATCTGCTACGATTTCTTCTTTGTGAGCGGCCAGATTTACACCGATTCCCATGCGGGAGAGCAGTTCAAGTCCTCTGCCCAAGGCCTGTTTACGCTTGCGACTTACGGCGTGGGAATGCTCATCGGATTTTGGGCCGCAGGCCAAATCTCCGATTATTACCTAGATCCTGCCGGGCATCACGACTGGAAGTCAATTTGGTTGGTTCCGGCTGGCATTTCCGTTCTGGTTTTACTATTTTTCCTCTCTTTTTTCAAAGAAGAAAAGGGAGCTCTCACCAATAAACCCCAATAACTATGAATTTTGACTCAAGCAGAAGGTCTTCCTTTAAGAAAATGATCCTGGGAGGAGCTGCAATGGGTACGATGTCCTCTTTCGATTGGAAAGAAGGCCAAGCACCTCTTCAACTCAAGGGCAATATCCACCATGGCGTGTGTGCATGGACCATGCCTTCACTCAGTTTGGACGAGCTGTGCGTTGCCGTGAAAAAAATCGGTTTCAATGCCATCGACCTGGTCGGCCCAAAGGGATGGGCTACGCTCAAAACCCATGGGGTAGAATGCTCCATGTGCAATGGGGCCGAGTTGGGAATCCCAAAAGGCTGGAATGATCCCCAATACCACGGGGAGTTGATAAAAAACTACACCGAACTCATCCCGGAAGTTGCAAAATACGGCTATAAAAACCTGATCTGCTTCTCGGGAAACCGGAACGGGATGGACGATGAAGTTGGGATGAAAAACTGCGCCGAAGGGCTGAAAAAAATCATGGGGACGGCTGAAAAGCACGGGGTGATCATCCAGATGGAGCTGTTGAACAGCAAAGTGAACCACAAAGACTACATGTGTGACCTCTCTCCCTGGGGAGTTGAACTCTGCAAGATGGTCGGAAGCGAGAACTTCAAGCTGCTTTTTGACATCTATCACATGCAGATCGACGAAGGGGATCTGATCCGGAGCATCCAGACCAATCACCAGTATTTTGGACACTACCATACTGCCGGAAATCCCGGGCGCAATGAGCTCGACGAAAATCAGGAAATCAACTATCCTGCGGTCATGAGAGCCATCGTCGCCAGCGGCTACACGGGATACGTATCCCATGAGTTTATCCCAAAATCCGAAGACAAGATCGCTGCATTGGCCCAGGCGGTGCAGGTTTGTGATGTGTAACCAATTAAACCAAAATACCCGTAATTATGGCAAATGAAGCGTTTGACGCAATCGTAGTTGGGTCAGGCATTAGTGGTGGATGGGCCGCTAAGGAGCTGACGGAAAAAGGGCTCAAAGTATTGCTCCTGGAGCGGGGCCCGATGGTCGAGCACGTAAAAGACTACAAAACCGCAACTCTGGCTCCCTGGGAAGTCCCCCATAGAGGAAGGAGAACCCAAGAGCAACTGGCAAACCATCCCAATCTGAGAAGGGACTACGTCCTCAATGAACTCAATCTGGACTGGTGGGCGCATGAGAGCGATTCTCCTTATATTGAGGAAAAGCCTTTCACCTGGTTTAGAGGCTATCAGGTAGGCGGCAGGTCGCTCCTCTGGGGACGACAGTCTTACCGATGGGCCGATGTGGACTTTGAAGCCAATGCCAAAGACGGAATCGCGGTCGATTGGCCGATCCGTTACAAGGACGTCGCTCCCTGGTACAGCTATGTGGAAAAGTTCATCGGGGTATCCGGCTCCAAGGACGGGCTGGCCATACTTCCCGACGGGGAGTTTCAGCCACCTATGCCCATGAACTGCGTGGAAACCGATGCAGCAGAGAAAATCAAGGCGCATTATAAAGGTGCCAGAACATGGACAATCGGCCGGCCGGCCAACATTACCCAGCCCCTGCCGGGACGTCCCGGCTGTCAGTACAGAAACAAGTGTTCGCTTGGCTGTCCTTTTGGGGGATATTTCAGCACGCAAGCCTCCACCCTGCCTGCTGCCCAAGCCACCGGCAACCTCACCCTTCGGCCTTGGTCTATCGTGCGTCGCCTGATCTATGACAAAGACACCCAAAAAGCAACCGGTGTAGAAGTACTGGATGCCGAGACCAACCAGACCGTGGAGTATGATGCAAAGATCGTCTTCCTATGCGCCTCTGCTTTCAACTCCACGGCCATCCTGATGCGAACAGCCACCGACATCTGGCCGGGAGGTCTGGGATCGTCTTCGGGAGAGCTCGGACACAATGTGATGGACCACCATTTCAGGTTGGGTGCAAACGGCTCGATGGAAGGCTACGAAGACAAGTATTATTTTGGCAGAAGGCCTACCGGACTCTATATCCCGAGATTTAGAAACCTGAACGGGGAGAAGCGTGACTATATCCGAGGCTTTGGCTATCAGGGCGGTGCCAGCCGAAGCGGATGGAGCAGGGATGTGGCAGAATTGGGCTTTGGTGCTCCGATGAAAGAAGCGCTGACCGAACCGGGACCTTGGGGCATCGGCTTTACAGCTTTCGGAGAAATCCTCCCCTACCACGAAAACACCATCAAGTTTTCGGACACCGTAAAGGACAAATGGGGAATGGAAGCACTCGTCATGGATGCCGAAATCAAGGAAAACGAACTCAAGATGCGGAAGGACATGATGGCCGATGCGGCTGAGATGCTGGAAGTCGCCGGATTTAAGAACGTCAACACCTACGATGCCGGCTATACGTTTGGCCAGGGAATCCACGAAATGGGAACCGCCCGAATGGGCCGCGATCCGAAGACTTCAGTCCTCAATGGAAACAACCAGGTCTGGGATGCCAAAAATGTCTTTGTCACAGACGGAGCCTGCATGACCTCGGCAGCGGCACAAAACCCGTCTTTGACCTACATGGCACTGACTGCCAGGGCGGTAGCTTTCGCAGTGGATGAACTGAAAAAGATGAACCTCTAATCCGAAACGACATGACTGTAATGAATAGAAGAGATGCCCTGAAAAGCGTCGTCCTGATGATGGGAGGCACAATGATCGGTGCCTCTGCCATCCTTACCGGCTGCTCGCCCGAGCGACAACTCAAAGACCTGAATTTCAGTCCCGAGGACCTTGCATTCCTCGATGAGATCGGGGAAACCATCATCCCTACCACCGATACTCCAGGAGCGAAATCCGCCAAGATCGGAGAGTTTATGCAGATGATGGTCAAAGACTGCTATGACGCTGACCAGCAGAAAGCATTTATCGACGGACTGAACACGCTGCGCAAAGACTTCAAAGCCGAAAAAGGCACGGATTTCATGGAAGCCAGCCCCGAAGACCGGCTTGCATTCCTGAATTCAATGCAGCAAAAATTCCGGGCCAGCGGAGAGGCCAGAGAGCCCATCGTCATCAATATGCTTCGAGATCTGACCCTGCTGGGTTACTTCACCTCAGAAGTCGGCGCAACCCAGGCACTTCGATATGAAGAAGCGCCAGGGCGGTACGATGCCTGTGTCGATTACAAAAAAGGCGACAAAGCCTGGGCTACCTAATCCGAACTTATCTCAAAACCGGCCTGTCTCCTCCGAGGCAGGCTTTTTCATTCAAACCAATATGAAACACCAACGAAGAAAATTCATCCAAATGGGAGCCATGCTCGGAATGGGGGCGGCGTTTATGCCCCTGCAGTTTTGCGCAGCTCCCAAAAAAGAAGGGGAAGCCGGGGCTGATGCCTCCACAGCCAAGTCCAAACTGGACAGCTTTGGCATCCAACTTTACTCCGTGAAGGAAGACATGGGAACCGATGCACAGGCGACCCTAAGGGCTTTGGCGGGCTACGGCTACCGGCAGTTGGAAGGATTTGACGGTGGCAAGGGAATCCTGTGGGGCATGCCGCCTGCGGAATTCAAATCCCTGATGTCGGAAATCGGCACCACGATGGTCGCCTCGCACGCCAATGTCTTCGAAAACCTGGACGCACAAGCGGCGCAGGCTGCCGAAGTCGGCATGAAATACCTGATCTGCCCATGGATCGGACCCCAAAAATCCCTGGACGAATACAAGAAAAAAGCCGGGGAGTTTAACCAAATCGGACAAAAACTAAAATCCCACGGTCTCAGATTCGCCTACCACAACCACGACTACAGCTTTGTCCCCCAAGAGGGCGCTCTCGGCCAGGATATCCTGATGGACGATACGGATCCGGCATTGGTGGATTTTGAAATGGACATCTATTGGGTACACGTGGCCAACGCGAAGCCCGCGGAATACCTCGCAAAATATCCGGGCAGATTCAGACTGTGCCACCTCAAAGACGCCGAGGCAGGCACCGGCGATCCCCATCAGCGAGGCGTATTGCTCGGAGCGGGAGAGATTCCCTACGCCGATCTGATCAGGCAATCCAAGCGATTGGGAATGGAATATTTCATCGTGGAGCAGGAACGATTCCCTGTAGGCACGCCGATGGAAGCTGCCGCAGCCAACGCGAAATACCTTGCCGAGTTGGAGTTCTAAAACATCCCCCGGTTTCCTTCTGCCTTTCTGAACAGCAGCAGAAACATGACCACCACCAAAACAATCAGCAGAGCCACCTCAAACTGCGCCCAAATCTGGGACCGGTTGATCAGGATTTTGGCTTTGCTGATTACTTTTTCACCCTCATCCATCTGGATTTTACTCAGGTTTTGAAGGTCCTTTCGGGCTTGGGAAATCTTTTTGTCGTAGATCTTTACCTGCGCAAGGTTTACCCCCGAAGAATCCGAATATAACAAGCCGTAATTTTTGATGATGAGGTCCTTTTCGATGATCGCCCTAAAATCGGCCAGATAAGACGCTTCCTGATCTGTCAGGTTGGTTTTCTCAAATTCCACTACCGTCGCCATGATCGAGTTTTCATGCCCGGTGATTTCCTCGATCACCTTGGAATAGTCGTAGTCGATGTTGCAGTGGTCGATGAGTTTTTGGATCTGGAAAAGATCGTCTGAAATATCAAATATATATCCCTCCACGACCAGCCGGTCGTTGTACACTTCCGTAAAGGCACTGCCGATACTTCGGAAGGATTGCCTTTCCAGCAGGTTTTTGCCATACAGCAGCAAAAACAACATGCCGACTACCATCAGGGTCCGTACTTTTCGTCTTGTTAAAATGGAATCTTGCATGGGCGGTGAATCATTCTGAAAACATCAAATTCCAAATACGGCACGCGATCGGAAAACCAAGACGCGGTTTCGTCCGGATGCCCTTTTTAAGAAAAAATCAAGGCTTTTTGCCATATACCCTCACAAAGTCCACCTCCATTCGCTGTGGCCAAATCCCCGGATCCACGCCCCTGGCCCCACCCCAGTCTCCGCCCACCGCGATATTCAGAATCAGGTGAAACGGTTGGTCGAAAGGCCAATCCTTGTAGTCCTTGCCGGTATTTTCGAAGGTAAAATACCGTTGCCCGTCGATGAAGAAATCAATCTTTTCGGCGGTCCAGTCGATGGCGTAGGTATGAAATTCCCCCGCGAAATCAGGAACCATTTTTTGTCCTCCTTTTTGGGTTCCGATGCTGTGGTTGAACGCTTCCGTGTGAACGGTCCCATGCACTTTGCCGGGATCATAGCCCACATGCTCCATGATGTCGATCTCGCCGTTTTTGGGCCAGCCGCCGTGCCGGTTTTCCTCAGGAAGCATCCAGATCGCGGGCCAGGTGCCCACTCCCTCCGGCAGCTTGGCCCTGACCTCGATGTAGCCATACTGCCAAAATGCCTTTCCCCTGGTCAGCAGTCTTGCTGAAGTGTAGCCCTTCGGACGGGACGGATCCGCACGGGCCTCGATGATCAGGATCCCGTTTTCAACTCTTGCGTTTTTCAGGTCAGCTTTGGAGTAGTACTCCAGCTCGTTGTTTCCCCAGCCATGGTCACCGACATCGTAGTCCCACTTGGCCGGATCAGGCAGTCCCGTGCCCATAAACTCATCTGACCAGACCAACCCGGCCTTGGGCGGATCTTGTGCCATGCACGAAAATACAAGCAAATGGGCAAAGAGGAGGATCAGGGTCTTTTTCATGGGGATTTCGAAGGATCTGGAAAATACGAAACTTTCCCAAAATCACAGAGTTAATCGGACAACAAAGTACAAAAAGGCCCAACAAGAAGGTTTTTCGACTCCGCCAAAAATGGTAATTTAGCAGTGCATATAAACCCAAAATCATGGCCTACTACTTTAGACTGGGACAGATCCCTCCCAAAAGACACACCCAGTTTCGCCAGCCAGACGGCAGTCTGTACAAAGAGGAACTGGTCAGCTCCAAGGGCTTTTCGGGCATCTACTCCAACCTCTACCACATCCACAATCCCAACGAGGTCAAGTCCATCGGCACCCCAATCCCGTATAGCTGGGAAGCTGCCAAAGAACACGGCCTGAACCAGACCCATTTGAAAACTTCTGGTGTAGAAACGACAGGCGAAGACTACCTGAGTGCCCGTCGGATGCTCATGCTCAACAATGACGTGATGATGGGGATCTGCTCCCCGCGCAAGCGCAAGATGGACTACTACTTCAAAAATGCCGACGGGGACGAGATCATCTACATCCATGATGGAGAAGGGGTGCTATACTCCCAATTCGGCAAGCTGGCCGTGAAAAAAGGCGATTACGTAGTCATCCCCAGGACAACGATCTATCGCTTTGAATTTGCCGAACAAGGTCCGCTGAGGCTCCTGGTGATCGAATCCCACGGCCCGGTCGAGACCGTCAAAAGGTACCGAAACGAGGTGGGGCAGCTTTTGGAACACTCCCCCTACTGCGAGCGGGACATCCGGCCGCCCCACGAACTTCCTATCGAAAAAGAAAAGGCAGATCACCTCGTCCAGATCAAAAAGCAGGGATTCCTCCACCAATACACGTACGGGCACAGTCCGCTGGATATCGTGGGCTGGGATGGCTATCTCTATCCTTATGCCCTTTCGATCCATGATTTTGAGCCCATCACCGGTCGGATCCACCAGCCGCCTCCCGTGCATCAGACTTTTCAGGCTTGGGGGTTTGTGATCTGTTCCTTTGTTCCAAGACTGTTCGACTATCATCCCCTGTCCATTCCGGCTCCTTACAACCATTCCAACATTGACTCGGATGAGGTGTTGTATTACGCAGAGGGGGAGTTTATGAGCAGGAAAGGCATCGATCGGGGCTCCTTCACCATCCACATGGGAGGCCTACCGCACGGACCGCATCCGGGCACAGTCGAGCAATCGATCGGGGCAAAAGAAACCCACGAATACGCGGTCATGCTGGACACGCACCGACCGCTGTTCATCACTACCGATGCGCTGGAGTTTGTGGACAAAAGCTACCCGCTGAGCTGGACTGAATAAACAAAAGGCCTGAAATTGTTAAAATTTCAGGCCTTTTGTTTTTTAAGCTGAGTTCGGGTTTTTCCCTTCCTGATCATCCGCATATAGGAAATTCAAATGGGTTCTACTGGCAGAATTGCGGATAATCCTATTCCCTTTTTACTTTGCGTCCACTATTTCAAAAATAGGCTGGCCGTCTGCGGCATTTGGATACTTGATCTTGAGCAAAGCCGAAACCGTGGGCGCAATGTCGGTGATGGAGGCCTGTCGGGAACTGGAACCGTGTTTCACACCCCATCCAAAGAACAAAATGGGAACGTTGGTGTCGTAGTTGTACGGTGAGCCGTGGGTGGTTCCCCTAGTGCCGCTTACCATCCAGGCCGGTTCGAATACCAGCAAGAGATCGCCGGAAGACTTGTGGTTGTATCCCATCTGAAGCAAACGGGCTCTGCCGTAAGTGAACTGTTTTGTCCTCATGTCTTCGGCGGTGTACACTTCCTTGATACCATTGAACCTCAGCATGAAATCCGCCAGATCCCGCTGAAGTGCGACGAAATCCACCTTTTTCTCATCTGCAAGAGTCCGGTTCAAAAAGACCTGGTCACCGGTGTACCTCAAAATCCAATCTCCCTGCCCATATTTTGCATTGCAATAGCCAGTAATCTGGCCAAGGACATAATTGGTGTTGATATTTCCTGCGGGCACTCTTTGGCTGACCATGTAGGCGGCAACATCCGCCACTGCGTGATCTGCGGAGAGGAAAACCAGGTATTGTCCTTTGCCATAAGTCTGATCCAAGTACGCAAACAACCTGTCGAACTCTCGGTCGAGTCTCAGGTAGTTGTCTTCCAGCTCGACTGATGTCGGACCAAACCTATGGCCGATGTAGTCTGGCGAGGAGAAGCTGACGGCAAGAAAATCCGTAACCTCACCCTGCCCCAGTTTTTCCCCCTCGATCGCAGCCATGGCGAAATCAACCGTCATGCTGTTTCCAAAGGGAGTGGAAGCGATCAGGCCATATCCCCCATTTGCAGCCCTGAGCGAGTCCAAATGATAGGGAAAAGTAGGCGTTTGTTTTCCCGCAGGAATGCCTTCAAATTCATTGTTGTCAGCGATGCTGTTGACATAGGTGTCCAAAGGAAACATGGTTTCCCAGGTTTTGGACAGGTAGGAATCAGGAATCTTCTTTGCGTTGAAAGCAACGACCCAGGCAGGAAGCATGTCGTGGTAATAGGTGGAAGTCATAAATTCCCCATTGACGTCGTCATACCAGTACGCGTCTCCGGTATGGCCCGCCGGGAGGCTCGCACCGCGGTCCTTGATCGCTATGCCCACGACTTTGGACCGCTTGCCCGTGGCGAATCTCAGCTCATCGGTGACGGTGGTAGTCAAGAGGTTGCGCGGGCTGATGTTCCCGTTTCCCGGAGTGCCGCCGACATTGGTGACCGTGCTGTCCTCCGCACAATAGATGGACTTGTTGAGTTTTCTGGAATACCATGCGTTGCTGATGATTCCGTGGGTAGCAGGGGTGGTTCCGGTATATACCGACGCGTGACCGGGCCCTGTGACCGTCGGCGCATAGTTGTAGTGGCCATTGGTCATCATGAAGCCTTCGTTCATCATCCGCTTGAATCCGCCCTCTGTGTATCGATCGGCAAACCGGTACAGGTATTCCTGCCTCATCTGATCGACAATGATTCCCACCACCAATTTTGGTTTTTCGGTTTGGGATTGGGCCGGGGACACAAATTGAATCCCCAAGCCCAGAAATATCAGGATGATTGATTTCCGCATGTCTTTTGGTGTTTTTTGAGATAAGGTAAAGATACCCCTCAACCACAAATTATCACCCTGTCAGATCCATTTATTGCGCGCATAAAACGCTGATTTCCGAAACCCGCACTTTTTTGCCTAAATCCCACGTCAAACCCAAAACGCCAACTTACAATTGACATGTTTTTTTAAAAATTTCCCAAAAAAGCCCCTGTCCTTTTTTGCACTTCGTTTCCGTTTTCCAATTCTTTTCTAGCTTTAGGCAATGCAAAAACCATCCATCCACCGACTTGTCGGCCTTTTTCTCCTTGGTCTGGGCTTTCTTTCCAGTTTCCAAGCCAGCTTTGCCCAAGGGGCCTATATTCCCTACGACCGGGACTACTATCACAAGATCGACCGATACGAAATCCTGCAGGGCAGAAACAACCCCTTCTTCAACAGTGGATACAAACCCTATCGAAGGGATATTCTTGCCAAATACCTCGACAGTCTGGCAGAAAACCCGGAAGTAATCCGGTCCAAGGCCGATCAGTTCAATCTCGGTTTCCTCAGCCAGGACAACTGGGAATTTTCCGAAAGGGAGATCCCTGCATCCAAAAAACCGTTTCTCAAATCCCTCTACCGCAGACCCGGTGACTTTGCACACTACGAGGGAAAGGATTTTGGGATCCACCTCAGTCCGGTAATCTACCTGAGTGGCGGCACGGAAACGGACCAAGAGCGAAACCCCGCCCGATTGGCACGGGGCCTGGTGGTGAGGGGTTCGGTGGACAAGAAAGTGGGATTCTATACCTACCTCACTACTTCGGAGGTCTTTTTTCCGAGCTGGGTCAAAAGCTACACCGAACACAACGGTGCCGTGCCCGGCGAGGGATTTTGGAAACAATACGAGAATGAAGGCTACAGCTATTTCTCAGCCCTCGGGCATGTTTCCTTTCAGATTACCCGCCACATTGAGATTCAGGTGGGCCATGACCGCAATTTTGCAGGCGAAGGGTACCGCTCGTTCGAGATTTCCGATTTTTCCAACCCCTACATGTTTGTCAAATTCAATACGAAAGTCTGGAAGTTTCAGTTGACCAACCTCTGGACGCAGATGACGGCGGACGTGTTTTACGACCGGGGCAGACCGACGGATGGGCGCTATCCCCAGAAATACTTTGCCTACAACCGGCTGGGATTCAATGTGGGAAAAAACCTGAATCTGGGCTTTTTCTCCTCGATCATGACCGACAAGATCAACTTCAACTACTTCAATCCCTTTATCTTCCTGCGCTGGGTGGAGCAGCAGCAGGGCACTCCGGACAAAGTCATGCTGGGTTTTGACGGGAAATGGATTTTTGTGCCGGGAATGGAGCTATACGGCCAGTTTGCGCTGGATGAGTTTGTCTTCAACGAGTTTTTCGAAATCGACGGAGACGGATCCAAGCGAAACAAGTACGGTGCCCAGTTGGGCTACAAGTACATCAATGTCTTTGGGCTGAAAAACCTGGATTTTCAACTGGAGTGGAATCAGGCGAGACCTTATACCTTTCAGGAAAAAGTGGACTACCAGTCCTATTCCAACTGGAGGACTCCCCTCACGCATCCCAGAGGGGCAAATTTCAGGGAATTCGTGGGCATCTTCCGCTATCAGCCACTTCCAAGACTGGATCTGAACCTCACCGGGCTTTACCAGTATTTCGGAGCGGATGAAAGCGATGAAGTAAACTGGGGCGGGGATGTATTGAAAAACCGGCTGGAAGGAAGCCCGACCGGCTTGTTTGGCAACTACATCGGACAGGGAGTCGAAAACCAGGTAATTCAAAGTAACCTGACCGCCTCCTATATGCTCAGGCACAATTTCTTTGTGGACGCATCACATACCTTCAGACGGAGGACGGCCCAGGATCTGGATGCGCCGGTGAGCAGCCATTACCTGCAATTGGCCTTCCGCTGGAACTTCGTCCGCCCGGATTTCAACTATTGACAAAAACCTGCGCAACCAATTTTGCGTAACTTGCGGGTCGATTTACCATAACTTCTTTGATGAAAACCTACCTGCGAATCCTGTCCTATGCACGTCCTTTTGGCAGGTTCGTCCCCACATACATCTTCTACACGCTCTTTTCGATCATCTTTGGCCTGATCAATTTCACCCTGCTCAAGCCGCTTTTTGACGTGATTTTTGAGCAAGTGGAGCCGGCTGAGCTGGAGCGATTCCGGACATTGCCGCCTTTCACGTTTTCGGTAGAATACTTCACGGGGCTTTTCAACCATTTTTTCCTGGCTGTGCAGGATGACTATGGAAAGATGGGCACGCTGGTATTCGTCTGCATCATCATCGTCATCTCTGTTTTTCTGTCCAACCTGTTCACCTATCTGTCGGGAGTGGTCTTGGCCAAAGTCCGCGCCACCGTGATCAAAGGCATGCGGATGGACATCTTCCAAAAAGTCAGCTCCCTGCATATCGGCTATTTCTCCAATGAGCGCAAGGGCGACCTGATGTCAAAGATGACCAACGACGTGCAGGAAGTCGAAAACACGATCGTGCAGTCGCTTCGGGTCGTTTTCCGGGAACCGCTGACCATCATCCTCTACTTTGCGGTGCTGTTTTTCATGTCGGTCAAGTTGACCCTATTCACGATTCTGATCATTCCGATTTCGGGAGCCATCATCGGCGGGATCACCCGCAGGCTGAAAAAACGGGCAGTTCAAAGCCAGGAGTCCCTGGGGCGGATTGTCAACATCCTGGATGAAACCCTGGGGGGGATGCGGGTCATCAAGGCCTTTAACGCAGAGCGTTTTGTCGGAGGGAAATTCGACAGGGAAACGGACTACTATTCCCGTGTGAATGTCAGCATGGCACGAAAAAACGAGCTGGCTTCCCCGATTTCCCAGTTTCTTGGAGTAAGCGTGGTGGCAGGGATTCTGGTGTACGGAGGCAGCCTGGTACTCACCGGAAAGTCGGATCTGGGAGCTTCAGATTTCATCACCTACATCATCATCTTTACCCAAGTCCTCAATCCAGCCAAGGAAATTTCCCGTGCCGTCTCCAGTATCCAGCGGGGGATCGCTTCCGCAGAGCGGATCTTTGAGGTGATCAACACCAAAACCGAGATTACTGCCCCGGCAAATCCAAAGAAAATCACCGCCTTTCGGAATGCCATCGAGTTCAATCAGGTATCCTTTGCCTATGAGGACAAGTTGGTGCTGAGAGGCATCGATTTCAGGCTGGAAAGAGGAAAAACCATCGCCTTGGTAGGGCCTTCCGGAGGCGGAAAATCCACCCTGGCTGACTTGGTTCCGAGATTTTATGACCCTACCTCCGGGTCGATCCAGTTGGATGGGACCGACATCCGGGATTTTTCCCCTTCCGACCTGAGAGGGCTTATGGGCATCGTCACCCAAGAATCGATCCTGTTCAACGACACGGTGTTCAACAACATCGCCTTCGGGATCGAAAATGCAACCGAAGAGCAGGTCATGGAGGCGGCCAAGATCGCAAATGCGCACGGCTTCATTTCGCAGTTGGAAAATGGCTACCAAACCACCATCGGGGAGCGCGGATCCAAGCTTTCCGGAGGGCAAAGACAACGCCTGAGTATCGCTAGGGCTGTGCTGAAAAATCCCCCGATCCTGATTTTGGACGAAGCCACCTCCGCCTTGGATTCAGAGTCAGAGCTTCTGGTTCAGGAAGCACTGACCAAACTCATGACCAACCGCACGACCTTGGTCATCGCCCACCGGCTGAGTACGATCCAGCACGCAGATGAAATCCTGGTCATCGAACAGGGCCAAATCGTCCAGCGCGGTTCCCATATAGATTTGATGGCCATCGACGGACTTTACCAAAAACTGTCGAGTATTCAGTCAGTTTGATTAAATTAGAAATCAATAATTGACTAACCCATGAAAAAAACAGCGCAATTTCTTCAACTGGCACTTTTGCTTTACTTTCTGTTGTTTCTGGTCTTTTTCTTTTCGTTTGACACACTGGGTGCAGCATTCGGGATGGATCCCCTGACTCCGGCGTCCATGCTGAAAGTGTTCCTGACCGGATTCATCCTGTTTTTGGCTGCTTGGGCTGCCGACAAAATGAATCAAAACAGCATGGAAAGCCACAACAGGAAACTACAGGCAGAGATGAATGAACTGAAAGCCAAGCTCTATGACTACGAGCATCCCAAGGACGAGGCATTTGCCAAAACTACCGTGCCAAAAACCCAGGAAGATCCCGGTGGCACAATTCGCCCAAGACAAAATTTCACCGATCAATAAAGGTTTAATTTTCACAATCCAGTATATTGAGGAGACTAATGATCTCCTCTTTTTATTTTTCTTATGGTTGCTAAAACTTTTGGAAGTGCAGTCTCCGGGGTCGATGCCAATGTCATCACCATCGAAGTCAATGTGGGACAAGGGACGAGCTTTTATATGGTGGGCCTGCCGGACTCCGCCGTGAAGGAATCCCAACAGCGCGTGGAATCAGCCCTGAAATACTTCAACTACCGGATGCCTAGGCAAAAGGTAGTCATCAATCTGGCTCCGGCCGATGTCCGAAAGGAGGGTTCGGCCTACGATCTGCCGATTGCCATGGGAGTCTTGCAGGCATCCGAACAGGTGGTTTTCCCCGAACTCGAACGCTACGTGATCATGGGCGAGCTCTCACTGGACGGGAATCTCCGACCGATCAAGGGTGTGCTTCCCATTGCCATCGAGGCACGAAAACGCGGATTCAAAGGGTTCATCTTGCCTCTGGAAAACGCCAAGGAAGCTTCCATTGTCAACAACATCGACATCATCGGAGTGGAGACGCTGGACCAAGCGGTGGACTTTCTTCAGGGGATCTTGGAAATAGAACCTCTGGTCACCGATACCCGGGAGATATTTTACCATTCCCTGGACGAAAACGAGTTTGATTTTGCCGATGTGCAGGGACAGGAAAACATCAAACGGGCCATGGAAATCGCCGCAGCCGGAGGGCACAACGTGATCATGATCGGGCCTCCCGGAGCAGGCAAGACCATGCTGGCCAAGCGGCTGCCCTCCATTCTCCCTCCCCTCTCCTTACAGGAAGCACTGGAGACCACCAAGATCCACTCCGTGGCCGGAAAGCTGGGAAGGCATGCTTCCCTGCTGGCCCAACGGCCTTTTAGGAGTCCCCACCATACCATCTCCGATGTGGCTCTGGTCGGAGGCGGCGGCAATCCCCAGCCCGGGGAAATCTCGCTGGCACACAACGGCGTGCTGTTTCTGGACGAATTGCCCGAATTTAAGCGGACGGTACTGGAGGTGATGCGGCAGCCCCTGGAAGAACGAAAAGTCACCATCTCCCGCGCCAAGGTCTCCGTGGATTACCCTGCCAACTTTATGCTCATTGCCAGCATGAATCCCTGCCCCTGTGGCTACTACAACCATCCCGAAAAGGAATGCGTCTGCGGCCCGGGCATCGTGCAGCGCTATCTCAACAAGGTCAGCGGCCCCCTTTTGGATCGGATCGACCTGCATGTGGAGGTGACTCCGGTGAAATTTGAGGAAATGACCTCCACCCGCAAATCCGAACCCAGCGCGGTAATCCGGGAAAGAGTGATCAAAGGCCGAGAGCGGCAGGCAGCCCGATTCCAAAACAACCCCGAAGTATTCTGCAATGCGATGATGCCCTCCCATCTGGTCAAGGAAATCTGCCAGATCAACGAGGCCGGAAAAGCCCTCCTCAAAACCGCCATGGAGCGGCTGGGACTTTCCGCCAGAGCTTATGACCGCATCCTCAAAGTCGCCCGCACCATTGCCGATATCGCCGAAAGCGAAACAATCCGAGTCGAACATCTCGCCGAAGCAATCCAATACCGAAGCCTGGATCGGGAAGGCTGGGCGGGATAGGAAAGCATGTTTCTATGCCTAGTCAGAATAAGGCACTTGAAAACGACTCCTTCTTTTGAAAACTGAGAATCTTAGACTCACCTCAAAACCCAAACGATGGAAATTACCTCACAAAAGGAAATTGAGAAAAAGATATACACCACCAGAGGAGTTCAGGTGATTCTGGATAGAGATTTGGCTCTTTTATACCAAGTTGAGACAAGGGCTATTAACCAAGCGGCAAAAAGAAACAAAGATCGGTTTCCCGGGGAATTTATGTTTCAAATGTCAGAAGCCGAATATCTCGATTGGAAATCACAAACTGTGATGTCCAATTCCGACAAAATCGGATTGAGGAGACCCCCTTACGTCTTTACCGAACAGGGTGTAGCCATGCTTTCGGCGGTACTGCGAAGCGGGATAGCTGTTCAGGTCAGCATTCAAATCATGCAGGCGTTTGTCAGCATGCGAAGGTTTCTTCTAAGAAACGCATCAATTTTTCAGCGTCTTGACCAGTTGGAACTGAAGCAACTCAGAACCGAAGAAAAGTTCGAGGAGGTTTTCAAGGCACTTGAGCTTGGACAACCCAAGCCCGACAAGGGGATTTTCTTTGACGGACAGATCTTTGACGCTTTTGTCTTTGTAGCCGAACTGATCAAGCATGCACAAAAAGAAATCATCCTGATCGACAACTACCTCGACGAATCGGTGCTCACGATGCTGAGTAAGCGCAAAGAGCGTGTCAAAGCCACCATCTATACCAAAACGCTCACCAAAGCCATGCAATTGGATCTGGAAAAGCATCGCTCCCAATATCCAGAGATCGAAATTAGGACCTTCGGCAAAAGCCATGACCGTTTTCTAATCATTGATGGAAAGATCCTCTATCATATCGGTGCTTCCCTGAAAGACCTCGGCAGGAAATGGTTCGCTTTCTCACGAATGGAC
Organism: uncultured Limnohabitans sp.; assembly: GCA_964530015.1. GTDB lineage: Bacteria > Bacteroidota > Bacteroidia > Cytophagales > Cyclobacteriaceae > Algoriphagus. The sequence goes on along the minus strand of CAZGYC010000059.1, from coordinate 4,018 downwards.
AACATGGTGCAGGCGGTACTAAAGGGGCTGGACACAGAAAGAAATGAAGAAGACTTAGCTGTCTCAGGTTGAAAGTTACAATTTCCGAGACAAAAGGCTTCGCCTTCAATCAGATCAAAATCCTGCTCCTAGCCGGATCCATCCAATACCGAATCTGGACAGAGAACGCGGGACGGGGTAGGAACTGGGAGTAATAGGAAGTTGAAAAAGAAGCTATTGATGGAAACTTCTTCCAAAAAACTTCCCAACCGCAGCAAACACGGAATTCTTACCAAAATCCTACTGCTTCAACTTTTCGAAAAGCCAGTCATCCGATCTTTTGCCCTGCTCAGGATAGGTCCAATGGCCAGTTTCCGGGACGACAAAAACCTCTTTGGGAGCCTTGATTTCGTTGTATGCGGAATAGTAGGAGGTCGGCGGGCAGGTATCGTCGTTGTATCCCCAACTGTAGAATCCGGGTGTTTTGAGAATCCTCGCAAAGTTCACCACGTCATAGTAACTGAGCGTTTCGATGGATTCGGGCTTGTTGAAGTATTGCAGGTTGTTCCCGGCAAACATGTGGGGCCAACCGCCTGCCCGTCCATTCAGATAGCCGGTCATGTCGCTCATGGCAGGATACATCGAAGACAGGTATTTGATCCTTGGATCCAGGGCAGCGGTGATGATGGACAGTGCACCACCCTGGCTTCCGCCTTGGATTCCGAGATTTTCACCGTCATACTCCGGCAGTGAGACCAGAAAATCAACCGCTCTGACACATCCCAAGTAAACCCGCTTGTAGTAATAGAGGTCTTTGTCCGACATATTAAAATTCCAGTAGCCATTTAAGGCGCCGGATGCCAGGCTGGTATATACTTCAGGAGCCATATCGATCGGGATCCCATGAATGCCGATCTGCAAGGTGATCGCTCCTCTGGCGGCTTTCGCCAAATCTCCGGAGTACGGACGTATTCCCGCTCCGGGCACCTGCAAGATCGCGGGGAACTTACCCTCGCCATTGGGTACTGTCAACACGCCATAGATCCTGCTGTTTCTGATATTTTGAAAATTGACATGGTAGACATCCACCGATTCCGTGCTCCGTTCAGGCACATGGACCAGCTTGGGATCCATGGGGATTTCTGCCAGTTCGGCTTTTCCCGCGTTCCAAAAAGCCTCGAAACCGGCCGGCATTTTGACCGTGGGCTGGATCTTTTCAGGCTCAACGGCGGCAGTTCCCAATCCCCGGTATTCCTTTCCCTCAATCGTAGCAAGCACCTCACACCGGAGAAATCCCGGTGTCTTCATTCCTGCGCTGGATATGGTCGCCATTCCATCCTTCAGTTCCAATGGCCCTTCCATCATCGGATCCATTTTTTCCTCTTTCACAAAAAAACGGACATTCTCCACCGGAACCGGCCGCCCGGATTGGGTCACCGAGACGATAAACCGGACGTTTTCCCCGACTTGGTAGACCCAATCCGACTTTTCCGGGGAAACAGAAACATCCAGATATTGCTTTTGGATCTGTCCAAAAGAGGCAATGGAGCTACCAAGAAAAAAGACTGTCAGGACAGCCAGTTGCAGGCTTTTGATGGGGTTGGTCAAAGAAGGGGTCATACCGTTGGGCTTGGGGGATTTGAGATTGGAAATTCGGGAATTTGGGTGCTGATCGGCCAAAACTCCATGCAATCCAAGGAGCTGGACAGATCGCGCCCTCAGTCTCCAAAGAAAATACCGAGTCCCTTGGCAGCTTGGACCAAGGTTCCTTTTGGGTCAACATAGTTGTAGGCACTGATCGCCTCTTTGATCGGCACGGAGGTGTAGTCGTTGTTTTTAAGGACTACCAACTCGCCAAACTTGCCTTCGAGCACCAGTTCCATCGCCTTCACCCCGAATACCGAAGCAATCACCCGGTCGTAGGCGATCGGCGTACCGCCTCGTTGGGTATGCCCCAGGACTGTTTCGCGGATATCCGCTTCGACTCCGGCATCTTTGAGCTGCTGGCTGAGCGTGTAGCAGACTCCCCCCAGGCGGATGGCAGTCCTGCCTTCCTCACCCTGGGTCGCAGTGATTGTTCCGTCTTTTGCCTTTGCTCCCTCGGCAATCACAATATTGGCAAATCCCCTGCCTTTGACATACCGTTCATTGACCCGGTCGGCTACCGCCCGAACATCATAGGGAATCTCGGGAATAAGACAGATCTCCGCACCTCCGGAGATGGCCGTGTAGAGTGCAATCCAGCCGGCATCACGGCCCATCACTTCCATAATCATCACCCGGTGATGGCTGCTGGCCGTGGTGACCAGCCGGTCAAAGGATTCGGAAGCAGTCTGGACAGCGGTCTGAAAGCCAAATGTAAAATCCGTGGAATTCAGGTCATTGTCGATGGTCTTTGGCACACCGACTATCGGCATCCCCGCCTCATACAGGGCCTGGGAAATGGCCTGGGATCCATCGCCCCCGATGTTGATCACCGCGTCAAATCCTTTCTCTTTTAGCCGCCCGACCAGCCAGGGAATCCGGTTGACTGTTTTCACCGTACCGTCGGGTTGTTTTTCCGGGTAATTCATCGGATTGCCCTTGTTCGTCGTACCGAGGATGGTTCCTCCTTTTACGTGGATTCCCGAGACCGTCTTTCCATCCAACTTGATCAGTCGAGTGGGCTCTTCCATCAGTCCGTTTAGCGCTTCGCAGCTTCCCCAGACCTCCCAGTCTGTTTCATTTGAGGCCCGCTTTACGATTCCCCGGATTACGGCATTCAGCCCGGGGCAGTCTCCGCCTCCGGTAGCAACCAGTATTTTTTTCATAGTTCTATTGACAGGTTTTTGGCAGACAGATGTTTGTCGTGTTTGTCGGTTTAACAAAAAAAGAAGGTAGGGAAAATTTCAGGAATTTCCCTGTATCTTTTTAGTGGCTTTGGGATCAGAAATGACGATCCGGCTTGAATTGGAGCATCCCAAGCCATAAACACCTCTGCAAGTCCATTTTTCCCAGTAAATACCAAAACATGATAGGAGACGAAAATCTAACGGCAAAGGCATTTAAAAAAATGAGCGACGGGGAGCTGATCAAGCGGGCGAAAAAATTGTCCAACCGCTACTGTGTCGGCAACGGAAAGGATTTCAGGCTCAGGGACTTTTCGACCCTCCCCAAAAAGACATTTGGACCGGAAGACAAATCGACCTTCAAAGAAGCCTTGGAGCAGGGAATCAATGCCCTAGCCGAGCTTCAGGAAGTACTCTATGCGCAGGACAAATGGTCACTTCTGGTCATCTTTCAGGCTATGGATGCCGCAGGGAAGGACGGCGCCATCAAGCATGTACTTTCCGGCATCAACCCCCAGGGCTGTCATGTCAATTCGTTCAAAGCTCCAAGCGCAGAGGAATTGGACCATGATTTCCTCTGGAGATGCATCACCAAACTGCCCGAACGGGGCAAGATCGGGATCTTCAACCGCTCCTACTACGAAGAAGTGCTGGTGGTACGGGTGCATGAAGACATCCTGAAAAACCAAAAACTTCCCCAAAAGCTCGTCACCAAACAAATCTGGGAACAGCGCCTGGAGGACATCAACAATTTCGAAAAGTACCTCCACCGAAACGGCACAAAAGTCATCAAGATTTTTCTAAACGTATCCAAGGACGAGCAGAAGCGCCGCTTCTTGGAGCGGATCAATGAGCCGGACAAAAACTGGAAATTCAGCTCCGGGGACATCAAAGAACGAGGCTACTGGAACCAATATATGAAAGCTTATGAACATGCCATCCGCAAAACCTCTACCAAAAACAGTCCCTGGTATATCATCCCGGCAGATGAAAAGCCTTACGCGAGAATCGCCGTGGCCTCGGCTATCATCCATGCCTTGGACGAAATGGAACTGGCCTTCCCCTCACTTTCTGCAGAAGAAAAGTCTAAACTCCAGGAGATGAAAAAGACATTGTTGGAAGAAAAACAGTAGGCGGTTTTCAGAGTCAGAATACTTCAAATGTCAAACTTGATTCCCTGTGCCAAAGGCAAAGAAGTGGAATAGTTGATC
>CAZGYC010000058.1:0-29180 GCA_964530015.1 uncultured Limnohabitans sp. | reverse complement strand
TAATACCAAAGGATATTTGGAAAATAAATCCGGGCAAAAGCCCTGTTTGCAAAAACATGGCAATAGGCCTCTTGATCTGCGATTTACGGATCGGATGGCTGGCAACGGGCCGATCTCTGCCCATTTGCGATTTTTGATTTGCGATTTACGGACTCAGGGAAGAATTGAGCCAATTTTCCGGTCTTGAGTTCCCTCCAAAAAGTCACTTTGATTTGGAAAACAGGCTTTCCAAAGGTGTTCAAGGGGTGGATTTCATACAGATTTGGTTATTCGGAGCTGACTCAAATACCAAAGCAATCAATCCCGGATTTCGAACAGCTCCCGCTTCCAGACCTCCAGCCCCATTTTTTGACCGACTGTCATTTTTACAAGATTCATTTATTTGGATTGAATCTTAATAGACATACATTTGTAATGAATTTGAATTTAATCTAAATAATGATAGTAAGATTTCTTCCCCTGATTCTTGTCGTTTTCTTCGCCTGCGCCCAGCCCACCACGGAAACCAGGGAGGCACAGGCCCGGAAAATCATCACAGCGGGTGGCACAGTCACCGAGGTGGTGGACGCATTGGGATTCAGTGACCAGATCATTGCCACGGATATCACCTCTACTTTTCCCGTCTCGATGAAGGCACTCCCGTCCATCGGATACAGAAACCAGATCAAAGCCGAAGGTATCCTGGCACTTGGCCCGGACTTGGTATTGGTCGAGGAAGACTACCTGAGCCCCGATGTGGTGGAGCAGTTGAAAGCCGCCAAGGTCAACATCCGGGTATTCAAAAAACCAGCCGCGGTGGAGGGGACAAAGACGCTGGTGGCAGAGCTTGCGGCATTTTTCGAAGTGCCGGAGAAAGGAGCCGAAATCATCGGAGCCATCGATGCGGACCTGGCTGAGCTGGAGACCTATCTGAAGTCCCAGGAATCCAGTCCAAAGGCGATATTTGTCATGGCACGCGGACCTGAGACGGTCTTCGTGGCGGGCGACAAGACCTTTGCCACGGAAATCTTCAAGATGGCCGACTTGGAGGGCACCGCCACGGGATTTGACGAGTTTGCCCCCCTGACCCCGGAGTCGCTGGTGCAGATGAACCCCGACTATCTGGTGTTTTTTGAATCGGGAATCCAGAGTTTGGGAGGAAAAGAGGGCCTGGTCAAGATTCAGGGAATGGACCAGACTGAAGCTTTTAAGAAAGGCCAAGTCGTAGCATTGGACGGACAGTATCTATCCGGCTTCGGGCCGAGAGTAGGCCAAGCTGCCCTGGATCTCGCAAAAGCCACCCGCCAATAACCCATGAACTCAGCCTTGGCACATACGAAAATCAAAAGTCAAAACCAGATCCTGCTGGGGTTTGGCTTGATGCTTGGGCTGGTGTTACTCACTTCCCTGTCCATGGGGGCCTACAGCATTCCCCTGCCACAGACCCTGGCGATCTTACTCGACCAGGTTGGCCTGAATGTCGGCACTTTCGAAGTCCAGCAGGCGAATGTGCTGTTGCAGATCCGGATGCCCAGGGTATTGATGGCAATCTTGGTCGGTGGAGGCCTTGGGATTGCGGGCGCAGCGCTTCAGGGCATGTTCCGAAACCCACTCGTCGAGCCTGGCCTGATCGGTGTCAGCAGCGGAAGCGCGCTCTTTGCGGTCATCTTTATGGTGCTGGTTCCCCTGACTCCCGCCTTGGCCTGGATCAAGCCGGTCGGCCTGCCGCTCTTTGCTTTTGTGGGGGGACTGATCAATGTGCTGGCCGTCTATAGACTTTCCAAATCCCAAGGCAGAACAGACGCCGCCACCCTGATCCTGGCCGGTGTCGCGATCAATGCGCTGGCCGGAGCCCTGATCGGCCTGGTCTTGTTTTTCGCCGACGATTCCGCCCTGCGCAGCTTCACCTTCTGGAGCTTGGGCGATTTGGCCGGGGCTACTTGGGCCAAGATCCCGGTGAGCCTGGCCCTGATTGCCATTCCTTCGGTGCTCTTGCTCTTCAATTTCCGCCAACTCAACGCGCTGGCATTGGGCGAGCAGGAGGCATTTCACATGGGAGTGAACGTGCAGCGCGTCAAATTGCAGTTGCTCGTCTTCAGTGCCCTCATCGTGGGAGCAGGAGTTTCGATGGTCGGGATGATCGGTTTTGTGGGTTTGGTGGTCCCCCATTTGATCCGGATTCTGTTCGGTGCAGACCATCGCTTGGTCTTGCCGGGATCCTTTCTGTTGGGTGCCCTATTGCTCAATTTCGCAGATCTCATTGCCCGGATCATCGTGATCCCCGCCGAGATGCCCATCGGAGTCATTACTGCCTTAATCGGCGCCCCGTTCTTTATCTGGCTGATCTTTAACCTCAATAAATCCAAAAAATAATGCTGAAGGCTTCAAGAGTCCATTTTTGCATCAGACAAAGACCCATCGTGGATGAGGTAAGCCTGGAATTGAATCCAGGGGAAATCCTTGCCGTGTTGGGGCCAAACGGTGCGGGAAAGTCCACCTTCTTCAAGATTCTCTCCGGGGAGATCAAATGCAAGCATGGAGCTGTCGGCTACAACGGGCACGACATCCATCGGCTGAAAAGCCGTGAGCTGGCAGAGGTAAGGGCCGTGATGCCCCAGCATACCCAGGTCAATTTCCCCTTTACCGTTCAGGAAGTGGTAGAGCTGGGTCTGATCAGTACCAAGGCAAAGAATCCTGCCAAACTCATTTCGGAAGTCCTCGAGGCCACCAATACCGGCCATGTCAAAGACCAGGTCTTCAATCACCTTTCCGGAGGCGAAAAACAGCGGGTGCAGCTCGCCCGGGTTTTGGTACAAATCTGGGAAGCCAAACCTTTTCCAAGGTATCTGCTTCTCGACGAGCCGACTTCCAGCCTCGACATCGCCCAGCAGCATGCCGTCCTGAAAATCCTCGAAACGCTCAAATCCAGAAACATCGGCATCCTGGTGATCCTTCACGAGCTCAATCTCGCCGCCCAATACGCGGATAAGATCGCCTTGCTCAAAGACGGGATGATCGCCAAGGTAGGTTCGGTGGCAGAAGTCCTCGAAGAGGAAATCCTGGCAGATGTCTTTGACCATCCCATCCATCTGATCCAAAATCCGGTCACCGGAGGAGTGTTTGTCTCCTCGGCTGCCCAAACCCATACCTCCGTACCCACATTTAAACAAGCCTAACATGGAAACGATCCAAGAATCTGTAAAGTCCCTCAAACAAGCCTGGGAAAACCTAAAATCAACCAGCCCGCAACTCAGAATCCGCGATGCTGCAGCGGCACTTGGGGTCACCGAAGCCGAACTTCTGGCAACTGGAATCGGTGAGAATGTCATCCGTCTGACCGACAACTTCACCGAGCAACTGGAAGAATTTCCCAAACTCGGCCGGGTGATGGCTTTGACCAGAAGCGAGGGCTGTGTATTGGAGCACAAAGGTCCTTTCCAAAAGATCGAAATGCACCAGGCCGGACCGCACAAGATTGCGACCGTGATCGGCCCCATCGAGCAGCGGGTGTTTTTCGCAGGCTGGAAATTTGGCTTTGCCGTGACTACCGAGACTCCCCGGGGCACGATGAAGAGCTTGCAGTATTTTGACAAAGCCGGTGAGGCAGTCATGAAAGTATATCTTCAGGAAAAGTCAAACCCTGAAGCATACGCGGAATTGGTGGCCAAAAACACCGCTCCGGTACAAAGTGCAGAGTTGGAATTGGAAGCTTTCCCTATTCCAGAATATACTTCCAGGGAAGAACTGGACTTCGAAGGATTCTCCAAAGACTGGGAAAGCATGAAGGACACCCACGATTTCTTCGGGATGCTCCGCAAATACAAGCTGAACCGACTGGATGCCGTGAAGTGGATCGATGACAAATGGGCCTATGAGGTGGACAGGCTTTCCGCTCGCAAAATCGTGGAGACTGCTGCCGAGACGAAGCTTCCGATCATGATTTTCGCAGGAAACAAAGGAAATATCCAGATCCACCAGGGCAAGGTGCAGACCGTGCGCCAACTGGGCAACTGGCTAAACGTCCTCGACCCGGACTTCAACATGCACCTCAACGAGGATACAGTGGACTCCGCCTATGTCGTGCACAAAAACACGGACGACGGGCTGGTCTCTGCGGTGGAGCTTTTTGACAAAACCGGTGAAATGGTCGCCCAGTTCTTTGGCTTGCGAAAGCCCGGTCTTCCGCAGAAACCCGAGTGGAAAGCATTGGTGGATAGTCTATAAAATAGCTACGGAGGCAGTCTCAAAGTCTTTCTTTTGTCAGCCTGAGCGGAGTCGAAGGCAGTTTGTGGTGAGTAGCATCACATTTCGACTTCGCTCAATGTGACAACCGAATTTCTGAGACAGCTTCCATTTTCAAAAAATTTTATGCAGAAGCGTAGATTTAGTCTTAATAAGTTTTTGCCGATAGTTTGCCTGCTGACCTTTGGGCTATCCCTGACAGGCCTGGGACAGGCTGTTTTGAGGGGCAAGGTGGTCACCGAAAAGGGGGAAGCAATCCCCCATGCGACGGTTTGGCTGGGCGATTCCAAGGGCGAAGTGGCCGACGAGCAGGGTGGTTTTGCCCTCAGGGAGCTTCCCAAAGACGGCAAGCTCAAGATTTCGGCGGTGGGATTTGAGACGGTCTGGGTCGATTGGCCTGCGGGCAAGACTCAGGAAACCTTTGTCCTGGCACAAGCTACCGCTGACCTGGAGACATTCGTGGTCACCGGAAGCTTTGAACCCCAGTCTGCCCGCCAGTCCGTCTATCAGGTCAGAAGCATCGACCAGACAGTCATCCAAAACCGCGCCCCGCAGAATATCCAGCAGGTCTTGAACACGGAGCTGGGCATACGCTTCGCCCAGGACAATGCCACCGGATCCAGCAACATGGAACTGCTGGGAATGTCGGGACAGAACATCAAAATCCTCATCGACGGGGTGCCCATGGTGGGCCGCCAGGGTACCTCCAACGAGATCAACATCAACCAGATCGACATCAACCAGATCGAAAAGATCGAGATCGTCGAAGGCCCGATGTCCGTGGTGTACGGAGCGGATGCCCTTGCGGGCGTGATCAACGTGATCACCAAGTCCGGTGCTTCCAAAAAGCTGTCCGTCCAGGCGAAGGTCCAGGAGGAAACCGTGGGCTCGGAATACAGCCCCTTTGCAGGCGAAGGCACGCACCTTCGGAGCATTTCCGGAACCTATGGTTTGGAAAAATGGAACTTCGGGGCCGGGTTTTCCCAGAACAATTTCGGGGGATGGCAGGGGGATGAAACCGGGCGCCAAAAAGAATGGCTTCCCCGAGACCAGAATTTCTTCAACCTAAGGGCGGGGTTCACAGGCGGGGATTTTTCCATCGCCTACCAGAGCGACTACCTCAATGAAGACATCTTCACCGCAGGACCGGAAACACGCCTGGAGATGATCGACCACAATTTCATCACCAACCGCTGGATGCATCGCCTCAATGGCCAGTGGGACGTCAGCAGCAAGTTTGCCCTGAGCGGGCAGGGGGCATTCACGGATTACAAGCGGGATACCGAAACCTGGGTCACCAATGTCCGGACGGGGGAGCACTACCCCTCCAGTGCTCCCGGAGCGCAGTCCAGAATCATTTACACCGGATTGAGCTGGAGAATGATGGGCATGTGGAAGCTCAACCCCAAGCTGAGCCTCCAGCCGGGAATAGACCTGAACCTGGAGGAAGGGTCCGGCGAACGGATCATCGACAACGAGGGAATCCAGGACTATGCGGCCTTTCTGTCCGCAGAGTGGAGGCCCGTCGATGCCATTCAGATCAAGCCGGGACTGAGAAAAGCCTACAACTCCGCCTACGAAGCCCCTGGCGTGATCCCCTCACTCAACACCAAGTTTCGGCTGGGGGACCACTTGGACCTGAGGCTGGCCTACGCCAACGGGTTCCGGGCTCCTTCGATCCGCGAGCTGTATTTCAACTTCTTCGACGCCAGCCACAGCATCACCGGCAACCCCGACCTGAAAGCCGAAACCTCAAACAGCTTCAACGGCTCCCTGGACTGGAAGGCCCAGGCGGGACCGGACTGGAAGATAGGCGCAGTCTTGGGCGCGTTCTACAACCACGTGGACAACAAGATCGCATACGGACAGGATCCGGATGACATCCAGGTCACCACGCTGTTCAATGTGGAAAAGTACAAAACAGCGGGGATGACGCTGAACCACTCCCAATCCTACAAAAACTGGGACGGGAACTTGGGCTTTTCCTACATCGGCCGGTACAACCAGCTCTCGGCCCAGTCGGAGCAAGTGGAAGAAATGAGCTGGACACCGGAGCTCAACGCCAACCTGAGCTACCTGCTTGAGTCCTGGAACACCACGTTTGCCCTGTACTACAAGATGACCGGATCACTCCCCGGCTACGAGACGATCTACGATGCGGAAGGCAACCCAAGCGCCAGGGAAATCCAACTGGACGGCTACCAGTGGATGGATCTCAGTGTGAGAAAGCAGTTCAGGCATGGGATCTCGGTCAATGCCGGAGCCAAAAACCTCTTCGATGTCAAACAGATCAGCAGCACCTCAGGGGGAGGGGATGCACACGGAGGCGGCACCAGCCGTCCCGTCGGCTACGGACGATCCTACTTCCTCGGACTTGCCTATCAATTCAACAACTAATCAATCCCTAAATTTTAACACAATGAAACAGTTTCATTTTATTTCTCTGGCGGCGCTTTTGGCCGCAGCACCGCTGTTGTCTTCCTGTGAGGATGATCCGGATCCCGTCGTCGTTCCGCCCAACGAATCCGGCCTGATTGAGGTGGATGGTGGTGGGGCTACCTATCCCAATTCCGTGTTTGTTTCTTTGCGTAGCGGCAAGCAGACCGCTGTGGCGAGACCCTCTTGGGATCTTGCATTCAGTACCGGTTCTGACTTCAAGGTATTGATCAACGGGACGACCGGCGCGATGGCGTCTGCTACTGGAAAGGCGGACATGAATACCGTAGGCCAAGCCGAGATCGATGCTTTGAAAGCATCAGGTGCCATCTATTTGACAACAGACAACCTCGAAAGCATGCTTCATGTGGACGATCCCGCCAATCCACTTTCCAATCCGGCCATTGAAACCATCAGTGCAACTGCCACTTCCAATGAAGTGTATATCCTTAACAGAGGAACCAATGCCGTGGCCGAAAAACCCTGGAAAAAAATCCGAATCATCCGCAATGGTACAGGCTATACGCTTCAGCACGCCGATGCCGATGCGGCGACTTTTGCTTCTCTGGAAGTACCAAAAGACACCAAGCAGAAATTTGTGTACGTTAGTTTCGAAAATGGAATTGTATCCGTAGAACCGGATAACTCAGCCTGGGATATAGCTTGGACTGCCGGCACCTCTTCAACGAATTTTGGCGGTGGCCCCATCGCCTATTTCTTTCAGGATTTGGTTTACCACAACATCTATAATTCTACCTCAGCCGTTCAGGTGCTGGAGGCAGACATTCCTTACGAAGACTTCGCCGAAACAGATGTTCCTGCGCTGGTTTTTGAAACAAGCAGCCGTTTGACTATCGGATCTAACTGGAGAAGCGGTGGAGGACCGACTAGCGGCCCGGCAATCAGAACCGACAGATATTACATCATCAAAGATTCCGATGCAAATATCTACAAAGTACGCTTCCTGTCCCTGACCAAAGACGGTGAAAGAGGCAAGCCAAGCTTCGAGTATGAGCTGGTGGAGGCTGGCAAGTAATTTGGATAATTTTTTTAGCTGGGTACAAGAGAGCGCTTCGGCGCTCTTTTTCTTGTTTTAAGACCTGCCAGGTTTTCGAAACCTGGTAGGTCTCTGGCTCGGATCCAGCTTCTGGAGAAGCAGGATAACCGGGAAGCACGACAGCAGAATCTACTCCAATACCCGCTTCGCAAAAAGAAAAGCCCCCGACCAATACCGGTTGCTGAGGTAATCTTCCGTCACGCCCAGCGAAGTCGAAGCGTGGATAAACCGGATGTCGTTTTTGCCGATTTCGGTCACAATGCCCGAGTGCGTCACCTGGTTTTTCTTTTTCCCAGTGGCAAAAAACAACAGATCGCCGGGCTTCACCTGGCCTAGGTTGACTTTCTGACCCAGTTTGCTCTGATCGGCCGATTTCCGGGGCAGATTGAGGCCAACAGCATAGTAGGAATGAAACACCAAAGCCGAGCAGTCCATGCCAGCCCGTGTTGTTCCCCCGTATTTGTAGGGTGTTCCCCGGTAGGTCTTGGCGGTTTCGATCACGGTGAAGGCGGGGGATGCCTCAGCCAGCTTCTTTTTGGACTTGCATCCTGCGCCAAGAATCAGCGTTGCCAGCAAAAGGAGGGGCAGAAGGGGTGACAGTCGGGGTTTGTGGTCCAATGCGGTGTGGAGTTGGTTTTCCAATTTTACGTTCCCCGGCGCAGGAAACCAACCCTTTTGGAAACCCATTTTGGATTTTGTGTGGGAAAAACAGCCTGCCGGGATACCTTTCTCTTTGATGATCCCGGTTTGCAGCCCATTTTCCCTAAATTGGGGTTTCCGAAACACAGCGACACCAGATGAGCAGGGAGGATTTCCGCATATTGCCACTTCACCAAAAGATCAAGACCCTCTACCTTGAGGGGACTTTTGTGGTGGCTATCCGCTACTACCGGCACAAGATCAACCTGTACCTGCTTGGGGACGAATACGTGGAGGTTTTCTACAACCACAAGGAGGACAAAATCGACAAGATCGACTTTTTGCAGCGCAACCACAGCCGGATGAAGTTTTACCTGGACCAGATCAAGATTGCCTGAGTCGAATTCAACTTGTGTGGATTGGTTTTGTATCTATCCAATGATTTTCGCCAGATGATGTTCGATGCAGACTGCCGTGGTCAAAATCCTGATTGAAACGTCTTTTGGAGGAGTTGGAATTGAGTCCGCCGATTGTTTCCGGGATTTCGGAGTTTGAGCTTTTGCCGTGGCGAAGGCTGGATGCCAATGCAATCGCCGTCATCAAAGAGTTTCCCGACAATTCAGTCCTGGCCAATCTCACCGATGAGGTGAAAATCAAGACAATCGAAATCAGAAGAGTGATCTCCATCAAGTTCTCCGATGCAATAATCGCGGCAAGTGACTCGGTTCATGAGATGCCGGTTTTAACCCACAACTCGAAGGGTTTCGAACGGATGTCAGGGCTAAAAGTAGGGGGCCCTTTCGTTTATGGTGCCCAGATGAATGTCGGTGACAGTCCCTAAGACAAAATCGACTTTCTGCAGCGGGATCACAGTAGGATGAAGTTTTGCCTGGACCAGATCAAGATCGGGTAGGCTCATTTGGCATGCTCAGGAACAAATTCTTTAAAGATGACCGCCAATCTCCCTTGCAGAGGATGGAGAGGGATATTTCCTTCTTCACTTTTGTTCTCGTACATCTGTAACTTCAGTTCCATCTCGACCAGCAGCAATCTTTTTTGTTCACCTTTTTCATTGAGATAGGTTCCTTCTGTCTGACGTGTTACACGAAGAAAATTGTCGGTTGGCATTTCAAAATTTCCCTCGTGGAAAAATGGATTGTAAATTCCGGACAGAATGGTGTTTAGGTTTCCATCAGGGACGAATTGGACTTGAAAGAAGTCCGGGACGGACCCAAAATCTTCTCGATTGTACCCGAAATCCAGCACACCAATCTTCTTTTCGCCCAAAGCCAGTACCTCTTTGACTCTATCAAAGGAATAGATCTCCTCATAGACTTTTTTGGAACTAAAGTCGGTTGTGGCGACTTCAGACCACTTCAATTCCGGGAGTCTAATAAAGATGCTGAAGCCCCTGTCAAGATCTTTTAGGCTCAAAATATGAGTGATGACGTTTCCTTCGTAGATTTTTCCCTCTCCATCCTCGTCGGTTTTAAAGGAGTAGGCTATGGGTTCGCTTCCTGCTTGATACAAAGAAGGAAAATCTACCGGCTGCCCGCCCGGCAAGGTGCCCTCAAATCCCACTTGGTCCAATAGGTTTTCGGGATCCATCCCATCGTCTTCTCCGCAGGCAAAAAGCGAGAGTGTTACAAAGAGCGTTGCGATAATTCTCCAGGAGCTTTTCATATGATTATATTTTTTTTTCAGCGGCCATCCCGATAACTATCGGGAGGAATCTCGCAGGTTAATAGTCATCCCAGTGTGTGACGGTTTCGTCATGCTCGATTTCATGTTGGTTATTTTGGTTGAAATAAAGTGGTTGATGCCCAGACGAATCCAAACGAAAATTCGCTACAACAAAAAACCGCAGAATCTTCATCCTGCGGTTTTTGTTTTTTGTAGGCAGAAGATTTTTGAAACTGCCTTTATCCAGAACCATCACACCGCCTTTTCCGACCATCGACTATTGGCCAGGATCCCTTGGCCAATCAAAGTTTTCGCTTCAGGAAATCGGTCATCTGGGAGTAAAGATGCCAGGTGGTGTTGCCCCCGTAGATCCCGTGGTTTCGGTTGGGATAGTAAAAGGTCTCAAACTGCTTGTCGGCCGCAATCAGCGCATTGACCAGATCCACCGAGTTTTGGAAGTGGACGTTGTCATCGCCGGTGCCGTGGATCAGGAGGAAGTTGCCTTTCAGCTTGTTCACGTGCGTGATCGGGCTGTTGTCGTCGTATCCGGCCGCATTGAGCTGGGGAGTCTGCAGGTATCGCTCGGTGTAGATCGTGTCGTAATACCTCCAAGTGGTCACCGGAGCCACGGCAATGGCGGTCTTGAAGATGTCATGGCCGATCATCAGGGATAGGGAGGACATATAGCCGCCGTAAGACCAGCCCCAGATGCCGATCCTCGCAGGATCCACAAAGGGCATCTTGGCGAAGTATTTGGCCCCTTCGATCTGGTCGACCGTTTCGAGTTTGCCCAGATTGGCATAGGTCGAGTGCTTGAAGTCACGACCCCTTGCTCCGGTACCCCGGTTGTCGATGCAGGCGACGATGATTCCTTCGGATGCCAGGTTTTGATGCCAGAAGTCGCGGGTTCCTCCCCAGGCATTCAGGACGTTTTGGGAACCCGGACCGCCATAGACGTACATCAACACCGCATATTTCTTGTTCGGGTCAAAGTTTGCCGGCTTGATGATATAGCCATTCAGCTCGGTTCCGTCCACGGTTGGGAAGCTGAAAAACTCCTTTTCCCCCAAAGCAAAGCCAGCCAATCGCTCTCTCAAGGCTTGATTGTCTTCGAGTACTTTGATTTCCTTGCCGGAGGCCTCATATAGGCTGACTTTGACGGGAGTGTCTGCCGTGGAGTGGTAGTCGATGTAGAATTTCCGATCCGGGCTCATGTTGATCGTATGCGCGCCTTTGGAGGGAGTGAGGGCCTTTTTGCCTTTTCCGTCCAGATTGATCGCATAGAAATTGCGCTCCAGAGGCGAGGCTTCGGTGGAGATGTAATAGAGCTTTTTGGCTTTCTCATCCACTCCGACCATAGCCGTCACTTCCCAGCTTCCCGAGGTGATCTGCCGGATCAGGCTGCCGTCCAGGTGGTGGTGGTAGATGTGCTTGAAGCCGTCCTGCTCCGACGTTCGGATAAAGGTCTTCCCGTCACCGAGGTATTGCAGGTCGTCGTTGTACTCCAAGTCCACGTAGGTCTTGGAGGTTTCGGATATGATGAGCTTGCTTTCGCCGGAAGTCGCATTGGCATGAAACAGATCGAGCTGGTTTTGGAGACGGTTTAGCCGGATAAATGCGAGTTGGTTGGCATCTTGGGTCCAGTAGATTCTGGGCAGGTAGATGTCGATCTCCGTCCCTGCGTCCACTTTTTGGGTTTTGCCGGAGGGCAGATCATAGACATGGATGCTGACAACCGCGTTTTTTTCGCCTGCCTTGGGGTATTTAAACTTGTAATCTTGGGGATAAAGTGAACCCCAAAGCTGCATGTTGAACTCGGGGACTAGGCTTTCGTCAAAGCGGATAAAGGCGATTTTCCTGCCGTCGGGAGACCACTTGAAAGCCTGGGCCATGGAAAACTCCTCCTCATACACCCAGTCCGCCGCACCGTTGATGATCTTGTTTCCTTCCCCGTCTGTCGTGATTTGGGTCAGTTTGTTGCTGGCCAATTCCACCAGGTACAGGTTGTTTTCCTTGACAAAAGCCACTTTGTTGTTGTCGGGAGACAGGGTGGCGTAGGAGATTTTTTCCCCGTCCATGAGTTGCTGCTTTTGGCCGGAGGCCATATCGACCACATAAAAAATCCCTTTGGAGGAACGGCGATAGATGGATTCCACATCCGTGGCGATGAGTGCTTTTGACTCGTCGGCATTGAAGGAGTAGGAGGAAAAATTCACTCCCAGTGCCTTCCCGTCAAGTAAAATGCCTGCTTCTTCCCCCGTGGCCAGGTTGATTTTCACCACGGCTGGAGCTCCGTTTCGGGTGATTTGCGAGCTGTAGTACTGCCCGTCTTTCATCCAGTTGATGCCCGAGACGGACTTTTGGGAGAAAGTCCCGTTTTTGAAGACATCCTCCAGGCTTACTTTTTTCAGGGCCTGCGCCTGGGAGATGGATGATAGGCCGACCGAGCAAACCAGGGCCATGCACAGCAATTTCCAACTTTTGATCATGCAATCGTTTATTTGGGTAAAACACTTGGATTTCAGGGGACGAATATAGGAAACCTCCCGCTAAGCCGCCAAGGGATTTGAACTGCCGGAGGGTTTTGGTGAAAGCTTGGAGGGCTGGGAGAAAATAGCCTATTTCGCAATAGAAATTTTTCGAGCCATGAAGAAAACAATTGCCCTGGTTACCGGCGGTTTTACCGGAGAATCTGTCATCTCACTCAAAAGCGCCGCCGTGGTCGAAAAGACCATCGACCGGGAACACTATGAGGTGTACAAGATCTTCGTCTATCCGGGAGACTGGCACTATTTGAATTCCGCCGGGGAAAAAATCCCGGTCAACCTGAACGATTTCAGCATCAGTCTGGGCGATGAGAAGATCACGTTTGACGGCGTGTTCAACATCCTGCACGGCTCTCCCGGTGAGGACGGCAAGCTGGCCGGGTACTTTGACATGCTGGACATCCCCTACACCACCTGCGACCAACTGACTTCGGCGATCACCATGAACAAAGGCTACACCAAGGCCATCGTTCAGGATATTCCCGAACTGAACGTGGCGAGATCGATCCAGCTTTTTGGGAAAAGCCCAGAAAATGCACGGGAAATCCAGGCCGAACTGACGTTGCCACTTTTCATCAAACCCAACAACGGCGGCAGCTCCATCGGCATGAGCAAGGTGAAGTCTTGGGAAGAACTTCCGGAAGCTTTGGAAAAAGCATTTGCCGAAGATGCGCAAGTCCTCGTGGAGGAGTTTGTATCCGGAAGGGAGTTTTCGGTTGGCATTTTCAAAGGAAAAGGAAAAATCACCGTCTTGCCTGCCACGGAGATCGTGAGCAGCAAGGAGTTTTTTGACTACGAAGCGAAGTATGTCCCCGGCGTGACGGAGGAAATCACTCCCGGTAGAATGACCGAAGAAGAAGTGCATCGGGTCGGCCGGATCGTGGCCAAGGTCTATGAAAAGCTCAACTGCAAGGGAGCCGTGCGGATCGACTATTTTCTCCAGCAGGAAACCGGAAAGTTCTATTTCATCGAGATCAACACCGTTCCCGGACAGACCGAAACCAGCCTGATTTCCCAGCAGGTAAGGGCTGCGGGAATGGAAGTGAAGGAGTTTTATTCGGAATTGATTGAGGAGATGTTTTCCTGAGAAGCAAGAATCAAGAGCCAAGAAGCAAGAAGCAAGACGTTAGAATTTTGGGACTTTCTAGCTTCCGACTATCAGATAAAGACCAGCCGCCAAGGCGCAGCCGATGATCGGTCCCACGATGGGCACCCAGGCGTAGCCCCAGTCAGAACTCCCTTTTCCTTTGATCGGCAGGAGCTGGTGCATGATCCTCGGCCCCAAATCCCGTGCGGGATTGATGGCGTAGCCGGTCGTGCCGCCCAGTGCCAGTCCAATCACCCAAACCAGCATGGCGACCGGAAGGGCTCCCACAGCTCCCAATCCGATGGGGGTTCCTGCCGAATCTTCCAATTTTGCCCCGGAGATGTAGAGGATCACGAAAATCAAGACAAAAGTCCCAAGAATCTCGGAAGTCAAGCTGGTATTGAAATTTCGGATGGCCGGATCCGTGCAAAACGGGGCCCGCTTTGACCCCGGATCCTCAGCCAAATCAAAATGATCCCGATACATCAGCCAGGCCAAAAAAGACCCCAGCATGGCTCCGCCGATCTGGGCCAAGATATAGCCCGGTGCCAAAGCCCAGTCAAATTTTCCCGCAATCCCAAGCCCGATGGTCACGGCGGGATTGAGATGCGCGCCGCTGTAGGGCCCGGCGATCACGACCCCGCAAAACACCGCCAAGGCCCAAGCGGTGGTAATCGCAATCAAGCCTCCCCCGTTTCCTTTGGTTTGGGGCAAGACCACGTTGGCGACTACGCCAGCTCCCAACAAAATAAGGACTCCTGTCCCGATCAATTCTGCGATGTATGGATTCATGTTATTCTACCCAGTGTTTGGAGCGTTCTACTGCTTTGTGCCAAAAATGTATCAATTTTCCCCGCTTTTCTGTAGGCATCTCCGGAGAAAAGCTCCTGTCCGCTGTCCAAAGTGCCTGCAGCTCCTCCCGGCTTTCCCAGAAACCTACGGCCAAGCCTGCCAGAAAAGCCGCGCCGATCGCGGTGGTCTCGATGATCTTGGGCCTCTTGATCTCACAGCCCAGCAAATCTGCCTGAAACTGCATCAGGAAATTGTTGGCCGTGGCACCCCCATCCACACGCAGCTCCTGAGTCGGTTTGCCGCTGTCCTTTTCCATGGCCTTGAGCACGTCATAGACCTGATAGGCGATGGCTTCCAGGGCAGCACGGGTCATGTGCGCAATGGTCGTTCCCCGGGTAATTCCGAAAAAAGCCCCCCGTGCGTCCTGATCCCAATGCGGCGCTCCCAATCCCGAAAGGGCCGGGACAAAGTAAACGCCATCGTTGTCCTCCAGACTCATGGCCAACTTTTCGGTCTCTGAGGCTTTTTTGAAAAGCTCCAACCCGTCCCGAAGCCACTGCACGGCGGCCCCGCCAATGAATACCGAGCCTTCCAAGGCGTAATTGATTTCCTCTCCGATCTTCCAGGCAACGGTGGTCAGAAGCTGATTTTGGGAGCGAACGGCTTCCTTTCCGGTATTCATGACCAGAAAACAGCCCGTGCCATAGGTGGTCTTTGCCATGCCCGGCTCGGTGCAGAGCTGGCCGAAAAGCGCTGCCTGCTGGTCTCCGGCCACACCCGCGATGGGGATCTTGACACTCAACACATCCCCGGTTGTTTCGCAAAACACCTCACTGCAGGACTTGACCTCCGGAAGCATGGACTTTGGGATTTCAAAAAGTTCCAGCAGTTCCTGGTCCCATTCCAGCGTATGGATGTTGAAGAGCATGGTCCGGCTGGCGTTGGTGATGTCGGTCAGATGGGCTTTGCCGGAGCTCAGCTTCCAGATCAGCCAGGAGTCCACCGTCCCAAATGCCAACTCTCCGGCTTCGGCCTTTTCCCTGGCCCCTTTCACGTTTTCGAGGATCCACCGGACTTTGGTTGCGGAAAAATAGGCGTCGAGGATCAGGCCTGTTTTAGCCGCGATTTTTTCGGCAAGTCCTTTTTCCTTCAGCTCGTTGCAGAAAGCCGCCGTCCGTCTGTCCTGCCACACAATTGCTTTGTGGATGGGTTTGCCGGTTTTTCGGTCCCAGACGACGGTAGTTTCCCGCTGGTTGGTGATGCCGATGGCGGCAATCTGGTCTGCGCGGATGTCCTTGTTGACCAAGGCCTCGATCATCACCGAAGACTGGCTGGTCCAGATTTCGTTGGCATCGTGCTCTACCCAGCCTTGTTTGGGGAAAAACTGCTTGAATTCCTTTTGGGCGACCGAGACGATCTGGCCCTGCTTGTCAAAAACGATGGCTCTGGAACTGGTCGTTCCCTGGTCCAGGGCCATGAGGTAGGGTTTGTTTTGGGTCATTTTTGGGTTAAAGGTTAGGGGTAAATCGTCCCACCCGGCTTGATTCCCGGATGGAGCATTCGGCGGCTAGTGTTTGATCAGATATTTTTCTCCCGTGGTCTTGAAGTCCGCCAATTCTTTTTCGATCCAGGCGGGGTCTTTTGCCAGTTCCGAAGCCATGAGTTTGGCGACCTTTTCCGCCGAATCCAAAGCCGCCTGGGCATCCAGGATCAACATGCGTATCCTTCGGGAGAGGACATCTTCGATTTTGACGGCCATCTCGTGTCGGACGGCCCATGCCACCTCTGCCATGATATTCGGAAAGTCCGGATGGATGCGCTCGGAGAGTGCCGGGTCGGCTTTTGCCAAATCCTGGATCAATCTCGCATTGGAGCCATACACCCCCCAGTGTCCATCCGGAATAGATTTCGTGAATCCATGAAGCAAGATGTCCTTGGAAGTCGAATCCGCCAACTTCAAACCGGTGACTTTGGGGTAGTACTCGAGCGTGTCTTCCCCCATCTTGCGGAACGTGGTCCATTTGCCCCCAGTGAGCGAAACCAGCCCGCTATCCGATACGATGACCTTGTGGGATCGGGAGATTTCCTTGGTTTTGGTGCTGCCTTCCTTGGGCCGGGCCAGCGGTCTCAGGCCGGCAAAAACCGCCTTCACGTCGGCCCGGGTAGGCTTTCGCGTCAGGTACCCAGCGGCGGTTTCCAGCACAAAATCAATCTCCTTTTGCAGGGCTTCGGGCTCCAGTTTGGCTTTTTCCCGCAGGGTATCGGTAGTGCCGACCACCAGTTTTCCATGCCAGGGAACGGCAAAAAGCACCCGGCCGTCCCGTGTTTTTGGAATCATGAGCGCATCCGTCCCCCCCAAAAATTCGCGCTCCAAGACCAGGTGGATTCCCTGGCTGGGCTGGATGGTCTTGGGGGCTTCGGGATTGTCCATCTGGAGGATTTTGTCGGCAAAAACCCCCGTGGCATTGACTACCATTTTGGCTTTTACCGCATATTTCTTACGGGTCAAATCATCCTGCACGCTCAATCCGGAGATCTTGCCCTTCAAGTCTTTTTCCAATGAAGTGACCTTGGTGTAATTTAACACACAAGCTCCTGCATGGTCGGCAGTTTGGGCAATTGAAAGCGCCAGCCTGGCATCGTCAAACTGACCGTCGTGATAGACAATGCCCCCAAAAAGCCCTTTGGAATTGATCCCGGGCATCCGACGGAGCGTTTCTTCTTTGGAGATGTATTTCGACGGTCCAAGGCTCAAGTTGGCCGCCATGTAGTCATACATCTTGAGTCCTGCGCTGAATTGGATCCGATCCCAAATCGTATAAACCGGAATAATGAAAGCCTGATTTCTGGTGAGATGCGGCGCGTTTTTGAGTAATCTTCCCCGCTCCCGGAGTGCTTCAAGCACCAAAAAAACATCCCCTTGGGCGAGATAGCGCACTCCCCCGTGCAGCAGTTTGGTGCTCCGGCTGGAGGTGCCTTTGGCAAAATCTGCCTTTTCGAAAAGTGCTACCGAAAGTCCCCTGGAGACTGCATCCAGTGCCACTCCAAGACCGGAGGAGCCTCCGCCAATCACGGCAATGTCCCAGATTTTTCCAGAGTTTTGAAGTTGCTTGAGGTTCTCGTCCCGATTCATTTGTTCCGCATCTTGTCATTTCAAGATAGGAGAATTGAACTGGGAAAGGAAAAATCGGGTTAAAAAACTTATTGGCAATTAGTACTCTTAATGGTATTAGGGTTTTTTCAGAAAAAAACTTATATCCAATTTGATTTTTCGAAAAAAAAAGAAATAGCTTAACAAGAGATTAAGTTTTAAACCGGGTGAATCTTTTTCTCAGCTAGAAACCAAGCTGATAATTGGTCAAATTTAATGAAAATGAAAAACTATTATTAGGTCTCATATTAATGGGATCAAGTTTGACAATGTCCCAGGGTCAGTCTGTAGAAATTCCCGGGATTGGGGATGTTACAGTTTGTAGATGCCATGGAAATTCATGCAAAGGTGGAAATCAGATTTCTTTGAGGCGAGCATGTGGTCGGTACCGGATCCTGCGGAGAACGTACAAACTGTTAACCATAAGAAGGCTGGTTTTGTCTCAAAGCCAGCTCCTTCTACAAAATCAGCGGAAAATGAAAATAATTTCAGTCATAATTTTACTTCTATCCTTTTTGGGATGCAAGACCAAATCAGACTTTGAAAATTCCTTTTCAGACACTGATGTGACTGCAACGGTTTCCGAATACGAACTGGCCTCCCTGGACACTGTTTTAGTAGCCGCACCAAATTCAACATTCATAGGGTATTGGTTTTTCACGGATAAAAGCCTTCTTTTTATAGACAGAATACAATCGAAGATTTTTCAATTTGACCTTAACGGAAATTTTAAGAATTCTTTTTTGGGCAAAGGAGATGGCCCGGACCGTCAAAACGGAATTTATGGAATTAGCTCCCGGGATGAAGGGTTAATTATCCTAAGCGACAACCATATTTCGGTCTTTGATTCCACTTTTAATCTGGTGAGGCGATTGAATCTTGACCTTGCCGGCAAAGAAACCTATGAGGAAATGCTTCATTTCCCAAGGGCAGACATGTTTGGCCTATACGAAATAACATGGATCGGCCAGAATGTAAACACGCCATTTTTGGATCTTGAGGGACATGGATTCATACTTCCCCTTTCAATGACCCACCCCGAACTGAATGGATATTGGACAAAGGAATATTATGAATCAGTTGCAATCATGGGTTTTTTTGATGAAAAATATAAACTACAGAAGCTGGGCGGTAAACGGTCTGAGGAATATTTGAAGCATAATTTCTTGCCCAATTTTGATTATCTCCATATCACCCCAAAAAACAACAGCATCCTTGTGTCTTTTCCCATAGACCCTAAGATCCATGTTTATGATCAAAATTTAAATTTTGTAAGCACATTTGGAGTAGTGGGAAAAGGCATGAAAACCGATTACGTCCCCACCACCACACTCGAAGAAGCTGAAAACCAATGGGAAATGGACCTTGGCCAATTCGGATACTATGACCACATATACTTTGATCAAAAGGAAGATTTGTTATTTCGGAGCTATCTTCCCCAAGGAAGGAATTCGGGTTCATCCCGATTGCAGATTTACAGAGACCACCAACTTGTTTCGGATTTGGAAGCGCCTAACCGATTTCGGGTTCTTGGTTCTTTGGATGGGCTTTTCTATGCAGATGGCATTGTAGATGAAGACAATGAAATACTTGCATTTTTTAAATTCCGACTCGATGCAAAATAAAAGCCATTTACTTATTCTGTTTTGTTTTGTTTCTACCTCGATCTCGGCTCAAAATCTAAAAATTGTAGACTCGAAAACGATGGAAGCTATACCGTTTTTTCACCTCTATGATCCTCAAAAAATTAATGTGATGTTGGGTGGGCCTGACGGATCAATTTCGCTGGAAGAATTGCAAAACACTTTTTCCGATTCAATGTTTATTTCGCATCTGGGATATGAGACGCTAGTCTTAAGAAAACGGGATCTAGATCAGACCATGTCAGAAATTCAATTCCAACTGAAGCCTTTGGTGTTCGAACTTGACGAAGCCAATGCTCAGATTTTGGATGAGGTGGAACTATTTGAACAATTTCAGACCAAACTCGAAAATCAACTCAGCAAGAATTCTTGGCTCGTTCGAGTCCATTTTTGGGAGTTTATTGACGACTCAGAGCAAGTAATTGAACAATATGGTCTGATGGGTTTTGGAGGTTTGATCGAGAGAAAAGGAAAGTTCGGAAAATATGATCATTCTAATTACTTTTTGCTTTCTGAATACGCTCGCAAAAATTCAGATCTTGAATTCCGAGGATGGCACAACACCAAAAATTTGTTTGGCGTTTTATTAAATGAGATTCTGTTTGGCATAATTCAGACAAAATCAAAAAAAGTCAACGTGCTTAGTTCTTCGAGAGAGAAGCTGACTTTTGCGATAACCTACGGAATTGAGGAGCTTGGTATCGAATTGATGATTTCAGAAAACGCCGAACTTTTGGAAATCAATTGGGCCAAAGACATCAAGTTAAATATTTCTGATTCCATTCAATTTGGTCCAGGAAAAATCCGGTTTTACCCAAATTCTGACTTGCTGGTTCCGATCGCCATAAATCTCAAGTATCAACGACAAGCTACCGGAAAGCAACACGAATTTTATCTGCTTTCCTCTATTATTCCCAGTCAAATCGATTACAGGCAATTCCTGAACAAAAATTATGCTGTGGAAGACTATTATAAATTAATGGTAAACTTGGGCGACTTTGATGACTACTTCTCGGGTTCCAGTTTTTTCCAAAGTTCAAAAGCACGTTTTGCTTCAAATAAAATGGCGCAATTTTCAGGAAAAACGTTGAACAATAACTTAGAATGGGTCGACACCAAAGCTGTGGAAGAAATTGGAAAGCGAAATTTGGACGAAGCTGCAAATGCAAAGATTCCGGAGTTTTACAAGTACAAAATCCATTTATTGAATGAGTACAAAAAACTAGGTTTGACTTGGTAGTCAAAAATCCTTGTAAACTTTTCGCTCAACGGATGAGGTGTTGGATTCCAACTTCACCACATAGATATAGTCGTATTCCAAATCTGTCAAATCATCGAATTTCGGACTTTCTCCTACAAAATAATTTGCCAATCGACTGACGGTGTTGCTGTGCCCGACTACCAGGGCATTCCCCTCCAACTTTCTGAGCTGCTCCACCAGCGCGTCGTGGTCTTTGGGGTCGTAGGTTTGGATTTGGACCCCCGCGGCATTTGCGCTGGGCTCCACGGTCAGCCGCGTCCTTTTGTAATCGGTCGAAAAGACATGCTTGATCTCCTGATCCTCCAGGATTTGGGCAAGCTTTTCGGCCCTTACCCCGCCGACATACAACAGTGCCGGATCACTGCCTTCCAATTGCTTTTCGGCATGGCGGACGATGTAGATGGTTTTGGGCTGGTTTTGCGGCGTGCAGGCGGCGAACACAACCACCAGAGCGAAAAGAAGAAGGAGGTTTTTCATGACTCTTGGAGATAAGTTGGGTGCAGTAAACAAGGCTTGTTTCGCCAAAGCGAGTACGCGATAGACTCCGATATCGGCCCGAACACATTTTTTAACGGTCGTACCGGAATCAATCCGGAACGGTATCGGAGCACCGATTACCCAGAATACGTATTGTCCAGATGCTGGTCCTTGGCGCGGATTTCCTCAAATTCCAGAAACTGCTCCCAAAACTCCGTTTCGGGCAAGGCCGCTCTCATATAGAGCTTTTCCTTGCGGACGGGATGGACAAAGATCAGGTGGAAAGCGTGGAGGTTGATGCTGGCGTCCGGATTGGGTTTGGCAAACCCATACTTCACATCTCCCCGGATCGGGCAGCCCATGGAGGCCAGTTGGACTCGGATCTGATGCGGGCGACCGGAAATCGGGCGGACTTCCAGCAGCCAGTGGTCGTTCATATAGCCAAGCGTTTTATAGTTCAGCTCGGCCTTTTGGGAGCCCGGAACTTCCTGGTCGTGAGCCGTGACGACATTTTTGAATTCGTCTTTGGTCAGCCAGTGGGTCAGTTTGCCTTGTTCCTCTCTTGGTCTTCTTTTTACAATTGCCCAATAGACTTTGTGGATATCCCGCTTGCGGAAAAGCTCCATCATCCGCTCCAGCCCCTTGGAAGTGCGGGCAAAAGCCACCAAACCGCTTACCGGACGGTCCAGGCGGTGCACCGGATGGAGAAACACGTCTCCCGGTTTGTTGTACTTTTCGGCAATGTAATCCTTGCAATAGTCGGTCAGGGTTTTGTCCCCGGTTTTGTCACCCTGCACCAGGATGCCCGCAGCCTTGTTGACGATCAGGAGGTGGTTGTCCTCATAGACAACGGTGAATGGTTTCTTTCTCATAATGAATCACAAAGGTAGGGGATTCTGTCGGATGCCCGATGCCGGATATCGGAAGCTTCGGTCATCTTACACTCGTGCTGAGCTTGTCGAAGCATCAGACATCCAACAGTTTTTTAATCTCGTAATCCTGCAAGTGCGCATTGAGCCAGCCCGCTTCGAGTGTCGCTCCGTATTTTTTGTAAAAATTGATGGCAGGTTCATTCCAGTCCAGCACCTGCCACATCATCCCGGTACAGTTGGCTTCCAGGGACTTGGCCATCACCCGGTCAAAAAGCAGTTTTCCGGCTCCGTGCCCACGCTCGGACTCCGTCACCACGATGTCTTCCAGATAGAGTCTCTTGCCCTTCCAGGTGCTGTAGCGGTAGTAGTAGATGGCGATGCCGATGATCTCGCCGGTGGATTGCTTTTCGCAGACAAAAAGACCGTAAACCGGATTCGGTCCAAAGCCATCCTCGGCCATCAATTCCAGGGTATTGGTGACCTGCTCGGGGGCTTTTTCATACAGTGCCAGTTCTTTGACCAGCCCGAGAACCCGGGGTAGGTCTTCAATCTTGCCTTCGCGGAGGAAATACATAAGCAGAAAGGGGATAGGGATTTGGGAATTGCTTTTGTGAAGGCCTAAATTAGTCAAAACCTGAGAAAGAATGTTTTTAGCCATCGATGCCGGCAATTCCAATGTCGTATTTGCCCTTTTTGACCAAAAAGCCGGAAAATGGACCAACCAGTTCCGGCTGGAGACCAAAACACCCAAACTGATTTCCCAGCTTGGCAAAAAGGTTCCGCTTTACTTTTTGGAGCACGGGATCCTGCCCTCCCAGATCGAAAGAATCGGGTTCAGTTCCGTTGTGCCGGAGATCAATTCGATCATTGATCAGTTCTGCGAAAGCTTTTTTGGCCGCGCTCCTTACCTGATTTCTGCGAAAAGCTACGCGAATCTTCCCGTCAAATCCCTCCGTCCCAATGAGATCGGTTCCGACCTGATGTGCAACGTCATGGCGGCATTTTCGAAGTTTGGCAAGCCGGTACTCGTGGTGGATTTTGGGACGGCACTGACCTTCACGGCGGTAGATTCCAAGGGGGAAATTCTTGGTGTAAATATCGTTCCCGGGTTAAAAACTGCGGTTCGCTCACTTTTCACCGACACTTCCAAGCTCCCCGAAGTCGAACTGAAACTTCCCGATTCCGCCTTGGGACAAAACACCATCCACGCGATCCAGGCGGGGGTATTGTACGGCTACACCGGATTGGTGAGGGGGATGATCGAGACCATGGAGGCTGAGGCCAAGCTGAAATTCACGGTCGTGGCCACCGGGGGCTTGGCGGCGATCCTCACCACTTTGGAGAAAACATTCGACGCAGTGGACCGCAACCTGACGCTGGAAGGCCTGAGACTGATCACGGAAGCCAATTCCTAACGCCGGCAAAACCGGGGACTTTCCTCCCTGTTTTCTCCGATCAATCCCTAACTTTGGCAACCCAATCCAAGCAAACCGCCGTGTACAAATCCCTGATCAAGCCGCTTCTTTTCCTCAGAAATCCGGAAAAGGCGCACCACACCACCTTTGACCTGATCAACCTGACATTCAACCTGCCAGTCGTCGACTCGATTGTCAAATCCATGTTTGAGTTGGAGGATCCCAAGCTGGAGCGGGAGGTTTTTGGGCTAAGATTTAAAAATCCCGTGGGTTTGGCTGCAGGACTAGACAAGGACGCCAAGCTCATCGACGAGCTGGCGATGCTGGGTTTTGGATTTGTCGAAATAGGCACGCTGACACCCAAACCCCAGGAGGGGAATCCCCTTCCGCGCCTGTTCAGACTGCCGCAGGACGAGGCCTTGATCAACCGGATGGGATTCAACAACGGAGGCGTGCTGGATGCCGTGGAGCGGCTGAAGAAGCGGAAATCCCAGGTGATCGTCGGCGGAAACATCGGCAAAAACAAGGCCACCCCAAATGAAAATGCGGTGGACGATTACCTGTTTTGCCTGGAGGCGCTACACGCCTATGTGGATTATTTTGTGGTCAATGTCAGTTCGCCAAACACGCCAAATCTCAGGGATCTACAGGAAAAAGAACCCCTCAAGCAACTCTTGCTGGCGGTAAAATCAGCCAACGACCAGAAGCCGAATCCCAAGCCCATTCTGCTGAAGATTGCCCCGGATCTCACCGACGGGCAACTGGACGACATCGTGGAGATCGTGCGGGAAACCGGAATCGCCGGGGTGATCGCGACCAATACGACCATCGACCGTTCGGTTTTGGCCACTCCAAAGGAACAAGTGGACGCGATTGGAGCCGGTGGGGTCAGCGGAAAAGTGTTGGCAAAACGAAGTACGGAAGTGATCCGATACCTCCATCAGAAGTCAAAAGGGGCGTTTCCCATCATCGGTGTGGGAGGAATATTCTCAGCAGAGGACGCCATCGAGAAGCTGGAAGCCGGAGCCAGCCTCGTCCAGGTGTACTCGGGCATGATTTATGAGGGGCCAGGCTTGGTCAAAAAGATCAAGAAAGGACTTCTGGCATATTTTTCCCGGTAAGTTGTCCTTCAGTAGCCGTTTGGCTAAAATTAAAATTGTACTTTCAAGCTTAGATGGCATCAGAATCTCCCGGCAAAAATACCTTTCGAAAGAAATCAGAAAACACCAAAAAGGCCCCTGAAAAAGCCAAAGGGCCTGGTTTTTCTGTGGGGAAAATTCAGTTCAAGCAGTTGACGCTGACACTGGGAATTACGCTCATCTCCGTCTCCATCTTCCTGTTCATCGCCTTTGTCAGCTATCTGATCAACGGCCCGGCCGACCAAAGTCTGGTGATGAACAATCCCGACCAGGCCATTCGGGATTCGGCCCGTGAGTCCCAAAACTGGGTCGGGTACCTCGGTGCCCAAGCCTCCCATTGGCTGATCTTCCGCTGGTTTGGGATCGCCGCGTTCTTGCTTCCGCCCTTTCTTTTTCTGGTCGGGTTCAGGTGGACGTTTAAGTTCTCTCTGACCTCCCTTACCCGGTACGCCGTATTCGCCCTGTTTTTCACGGCATGGCTCGGGCTGCTGATGGGATACATCGTAATCCTGGTGGAGGGATATTCCTACTGGAGCTTTCTTTCGGGCGGACTTGGATACGAGCTGGCCAAGCTCTCCAGCGACTTTCTCGGGATGGGCACGTTTATCCTGATCTTCGGGGCCTTCCTGATATTCGTGGTCCTTTTCTTTGGCTTGGAGCAATTAAACTGGTTTTCTCCCAAAGCCACCACGACAGACGATACCGGGCTTGCCGCTGATTTTGAGAGAAAAAGCAAAAAAGCAAACCCATTCTTGGAGGACGAGGATTCGGAGGAAGATTTTTCCGAATCCCTTGATGGATTGGACGATGGCAGCTCTTGGGAAGTGAAAAATACCGCGTCCCCTTTACCGGAGCCAGACCTGTTTTCGGAAGTGCCTGAGCCGGAGGCCCAGGAAGAAGAGGATATCTTTGACGTTCCGCAGGTGAATTTGCTCGAAGAGGGAATCGTAAAAAGCACTTCGGTGCGGGACGGGAATTTCTCCATCAAAAAAGCCCCAGAAGAGGAGAAGACCGCCCAGGAAGTCGAAAATCTCGACCCTTACGACCCGACGCTCGATCTGCCCAGGTACAAGTATCCGACCCTCGATCTGCTGAACGAATACGACATCAAGAAGGTGACGGTGACGATGCAGGAACTGCAGGAAAACAAAGACAAGATCGTCACCACCCTGAAAAATTTCCAGATCGGCATCCAGGGGATTCAGGCTACCATCGGGCCAACCGTAACCCTGTATGAGATCGTGCCGGATCCGGGAGTGAAGATCTCCAAGATCAAAAATCTGGAGGATGACATTGCACTGAGTTTGGCGGCTTTGGGCATCCGGATCATTGCGCCGATTCCCGGAAAAGGAACCATCGGAATCGAGGTGCCCAACAAAAACCGGGAACTGGTTCCTGCCAGGGCCGTTTTGGGCACGGAGAAATTTTTGAAATCCGACAAGGACCTGCCGATTGCCTTGGGAAAAACCATCTCCAATGAGGTTTTTGTGGCGGATCTTGCCAAGATGCCCCATCTCCTGATGGCCGGAGCCACCGGACAGGGAAAGTCCGTCGGACTGAATATGATCCTGGCCTCCCTGATTTACAAAAAACATCCTTCCCAACTCAAGTTTGTACTGGTCGATCCCAAAAAGGTGGAACTGACCCTGTTCAACAAGATCGAGCGGCATTTTCTTGCCAAGCTGCCCGGTTCGGAGGAAGCGATCATCACCGATACCAAAAAGGTCATCTACACGCTCAATTCACTCTGTATCGAGATGGACAACCGATACAACCTGCTGAAGGACGCCGGCTGTCGAAATCTGAAAGAATACAACGCGAAGTTTATCGCCCGGAAGCTCAACCCGGACAAAGGCCATTATTTCATGCCCTACATCGTCTTGGTGATCGACGAGTTGGCCGACTTGATGATGACGGCGGGAAAGGAAATCGAAGGCCCCATCGCGCGATTGGCCCAGCTTGCCAGGGCTATCGGCATCCACTTGGTCGTAGCCACCCAAAGACCGTCCGTAAACGTAATCACCGGCATCATCAAAGCCAATTTCCCTGCACGGCTTTCCTTCCGGGTGACCTCCAAGATTGATTCCCGGACCATCCTCGATGCGGGCGGAGCAGATCAGTTGATCGGCATGGGGGATATGCTGCTTTCCGTCGGTTCGGAAATGACCCGAATCCAGTGCGCCTTCCTCGACACTCCCGAAGTGGATTCGATTTGTGACTGGATAGGGGAACAAAAAGGCTATTCCGATGCCTATCTGTTGCCTGAATTCGTCGGAGAAGACGGGGAGGGGTCGCTTTCCAGCGTTGATCTGGCCGACCGGGACCCCCTTTTCGATGAGGCTGCACGGTTGATCGTGCTCCATCAGCAGGGCAGTACCTCGCTGATCCAGCGCAAGCTGAAGCTCGGCTACAACCGCGCGGGCAGGATTGTGGACCAATTGGAGGCCGCTGGAGTGGTGGGGCCCTTTGAGGGGTCAAAAGCCCGCGAAGTCCTGATTCAGGATGAGGTCAGTTTGGAACGGTTATTGAACAGCCTGTAGTCGCTGTTTGACAGTTCCATCACTCCCAATTCAATGAAGTCCCGTTCCCTTGTCCTGATTCTTTTTCTTCTTTTCTGTGCCTCTGCGGCTTTTGCCCAAAAAGACCCCAAAGCCAAGGCCGTGCTCGACGGGATGAGCCAAAAGTACCAGAGTATGAAGGGCTTTACGGCGGGATTTGACTACACCTATCAGGATGCGGGCGGTACGGGAGACCGGCAGTCTGGCGAAATCGCCGTAAATGGGGAAAAATACCGGCTCAAGCTTCCGGATCAGGAAATCTACAACGACGGCAAGACGGTCTGGACTTTTATCGAAACTGCCAGCTACAAGGAAGTCACCATCAACGACGCCGCCCAGATGGAAGGTGAGCTCACTCCGTCCAACGTGTACAAGATGTACCAATCCGGCTTCAACTACAAGCTTTTGGCCGACAAAACCTATCAGGGAAAAGCAGTCAACGTGGTCGAACTGACTGCCCAGAAGTCCAATGCGCCTTTCAAACAAGTGAAGCTGATGGTGGACAAAACGACCAAGGATTTGCTGGGTTGGGAGATGTTTGACGGACAGGGGGGGATGTTTTCCTACTCCTTCAAAAACCTGCAGGCCGCTCCCAGCCTGCCTGCCGACCATTTTGTGTTTGATCCCAAAAAATACCCCGGGATAGAGGTGATTGACTTGAGGTAAGGGATTGGAAGGCTTAGGGGATTCTTCGGAAAAAATCCTCCGACCAAGGGCTGAGGTATTGAAACTGGAATTCAATCGATTCATAGGAAGTCCTAAACAACTGATACTTGGCTTCCTTGATCAATTTTTTGTCAAATTTGACTTCATAGGCGATGGGGTTTTCTGCTTCAGGCAAGACAAAGTCCACCTCTTTGCCATCGGCAGTCCTCCAGAAACGCAGCTCATCGATCGGATATCGATCAGCCAAAAGCCTGAAAAATGCCTGCTCCCATAGATCGCCACGATCAGGTCTACTGGACACTTCCTGAAAATTGTTGATCAGGCTGTTTCGAAGGCCCGTGTCCAGCAGATAGGCTTTCGGCATCTTGACAAGTTCTTTCCTCACATTTGCAAAAAAGGGCTTCACGAGTGCTGCATGGAAACAAACCTGCAGGATATGAAGGTAACTCTGGATCGTCTCAGGCCTTACCCGCAGCGTATTTCCCAGTTCATTGACGTTGATCAATTGTCCGGCTTGCCCCGCGAGGATTTTCAACAACTGATAAAACACCAGTTCATTTTTCACACCGGATTCCAAAATGTCCCGCTTGACAAAGGAATCCCGAATTTCCCTGAGAATCTCTTTCTTTTCTCCCAAATCAGGTTCGGTTACGACCCTGGGGTATCCACCATACACCATATAGCGCTCCCATTCTACCTTTAACTGATCGATTCGAAGACTTTTGTAAGAAGGATTCTTTTTGATGTTCAATACCTCATCCCAAAGCTCGTCCTTTCCCTGAAGCAGCAGAAAATCCTCAAAATCACAAGTCAACAATTGGAAAATCCGCTTTCTCCCAGCCAACGAATCCTTGAATTTGTCGTCCAGATAAAAGGCACTGCTTCCGCTTGCCACGATCTTGATTCGCTCCTGGCAGTCATCAAACAGCAGCTTCAAAAAATTGGACGGATCACTTAAATACTGGATCTCATCGATGAAAATCACCGTTCGCTGGGCTGTTTCACCGAGGTATGACAAGACATTCAACGGATTTGCATCCAAATTATTGAGCAGCTCCTTGTTTTCAAGATTGATAAAAACCGTCGGTATGTTGGCGTTTTTGCACTCCTTTTCCAAGTCCCGAAGCAAGGTGGATTTTCCGGTCTGCCGTGCTCCGGTCAGGATGGTAAACTCCTTTTTGGGGAGATGATTGGAGAGGTCTATAAAAAGCTTTCTTCTCAATTTTTTGGATTGTTGAATGAATCGGATTTCATCCAAAAATAAGCCGATTTCGGATAATTACCCTATTATACTAGTAAAATTATCCGATAATTTATCTAGTTTGATAGTAAAATTATCCAATTATTCTCCCAACAGGCGTCCGGTTCAGGGAAATCGCCTTTAAGAAATCACCCCCTTTCTACTTGAATACAAGTGAAAATGCTTTTGTAAAACCTTAAACCAGGATGGGGATTCAGGAAATGAAGGGCCTCGCAATTCCACACGGACGCCAGTAAGTTTCAACCACATAGATACATAGGAAAAAGAATGGCATAG
>CAZGYC010000057.1:0-29188 GCA_964530015.1 uncultured Limnohabitans sp. | reverse complement strand
TCACCCTGAGCACCTGACCAACGAGAGTTGGGAAGTTCGAAGGGATTGTCACCCTGAGCGGAGTCGAAGGGTCCTCGACTACTGTCACACTGAGCGCTTGCCTGTCCGGTAGGCAGGAAGTCGAAGTGTCGGACTGACACAATTTTGCTGTCTTAAAATCAAATCCGTCATCGGCTATTCTGATGCAGAAAAAACTAAAAACTCTTGAGTCGGGCAACTCTCTTTGAACTTTGGTTCGGGTGATTTTTTGTCTGTGGAAATCTGTGTCCTTTTCTGAGTAGATCTGTGGGAAAAAGCGGAATCGATCAACTCTCCAGCCGCGCCAACCTTTCCAACAACGGTGGATGCGAATAATTCACAAACACATACCAGGGATGGGGATTGATGTTGCTGAGGGTTTTGACGGAGAGGGTTTTCAATGCCTCCGCCAAGGGCTTTCCCGAAAAAGTCGACTTCGCATAGGCATCCGCTTCGAATTCATTCTTCCGGCTTAGCCAGTTCATCGCAATGCCGAGAAGCGTCGAAATCGGAGAAATCAACAGGGAAAATCCGATGAAATTCAAGGCTATCGACCAGGAATTTCCGCCCAAGGCCAAGCTGATATCTTCCGAAAAGACAAATCCAGCCAACAAAAACAGCATCAGGCCGGTCTGAAGTACCGAAATGACCATGCCCGAGAGGATGTGTTTTTTCTTAAAATGCCCGATTTCGTGTGCCAAAACCGCCACGAGTTCATCTGAGGAATGTTGCTCGATCAGGGTATCGTAGAGGACGACCTTTTTCCTTTTTCCAAAACCGGAGAAAAAGGCATTGGCTTTTGAGGAACGCTTGCTGCCATCCATGACAAATACATTGTCGAGGGGAAAGTCCACCGATCTGGCATAATGGAGGATTTTGTCCCGCAACTCCCCGTCCCCCAACGGAGTGAGCTTGTTGAAAAGCGGGAGTATCCAGGAGGTATAAAACAGATTGGCCAAGACCATAAAACCTGCCGCAATCAGCCAAAACTGCCACCAAAAGTCCGCTCCCATCCGGAGAATCAGCCAGAAAAACACCAACATCAGCCCGCCGCCTACCAGTGCGGCAAGTGCGTAGCCCTTGATCTTGTCTGCAAAAAATGTCCGGATCGACATCTTGTTGAATCCGTATTTTTCCTCGATCACAAAGGTGTGATACCAGTCAAAGGGGATACTGAGGATGGAGGACACACCAAAAACAAGCCCAAAAAACAGCAGGGGATTGATCAAAGGCCCATAGCCGAAGCCCGCAATCCAAGTGTCGATCACTCCAAACCAGCCCTGTACGAGGAAAAGCAATGTAAGGACCAGCGAAAATGCAACCTCAGCGAGTTTAAAACGGAAATTGTCCATTTGGTAGGCTTTTGCCTCCTCCAGCTTTTCCTGACCCAGAAGATTCTTCAGCGTATCCGGCACCTTCGGTACAGGATTTTTCACGTTGAGGTATCCGAGGATTTTTTCAAACAAAAAAACCAAGAACCACCACCCCGATCATGAGGTACTTCAAGCTTTCGACAGACATAAGGGATCAGAATTTTGGGCAGGGCAGGATCGTGTCCCTTCGGGAAGGTTTCCCCTGATATTGGTTGGGCAGCGTCCAGGACAGGCTGAGCTCATGGGCTCCCCCTGACTGGATCCCCAGTTGCGAGACCGTGTAGTCGAAGCTGTAGCCGATGTTCAGTCCGCTCAGGAGATTGACCCCAAACATCATCACGACCGCATCCCGGTTGCTTTGTTGCTCCACGGGCTTGTAGGGCAGTCCCCGGTACCAGAGTCCAAAAACAATGGGCTCAATCGACAAATAAGCTCCGATATCCAACTGCTCAAAAGGGCCCTGCCGCTTGTAATTGACCGTCGGGGTGAGCGAGCGCTGTTTTCTCATGTGGGTAAAGTCTCCCCTCATGCTTCCTTCGGCCAGCGGAATCCGGTATCCCGCATGGAAGGAAAGCTTCATGGGAAGCGGACTTACCCCCTCGATAAAGGACTGGTTGGGTTCGTTCACATGATGGGCAGACACCCCGGCCCAGAGGTTTTCCATGAAAAACAACCCGCCTACAGACAGGGAAAGCATCCCGATCGGATCTCCCAGACCGGGAATATCCGTACCCGGCAGAGTCGGCCCAAAGGGATCATTGGGGTTGATCTGGTTGGCAAAAACCAGATTTTCGTAGAATCCGATTTCCCTGCGGATATAGCTCGCCTGAAATCCGGGACGAAAATAGGCGTTGTCGCCCAGCTTCAGCTCGTAGGAATAAATGGCCGAAACGGAAGTGGACCGAAGCTTGGCGGCCCCTTCGGTATCCTGCATCACATGGATGCCGATTCCGCTGTTGTAGTCGGGAAGGTACGTGTCGTAATAGGCCGAAAATGTCGTGAACTGCGCATCGATGGACGGCCACTGGTTGCGGTAGTTGAAGCCAACCCGGCCGGTCAGCTCTCCTCCCGCCATGGCGGGGTTCAGATAAAGCGGCGCTGCGTAATACTGACTATATTGGGGGTCTTGAGCCAGGGCAGGCAAAGTCATCCGAAGACAAAACCCTGTAAAAAAAACCAAACTTAGCAGAGACCGTAACAAGGAATTGTTCGTTTATTTGAGTACTCAGTTAGCTTCTAAACGATCCAGCCCTTGGGTTGTTTTAGATAGCAGTTCGAAAAATATGAAAAGCAGGCCTATTTCCATAAGGTTCATTTTAATTTTTGCAAGTTTCATTTCCCTGATCTTTTTAGGAATTAGCCGGTTGGGATATTCCCAAGGCTTCAATGAAAACGAGTGGATCTTTGGCTATTGCAGCCCAAGTGCCGAAAACAGCTACCTCTCTTTTGGAAAAGGCGGCACTGCAACGGTCCAGACTCTGCCGGGTTCGGTGATCATCGGAGCCTACAACAACGCGCTGGCCATCGATCCGATCACCGGTCAGCCGCTGTTTGCCACAAACGGGGTACTGGTCTATGACTACGGTTCCAATCCATTGCAGGGAACTGCCCCCGGCCTCAACGGTGACATTGACGGAAGGCAGAAAGTCGCCACCGGCTTTTTGGAATATGATCCTGCGGGGAACAAACTTTTCTACATTTTCTACCTTTCACCCAGCGGTCAACTTCAGTACGCGGTGGTGGACATGAACGCACCCGGTCCGGCCACCGGAAATGAAAGACCTCTGGGCGAAGTCACCGTCAAAAACCAGGTGATCGGACCTGGCAGTGGCGCGCTCCTGGTGGTAAAAACCCCGGCTTCCCCCTCCTACCTGATCAGTTTCAACGCAGGAAATCTGGTATCAAATCGCTTGGAGTCCACTCAGGGGAGCTTTACCCAGACTGATACCGAGGGAATTCCATTCACTCCCAAATCCATCGTTTTTGACGAAGGAAACAGTCAGTTGATTGTGATCTCAGAGAATGCCGGAGACAACATCCTCGTCGTCCCCTTCGACAGTGCCAGCGGAAGCTTTGGCACTCCCACGCCGATCACGGGATCGGGCGGGTCCACCGATATCGGCGGGGCGGATTACTCTCCCGATGGCTCGTTCATCTATTTTTCCAGGGGAAACCAACTCTTTCGAGTACCGACCGGTGATCTGGATGCCACTCCCGAAGAAATTCCCCTGACCGCCGGACTAAACCAAGTCTATGATGTCAAAACCGGACCGGACGGAAATCTTTACTACCTCTACGAAGAAGTAGCTGGCGGACCCCAACTGATCGGCCGGGTCAGCAACCCGAATGAGCCGGATCTGTCATTGGTCACCTTGGAGGAAGACCCATTCGCCGGAATCGACTTCTGCGGCAAGATCTTTCCGATCTTCGCTCCGAATGCAGACATCACTCCCACGGTAGATTTCACCTGGGATCCGGCTGCTCCCTGCGCCAACAATCCGGTACAACTGACCAGTGTGATCACGCCCGAAAACTATCGGCCTGTTTCCTTCAGTTGGGAATTTACTCCTCCCCTGACCGACTCAGACGGCAATCCCCTTCCGGCAGACTATGCCCAGGAGCACTTTCTGATCCCCCAGGATGCAGCACAGGAAACCAGCGTGTCGGTAACCCTGACCGTGGAGTTTGCGGATGGAAGCACCCTGGATGTCAACAAGACCATTCCGCTTACCGATAATAATCTGGAGGCCAACTTTTCCCCCTCGGATACCACACTTTGCATGACCTGCCTGGACCTGGACCCACTCCTGCAGGCTCAGGCAGCGGGAAGTGACGGAGAGGCTCCGCCGGCCGGTGGTGGCAATTACGAGTATTTCTGGTCCAACAAGCGGGATCGGGGATGGATCGGCAAGGAGGCCAATGAGGTTTGTCTGCCGGGGCTCTATTGGGTCTTGGTCCGTGAACCGGGCTCGCAGTGCTATGCCTACGCCGAGATCCGGGTGAAAATCTGGGACCTGCCCGATCAGACCAACAATATCTGGTATTTCGGAGACGGCGCGGGACTGGACTTTAATCCCGATCCCAA
Source organism: uncultured Limnohabitans sp. (assembly GCA_964530015.1). Classification (GTDB taxonomy): domain Bacteria; phylum Bacteroidota; class Bacteroidia; order Cytophagales; family Cyclobacteriaceae; genus Algoriphagus. The sequence goes on along the minus strand of CAZGYC010000057.1, from coordinate 24,712 downwards.
TGATCCCGACGCTCCTACCCCAAGGCCGATCGCCCAAAGACATCCCCAGAACATCCCTGCCGGAACCACCACCATTTCCGATCAGGCCGGACAGGTCCTCTTCTTTACCGACGGGCAATCTGTCTGGGATCTCAACGGGAACCTGATGGACAACGGAGACGACATCGGGGGCGACAACAGTTCGAGCCAATCGGTCATTGCAGTCGGAGTGCCGCAGCAGCCTACCTTGTTTTATCTTTTCACCACACAGGCAACCGCGGGAGGAACCAACAGCGTCAGCTTTTCCCTAGTCGATATCAAGTCGGAAAACCCCACGGGAGTCGGGAATGTGGTCACGAAAAACAACTTCCTTTTCAGCCCCTCCACCGAACACTCGGCGGCGATTTCAGGGGGCGATACCACTTGGGTGATGTACCACGAGTTGGGAAACAACACCTTCCGGGCCTATCCGGTATCCGGCCAAGGCATCGGACAGCCAGTCATGAGCTCGGTCGGAAGCAGTCACGGCTTTAATTCCGGAGTGGGGGCGATGAAGTTCAGTCCAGACGGCACCAAGCTTGCCGTGACTATTTCCGAAGGAGGATGCAACAAGACCGAAATCTTCGAATTTGACCAACAAACCGGAGAACTCACGGAATATGCCCGACTTGACCTGGGCTGCAGCGGAGATATCTATGGGCTGGAATTCAACCAAGACTCTGACAGAGTATTGGTTTCCTACCGAAACGGCGGGCCAGGGATCGAGGAATTCATCATCAAGGCCATCGACAACGACGATCCGGATGCGGCGGTTTGTCCGTCCTGCTTCAGCTCGGCAACCACGAGAGCGCAACGGGAAAGCTGTATCCTAACTACCCGGAAAACAGTCAGCGGCACTGCCAGCCTAAACCTCGGCGCCCTGCAGATCGCTTCCGACGGACAGATCTACGCCGCAGTGGTGGGAAGCGACCGGATCGGACAGGTTCAGGTGGGAAGCGGATGCAGCGGCACCAGCACTTTCAACCAGGATGCGGTCCAGCCGATGCCGGGGACTTCCAATCTCGGACTCCCTTCTTTTGTCCAAAACTCCGGCAGTTCGATACCTGAGCCGGCCCTTTCTTTTCCCCCAAGGCTTTGTCTGGATCCGGTTTTGGGTGCAGGAGCCCTGCTGGAAGGAGGAGGCGAACCGGACATTGACTCCTATTTCTGGACCATTACCCATGAGGACGGAACCGTAATCCGGGCAAATTATGGCGGTCCGGGAGATGAGTTTCAGACGTTGGACCAAATCTTCAGCACTGCGGGGAAGTACACCATTGAACTCCGTGTGGACCGATGCGGCGATCCAGACTATTTCACCGCCGAAGGAGAAATCGAAGTCGTAGCACCGCCCACACTGACCTTGGCGGCAGACGTCACGCTTTGCGCCGGAGATCCCGTCACACTGACGGCGATTGACGGATATGACCCAGCAGAGGGCCTTTATGATTTCCAATGGACCAATGCGGCCGGCCAGATTTTTGGGGACGAAAACTCCAACTCCATCACAGTGGACGAAGAAAGCATCTACACCGTGGAGGTCAAATTCCGATTGCCTGGCGGCCTTTCGGATGATGAAGCGTTGATGTTTGAGACTTGTCCGGCGACTGCGGAAGTCTTTGTCGGACCTGCGTTTGAGTTTGACCTTAATCAAACAGCAACCGAGGTTTGTTATGAAGAAACTTCAGTGACTTTTGCGCCAAACACCCCGATCTCCGGCGAGTGGTTTTATGAGTTGAATCAGGACGGAAACCGGGTGGCTCTTGGGGAGTTTTTTGAATTGGAACTTTGGGTCAACACACTGCCCGGACCGGGCCAATACGAAATCATATTCGTGACCCAGGATCCGATTTTGGCCGGATGTACGATTGAGAAAAAACTGGATCTGCTGGTCAATGAACTGCCGCTTTTGGTGGCCGTCCAGACCACCCCGGCGACCGATTGTGCGACGGCAGACGGGGCATTTGAAATCACCCTGCAGGCAAATGCCGCTGAGGTTCGGATACCGGACCTCGGCCAGACATTCTCCAATGTCAACGCAGGCGACGTCATCCCGATAAACGGGGTTTTCCCCGGAATCTACACCATCGAGGCAGAAAACAGCACGGGGTGTTTCTACTCCTCCTCTGTAACGGTAGAAAATCAAAACCCTCCCACTCCTTACCTATTTTCAGCCACTCCGGCAGATGAAACCTGTAATGCTACCGGCGTTGAACCCGGAAAGATCACTTTCACATTCAACAACGGAACGGCCCAAGCCGGCACTTATACCGCAGTTCGCCAGGGAGACGGCCAGGTATTTACAGGCAGCCTTCCCAGCCTGGCTACTTTTGACATTGAGGTGCCTTATGGAGAGTACTTGGTGGAGGTCGCGGACGATTCCGGTTGCGCGGTGCCAGATCCCACACCATACTCCATCGCCCAAAAATTCCAGGCGACGTTTTCAGTTCCCACGCAGGTAACCGCCTGCGAAAACTTCATTTTTGCACCGACCGGCCCGAATCCCTTAAACTACACGGCAACAAGCCCCTCGGGGACAACCATTTCCCCCGATTCGGACGGGGAATTCGCCTTCACACTGTCTGGCCTCTATACGGTAAGGGGTGAAGATCCCAACGGAGTGGATTGCCCCCGGGAAATCCAAATGCAGGTCAACCTCACGCAGACGATTGATTTTGGGCTTTCCGGACCGATCGTCGATTGCCAGACAGGCATCCGCTATGAAGCCATATTGAACAATGCTGCTCCTGCCGATGTGGTCTTTCTTTGGAAGGATGATCTGGGAGTGATCGTGGGGAGAAGGCAGACCTTCGTGCCCAGCCGGGACGGAGACTACACCCTGGAAGTGCAGCCTGCCGCAGGAGGACTTTGTCCCACTACCAAGATCCCCTTTACTGCCGAAATCCTAACCGGAGCCCTGGCGGTGAGTTTGGATGTGGTGCCTTTTTGCGTGGAGCAAACCAGCACCACCATCACCGTGGTCGCAGACATGGGCCAGGTGGAGGGGATCGAATGGTACAGCGTGGTCGGCGGTACCCGCACCCGGCTGTTTCAATACGACAACCTGCCGATCATCCAGGTATCGGCCGAAGGCACCTATGAAGCACTGCTGAGAAGCGAACACGGATGTGAGCTTGGCCGGGCAAACGGCGTCGTGGCCAAGTCAACGATCGTTCCGCCTGTGGTGCCTACAGAGCTGACCATCTGTGCCGTGGAGGGCATTACAGCGAGTGTCGATCCGGGGATCTACGACAACTACTCCTGGCTGCTCAACGGAGTGGAAGTATCCCAGGATCCGGTCTTCACCCCTACGCTGCCCGGCGACTACGAGCTCCATGTCTCTGACAATCTGGGATGTGAATACGTAGCGGCATTCGCAGTCCATGAGGACTGCCGGCTTCTGATCTCCTATCCCTCCGGCATCGTGCTGGGCGATCCCAACCGCGGATTCATTCTCTATGCCAATGACTTTATTGACGACGTAGAGGTGTTTATCTTCAACCGATGGGGAGAACTGATCTTCTACTGCGTGCACGAAAACCTGGAACCCCGACAGCCTTTCTGCCCTTGGGACGGGATCGCAAACGGCAAATTTGTACCCAACGGAACCTATGCCGTGAAGGTGAAGTTTACCTCCCGTGCGCAAAACGTCACCAAAACCGAAACCAAAGCGATTACCGTTATCCAATAGTATGCTGATCCTGATCTCCCCTGCCAAATCCCTCGACTACAGCACCCCCAACTACCAAGCCTATACCCTCCCGGACTTCACCTCAGACGTCAAAGCACTGGTGGGCGTGATGAAAAAAAAATCAGCCCGGGAGATCTCCGAACTCATGCACGTGAGCGAAAACCTGGCCGTACTCAACGAGGAACGATACAGGACCTTCCAAAGGGAATTCAACACGGAAAATTCCAAACAGGCTATCTTGGCTTTCAACGGGGATGTCTATACGAAAATCGATGTGGACAGCTACACTTCCGAAGATTTTGATTTTGCCCAAAACCACCTGAGGATCCTATCCGGGCTCTACGGCTTGCTGAAACCCCTCGACCTGATCCAGCCCTACCGGCTGGAAATGGGCACCCGGCTGGAGACCAAAAAAGGCAAAAACCTCTACGAATACTGGGACAAAAAAATCACCAAGGCAATCAATGGGGCCGCAGCCGGCAGGCCCATTGTCAATCTGGCCTCCCAGGAATACTTCAAGGCCGTCCACCTCAAGACCCTAAAATCCCCTTTGGTAAATATCCATTTCAGGGAATTCAAGGACGGCACCTATCAGACCATCGGGATTTTTGCGAAGCAGGCCAGGGGAATGATGACCAATTTCGCGATCAAAAACCGGATCGAAGACCCCGAGGAACTCAAATCCTTTAACTTGGAAGGCTATGAATTTTCCGCTCCGATGAGCGACAAAACCGATTGGGTCTTCATCAGATAAGGAAGCCGGATTGGCGGGGAAGCCGCAATCCCGATTTGCCCGGGCCATTTTTTTGGAGGGAGAAATTCGGTAGTTTAGTCGCCTAATTTCCAGTGCTTTCCAGACCCCATTTGAAAAAGCTTCTCCTTTTTGCCCTTTTGGTTTTTCCGCTGCTTTTGCACAGGTCATCCTGCGGAGAGGCGGGGGGCATTTTAGTGGCGAAAACCGGCCGGGGATCCCTGTCCGACCGGGCAATGCAGCCATTCAACGACCCGGAGCTCACCGGCCCAGACCGGCTCTGCAACGTGTTCGGGAGTGTGCTGGGCACTTTTTCAGGAGGGGGCGATCCGGCCACAGACCTCTACCAATGGACAATTTTGGATCCACAGGGACAGGTTTTGTTTACCCGACCGGCAGGTTCATTTCCCACGATCAGCTACACCTTCGAACTACTGGGAACCCACCGGGTGGAGCTGGCCGTTTCGCGGGGAGGGATTCCTTTTGGGAGTTTTTCCAAAAACGTCCAGCTCGTGGAAGGCCCGAAAATCACCCTGAAGACTTCCTACTTGATCTGCGAAAACCAGGAAATCGACCTGCAGGCCATCGACCCGTCCAGTTCCAATTTTCCTGACTACCAGTTTGAGTGGAAAGATGCGCTGGGAAATGTCCTGGGCACCGGCAATACGCTGAAAACCTCCGCGCAGGGGAAATATTCGGTGGCTTTCCTGTTTGTCAATTCGGAAGGGAACCCCGAATGTGAAACCAACCTGACGACTGAAGTGAGCCAGGCGACCGGTTTTTCGATTGTGGGTTCCTCTCCAAATGTCTGCCCGGACGGATACCTCACCTTTGAGTCTGAGCCCAAAGTCACCGGAGACTGGTTTTTGCAAAAATCCGGCGACCCGACACTGGTCGCCCTGGGATCGGGAAACTCCAAAACCATCGATCCCAACAAGGACCTGAGCGGCTTTGGGGACTATCAAATCAGCCTGGTCGTCCCCAATCCCAACAACCCCTCCTGCGTCCAGAGTGCCCAGGAAACATTTGTCTACAACCCCCTGCCCGAATTTGAATTGGAAAGCGCAGCGAGTGCCAGTGCCTGTCTGGTGCCGGACGGGAGCATCCGGATCAAAGCTTTGACACCGATCGATGTCTTGGTTTTGGAAGATGGAGGACAATCCTTTGGCCCGCTGACTCCCGGCGACATCGTGGAGTTTCCCGGCCTGGAATCCGGTGCCTATACGATCCTGGGCCAATTGGGCGGTTGCCTGAATTCATTGGGCTCGGTGGTTCCGCTGGTCGATCCTCCTACCCAACTCGCCTTTGATATCAGCGACATCCAGCCCGAAATCTGTACCGACACGGGAAAGGCAAACGGGTCATTTTTGGTCAAACTGATCCACGGTGTATTGGAGGGATCCTACAGGATCAAAAACCTGAAAGGAACGGTGGTGAAAAACGAAGCCCTTCCCATGACCGATGAATTCCGGATCGACATTCCGGGCGGCAAATACTTTTTTGAACTGTTTGACAAGGACAGCTGCAATTTGCCGAAAGCAGAAGAGTTTCAAGTTCCGGGACTTGACCAGGTCAGTTTCTCCATTCCCGCCAGCCTCTCGATCTGCCAATCCTATGAGATCACTCCCCAAACGAGCCAAGCGCTGGAGTTTACCCTCACCTATCCGGACAAGACCGAAGCCGTACTTCCGGCCGGGGAAGCGTTTGCTCTGACCCAGGCCGGCATCCACACGCTGGTGGGCAGACTCCCCGGCCAGGCTGAAATCTGCCCCACGCTCAGGGAATTTACGGTCAGCCTGGTGGATCCCATTGCCTTTGAACCCAAGCTGAAAAGTGAAGACTGCACGGTCGGCAACAGAATCTATGAAGCCGATATTTTCGGACATGATCCTGCTTTGGCGATTTTTCAGTGGAAAAACGAAACCGACGAGGTCATAGGCACCGGCCAGTTTCTTTTTTTGCCCCCCACTTCCGTCGGCGAGTTTTCACTGGAGGTCCAGCCTGAGGGAAGCCTGGCCTGTCCGATTTCACCCAAAAAATTCACCGTGAAAGAACCCGTCCTATCGGTAGCTGTCAGTTTGGCATCCACCAAGCTTTGCGAATACGGACCAAGGGCAGTGGTAAACCTTTCCACCACGTTTTTTGAGGAAGTGACGGATATCGAATGGAGAAAATACGACTCCGAGGGAACTATTGTGGACTTGCCCGAGTACCGAAACCAAACAGAGATCACCGTTGACGCAGAGGGGATCTACGAAGCGGCGGCATTCAGCAGAAATCCGGCCATCGGCAAAAACTGCGAGCTGGGCAGGAGCTCAATTCCGATCAGTCTAGTCGATGAAAAGGTGGAATTTGAGATACCCGCCAGTCTATCCATCTGCGACCCTTACTCCCTTGTTCCCCAGAGCGCACAGGATCTGGAGTTTTCATTGACTTTTCCGGACGGAAAAACCGAAGTCAAAGCCTGGAATGAAGCCTTCAGCCTAGACCAAACGGGGACGTATACCCTCCTGGGATATGATCCCGACATCAAAGGGCCAAAATGTCCCGAGCAGAAAACCTTCGCCGTCCAAGTCAATCCCCCGGTCCAGTTTCGTCCGGTCCTGGTAAACGTCACCTGCGAGGGCACCTATGAATTCATGGCCGAGGTATCCAACTATCCGTCGGATGCGGTAGACTATTTTTGGCGGGACCCTTCCGGAAATGTGGCAAGTGCCGTTGAAAGCCTGATTACCCCAACCTACGGCACTTTCAGCCTGGAAGTCCAGCCCAAAAACTCCATTCCCTGCCAAATCCAGCCCCTCAGCTTCGAAGTCCCGGTTCCCGTCCTCAGCGTGGACACCCACATTGATGCCGAAACCCTCTGCCCGGATCAGCCCGATGCCGCCCTGAGAGTGGAGGCGGATCTATCCGCAGTCACCCGGATCGAATGGTGGTTTACGGACATCGACAATGCCCGCCGCCCACTCACGTCCCAAACCAACAAGGTGGAGATTCTTGCCATGGAGGAAGGCACCTATGAGGTCCGGCTTTTCAACCAATTTGGGTGTCTTTTGGGCACGGATCAGGTATTGGTCCTGAGAAGCAACGACGATGTAAGGCCGGTTTTGGAGGACTCTTACGAAGTGTGTCCCAGGTATGGGATTGCGCCTATCCTCAATCCGGGGAACTTTGCCACATACGAGTGGTATTTTGAGGACAAATTGGCAGCCACCACGCCGACGTTCAAACCGCTCCAAATCGGTGCCCATACCCTGGTCGTTTACAGTGCGGAAGGCTGTGCCTATGAGACCGCCTTTGTCACGGAAGAAGAATGCGAGTTGCGGGTGGTTTTCCCCAATGCCATCCAGCCTGGCAATCCCGACAAGCCCTTTCTGATCTACACCAATTACCTGATCGATGAGCTGGAAATCTGGATTTTCAGCAAATGGGGAGAGGTCATATTCCACTGCCAAAACAGCCAACTGCTGACGGAAGAATCCACCTGTCTCTGGGACGGCTATTTTGGCGGACAAAAAGTCCCGCCGGGATCCTATGCCTATCGGATCAATTTCAAAAATCTGGAAAAAAACATAGCCAAAGAGGAGCTGGGGTCCATTCTGGTGATTGATTGAGCTTTTTTTTCACCTCGGAAAGTAGGTGGAACATTTTTTGACTCCAAAAAACATCACCTGACCATCTGGGATATTTTCCCTCCAAGAAGTCCCAAAAACCCAAAACCGTCGTTGGCTATTACTCAAATTCCAAAAAGGATACTGGTGGTTTGGGCGAGTTTGTTGCTCCCGCTTTATGCCATAAGCGGGACTGTCACACCCCTGCTTGCCAGCCCTGACCCCATCCTGTCACCGAAGGCAGACCCACAACTGGTCGGCCCGGAAAGTCTATGCATTGTCTTCGGTGGAGTGGTCGGCACCTTCAGTGGAGGTGGCGCCCCGGGAGATGTGTACGACTGGCTGGTGACCAATTCGGCAGGCGAGGCCATTTTTACCAGAAGCGGTGGGGGCCAATTGGAAACGATCCAAGTCGTATTCTCGGAAGTAGGATCCTACACCGTCCGGTTGGCTGTCCGAAGGGGCACCACCTCCAATTTTCACGAAGAATCCCTGACTCTCACCGTCCAGCAAGGCCCCCAATTGGCCCTGTTGCCGGATTACCTGCTATGTGCCGGTTCCCCGACGCTATTGACGGCCCTGGATCCCGACACCCCCAACCTCTCCGAATTTACCATCGAATGGAAAGACGTGGAAGGAAACCTGCTTGGCACCGGAAACGAGTACCTGTCCTACAGCGAAGGCTACCATCTGGTGGAGCTGTACCAAACGGATGCCTCGGGAAAACCCGCCTGTCTGATCACAAGCGCCACGTTTGTCGGCCCACCCATAGATTTTCGGTTAGTCTCCTCCAGCACATCCGTCTGCGAAGGCGGGTCGATCCAAATCGGGACAGACACGCCGATTTCTGGGGATTGGTTTGTACAAAAAGGGCTCAGCGGTGCAAGGAATCCCGTCGGAACCGGCTTTGGGATCGATCTCCAAGCCTCGGGTCTATCGGGGCCCGGATTGTATTGGGTTACTTTTCAGGCCGCCAGCGCGCAATATCCGGATTGTATCTCGGAGCGGGTCCTGGGCTTTGAGCTGGTCGAATCTCCCAAGATCACGCCCACCGTCCTGAGCCAGCCCGACGATTGCGCCGCCCAAAACGGCTCTTTTCAGATCCACATCGATACGGATGTGGATGCGCTTTTCATCCCCGAATTAAGTGTGACAGAAGGGCCGCTGAGCGCAGGGGATCAGCTCACCTATTCCAATCTGGAGCCCAAAATCTACTCGTTGGTCACAGAAAAAAACGGATGTCAAGTCACCCGGTTATTGACCTTGGCTGCCGACAATCCGTCAAGCCTGGTTTCCTCCATCTCTTCGGAAGACGAATCTTGTTCCGCCAACGGTGTGGTGTCAGGAAGGGTAAGCCTGGATTTTGGCGCACCGATCTCTACCGGTGAGTATCGGGTGTTGGCCAGCGGAAAGGGGGAGATTTTGAAGGGCACCATTCCACCGAGCGGCCAGGCGAGCATTGGCCTTGCCCGCGGAACCTACCTTTTGGAATTGAAAGCTGATGGATGTGCCTCCCCCGTCGAAACGGTCACCATTGGAGATGCCCCGCAGGCCGAATTCACGGTTCCTGCGGACTTGAAGATCTGCGAGACCTTTTCCCTGAAACCGGAGACCAATCAGGATCTCGGGTTCACCCTGACGTTCCCGGACGGAAGCTCCCAAGCGATCACTGCCGGACAAAGCTTCACCCTGACCGAGGAGGGTGCTTATTCCATTTTTGGGGAAAGCAACAATCCCAGCTTGGACCTCTGTCCAAAACGGATCGATTTTAACGCCACATTTTCCTCCGCCATTTCCTTTGCCCCTGTCCTGGCTGTGGAGAAGTGTTTTGACCCGATCAAGTATGAGATCGATCTCCAGGGAATCTCCGGTGAAGAAGCGAGCATCCGCTGGTACAATGATCAGGGTGAAATAATAGGCCGGGGATCTGCCTTCTACCCTCCCAGCGTTGGAGTCTATTCCCTCATGGTCCAGCCACTCCAAAGCGGATTTTGTCCCGTGGCGCCGGTGGAATTTGAGGTGGTGGCACCGGTTACTTCGGTTCCCATGGAGCTGGAAGCCGGGAAAATCTGCCCCCAGCCCAATGTGGCCACGATCACCTTGAATACCGACGAAGACGAGGTCACCGACACCGAATGGATCTTTTACGACCTTGAGAACAACCGCCAAGAACTCGCCTCGTTTGCCGGCTTGCTCGAAATCGAAGCAAACATGCCGGGAACCTACGAAGTCGTAGCCTATAACCAATTGGGCTGTGAAGTCGGCCGAAACCTGATCGCCGTGGAGGAAAGCCAGCTTCTTGCCCGGCCGGTTTTGGAAGAGGCGTATGGGGTCTGTGCCAGGGGAAAATCCGGCCCAAAACTCGATCCGGGCGACTATGCCGAGTACCACTGGTACCTGGGGGACAAATTGGTCTCCGAAGAGCCTGTTTTCACCCCAAAAGAAGCAGGGAATTATACTTTGAAAGCAAGCACAGCCGATGGCTGCGAATTTTTCGCCTCATTCCGGGCGTACGATGCGTGCAGTTTCGAATATGTCTTCCCAAACGCGATGGTCCTGGGCGACCCCGAGCGGGGCTTCGAGATCCGGGTCAGCGAAGGGATCACCGAAGCGGAGCTGTTTGTCATCAACCGACAGGGAGCACTCGTCCACTATGGCAAAACAACGGAGGTGTCCTTTGGAGCGCCAATCTTGAAATGGGACGGAACAAACAACGGCACCACTGTTTTGCCGGGAACCTATGTCGTGGTATTGGTCGGCAGAAACCCCTCGTTTCAGTTTGAGGAAAAAATCACCGGCTTCCTTCAGGTGTTGGAATAGGGTCTATTCCATATCAAGGAATAAATTATGGTACGGGAAAGCAAACTCCTTTTTTTTTCCTATTTTGAGCCGTTTCAAGCTTTGTTTCACTCAACCCAAAAACCAAAAGCATCCTCTATGACCCAAACCATCAACCGCGGCGCCCTCTTCAACGCAAGCTGCTTGGCGCTCATCACCACCGCCTTTTCGTTTTCGATACGTGCGGGCATCCTGCCCCAGTTGGGAGATTCCTTCGGCCTAAACGCCGAGCAGTTGGGATTCATCAATTCCATGTGGTTTTTCGGATTCCCGATTTCCATGATCCTGGGAGGTTTGTTTTACCACAAAGTCGGCCCGGCGAATATCATGCGGATTGCCTTTGTGACCCATACCCTGGGGATTCTGCTGACCATCTATGCAGGCGGATACACCACCCTTTTGATTTCAACCTTGTTGATCGGATTTGGCAACGGATGTACGGAAGCTGCCTGTAATCCCATGATCGCGGACATGTACTCCGGCACCACGCTGAACAAGATGCTGAACAGGTTCCACATGTGGTTTCCCGGCGGAATTGTCCTCGGTGCGCTGGTATCCAAGTTTTTGACGGACGGAGGTTTTGCGTGGCAAACCCAAGTGTGGGTCATGATGATCCCGACGATCGCCTATGCCGTGTTGTTTTTTGGAAAAGCCTTCCCAAAACCATCTATAGAAGGCGTAACCTCAATTGGTTCCAACCTCAAGGCGATGATCAGCCCTGTGTTTATCTTCCTCTTCTTTGCGATGGCCCTGACTGCGATTTCCGAGTTTGGTCCTCAGCAGTGGGTAGGCTTGATCATGGGAGCCAGTGGAGCTAGCCCGATGTTGATCTTGGCATTGACCACCGGTGTGATGGCGGTTGGACGCTTCTTTGCAGGTCCGGTTGTCAAGACATTGGGTCAGACAGGTGTATTGCTCGGCGGTGCGATCTTTGCGGCACTGGGCATCTTCCTTTTCAGCACAGTGACCGGCCCGATGGCTTATGTTGCGGCGTTTGTGTTTGCAATAGGCGTCTGCTACTTCTGGCCAGTGATGGTCGGTGCCGTTGCCCAGCGGGTTCCCCTTTCCGGAGCATTGGGCATGTCCATCATCGGAGGTATCGGGATGTTTTCCACGGCGATCTTCCAGCCTTTCATCGGTGGTTGGATTGATGGTGCAAGGGCTTCCCAAAGTGCTGCCGGATTGGCAGGGGAGGCACTTGAGCTCGCGGCTGGACAGGAAACGCTTCAGAAAATACTCATTTTTCCGAGCATTCTGATCGTCTTGTTTATCATCTTCTTCATCTGGCAGAAAGGCTCCAAACCAGCCACTTCAGCCGCTCACTAACCAGTTTCCAGGCAGCCTTCGGGCTGCCTTTTTTTTGCTTTCCCATGAAAAAAACAACGCTCTTCCTGTTCCTCTTTTGCCTTGCTTTTGGCCTAAAAGCCCAAAAAACCAATGGCCCGATCCAAGTCCATCCCGAAAACAGATTCCTGATGACTGCCGACGGAAAACCCTTCTTCTGGATGGCGGATACTGCCTGGGAGCTTTTTCACCGGTTGGATCCCGACGAGTCCAAAACCTACCTGGACAAGCGAAAAGAGCAGGGATTCAATGTCGTTCAGGCGGTAGTGCTGGCCGAGCTCGACGGGATCAACACCCCAAACGCGAATGGAGACCTTCCTTTCAACGATTTGGAAAAATGGGAATACAATGAAGCCTATTTCAGGCATGTGGACCAAGTTCTGGATTTGGCCTTGGCGAGAGACATCCACATCGCCCTGTTGCCCACCTGGGGGGACAAACTGTTTAAAAGTACCTGGGGAAATGGGCCGGAAATCTTCACTCCCGAAACAGCCTATTCCTATGGAAAATGGATTGGCAATCGATACAAGGACCGAAAAAACCTGATCTGGGTACTCGGGGGAGACCGAAATCCCCGAGAGGGATCACTGGACATCGCCGTTTGGAACCGGATGGCTCAGGGGATACTGGAAACACAAAATCCGGACAATGCTATCCTGATCACGTTTCATCCCCAGCCCGCGGCACCCGGCGGGAGCTCGAATTGGTTTCACGAGGCAGCCTGGCTCAGCTTCAACATGCACCAGACAGGGCATTGTCCCGGCTTGGATGATTTCAAAAAAATCAGCCACGACTACCAACTGAGCCCGATCAAACCGACCATCGACGGGGAACCGCTGTACGAAGAGCATCCCTATTGTTTCAATGCCAAAGAACAGGGCTACAGCGAGGCGGCGGATATCCGGAGGATCATGTATTGGAATGTCTTCGCCGGAGCTGCAGGCCAGACCTACGGCTGCCATGCGGTCTGGCAGATGTACGATTTGGAAAGAATGCCTGTGAACGGCCCGCTGAAGCCCTGGCACAAATCGCTCGATCTTGAGGTGGCCAACCAAGTCAAGCACCTGAAAAACCTGATGCTAAGCCGAACCTTCTTCGAGCGGATTCCGGATCAGGGTCTGGTGGCCGAAGACCAGCAAAACGACCTCAGCTTCGTCGCTGCGACCCGGGACCAGGCGGGGACTTATGCCCTTTTCTACTTTCCAGATGGCAAAGAGACTTCCGTCAATCTGGAAAATCTAAACGGCCCAAGCTTCAAAACAACCTGGTTTGATCCCCGGACAGGAGTGGAATTCGCCGGAAACGGAGGTTCTCCCCTGACAAAGGATGCTCCCTTGATCATTTCGCCTCCCAGTTCGGGAAGGGGAAATGATTGGGTATTGATCGTGGATAGTTTGGACTAATTGCAGCTATAGCTCTCGTATTCCCCGGAAGTAAGCGACCACAGCTTCCCGTCTTCATCCCGATAGGTCAGTGTGCCGGTGCTTTCCAGGATTTCGATGGTATCAGAAGTTGAAACAGTCCTTCCGTCTACCAATAGGATCGTGCAGGGCCCTTCCAACTCTTGGATATCAGACAGCAGATCGCAACCGGAAAAAGCCACAAGTGTCAAAAGGATCAATAAGTAACGCATCGGGTAATTGGTCTGCTCTAAAATTAGCCTAAAAATGGATATCGGAAACAGTCGAGAGTGAACAGATTTCAGCATCTGACACTATTCTCCTAGAGCGACGTCAATAGCAGGTTCTTAAACTCCACCTCCGCACCTTCGGCTTGCAGCGCGATTTGGCCTTTTTGCGCGGTTGCGCCGAAGCCGTCGTTGACCAAGTCTCCATTGACCCACACGGTGACCTTGTCACCTTCACAGCGGATTTTCATGTGATTCCACTCTCCGAGTGGCTTTTCGGAACCATCCGTGAGGTTTTTCACCCTTCTCTCTTTTCCCTCCGAAACGCCCCAATCTTCCTTTGGCCCCCGTCTGCTCTCCATGTCCTCCACTTGGATGTCTTCCTGGATGCACCAGAAATCCCCCGCATTGCTGTGCATCATCTGCACTTCGATGGACTTTGGAAACATTCCATACAAGGCTCTGGGGGTAGACGCATGAACCAGCACACCGCAATTACCCGGTTCGCCGACGAATCGGTAGTCAAATTCCAAGACGTAGTTTTCGTAGCTTTTCTCCGACATCAGGTGTCCTTGTGGTGTCCCCAAGCTCACCAAAAGCCCGTCCCGAACGACAAAGGGCTTTCGAAGGCTGCTGTCCTTTTGCAGATCCGGCACATCCATGTACCAGCCGGCGAGACTTTTCCCGTCAAAAAGGGAAACCTGACAGAATATATTGGAATGAACACAAAAGAGGAGAAAGATAAGCAGCGGGATATTTTTCATCGGGGATTATTTGTCATCAATCTAGCAGAAAAGCCGCTTCGATCCAAAACGGAACGCTCAATCAAATGTCCGTCCGCAAGCAGCCCGACCGAAAAAAAAGGAAAAGATTAAAAAATGCACTAAAAAATCCAAATGAAAGGAGTCGACTCCTTTTCCGGCAGTTGAGTTTCAAAAATAAGTTGTTAAAAAATCACCCTTAATCTCGTCTCTTTTGGCAGCCCAAAAGAACAGGAGAAAGGTAGTAGGGGACATTCCCAAAAGAGAATTGATTTTTCGGACAGCAGGATTCCGTTTTATTGCACCCCGCTAATCGCCCCGTCAGACGAGCGTCTGTTTCTCATCTTTTGCAAAGAGTCCGGAATGGCGCCCGCTTTTTAGTAAAAAATGCAAAAAATCTTCCTAAAAGGTCTGGGAAGCGGTATTCGAACGGCACGCATTGAGAATCTTCTGCCCAAAAAGCCGATCAGACTTCAGGATGTCAAAAAATTCCTTGAGGTATTGCCGACAGGCTTTGCTATGCGCCTCATCGATGTATTTCCTGTTTTTCTCGACCGTCTCAAAAATCCGGGTTTCTTTGGCCAACAGCTCTTCCCGGATCGTCTGCATCAGCTTCGGATCCCTGCAAAACCCGCGATAAAGCCGGTCGGTGACGCGCTCAATGCCGATGTTTTTGTTGACCTGCGCATAGGGGGGATTGACCAGTCCGGTCATGTCAAAATCATAGGCCAGCGGGACGATGGTTTTTTCGTCCAGCATCAGGACTTTTTCATTGTGCTGGAAGAGTCCCGACCAGTCGGTGTTTCCGATCATCATCTGAAAAAAATCGTGCCTGACCGTAGCGGTATCTTCCATCAGCGTAGGGATGATCCGCTTGTCACCCAGGATTTTTCCGCCAAACCGGTCTGCCACGTCGTCATCATCTTCGATGAAAAACCCCAAGAGCTCCACCGTTTCGCCCTTTTTGTCATCCGTGTTGGTCAGCTTAACCCGAAGGAGGCGGGTATGAAACGTGTATTCGGCGATGTCCTCATATAGCTGGTAGGCCAAGTACTCCTTTCCCAGATAGATGTCGGCTGTCTTTGCCTTGGAGCAGGGCAAGACCAGCTTCAGGTTGCGGTCTCCCTGAAAAACCGTGTTTGCCGCGACCTTCTTCTTCATCTTCACCCGCATCGGGGGATAGAAGCAGTTTTCCAGCCGGAAGTTTCCCCTTGTCCGGATCTCGATTTCCAGGGTGTCTTTTTGCCCAGGGGCGGATTCAAAGATCATTTGGGAAGCCATAAACGTGGTATCGTCCGTCTCTGCCTTCAGTTGTTTGATCGAAAACTTCAGCTCAATGGGCAGTGGCTCTTCGGAATCAAACAATCCTCCCTGGGAAAAGGCCTTCAATGAAGTGCCCAAGCAAAGAATCAATAGCAGGAAATAGAGGTGGGCTTGCTTTTTCATGGGGTTTTAGGTTAAAGGACCACCTTTAAACCCAAAAGATTCGGCCCGGATATCGTCCAAGCCTTTTGAATCGAAGGGGTTTTCCAGTTGCTCCTGAACATTGAAAAGGGAAATTAATATAAATGACGAAACCATCGAAAGGAACATCAGGAGATACAGGTTTCCTTCATGAATCCCCTGCTGAAGTTTGTAATAAATCACCGGAGTACAAATCATCGGATAGATATAAATGAAAACCAGGCAGTAGGCTCTCAGGGCATTCGGGGTACGGTATTGCTTGATCGTGGCCACGGTCTCCAAGCCCAGATGGACATCCAGCAGCAAGTTGTTTATTTTCAACCTGTTGGAAGACTTGATCTGGTTGGATTTGTCCACGACAAACTGGTTGATTTCGGACGCCGATTTTCTGACTTGCTCCAGATCCCCCAAAGGCATTTCCAAAAATTCAAGCATCTTTTCCGATGTGGCCAATATCTGCCGATGCACCTGGCTTTTTTCTTCGGGGCTCAACTTTCTGACGGTCAAAAAGGCATACTCCGCAGAGACCAGCCCAGACCTGAACCTCGACAAAAACTCCAATGCTTTGTCCCTTCTTTTGAACGAGCTTCTGATCGTGAACACCAGCGGAAAGACGATCGCGATGCTGATCAGGGTCAAATCCAGGTCATAGGTGAAATTGAACCGATAAACCAGCAGCGCGCACACCAGCGAGATCACCGACATCAACAAAGTCCTCCGGTTGATGATTGAAAGGTATTTGTCCATTTGTCTCCGGAAATATTGGAAAAATGAAAAAACAATGCCCGAAAATACTATAATTCTCAAAATTAATGTTTTGTTTTTCTGGATAAATGTGGAATGGGGCTTCGCCTGCCGACCAGGGCCCGATCCCCTTCATTTTTTGCCCGCTTGCCATCTCCCGGCTCCATCCGGCATGTCCGGTGCCGGATGCCACCAGTCCAAAACCCCAAATCGGAGCCTGCACCAAAAATTCAGCCCTTGGGTCTGGCTTCCCAGATTCGCATGAACAGCATGTGGGCCATCCTCCGGGCATGTTCCTTGGCATAGGCTGCATTTTCCCCTTCGAAATAGGCATCGATTGTCGCAAACCAGAGCTCCAGCCAATTTCCGAAATGAACCTGGCTCACCGAATGGCCCACTTTTCCGTCCACTTCCTGGTGGACTTTGGTCGGATTGTACTTACCCCGGCCCGGCCCGGTTTGGAGGAGGATCATTTCCCAAAAATCGGACAAATGGATCAGATGATGCTCCCAGTCCTCTACCACGGAGTTAAACACCGGCCCCAGCAACTCGTGGTCGCGGACTTGGTCATAGAATCTCCTGACCAAAAAATCGATCTCTTTCCGGCTACGGATGTCCACTTTTTCCATTATTGATCTTTTAGAACAGATTCCAAAACCTCTGCCTTCCCGTCAATCCCCCCCGGAATCGGCAATCCCAACAGCCTGCAAATCAGGGGATAGATGTGGATGTTTTGAAAGGGCGGGATTTGGTAGCCTGTTTTGATCTGGGGGCCATTGGCATAGAAGATCCCCCACATCTCCCGATACCTCGGACTCAGGCCATGTTCTCCAAATACGTCCGTTTTCAGAAGCGCTGCCCGGTTTTGGTACCGCATCATGCCCCGGCTGTCCGCCAGATAGTACCCAAACTCCGGAAGGATCAAAAAATCCCCGATACGCTGGGGATACCCGCTGACGTCGGAATAGTTCTCGTTTTTCCCGAAATCATCAACCGACACCTGGGGATTTCTGGATTTGACCAATTCGATGGCCGCTTTTTGATCCGCCTTGTCCGCCAGATACACATGGGCCAAAGCCCCGTTGTTTACCACGCGGGCATCGATTCCGGCAGTCAGTTCATCCAAATTGATCAGTTTTTCTTTCCGCACATCCACCATCCCGTGATCCGAGACCAAGATGACGTTGATTGGTAGGTCGAAGCTTTTGATTCCTTCCAAAAGTGCCCCCAGCTCATGATCCAGCTTGGTGAGTCTTTCCTTCAGCTTTTCGTCGTTGCCGGGCCCATAGGCATGGCCCACATCGTCCATGTCTGAAAAATACAAGGCGATAAAACGGGGCCGGTCCGCATCCGGCAACCGCAGCCATTCAAACACCTTGCTGATCCGGGTCAGGTTGGGCACGGCTCCGTCATAGTCAAAGTATTCACTCGGCCGGATTCCCTGCACGGGCGCTTCCGAACCCACAAAAAAATAGCTGACCGCCTTCATTCCGTGATTCTCCGCCAAGACCCAAATCGGCGTCCCTCCATACCAGTATCCGTCCTGGACAATGTCCCGGTTGCCCATGCTGTACACCTGATCCTTGAAGGGCTCATAAAACGAATTGTCCACCAAACCGTGGTGCTCGGGCAGCATCCCGGTGGCGATGGTGTAGTGGTTGGGGAAAGTCTTGCTGGGAAAAGCGGGAATCAGGGCCTCGGCGGCCGTCCCCGAGGCGATAAACCGGGAAAGGTTTTCCGGATGGAACCGATCCACATAGTCGTATCGAAATCCGTCCAGCGAAATCAGGATGACAATGGGATCGGGGTTTTTCTCCTGCGAAAACCCGAAAGAGATGCCCAGAAAAGCAACCAAAACCCAAGAAAAAACCTTCGCCATTTTCTTCCAAAATTATCCCTTTCCGCTTCCTGTTTCAATTAAATCTTGCCGAATTTGACCCCGCTCAGTTGACGGGCTGATTGAGCAGGCCCAGGTACTGGGCGGCCTTTTCCGTATTTCCCAAATTCCTGTGGATCAGATACAGGTTACCCACCACCGACCGGCTGCTGCCGAATTCCAGTGCCTTTTCAAAAGAAACGGCGGCGGCGGCTTCCTTTCGCTGGGACAACTGGGCCATTCCCAGATTGGAGTAGGCGTTGAATCTGTCCGCCGGACCATAGTCGATGGCCTGGCGGTAATACCGCTCCGCTGCGGCAAAATCCCGGTCTTTCAGAAAAGCGATGGTGCCCAGATTGGTATAGACCACCGGATCGGAAGACTCCATGTCGTTTGCCGCCTTGAGGAAATTGGCCTTGGCCCGCAGTGTGTCGCCTGTTTCCAGTTGGGATTTGGCAAAAGCCGCATAAAATGTCGGAAACTTGCTTTTCCCGTCCACCTGGTCAAAAACGGGCTCGACTTTCTGATACTGGGTCAGGGCATTGGGGTAGTCGCCTTTGCCAAAGGCGGTGTTCCCGGCCAAAACAGCTTGGATGAAAATGGCTTCCTCGGGACTGGTGTTTTCGTCGGCCGAGAGGTACTCCGCTGCCTTTTCGGCTTGTCCCAACTCGGAAAAAAGGAATCCCAAGGCCCGGCGAATTTCCGGGGCATCCCAGTATTCCAACGATTTTTGCAAGGCCGCGACAGCCTTTTCTTTTTCGGATTTTTGGCTGTAAGTCAGCCCAAGATTGCGGTAGAGTGGCCCAAAATCGGGGCTTTGGGCGTTGAGTGCCTGCAGGTAATAGGCTTCAGCCTGATCAAAATCCTTCCGGTCAAAGGCAAACCTCCCAAGCTGAAAGAGCGGATAGAAGGCCTTGGGGTTGCGTTTGATGTTTTCCTCCAGCACGGCCACCGCCTGGATACTGTCGCCCAGATTGATCAAAACCTCCGCATAGGTGCTCAGGTATTGGGACACCGGAATCTCCCTGCCCAATATTCCGAGCATCACCTCGTACTCTTTCCTGGCCTCCAGATAGAGACTCCGCGAGGAATCAGGATACTCTTTCTTCACCTCCGAGGCCATTTTGCGGAGCTCCTCTGCGTAAAACGTGTGCGTTCTCCAACTGTTTGGCGAACTGATGATGTCATTTTTGGTGATGGTATAGTTGCTCTCCCAGACTTGGGTTCGGTCTATCGCCTTCCAGGTAAACCCGGCCAAAACCGGTGTCAGCACCAACACCGGAAGGAGGTAGTTTTTCCGGGGAAAGACCCTTTCCCCCAATTGGAAAAGGAGACAGACCATCACCAAGGCAAAGGCCAGCGAGGGCACAAACAAAAAGCGCTCGGCCATATTGGACCCAATCGTCAGGGAAGGGATCAGGTTGGCAAAGATGGAAAACGTGGCAAAGTAGAATATCAGGCCAAAGCTCAGCAAGCTTCTGTCTTTGAATCCGCGCACAGCCAGCCACCCCAATCCCGCAAAAAACAGCACACTGACCCACACCCAGGGATTGGAAAAATTCTGGACCGTCAGTTGGCTGAAGGAGTAATCCCAAGAAAGCGGATGCGGAAAAAAGAGCAGCTTGACATACTCCAGGTAGATGAAAAAGTTGGTGGCAAGCCGATCCGATCCCTCGGCCAGGTAGAGGATGCTGTTGATGTAGGAATCGTACGTCGTCGCTGCCGTATCCAGCACCAGGCCCCGGATGAGCATGTAAACGGCCGCAGTACCCACAAAAGGCAAGGCCGCCAGCGCAGCCTGAAGTACCCTTTTCCCCTGAAAAAAATAAGCAATCAACCCCACTAGGGCAATCAGCGGAATACTTTCCTCCTTCGATAGAAGTGACAGAAAATACAGACCCAAGATGACAGCCCAGTGCCACATCTTTGGCACCGGCTGCGTCCTCCACCAGATGAGAATCGCGCTGAATGCAAAAAGAGAAGACAGCAGGGTATCCCGGCTTTTGGCGGAGGCGACGACCTCCACGTGCAAGGGATGGACGGCAAAAACCAGCAAAACCAAAGCTGCGACCCACCAGGGAAGGTTTCTTTTCCCCGCCAAGTCCGCCAAGAGAAAGCCCAAGACCAGCAACAGCCCAAAACTCAGAACCAAGTTGACCGCATGGCTGACACCCGGATCAAATTTGCCCACGAGCTCGTTTTCGATTGCAAAGGTCAGCAGCGTAAACGGCCGGTAAATCCCCGTATTGGTCGGGCCGATTTCGATGAAATTCATCGAGCCGTACTTGAATAGTTCAGGCCATTCTTCAAGTCCTTTGAGGGTCACCCGATTCGAATTTGCATAGATGCCGTCATCGAGTGAATAGTCGAATCCAACAGTCTGGATGTAAAGCAGGGTTCCAAACACTGCGATCAGTAAAATCCAGATCCAGTTTTTTTGATTCATGGTGGCGAGTAAAAGTCTCGCTAAAGTTAAACCCAATCGCGAAATGTCCAAAAGGTCGATCAGCAATCTATCCGCATCAAAAAATCCCATTGACTCCACCCGTCATAACGGCAACGGATGGTTTCGAAGGCACGTGTCCCTGAGCCAAGCGGGCTTCGTTCCCAGCTTGCGCATATTGAGCACATTTTTCCCCAACTAAGGACTTTTCGTCTTCTTTAGATGGAACGTCTCCCTTTGCAACTACGAGCTTTTCTATTGGAAAACAGGCCTCTTTTTTTGGCATTCTCCATCTCTGAGAGAAAATGGCTTGGGGGAAAAGATCAGCTTATGCCTCCAAAGGGACTTATTTCCCGATTTTCCAATTCAAAGATTCACGGGTTTCCCAACCGTCTAACGACACCCTTTGCCCCAAGCCAATCAAGGTGGACCACTCTGGAACGCCCTTTGATTTTCCTACCCTGAAAAATTCTATAAATCATGAAAACATCCAATCGTATTTTATTAGGAGTGGGACTTTTGGGGATCTTGGCTGCTGCGCCCTCTTGCAAGACCAGCAACGCCGTCAAAGGCGCGGCAATCGGCGGTACTGCGGGCGGTGTCCTGGGCGGCGTGATCGCCGGAAAAGAAAATACTGCAACAGGTGTATTGATCGGAGCGGCGATTGGCGGTAGTGCCGGAGCGATTATCGGAAATGAGATGGACAAACAAGCTGCCGAACTCCAGCGCGATTTGGAAGGCGCCAAAGTCGAGCGGGTGGGAGAAGGGATTAAAATCACCTTTGACTCAGGCCTACTGTTTGGTTTTGATCAGGCTTCCCTGACTACCACCTCCCAAACCAACCTGAAGGACTTGGCTACTACCCTCAAAAAGTACGAAGACACCAACATCCTGATCGAAGGCCATACCGATGACAAGGGATCTGAAGAATATAATCAAAAGCTCTCTGAGCAACGGGCGCAATCCGTCAGCTCTTATCTCACAGGCCTCGGTGTCAGCTCCGGTCGAGTCTCAGACGTGGGACATGGGGAAAGCATGCCGGTAGACTCCAACGATTCGGAGGTGGGTAGAGCTGCGAACCGACGAGTTGAAGTGGCGATCTATGCCAACAAGAAGATGCAGAGAATGGCCGAAAAAGGCCAGCTGGGAGGTTAAAAGTCGACTCTCATCAGGAAATCCGTCTGGACCTCATCCCCGAATGGAAAAGGGTGGCTGCCGAAGATTCGGAGGCCATTTTTTTCATAAAAGCGGATCGCCCGGGCGTTGTGTTCCCAGACGCCGAGCCAGAGGTATTTTTTTCCGTTTTGCTTCGCAAAGTTGATCGCCGTATCAAGAAGTTCTTTGCCCAATCCCAGCCCCAAAAAATCCTCCAGGACATACAGCCGGGCAATTTCCAGACTTTCGGGATCATGGACATCCGTCTGGGCGGGGACTTGGTTGACCTTGACATAGCCGATGATCTCCCCTTCCTTTTCCGCCAAGAAAAAAGTCGAAGCAGATGCGGCCATTTCCTTTTCAAACTGCTCCAAAGTAAATGCCTCATTCAAGTAAGCCGTTACATTTTCCGGCTTGTTCCCGGCAGTGAAGGCCTGCAAAAATGCCGTACGGGCCATGTGAAGCAGGTCTCCCAGGTCTTGGGGCAGGGCCTGCCGGACGTTGATGGCTAGAGGTGTGATTTCCACTTCGGTTTATTTTTTTATCGCAACAAAACAAAGAGGCTGTCCTCAGTCCCCTCTCCTGCTTGGCCTATACTTTGGCCGGTGCCGACTTCCTCCTGCCACCGTAAACAATAATCAGCGCTGCGGTCCCAAACATGATCAAACTGTAGATCACCGAGGGAATTGTCATGGCCGAATTGACCAGCAGCGTGGCGGCAATGGTGATTCCCAGCGTCCCGTTTTGAATCCCCGACTCGATGGCGATGGTCATGCTCTGGCTTTGGCTGAGTCCCAGCAGTTTCCCCATCAGAAATCCAAGCGTCAGCGTACTCAGGTTCAAGGCCAGGGCTACGGGGCCCGCCTGGCTGAAGTACTCCAGCAGGTGCTCCCGTTCCTTGACGATGGCAGCAACGACGATCAAGACAAAAAAGACCACGGAAATCTTCCGAAAAACCGGATCCATTCTTTTTGCAAGGGCGGGAGACCTCCCCAAAACCACCATCCCGATGACCACCGGAAGAATGGTGATCAGCAGCACAGACACGACGGTACCCCACACGTTCAACTGCAACTCCTGCCCCTCAGGCAGGAAATAGAGAATCGAAAAATTGACCAGAAAAGGGATCGTAAACACCGTAATCACCGATGAGAACGCCGTAAGCGTAATCGACAAAGCGGAATCCCCCTTGGCCAAATGCGTGATCAAATTGGAGGTGGCTCCTCCCGGGCACGCGGCGAGGATCATCAGTCCCACGGCCATCTCCGCAGGCAGCGCAAATACCCGAACCAGGCCAAAGGCAACCAAAGGAAGGAAGACAAGCTGGTTTGTGAGACCGATGGCCACCGCTTTGGGGTAAACGAAAATCCGTTTGAAGTCATCGGTGGTCAGGCTCAGGCCCATTCCAAACATGATCAGGGCCAGGGCCAAGGGCAAAAACAACTCAGTCAAAATACTCGCTTGCATAGGTGGTCTTTTTGGGTGATGTTAATCGGCCTGATAATAGTCATTTTTTTTCAACCTCAACCAGTACTCTGGTCTTTTTCCAGGGGAATCACTTTTAAAGCAGTCAGGTCATTTCCATGGAAGAAAGCTGAAAACGCGATTGCGGATTCTTAAAACAGGGAGGGACTGAAGGGCGATCTCCTCAGCGGGAAATTTTTAACCGCGAACACAAAGAAGTTTTCACCACGGAGAACGCCAAGGAGTAGTTGGATTTGAATCAGGCCACGAAAGAACTCCAATCGAAACTTTCCCGGCTAAGCTTTTTCAAGAACGCAGAGAAAAAGCTGAAGCTTTTTGGGAAAATCTCTGTGAACTCCTGTGGTTAAAGAAGATTAACCGCGAGGACGCCAAGAAACGCAAAGGGACTTTTGTTTTTGAAACGGCGGGCCTGATTTGAATCAGCAGAACCGCCTGATCCCGGCTCCCAAACACAGAATCTGTGCATCTGTGGCCAATCCAAAAAAACGCTGATTGGTGAAGCTTCCGGTTGGAGCTCCGTCGACGCTTGCTGTTCCGAAACCAGAGACTCTGTGGTTAAAGAAGATTAACTGCCAAGGACACAAAGGAACACGAAGGGGATTAACCACGGAAACCGAGAATAAAGAGCAAGGGCTTCAAGCCTTGTCGGGAACTCCAACCCAACCACCTCCACAAATCATTTTGAGGCCACAAAGGGGAAAGCTTCGCTTTCTCGGTTCCTGATCTGCGCCGATCCGCGGATTTTTCTGCGTTGATCGGCGGGAAATTTTTTTAACCGCCAAGGACACAAAGGAACACGAAGGATTAACCACGGAGCACACCAAGGAGTAGTTGGGTTTGAATCAGGCCACGAAAGAACTCCAATCGAAACTTTCTCGGCTAAGCTTTTTCAAGAACGCAGAGA
>CAZGYC010000056.1:0-29389 GCA_964530015.1 uncultured Limnohabitans sp. | reverse complement strand
AACACGCGGTACGACAGCCATCGGACATCCGGCGAAACCACTTTCGTCCCCGTTTGTGAAGCTCTGCTTCCTGAGTGTTTCTTTTTATACATTATTGTTGCACTTTTGCAGCAAAACTCAAATTGATGGCAGTACTACTGAAAAACCTTAGATTGATCCAGGGTGGTGTGATTTCCGAACCAAAGAATTACACTTTTGAAAATGGATCGATGGAAGAAGTTTTGGGTTCAGATTCCGGGAAATTCAATGAAGAAATTGATTGTTCCTCTTTTTTTGCCTCCAAAGGCTGGATAGATCTCCGGTGTGGCCTTGGTGAACCCGGGCAAGAATACAGGGAAACGGTGGAGAGTTTATGCCAGTCACTTACCACTTCGGGTTTTTCCCAGGCCTTGGTGATGCCAAATACCGATCCGGTCATCCAATCCAAAAACGAAGTCGATTTTGTTTTGAATAAAGCCAAAAGATATCCTGTCCAATTGCATGTCATGGGTGCAGTGACCAAAAATGCATCCGGTGAGGACCTGACTGAGATCCTGGACATGCATTTCCAGTCCGGGCTTCGCTTTTTCGGAGATGGCACCAAGACTTTGGCGAATTCTGATCGATACATGAAGATTATGCAATACCTGCAGAAGTTTGACGGGATATTGTTTGACCATGCCTACGATCCGCTTTTGGGGATTTTCGGGCAGATGCATGAGGGTGAGATTTCCACCAAACTCGGCATGAAAGGGATTCCAAATCTCGCCGAAGATGTAGCCATTCAAAGAAATCTGGAAATCTTGAAGTATTCGGGAGGCAGGGTTCATTTCCAGACAGTCAATACTGCCAAAGGCGTGGACCTCATCCGAAAGGCCAAAGCCGAAGGATTCGACGTGACAGCGGACGTTTCGATCTATCAGTTGATTTTTTCAGATTCCGATTTGGTCACTTTTGATTCCAATTATAAGGTGAAGCCCCCTTTCAGGGGAAGTGAAGACAGAAAAGTGCTTATCAAAGGATTGAAAGACGGGACTATCGACGCGATCGTCTCCAATCACCAACCACAGGATTTTGATTCCAAATTTGCCGAATTTGATCTGGCAGCCTTTGGGATGGCCGGCTTGCAGACGTTTTTGCCTGCATTGGTCAAGCTCTCCAAGGAATTGTCCTGGGGACTTTTGATAGAGAAGATCACCACAGAACCGGCCCGGATTCTTTCAGCGTCCAATCCATCCTGGACGATTTTTGACCCTTCCGAAAAGTGGATTTACAACGAAAAATCAAACCTGTCACTTTCCGCAAACAATCCCTGGTTTGGGACAGAACTGACGGGGAAAGTGAAATACGTTTTTCAAAAAGGCCATTTGATAAAGACAGATGACTAGATACTTCACATCTGCCTATCAATTCGGCTCTTTGGGTGGGCTTTTAAGCGTCGTCTCATTTTATAGCCTCTCATTTTTATATCCAGATCCCACCAACCTCAACCTGCTGTTTGGCTATGTTTTGGTTCCGGTTGCCGTGTTTCTGTCTATCAAGTTTTATAAAGACTATTCAAATTCCGGGTACCTTTCATTTTCCGAAGGGATGACAGTCGGGTTTGTGACTTACATCCTTTTGGGGCTGATTTCGATTTTGGGAATCTGGCTCATTTTGGGCTTTTCTCCGGAGCTTTTTGAACTGATCAAAAACCAAAAACTTGAGGTGCTTATGGAAAACAAGGACACCATTGTTTCCCAACTCGGCCAGAATTCCTACCTGACTACGGAGAAAAACATGGGAGAGATGTCTCCCTGGGATGTCGCCTTGAACGACGGACTTTGGAAAATCGTCCCCGGAATGTTTTTTAGCATCATTATTTCCATTATTTTCAGGAAAAACCCTAACTGATTCTTTTATGGAAGAGCAACAAACACCCTTTCAGGCAGCAATCAAACCTGGACTAACCATGGGATTGGTGGCCTTGGCCGTGACTTACATTGCCTATTTTATTGACTCCAGCTTATTGGCCTCAGCATGGTTTGCCTTGGTGTCCCTCGTGATTTTCTTTGCCCTCATCATTTATTTTGGCAGGCAGTACCGAACCGAAATCGGCGGATTCATGAGCTTTGGCACGGCTTTTAACTTCAGCTTTATTGCAATTTTGATTTCCGGAATTGTGTCACTGATTGGCCAGATCCTCCTTTTTCATGTCATAGATCCGTCATTGGCCCAGGTATTGGCAGATATTACGTTTGAAAATTCGTTGAAAATGATGGAGAGCTTCGGGCAAAATCCCGACACACTTCCTCCCGCTACCCTGGATGAGATCCGAAACAGCACGGCGGCATCATTTTCTTTGACTGGCCAGCTCAAAAACTTTGGCTTCGCGCTGATATTTTATGCCATTATCGCCTTAATTTTGGCGGCAATTCTAAAGAAGCGAGACAAGTCGCTCGACTATTAATCTATGACCCAAATTTCCGTAGTTGTCCCTGTTTTCAACGAGGAAGAATCATTGCCAGAATTGACTCAGTGGATCAGCCGTGTGATGGACGAACACGGCTTTTCTTATGAGGTGATTTTGATCAATGACGGTAGTACGGATCGATCCTGGGAAGTGATTCAACGGTTGTCAGGGGAAAATCCCTTTCTGAAAGGCCTGAATTTCACCCGGAATTTCGGCAAGTCCGCAGCATTGGATGCGGGATTTCGGCGGGCGGTCGGAGAAGTGGTGATCACCATGGATGCAGACCTGCAAGACAGTCCCGACGAGATTCCGGGGCTCTACGGCATGGTCACCCAAGAAGGGCTGGATGTCGTGTCGGGGTGGAAAAAAGAACGTCACGACCCGATTTCCAAGACCATTCCTTCCAGGTTTTTCAACGGGGTGACCCGCTGGATCTCCGGCATCCAATTGCACGATTTTAACTGCGGCCTCAAAGCATACCGGAACAAAGTGGTCAAAAATATCCATGTATATGGAGAGATGCACCGCTATATCCCATTGCTTTCGAAGTGGAGCGGGTTTGGGAAGATCGGGGAAAAAGTGGTGCAGCACCAGCCCCGAAAGTACGGCTATTCCAAATTCGGCCTGGAGCGTTTTCTGAATGGTTTTTTGGATCTGATTACTGTTTCTTTTGTCCATCGGTACAAAAAGAAGCCGATGCATTTCTTTGGACTTTTGGGTACGCTTTCTTTTTTGACCGGATTTTTGATCACTTCCTGGTTGGTTTTTGAGAAAATACATGGACTGAGCAAGGGGTTGAAAGTCCGCGAAATCGTCGATCAACCTTTGTTTTTCCTCGCTTTGGTAGCCTTGATTGTCGGAGTTCAGCTTTTTGTCACGGGTTTTATCGCCGAACTGATGACCTCCAACCAGTCCAAGGAAATCGAGTACAAGATCGACGAAGAGCTCAATTTCGATTTTTGATGTTTTTTTCGGTCATCATACCGGTATTCAATCGTCCATCGGAGGTGTTTGAACTTCTTACTAGTTTGCTTCATCAAACCTACAAGGATTTTGAAGTGATTTTGGTAGAGGACGGCTCCACAAGTAGAGCCGACCAAGTGGTGTCCAGATTTGAATCTGCGCTCTCTATCCAGTATTTTTTTCGGGAAAATCAAGGCCAAGGCTTCGCCAGGAATTTTGGAATGGCGAAGGCCAAAGGTGATTTTTTTGTCATTTTGGACTCTGACGTGATTTTGCCATCCGACTACCTCGACGTTTTGGAAAGGGCTATTCGGGAAAGAAAACTGGATGCTTTCGGAGGCCCGGATGCCGCTGCATCCGATTTTTCCAATCTTCAAAAAGCCATGGACTTTGCAATGACTTCTTTTTGGACCACAGGAGGGATCAGAGGCAAACTGAAAGACCCGGCAAAGTATCAGGCCCGCGGGTTTAACATGGGCGTTTCCCGAAAGGTTTTTGAGGCCTTGGGAGGTTTCTTGGATCCAAATCGGGGGGAGGATATCGAGTGGAGTATCCGGATCAAAAAGACGGGCTACAAGCTGGAATTGGTCGAAGAGGCTTTTGTGTACCACAAGCGGAAGAATACGCTGGGGTCATTTGCCAGGCAGGCTTTTTCCTTTGGGAGAAACCGTGTCAATGTGTCCCGGTTTCATCCCGAGGCGATCCAATTGGTGCATTGGATGCCGGTTTTTTTTCTTTTGTTTTTGCTTTCGATTCCCGTCAACGCGCTTTTTTTTCAGGTTTGTCTTGTTCCCCATTTGCTCATTTTTGGAGCTTGGGCGGGAATGGTGATCTATACGGCAAGCTGGAAATACCAGTCGATTCTCGTGGGCGATTTGGCTTTGCTGACTTCCGTTATCCAACTCTGTGGCTATGGGGCGGGGTTGTTGGTAGAGCTTTTTAAAAAGACCTTCAGAAGTTAATTTCCTTTTCGGCAGACGAAAATCACCTCATCTGGGGCCAAAGCGTAGCGCGTCACTTTTTCAGCGGAAAGCTCTTTTACAAATCGGTTTTCCTCGATCTGAAGGCCGGATTTTCTGAGTCTCCGGGCATAATCTTTTCCGAATTTTCGGATATGGTCCCGTTGGCCAAAAAGTTTTTCCCGCTCAGCGGGATCGGTGATGGTTTTGTCTTCGATCGTTTTTTGAAGATTGTAAACCGGCGACTGAAGTATTCCCCAGCCATTCGGTTTGAGCACCCGGTTAAACTCGGAGCAAGCCAGGATATCGTCGTCGACGTGCTCCAACACGTGATTGCAAAAGACCACATCGAAGGTATTGTCCGGGAATGGGATGGAGTGGACGTCCATTTTCACCTTGGCAAGGGGGGATTCGATATCCGCGGTGATGTAGTCCAGATTAGGCAGCGTTTCAAACCGTTCGATGAAGCAGTGTTCCGGTGCGACGTGAAGTACTTTTAATTTACCGGTGAAAAAGTCCGTTTTTTCCTGAAGAAAAAGCCACATCAAACGGTGTCTTTCCAAGGCCAGGCAACCCGGACAAAGTGCGTTTTCTCTGGCGATCCGTCCATAGGGCAGAAATTTCCTGTATTGGCTATTGCATACCGGGCATTCTACGTCATTTCCCCTGTTCAATTGTGACAGGACCTTCATGACCATCGGGCTGACGGTCTGTAGGATCGGTCGTGGGATGTAGCGAATGACGAAACTGATGGCTTTTTTCATGCTGGGTGGATTGCGCCGCAAGTTACCAAAACAATCGCAGTTCGACTTTCTCAGGATATTGCCTGATGTAATTTGGCGTAAAAAAAGCGGATCGCTCCGCCTTTAATGAATAAGATGTTTGCTCTCTAACCGACCGTCTCGTCGGATTCAGAAGATCCTTTTGGGAGTCTTCCGGCTTTTCGCAGAGACTCCCTGATGATCCATTCCAATTGCCCATTGGTGCTACGGAATTCATCCGCAGCCCATTTTTCCAGCGCCTTCATCATCGATTCATCGAGCCGCAGTGCAAAAGCTTTCTTCTTGGACATAATCTAATCCTCCATCCAATTTTCTATAAACTCACTCAGTTCTTTCGGCTTTTGCGTGCCGATCAGAATTTTTTTCTTTTCACCCAGATCAATCGAAAGACCCGTGTCGCCGATCACCGTATAGGCTTTGGTAGTTTTGTTTCCCTTGATACCCCATCCGCCATGATCGGTCAGCGGACTGAAGGACACTACACGCGCCTCTCGGATCTTATGCTTTTCAATTAGCCGCCATTTGACAAAAGGAAAGTACTTGTAGTGGATTCCCTTTTCGTCAATCCGGGTTTCCAGCCTGATGTTGAAGATCAATCCCATCACCAACGTCATGATACTGAATACGACAATGAGGGCAATCATTCCTTCCGTTTTGTCATCGGATTCGCCTGTGAGCACCCCCACACTCACCAAGATCAGTGTGGGGATCTCCAGCATCAGGATCAGATACATCACCCAAGTGCCCCGGTAGGTTTGCTCTTCTTTGAATATCCGGCCGTGCATGGCTTATTGATGCAGTGTTCCTACATTCAAGACAGGGTGTGCGCTCCTGTCCGAACAGAGAACGACCATGAGATTGGAGACCATTGCGGCTTTTTTATCCTGGTCGAATTCGATGATGTCTTTGAGTTTCAAATCTGTCAAGGCCATTTCCACCATGCCAACTGCGCCCTCTACGATTTTCTGTCGGGCGGCCACGATGGCAGTCGCCTGCTGTCTCTGGAGCATGGCCGAGGCGATCTCTGAAGCATAAGCCAAATGGGAGATTCGGGCTTCGATGACTTTGATTCCAGCCTGGAGCAGCCGCTCTACGATTTCTTTTTCCAAAGAATGGTTCACTTCCTCTACTCCGGATCTCAGCGTGATTTCAGCATGATCATCTTCAAAATTGTCATACGAGAACAATCCTGCCATTTTTCTGACCGCAGCGTCTGTCTGAAGATGTACGAAGTTTTCATAATCCTCTACATCAAAAGTGGTTTTGAAGGTGTCTTCCACTTGCCAGACCACGATGGTTCCGATCATGACCGGGTTGCCGATCTTGTCGTTCACTTTGAGCGGTTTGTTTTCGAAGTTTCTCACACGAAGGGAAATTTTCTTTTTGGTCATAAAAGGAATGACCCAATAGAACCCATTCGCTTTGACTGTTCCCTCGTATTTCCCAAACAGAAGAAGCACCATGGCTTTGTTTGGCTCGACGATGAAGAACCCCGGTGCGCATAGAATGGAGAGAAAAATGAACACTCCGCCAATTGGCGAACCGGCAGATAGCAGAAGTACGGAAGCAGTGATTCCGAGTAATGTCAGGAAAACCATGATGTATCCTGAGCTTGGTTTGGTTATTTTTTCCATTTCAATATGATGTTAAAATGATATCATTGTGAATTACGGAAATTAAAATTAGATGTTCAAGTTTTTACAAAAAAAGATACCCCGGTGTCGGCCGGGGTATCGAGGTTGATTTGTGGTTTTTAGTTCTTTTTGAAAAGAGAATCGACAAACTCCTTTCGATTGAAGAGCTGGAGATCGGTCATCTTTTCACCGACTCCGATGTATTTGACGGGGATTTTAAACTGGTCTGAGATCCCGATGACCACACCGCCTTTGGCTGTGCCGTCGAGTTTGGTGATGGCCAAGGCTGAAATTTCGGTGACTTTGGTGAATTCTTTGGCTTGGATGAAAGCATTTTGGCCGGTGGATCCGTCCAAGACCAAAAGGATCTCATGTGGTGCGTCCGGGATAAACTTCTGCATCACGCGCTTGATCTTGCCAAGCTCGTTCATCAGGTTGACCTTGGTGTGAAGTCTACCCGCCGTATCGATGATCACGATGTCGGCGCCTGTGTCCACACCTTGCTTCACCGCGTCAAAGGCAACAGAGGCAGGGTCAGTGTTCATGCCGTGCGACACGACAGGCACACCGACGCGGTCGCCCCAGAGAATGAGCTGGTCGACAGCCGCGGCTCTGAAGGTATCCGCTGCACCCAAAACGACTGATTTTCCTGCATTTTTGAACAGGTTGGCCAGTTTGCCGATGGTGGTGGTCTTTCCCACGCCGTTTACGCCGACGACCATGAGGACATAGGGCTTTTTGTCAGCGGGGATTTCAAAGTCCAAAAGGTCCTGGGTATTGTTCTCCTCCAACAGCGAGGCGATTTCCTCTCTCAGGATCACGCCCAGTTCGGAGGAATTGAGGTATTTGTCCCGGGCAACCCGTTCTTCGATCCGGCGGATCACCTTGATGGTGGTGTCCACCCCGACATCTGAGGTGATGAGGATTTCCTCCAATTGATCGAGCACTTCCTCGTCAACCTGGGATTTTCCCACTACAGCTTTGCTTAATTTGGAGAAAATGGATTCGCTGGTTTTCTGGAGCCCCTGATCCAGGCTTTCTTTTTTTTCTTTTGAGAAAAACCCAAAGATTCCCATGCCGAGTTGTTTTTAAAAGTGGAATATAACGAAAAAGTCCCTGCTGATTTTTGACCAGAGGGACCCAACGTGCAATACGATGCGCTTGGCGGATTATTTTTTCAAGATGTCCTGTACCGCGGTGGAAGGAACCATTTCTTCTCTGAAGGTGTAGGCACCGGTCTTCTCAGACTTCACGGCACGGATTACTTTGGCGTAAGACACGCCACCTTCTTTTTTCAGGGTTGCTACTACTTTCTTAGCCATTTCTTTGTCGTTTAAGCGGGATCAGTCCCGAGCTAGATTACTTGATTTCTTTGTGGACAGTTACTTTCTTCAGGATTGGGTTGAATTTCTTCAATTCCAGTCTTTCAGTAGTATTCTTTCTGTTTTTGGTAGTGATGTATCTTGAAGTACCTGGCATGCCGGAGTTTTTGTGCTCTGTGCATTCCATAATCACTTGTACTCTATTTCCTTTCTTAGCCATCTCGGTGTTGATTTAAGGGACTGTGACTTTGATTATTTGATGACAATCATTCCGGTGTCCTGGGCTTTTTTCAAAACCGCGGTAATCCCGTTTTTGTTGATGGTTTTCAATGCCTTAGAGCATACTTTCAAAGTGATCCATGCGTCTTCCTCAGGTACGTAGAAGCTCTTCTTGTGAAGATTTGGGTAAAATCTACGCTTGGTTTTGTTGTTTGCATGGGACACGTTATTACCTACTTGAGGTCTTTTTCCGGTTATGTCACAAACTTTTGCCATGATTTCGTATCGTAAAATGAATGCGTTTCTGTAATGAGTCTGCAAATATCGGAACTTTTTGGGAATTAACAACAAGGCATTTTAAAAATATTCCGTCTTTGGCTCAGTCTTTTGGATAGGGGCAGTGACGGCAGCCGCTTCTGCAGCAATATCCCCGTTTGAGGTGGTATTTTTCCGTAAAAACCATCAGTCCCTGCTCGTTGATATAGTAGTCTTCGAGGGTCAAGGCTGGCAGGGGCTTCTTTTCGTGTTTCATGGCTTGGCCGACTGGCAATTGCTATATTTGGGTTTGATCTATCGGGGAAACCCGCGTAAAAATAACCAAAACATGGAAACTGTCACTTCCGGCAAGCAGGCAATCGAATTGGAAGAAAAGTATGGCGCCCACAATTACCATCCCTTGCCCGTTGTGCTTGCCCGGGGAGCGGGCGTGTTTCTGTGGGACGTGGACGGGAAGCGATACTATGACTTCCTCTCCGCTTACTCGGCGGTGAATCAGGGACATTGCCACCCGAAGATCAAAAACGCACTGGTCGAACAGGCCGGGATACTGACCCTGACCTCCCGTGCCTTTTACAATGATGTGCTTGGATCGTTTGAGAAGTACCTGGCCGGGTATTTTGGCTATGACAAAGTGCTGCCGATGAATACCGGGGCAGAAGGGGTGGAGACCGCGATCAAGATCGCGCGGAAATGGGGCTACGAGCGCAAGGGCATAGCGGAGAACGAAGCGAAAATCATCGTCGCCGAAGGCAACTTTCACGGCAGGACGACGACGATCATCTCATTTTCCAACGACGAAAATGCCCGCAAAAACTTCGGTCCTTACACTGCGGGGTTTGTCAGGATACCGTATGACAACATTCCGGCTTTGGAGGATGCGCTTGAAGATCCCACTGTAGTAGCATTTCTTGTGGAGCCAATCCAGGGCGAAGCAGGGGTGTTTGTGCCCCAAGAAGGATACTTGACGAAGGCAAAAGCAGCCTGCCAAGACAAGAAGGTGCTGTTCATTGCCGACGAGATACAAACGGGAATAGCACGGACCGGCAGGTTGCTGGCGGTGGACCACGAGAATGTGCGGCCCGACATGCTGATTTTGGGCAAGGCAATTTCCGGTGGATTTTATCCGGTGTCCGCAGTCTTGGCGGACAGTCCTGTCATGGATGTGATCAAGCCGGGACAGCATGGATCCACCTTCGGCGGCAATCCGCTGGGCACCAGAGTGGCAATGGCGGCTCTGGAAGTGGTCAGGGAAGAGCGATTGGCAGAAAATGCCCAGAAGCTTGGGCTCATCTTCCGGGAAAGAATGCAAAAAACGGTTGAAAAATCCAGCCTGCTGAGCCTTGTCAGGGGCAAGGGCCTGCTGAACGCCGTGGTGACCAATGACAGTCCGGAGAGTTCTACCGCTTGGGATATCTGTCTGAAACTCGCCGAAAAAGGGCTTCTGGCCAAGCCAACCCACGGCAACATCATCCGTTTTGCGCCGCCATTGGTGATGACTGAAGAGCAGCTTCATGAATGCTGCGACATCATCGAAGAGGTGATTTCGGAGTTTGAAAATCAGGACTGAATCCGCACTTTTGAACGGTTGTTTGGGTTACCTCTGTCCGTATCCTTTATTATATACCAACATAATACCAACATACAATGCCACAAGCAGTGATTTTCGACATGGATGGCGTCATCTGCCATACCAACCCCTTCCATTCCCAAGCCTTTAAGATTTTCTTCGAAAAGCGGAATCTTTTTCCGACAGAGGAGGAGTTTGTGCTTCATATGTACGGGAAAAACAACGGGTACATCCTAAGCCATTTTCTGGGAAGAAAGATCGAAGGCCAGGAGCTCCTGGAGCTGGAGGACGAGAAGGAAAGCCTCTTCCGGGAGATCTATCAGTCCCAAGTCGATCCGATTCCGGGTTTTTTGGCGTTTTTTCATGAATTGGGAAAAGCGGGCTTCAAAACCGCCGTGGCTACCTCTGCACCGTTTGCCAACCTGGAATTGATCGCGGGGAAATTGGACCTCTTTCCCCATCTGAAATCTGCCCTGGCAAGTGAGCAGGTGAAAAAACACAAGCCCGATCCGGAGGTCTATCTGAAGTCGGCCCACAACATGTCCCTGGAGCCGCATCAATGCGTGGTCTTTGAGGATTCTTTTTCGGGAGTTTCGGCTGCAAGAAATGCCGGGATGAAAGTGGTCGGAGTGCTTTCTTCCCACACCAGGGAAGAGCTTCCCGTTTGCGATCACTACATAGACAATTACCTGGGGCTGGAAATCGCCAAGGTCAGTTCCCTGTTGGAAGGATCCAAGGTCGCCTAAGGCGGGCTTTCTGTCGGTTTTTCGTTGTTTCGGATTTGCGTTCCAGCACCATCGGATCCTCCGCCTTCCAACACCCAGCATCCGGCAAAACCGCTTTTATCCCCGTTTGTGCTTGCCTGTCCGGTAGGTAAGCCTCTCTTGCCGATGGGCAGAAAGCGTCGGCTCATGCGTGTTTTTTCTTTCAGAGGGGAAAGGATGTAATGCCCGATGGTTAACTTTGTTGCCTGTAATGACCACTGAAACAATGCAAAGAAGACCCCGCAGAAACCGTAAATCCGAAGTAGTCAGAAATCTCGTGGAAGAAAACAGCGTGTCGGTCAAAGACCTGATCTTCCCGCTTTTCCTCATCGAGGGTTCAAACCAAAAAGTGGAAGTAGGCTCCATGCCGGGGATTTTTAGGTTTTCGCAGGACCTCCTGCTGAAGGAGATTGAGGAATGCATGAATCTTGGGATTATGGCCTTTGATGTTTTTCCGGCTTATCCGGAGTCGCTGAAGGATGCCACGGCTTCCGAAAGCTGGAATCCGGAGACTTTTTACCTGAAAACGCTTCGCGAAATCAAAAAACAATTTCCCGAAGCGTGTCTAATGTCAGATGTGGCGATGGATCCCTACAGCAGCGATGGTCACGATGGCTTGGTGAAGAACGGCAAAATCCTGAACGACGAGTCCCTGGAAATACTCGGGAGAATGTCCTTGGCGCAGGCGGATGCAGGGGTGGATATATTGGGGCCGTCGGATATGATGGACGGAAGGGTTGGCTACATCAGGAGCCTGCTGGATGAAAACGGTTTTGCGGATACTTCGATCATGTCCTATACTGCCAAGTATGCCAGCGCGTTTTATGGCCCTTTTCGGGACGCCTTGGATTCGGCACCCAAGTTTGGGGACAAGAAGACCTACCAGATGAACCCTGCAAATTCCCGGGAAGCTCTCATAGAGGCTGATTTGGACACGGAGGAAGGGGCCGACTTTTTGATGGTGAAGCCCGCACTGAGCTATCTGGACATCATCAAGCTGCTGAGTGACCAATGTCCCTTGCCGATTGCGGCTTACAACGTTTCTGGAGAATACAGCATGGTCAAGGCCGCCGCCGCAAACGGCTGGTTGGATGCTGACCGTGCGATGCTGGAAATCCTGCTCTCGATCAAGCGTTCGGGTGCAAAAATTATCCTCTCCTATTTCGCAAAAGAATTTGCCCTGCTTGCCAAATAGCCACTGTCTTCTTTTTATGAAAATCCCGGACAATTCCGGTTTTTTTTTTGGTTTGGGCTTTGATTGTAGCCCGGTCTAAGCCAAACGACATTTTTTTTTGTTTTGATGCCCCAAAAAAAAGTCTGTGTTTTGAAAAATTATGTTTTTTGTAAAAATCAATAAGCAGGCCAAAATTCCAAAAAATGCAAATAATAGAAATTATATTTTGCAAAAATCAAGTTTTCTAATTTTTTGAGTTGTTTGGCGGGTTACGTAATCGTTTCCGAAAAATTTTCTGAATATTTTCCAAATTTTATTTTTTGATTCCAATGGTATTCAAAATGCCTTGTATTTGAATAAATTTTGAAAAAAATGTAAAAAATGGTTTGAAAAATAACCGATAATCTATAAAAAATTGATTTAAGTTGAAAAATCAGTTTGTTTTTGTGCTTTTTTTATAATTACATTCGATAGGAGTAATTGCTCTCAGACCTATTTTAAATTCTGAAAACGTTCAAAATTTAACCAAAACCTAATGGATTATTTCGCACCCCTGTTGGCCCAAGATGCGGCCGCGATCGATTTGTCGGCGGAGCTCACCGAGAGCCTCTTCAGGACAAACAATGTATGGATGATGCTCTCCACCGCCTTGGTGTTTATCATGCACTTGGGATTTGCCGGAGTGGAGGCAGGATTTGGCCAGGCCAAAAACACGGTGAATATTCTTTTCAAGAATACCGTTACCCCGATTATTGGAATTCTTTCCTACGCAGCGTTTGGCTTCTATCTGATGTATCCCGGATTTGAGGTTCCGGGCTGGCTCTCCTTTGACGCTGCTGGATGGAATCTGTTTTGGTTTGCCCCGGCTACCGCCGATGTGTCGGTCGGCTATGCGGACGGGGGCTATACCTATTGGACTGATTTTCTCTTTCAGGCCATGTTTGCGGCAACAGCCGCGACGATCGTTTCGGGAGCAATTGCCGAACGTGTCAAACTGGTGGCTTATCTGATTTTCACCCTGTTCTTTGTTGGGTTGGTTTACCCGGTTATAGGAAGCTGGAAGTGGGGTGGAGGTGTATTGGATGACATGGGATTCTATGATTTTGCCGGAAGTACTTTGGTACACTCAGTAGGTGGATGGGGTGCACTGGCCGGGGTGATTTTGGTCGGGCCCCGCATCGGCAAATACGTGAATGGAAAGACCGTCGAAAAGCCCGGCTCAAGTGTCCCGCTGGCGGTAATCGGGGTGTTTATGCTCTGGCTGGGCTGGTTTGGGTTCAACGGCGGATCGGTGCTTTCGGCAGATCCTGGTGCAGTGTCCTTTGTGTTGGTGATCACCTGCCTGGGGGCTTGTGCCGGAGGTTTGGGAGGTTTTCTGGCGGCCTATTTTGCTTTCAAGCGTTTGGATTTGGGGATGGTGCTCAACGGGATTTTGGCGGGACTCGTGTCCATCACTGCCGGTGCGGATGTGATCAACCCGGGGACGGCGATTTTTGTCGGCTTTGTCGGCGGCATTTTGGTGGTGATCTCAGCGGTTCTCTTGGACAGGGCGAGATTGGACGACGTAGTCGGTGCAGTCTCTGTGCACTTGACCTGCGGCATTTGGGGAACTTTGGCCGTCGGCATCTTTTCGACCAATCCAGAGCATTCATTCGTGACCCAATTGATTGGAGTGGTCATTTGTGGTGCTGCGGCCTTTGCGTGTGCCTTTACCATCTTCTTTGTCCTGAAAAAGACCATGGGTATCCGGGTGTCTGAAGAGCACGAGCGAACCGGCTTGGATTCTCGTGAGCACGGAATCCGCGGATATACAATCGTCTATGATGAATAATTAAACAGTCCTTACAAGCAAGACCCCGCCCGGAGAAAAAAACGCGACTCTCTTTCGGCCGGAGCGGGGTTGATCAACTCTATCGTTAACCATTACTCAAAATTAAGATGAAAAAACTATTACTACTCATACTTTGTGTGGCACTTTCTACCTATCAAGTTGCCCTGGCTCAAGAAGAAGCCGCTGAAGCAGAAACCGGATCCCTGACCTTGTCAGGTTCCGTTGACGCTTACTTTCGAACCAATTTTAACGCCCCGAACAAGGGGGAGAATTTCCAGGCACCGGCGAGTTCCTTTGCCAACCTCCCCGGTTTTGCGCTCGGCATGGCCAATATCATTGCGACTTACCAAGGCAAAAGAGTTGGCGCTGTTGCCGACTTGGTCTTTGGTCCTAAGGGTGAGGATGCCGTGTTTGGTTCGCCGCTGTATGCGGGCGGAATGGCCGGCAGCTCCCAGATCCTAAACCAGTTGTATGTTTATTGGAATGTCTCGGACAAAGTCACGCTGACCTTGGGCAATTTCAATACCTTCTTGGGCTACGAGGTGATCTCTCCCACTGCAAACTTCAACTATTCCACTTCTTACATGTTTTCCAATGGCCCGTTTTCACACACTGGCCTAAAGGCAAACGTTCAGTTGTCCGACAAGTTTTCCTTCCTTGCGGCCGTGATGAACCCTACTGACATGACGGAATTCAACCTGATCGGCACCTACACCCTCGGTGCCCAGCTTGGGTATTCGACCGATGCCGGCAGCACTTACCTGAACTTGGTGTACGGTGACCAAGATGGCAAATTGAGCAATGACGGCACATTGGTTCCCGACCAATCTTCTTTGGGAAAGACATTCCAGGTGGATTTGACCACCGGATTTGACCTGTCTGACAAATTCTATCTGGGTTTCAACACGACCTACAACACCACCAGCTCAGGGGAGGTTTATACCGGTTCGGATATCCAAGACCTAGACGGTGAAGGTGCCGGATTCTATGGGTTTGCAGGTTACCTGCAGACCAGTCCTTCCGACAGGTTTGGCATCGGTTTCCGGGGAGAATACTTCGGCGTGTTCAACAATGGATTGGAAGGTGTAGTAGGAATAGATCCTGCGACTGGTGACGGGGGGGTATTTGCTGCGACGTTGTCGGCAAATATCAAAATCGGCGGCAATCTGACTTTGATCCCGGAACTCAGAGTGGACAGCATGAAGGAAGAGTATTTTGTGAACAAAGATCTCAACGGAAGCAAAAGCTTGGCATCATTCCTTTTTGCGGCAGTTTTTGCCTTCTAAGACAGAAAATTTAAACAGGGTCTATTGTTAATTAAAGCCGGGGTGAATTTCACCTCGGTTTTTTCTTTTTTGTGCAAAAAATACTGGGGGTAGCGTGTTTTTCCAACCTGTTTTTTCTGGAATCCTGGATTTTTTGAAAAATGGAGTTTAAAATTTAATACTGTTTTGTTCTGATTATTTGAAAATTTAAGAATAATATTTCAAAAAAAATCGAATTTTTACCTTAATCAACTGATTTTCTGTAACCTTTGGTGTCACAATGAAGTATACTTTTACACTGACCCCAAGTATACAGCTATGAAAAGATTGATCCTGTTTGTTTCTGCGTTTGTGATTTCGACCCTGGCATTTTCCCAGGAACTGTTGACCGGTCCCAAGTTTAAAAACGCTCCCGTGGGAAAAGTCCAAGGCCCCAAGATCACCTTGGTCCACGAATCGAGTCCCGCAACCCTCCAAGGCCCTGCTGCCAAAAATTCGGAAGTCTGGATGGCCAAGCCTTCCCCAAAACTGAAGGTAGGCTTCAGGGATGTGATCGACAATCCCAAAGGCCTTCAGGCCAAAAACAGAAACCCATGGGATAAGGAACCTGCAAAGGTAAATTCAAAAGCGGTCTACGAGGAGCCAAAATCCATGAGACCAAAGAAAGGTTGGATTCACTGATAAACGTAGAAAGCCCGGATTTCCGGGCTTTTTTGCTGAAAGTATCCGAGTGACCTCCCGGTCGCTCGTGCGACAAACATCCGACACCCAACATCCCGCAAACAACTTTCATCCCCGTTTGTGCCTGCCTGCCCGGTAGGGCTGCCTTGCCGATAGACAGAAGGCCCAGGTTTAGGCGTGTTTTTTACAGTTCTGTTTCCCGCTCGAGCATCAGAACAGCCCCTTGGGAAACGATGAAATATTTTTCGCCTTCATAGATCACTTCGTGCGCCCCCGAAAGAAGGAAGATTGCCAAATCGCCCTCCTTAGCCTGGAGTGGCACATATTTTACCTTTTCATCCTGATCCATCCAAGGCTCACTGTCTTCCACGGGCATGGGAATCGGATAACCCGGCCCCGCTTTGATGATGTAGCCCTGCTGTACTTTTTCCTTTTCCTGCACTCCCGGGGGAAGGTAGAGCCCGGAGCCGGTTTTTTCGTTTGGCTTTTTCAAGCGGATCAAAACCCGATCACCTACTACGATCAGTTTCTTTAGTTTATTTTCAGCGGTTAATTGCATTTGTTTTTTCGATTAGTATCAAGAACAAAAGCCAAGAGTCTTGATCCTGAAATCTTGATTCTTGGCTCTGCATAAATGAACGGCATCTGTCCGAAAACAGATGCCGTCTCATTGGATTCAGTCCGGGATTATTTTTTATCCTCGCTTACTTCTTCGTAATCTACGTCGGAAACACCGTCGCCGCCTGTGTTGGCGCTTTCGCCTGCCTCAGGTCCTGGCTGTGCCCCCGCGCCCTGAGTTGCATTGTACATTTCTTGGGAAGATGCTTCCCAAGCTTTGTTCAACTCAGCCATTGCCGCATCGACACCTTCCAGGTTTTTCGCACCGTGGGCGGATTTCAGGGTTTCCAAAGCAGCGCTGATAGTTGCCTTGTTTCCCTCGGAAAGCTTGTCTCCATATTCCTTCAACTGTTTTTCGGTCTGGAAGATCAAGCTGTCGGCCTGGTTGAGCTTTTCGATTTTTTCCTTTTCAGACTTGTCGGCGGCAGCGTTCACTTCCGCTTCTCGCTTCATTCGTTCGATATCGTCCTGAGAAAGTCCGGAAGAAGCTTCGATCTTGATCTTTTGCTCTTTGCCGGTTCCTTTGTCTTTGGCGGATACATTCAATATACCGTTGGCATCGATGTCGAAAGTGACTTCGATCTGGGGAACTCCCCGTTGTGCCGGCGGGATATCGGTCAGTTGGAATCGTCCGATAGACCGGTTGTCTTTTGCCAAAGGTCTTTCACCCTGAAGCACGTGGATATCGACAGCAGGCTGATTGTCGGCAGCGGTGGAGAAAACCTCAGATTTCTTGGTGGGAATCGTGGTGTTTGACTCGATCAATCGGGTGAATACACCGCCCATGGTTTCGATGCCCAGCGAAAGCGGAGTCACGTCCAAAAGCAGCACGTCTTTCACTTCTCCTGTCAAAACCCCGCCTTGTATGGCTGCGCCGATCGCGACTACTTCGTCAGGGTTCACTCCTTTGGAAGGTTTCTTTCCGAAGAATTTTTCCACTTCTTCCTGGATTTTGGGGATTCTGGTCGAACCGCCCACCAAGATGACTTCGTCGATATCGGAAGCAGTCATGCCGGCATCTTTCAAAGCCTTGATACAGGGATCCATCGATCTCTTGACCAGTTTTTCGGAAAGTTGCTCAAATTTTGCCCTGCTCAGGCTTCTTACCAGGTGCTTTGGACCAGACTGGGTAGCCGTGATGTAGGGCAGGTTGATCTCCGTAGAGGCGGAGCTGGAAAGCTCAATTTTGGCTTTTTCGGCAGCTTCCTTCAGACGCTGGAGTGCCATGGGATCTTTTCTCAGGTCGATCTGCTCCTCGCTTTGGAATTCTGCGGCGAGCCAGTCGATGATTACTTGGTCAAAGTCATCCCCGCCCAAGTGCACGTCGCCATTGGTGGATTTTACCTCAAATACTCCGTCTCCCAATTCCAGAATAGAAATATCGAAGGTGCCTCCACCGAGGTCATACACGGCAATCTTCATGTCCTGATGCTTCTTGTCCATGCCGTAGGCAAGGGCAGCAGCGGTCGGTTCGTTGATGATCCGCTTCACTTCCAAGCCTGCAATCTGCCCGGCTTCCTTGGTAGCTTGACGTTCGGCATCGTTGAAATAGGCCGGTACGGTGATGACGGCTTCAGTCACAGTCTGTCCCAGGAAATCCTCTGCGGTGCTCTTCATTTTCTGGAGGATCATCGCGGAAAGCTCCTGTGGAGTATAGGCTCTGTCGCCGATTTTGATCACCACGGTGTCGTTGGTGCCTTGCTCCACTTTGTAGGAAGCGTGCTTTTTCTCTTCGGATACTTCGGAAAATTTCTTTCCCATGAATCTTTTCACAGAGGAAATGGTGTTGGCAGGGTTGGTGATTGCCTGGCGCTTGGCCGGGTCACCTACTTTTCGCTCACCGTTTCCGTTGTCAAGAAAAGCCACAATGGATGGTGTGGTTCTTCTTCCTTCGCTGTTTTGGATGACTACAGGCTCATTACCTTCCATTACGGCTACGCAGGAGTTGGTGGTACCCAAGTCAATGCCTATAATTTTTCCCATGATTATATAGATTTAGATAGTTGCGTTAATTGTACAATCCCCTTTCTTCAAGTGCTGTGCCATCGGGCAAATCCCCCGTTTTGGTGTCAGTTTGTCAGACAAACTGCCAAGAATCTGATCGGGGAAAAACCGAATTGTCACGCAAACGGGAGATCGTGCTGTAGATTTTGGCAGGTTTTCACAAAAATGAAATTCAAGTGCAACCCTTTTTCCGGAATATGCATCTAAGGGGCAATGAGACTTTTTTCCTCCACGCGAAACCAGGACCGGGCCAAATGGTTTTTTGTCATTCTGTTGGGTATGACGCTGATTCAGCTTACCCGGCATTTTGAGGTTTTCCCGTCCATCTGGCAATTCCTGAAGGCCGTGGGTTCGGGGAGGTTTTTCTTCCTGGGTTGAGTGGGCTTGCCGATTTGTCTTATTTTTGGGCAATGGAAAAGCCGCTCACCGTCCAGGATATTTTTGTTTATCCCGTCAAATCACTGGGTGGAATCAGGCTTTCTGAGGCTGTCGTGGAGGAAAAAGGCTTTCGGTACGATCGGCGCTGGATGCTGGTGGACGGGGAGGGAGTTTTTGTCACCCAGCGCAATCATCCTCAACTGGCCCTTTTGACTGTTGCCTTGGGTGAAAATGAGCTGGTGGTTTCCCACAGCAAAGAGGGGGGAAAAAGAGTTGGGATTCCCTTTGACTTATCCACCGGACCCGAACTGACGGTGACCATTTGGGATGATCAGGTATTGGCCAAGATCGTCCATCCGGATCTTGACACCTGGTTTTCGGATTTTTTGGGATTCCGGGTTAGCCTGGTGGTGATGCCAGAATCTACCCACCGAAAGGTCAATCCAAAATATGCTGTCCACTCCGAATCCGTCAGTTTCGCCGATGGAA
Source organism: uncultured Limnohabitans sp. (assembly GCA_964530015.1). Lineage (GTDB taxonomy): Bacteria > Bacteroidota > Bacteroidia > Cytophagales > Cyclobacteriaceae > Algoriphagus. Next base: position 10,029 of record CAZGYC010000056.1, on the reverse strand, counting down.
TGCCCTATTTGCTGATCGGGCAGGAGTCGCTGAATGACCTGAATTCCCGCTTGGAAACTCCCGCTCCGATGAATCGGTTCCGGCCTAATATTGTCTTTGCAGGGGGAAGTCCCTACCTGGAAGACTCGCTTCGCAGGATAAAAATCGGGGAGCTGGAATTTGAGATCGTAAAACCCTGCGCCCGGTGTGTGATGACGACAGTGGATCAGTCAAGCGGGGTAAAGGGAAAGGAGCCGCTGAAGACGCTGTCCTCCTATCGGGCGATCAACGGCAAAGTTTATTTCGGGCAAAATGTCATTGCACTGCAAGCAGGGAAGATCAAGGTCGGAGACGTGATCAGCGAGCTGTAGGAATTGTTAACGGCGTATGGTCCAGTCGATGGCGGTCACTTGAATTCCTTCACCGTTTGGATGAAGACTTTCACCATTTCCGGATCAATATCCGGGTAAACCCCGTGGCCGAGGTTGGCGATATGCCTTGACCCGCGGAATTGCTCCATCATGTCGATGGTGGCCGCCCGCACCTGATCCGGATTGCCGTAGAGGGCAGCCGGATCCAGGTTTCCCTGGAGAGTTTTTTCGTTGCCGATCAGTTTTCGGGATTCGGCGATTCCCATATTCCAGTCCAGCCCAATCGTCTCACAGTTGAGCTGCCCCATTTCTTCCCTGGCAAAAAATGCCCCCTTTGCAAAGACTGTCACGGGAACCTCCGTGATCGCATCGCAGATCTGGGAGATGTACTTCAGGGAAAATTCCCGGTATTGCTGCGGTCCCAGTATCCCCGCCCAACTGTCAAAAATCTGTATCAGATTGGCTCCTGCGCGGATTTGGGCTTTGAGATAGTTGATGGTGGAGTCGGTGATCAGTTGGAGTAGCTTGTGGGAAAACACCGGATCCCGATAGAGCATTTCCCGTGATTTGGAAAAGGTTTTGCTGCCGCTTCCTTCGACCATGTAGGCAAAGATCGTCCAGGGCGCGCCTGCAAAGCCGATCAGGGGAACCCGTCCGTTCAGTGCTTTTTTGGTGATTTGGATGGCATCGATGACGTATCTGAGGTCATTGTCTCCGTCTGCCACTCGCAGTTTTTTCAGATCGGACTCGCTGCGGACGGTATCGGGAAACCAAGGCCCCCGTTTTTCAACCATTTCATAAGGCAAGCCCATCGCCTCGGGAATGACCAGGATGTCCGAAAAAATGATGGCCGCATCCACACCCAGGATATCAACGGGCTGGATGGTGACCTCTGAGGCGAGCTCCGGAGTTTGCGCCAGTTCGATAAATCCACTGACGGACCCGCGGACCGCACGGTATTCCGGGAGGATTCTTCCGGCTTGCCGCATCAGCCAAACCGGAGTTCTTTCTGTCTTTTCACCTCTGGCTGCGCGGAGCAGCAGATCGTTTTTGAGTTGCATGCAGCAAAGATAAGGGCCGAATTATTTTTGGCGGAATCGGCGAATGAATAAAAAGACAAAGCCCGGAATCCCGGGCTTCGCTTATGGAAATAGTTGGTTTACTTTTTGTTCTTTGGCAAGGCTTGGACTTTCTGAAAGTCCGCATCTTCGATTCCGAGCATTTTGGTTACGGCTTCATAATTTGAATAGTCGATTCTGCCATTTGCCAAATCCGAAGGGATAACGATCACTCTAAAAATCTGATTCATGTCCCACTGATCAGCTAAATTAGCGGGATCAATGGCTCCATCCAGGAAAATCGAAAAGTCGTCAACCGTATAGTCGAAATTATAGATTAAAACCCCATCCTGAAAAAAGTAGGTTTGTGGCAACTGTCTCCAAACGTCCCTCCCGTTGTCAATGGCCGAGAGTCGGTAAGCTAAAACGGCATCACCGTCTACCAAGGCAGCAGGGAAACCAAACAGCGCAGAATAGCCTTCTTCCTCCGTAAAATCGATTTCCACCTCAAAGGTAGTGCCTACAATGACAATTCCCGGTTCGCCTTGTGCGCCTTGTTGGCCTTGTTCCCCCTGTGGACCCTGAGGACCAATTGGGCCTTCTGGCCCTTCGCAAGCCTGAAAGGCCGCCAGCCCGATCAGTGCAAAAATGGTAAGTATTTTTTTCATGGGATAGAGTTTTGATTTTCACCTTTTCACGGCAGGTTTCATGCCAAGGTTGGTTAAGAGTCCTTAATATTTCATTTTCTGACGGGGGCGATTACCTGCACCTCTTGGTCACTGATGATTTTGTCGATAAAAACCCCGTTCAGGGTAAGGTTTTTTTCTTTGGCAAAAGCCCCGATTCTCCGTTTTACCTTTTCGGGGCCGGGCATTACCCATCTGTTTCCCCGTATCGTGGCCAAAACAAACCGTTGCTCCGAAAAGGTCTTGGATTCCAGATCGGATGGGGCAAAGGGCAGATCCAGGCCGACAAAAACCTCCATCGTGTCCAGTTTTCCGGCAGGCTCAACCACGTAAACCGTGTGGATTTTTTTTCCCGGATGGAGTGCCAGCAGGGACTCGATGGACCGAAATGTTTCACCCAGGTGTTTGTCTTGGGGAGTGCCTCTGAAAGTCTTGCCAGCAAGGGCTGCCGGGGGATTGTCCACCAGCTCAAGCTGTATGGGATTGTTCCCTCCCAGCCGATCAAAGGCATAATAGCCGAAAGCAGCGAGAGCCAACAAAACAACCGAGGCAATTCCGAGCTTTTTCATTTTCTAAAAGAGGTAACGGACTCCTATCCCGCCTTGGCCTTTGACGTTGACCCGGTCAATCAACTCCAAAAACATCCCTACTTCCGCGAAAATGCTGATCGGGGCATCGTCAAAATAGTACTCTGCACCCGCAAAAGCCTCCGGCCCAAAGTCGAAATTCGTCCGGTCTTCATGCATCAGGGGTTGGGTTGCAGAGCTGGATGTGTTTTGGAAATAGCTGTAGTCCACGTTGGTGGTCCGAATCTGGATGCCCGCACCCCCATAGCCCAGAAGATACCCCTGTGTGATCTCAAACCAATCCGTGATGTCCTCATTCAATGCCACACGGAAGTTGAGCGAAACGCCTTTTTTGGCTGAATGGCTTTGGTAAAAGGCATTGGAAGAAGGGGGATTGCTTTCAAAATCCTTTCTATAGTAGTCTGATCCATTGACACCGGCACCGCCGATCATGACTTCATAGGATAGGTAATCTTCGATAAAGTCCTTGTAAGTAAGTGAGAGTGGTTCGCCAAGCCTGATTCCTATACCTCGCTCTTGGGCGATGCTGAAAAAGGGCAGAAGGGCGAAAAGCACTAATACGCGGTATTTCAATGGGATAAAATTTGGGTTAAGCATTGGTGTTGGTTTAGATGGCCATCATTTTGAGCTGCATTTGATGCAGTTGGGTGTAGTGTCCGCCCAGCTCCAGCAAGGAATCGTGCGTGCCGGTTTCCACGATCTCGCCTTTGTGGAGGACGATGATCTTGTCGGCTTTTTGGATGGTGGAAAGCCGGTGGGCGATCACGATGGACGTCCTGCCCTTCATCATCTTTTCCGTGGATTCCTGGATCAGTTCTTCGGTTTCCGAATCCACGGATGAAGTGGCTTCGTCCAAGATCAGGATTTCCGGATTGTACACCATCGCCCGGACAAAGGAAATCAGTTGCCGCTGGCCGACAGAAAGTGTCGATCCCCGCTCCATCACGTTGTAGTCCAGTCCACCCGGCAGTCGCTCGATGAATTTTCGGGCGCCGACATTTTCGGCAGCTTCCAATACCTGCTCCCTTGATATGGACGGATTTCCAAGCGTTATATTGTGATAGATGCTGTTGGAAAACAAGAATACATCCTGAAGCACCACGCCGATATGCTTCCGCAACGTGCCCAGTTCGTATTCCCGGATTTCGGTGCCGTCGATGAATATTTGCCCTTGGTTGATTTCATAGAATCTTGAAATCAGGTTGATGATGGAGGATTTGCCAGCCCCCGTTGCTCCCACCAAGGCGATGGTTTGCCCGGCTTTGACTTCGAAACTGATGTTTTTCAGGACGTAATCTTCATTGATATAAGCAAACCAGACGTTTTCCAGGCGGAGATTCCCCTGGATTTTGGCAGGTTTGTAGCTTCCTTCATTGGCGATGTGCTCTGTGCTGGCCAATAGTTTGAAAATCCGGGAAGAGCTTACCACGCCCATCTGGAGCGTATTGTATCGGTCAGCGATCATGCGGATCGGCCTGAAGAAAAGCTGCAGGTACATGATAAAGGAAATCAGGACCCCGATCTGCAGCTCCAGGCCCAATACGCCTACAGCCCCGTACCACACCACCAGCCCGATCCCGATGGCTTGGATGATTTCCGCCACGGGGAAATAGACCGAATAGTAAAGCACGGACCGGATGTGGGCCGTCCGATGCTCCCGGTTGATCTCCTTGAACTTTTCAAACTCCCGCTTTTCCCGGTTGAATATCTGGACGATGTTCATCCCTGTGATGTGTTCCTGTAGGAATGAATTCAGGTTGGATACGGCGTTTCTGACGTCATTGAAGGTGACTTTGATTTTTTCCTTGAACACATAGGTGGAAATAATCAAAAGCGGAAGCGTGCTGAGGCTGACCAGGGTCAGTTTCCAGTCGATGTAAAACATCACCCCCAGGATCGTGATGATCTGGAGCAAGTCGCCGATGATCGCTGCCAAACCCTCACTGAATACATCCGCGAGGGTTTCGATGTCCGATACATTCCGGGTGACCAGGCGGCCTATTGGAGTATTGTCAAAGAATTTCAGGCGGAGCTTCAGCAGGTGCCGGTATAGTCTCACCCGGATATCCTTGATGATCACCTGGCCGATCCAGCCCGAATAGTACGTATGAGCCCACTGCACAATGGCCTGCAAAACCATCAATCCGACAAGGATATAGATGATCCGGATCAACCCGGCGGTATCGCCCAAAGCGATGTAGTCATCAATGGCAATCTGGATAAAATAGGGTCGGGTAGGCGCCAGCACGGCCATAGCGACGGTCAAAAATACCAGAAAGTAAAACTGCTTTTGATAGGGCTTTACGAAGGAGTAAAGCTGCCTCAGCACTTTCATGTCGACGATTTCGCCGGACGATTCCTTTTCTTTTTCTAAGCTCAAGGCAGGTTAGTCTAGGTAAATTTCTTTTCGGTACTCGATCCGGCTGAGGAAAAGTCCCTTGGCTGGAGCGGCTTTCCCGGCTTTGGCACGGTTGCGGGAAAGAATCAATTCATCCATCTCTTCGGCTTCTCTCAGCCCCGTTCCCACCTCCATCAACGTTCCCACAATCGTCCGTACCATACCACGCAAAAACCGGTTGGCGGTTATATGAAATAGCAATTCGCCGTCCTTTTGTTCCCAATGGGCGGACATAATCTGACAGCGAAAGTGGGGTACATCCGTACGGACCTTGCTGAAGCACTCGAAGTCCTCATGCCTGAGCAGGGCTTCTGCAGCCAGGTTCATCTTTTCCACATCAGGCCTGTGAAAACAACGCCAGGCCAACTGATCCAGAAACGGGTTTTTTCGGAAAATGATGCGGTAGACATAGGACCGGCGGACTGCGTCAAATCGGGCATGGGCATCCTCTTTGACCCGTCTGATCGAATGGACTGCGATTTCCTTGGGTAGGATGGCGTTGATGGCTTTGAGAAAACTCCATCCCGGATCGGCGTCCAACAGGTCAAAATGGCACACCTGCATGTTGGCGTGGACTCCGGTATCGGTTCTTCCGCTGCCCAACACTGCGATCGGCTGTCTCAGATAAGTGGACAGCGCATTTTCCAGGCATTCCTGCACCGTAAATGCGTTGTCTTGGATTTGCCAACCGTGAAAAGGGGTGCCTTTGTAGCTCAGCTCCAGAAAATACCGCTTGGTCTCGCTCATACGGCTGCAAAGATACAATTCCCCATCAAATCCTCCCGGAGACTTTTCCATCCTTGGTTATGATTGGATTTGACCTTTTCTTTGCCAAAAAAACACAGCAAGATGATTCAGCGCGTTCAAACAATATTTCTTTTCCTGGTGGTGGTGTGCATGGGAATTACAGTCGGTTTGCCGATTTGGGAGCAGGGAAATGCTGCCGGTTCCTGGAACCTCACAGCTTTTGCATTGACTAACCTCAATCCTGCGGGAGAGGAAATCCAGTCCGTCTCCAAGTGGTACATTGCGGCTTTGGCTTCTTTCGCCGGATTGTTGGCTTTGATTTCGATCTTCCAATATCGAAGCAGAGCGAGGCAGATGATGATTAACATGATCAACAGCCTGCTGATGGTCGGATTGGTAGCGACGGTCTTCTTGACGACCAATGGAGTCAACCAGGAGATCGCCTCGGAAGTAGCCGGATCTTACCGGATTGGGTTTTGGGCGATATTGGCCGCAATGGTCTGCAATATGCTGGCCAACCGGTTTATCAGAAAGGATGAAGCCTTGGTCCGCTCGGTGGACAGGATCAGGTAAGAACCAAGACGTTAGAAGCAAGATTCAAGACCTCTTGACTAAAGTTTCTCCTATTATATTTTGAAAATAAGAAAGCCGGCGACTCGTTGGCTTTCTTATTTTATTTCAGATTGTCACCAAAACCGTATTCCGATGGTCGGATAGAAGGTCTTGAGATTTTCCGTCCCGATGATCCCCACTTGGATCGAGATATTGTCGTTTATTCCACGCTTGTAGTAGGCCTGTAGGGTTGTGCCTGTGAAAAGCTGGCTTTTATCCTCGTTTACCAGTATCCCGATACCAAACATGTTGGCACTGTTGGATTTGGGATCGCTTTTGTCCCATCGGTATTCCAGATTTGCAAACCAGTTGCTGTTGACTTTGATATTCCCGTCGATGCGCTCGGGAAAGAAGACCTTGTTGGTAAAAGATCCGCCGATGTCAAATTTGCGAAAACTGAACATGACTCTGCCGCCGACTTCCGGTGTAAACTCCCCGCCGGTATAGTCCATGCCGATCACCGCTCCGAGTTCCAGCTTATCGACGTAGGGGAGGTAGTTTCTTTCCAGGGCGAGTATCACTGCGTCGACTTTGGTCTGGGGGTATTCCTCGCTCAGCCGGTAGTAGAGTGTCTTAAACTCCGGAAACTTGGTGGTCTTCTTCAGGACAGGGTTGAACTTTTCCTCCAAAAAGTCCAGCTCGTATTCGGTGTTGTTGAAGAAGAGCAGCAATTTTCCTTCGTTTGGGAAGTCGAAAACCAGCGTGTCGGTGACGGGAAATTCCTCATTTAGCTTTTCCAGATAGTTTCCGAAAGGCTTGTTTTCGATTGCCTGGGCCATTGCCAGGTGGCAAAAAAGCACGGCAATGCCAGTGAGAAGTGTCAGTCTTTTCATTTTCAGTGGGTTTAGGCAAGAAGGTTAGTTGTTTATTTCTAAGATGAGCTGGTTGGTTTGGCTTGTGGAAGCGCTGGGCTGTGGTGCAAGCTCTGATTCCATCTTGCCGAAGGACGTGGTGACCTTAAGGCCGGGTTTGGTCTTTCGCCAGGAAATGCTGACCTGATGGAGCGTTTTTCTTTCCTCCGGTAAAGCTGCGCCTGAAGCCTTGGAAATCTGCGCCAATTCCGGTCGCTTTATTTCCGGCTTAGGGATTTCCAGCTCCGGCAACTCCAAGGCGATGATTGGTACTGGATCCGCTGTTTTCTTTTGGGGAACAACGGCGTGTTGACTTTCTGAAATCTGGGTTTTGGGGCTTTCGTTGCTGGGTACGTTTTCCGAAGTTTCAGATTTTGGAATAACAGGTGTCACGGTGACTGGTTCAGTGATTTGTTCTGTTTCGCTGAGCAGATTGGTTTCAGTAGTAATGCTTTTGTCTGAGCTGCTTTGATGGCTGATTACCCAGGCCAGTCCAATCAAGAAGACCAACAAAACGGCAGCGACTTTCCGGAGCCAAAACACAGGTTTGGGTTGGTCTTGAGCGATTTTCGCCTCGATTTTCGCCCAGGAATTGGAGTTTGGCTCAAAGACAGGCAAGTCCGGAATCAGGCTATTCAACTGATTTTCGAAGGTTCCTTTCTCCAGGATTTTGTCCCAACTATTATCCTTGGGTAGATGGTCTGGTAGCTTTTTCATGCCTGAAGGAGGGTTTTGATCCGTGTTTTCAACAATTTCCTCGCGTAGTTCAGTTGGGATTTGGACGTGCTTTCACTGATTCCGAGCAAGGCACTCGACTCCTGATGCGTGTAGCCTTCGACCGCCACCAGCATAAAGACCGCCCGGGATCCAGGAGGAAGACTCCGAATGGCCTGATCCAAGAGTTCCGCATCAAACCACGCTTCGAAGTGATCTTCGGCTTGGTCATCGGCCGCGCTGAGTTCTTCAAACTCAAATTGCCTTTTGGCCTTTTCCACCGCTTTTCGGGCGGTAATCGTTTTCATCCAGGAAATGAGCGCTTCGGGATGTTTCAGGTTCCTGATTTCCTGAAAAACTTTCACGTAAGTGTCCTGAAGTACATCGTGGGCAGCATCCTCGTCGTTGAGGATCCGAAAAGCCAGCGAATAGACCATTCGTTTGGTCAGTTCGAAGAGCTGGAATTGCGCCTTTCTGTCCTGGGCAATTACCGCTTCGATCAAGCTGTAGTCTATTCTTTCCTTTTCCATGTCTGGGCTTCTGGGTAAAAGAGGTCAAAAAATCCAAAATGGTTGGAATGGGATTCTGCGTATTAAGGAATTTTTAGAAAATAGGCCCGAACTGAATGTGGACTTTTTTAATTTGAGCCCAAACAATGTAGCCATGAGATTCGAGACCCTCACCATCCACAAAGGCAACCAGATCACGGACAAAAACAAGCCTGTGGTCCAGCCGATTACGCTGAGTACAACTTTCGAGCATGGAAACGGACCGATGCTCTATACCCGCATCGACAACCCAAACAGGAAATCGCTGGAAGATGTATTGGCAGCGATGGAGAAAGGAAAGGAAGCCGCGGCTTTTTCATCCGGAAATGCTGCCGGGACAGCGGTTTTTCAGGCTTTGGAGCCAGGATCCCACATCCTTGCTCCGGACGACATGTACCACGGCCTGCGCAATTCCATGATTCAGCTTTTTGCGGGTAATCTGGAAGTGACTTTTGTGGATATGAGCAATCAGGAGGAAGTGAAAAAAGCCATCCGGCCAAACACCAAGCTGTTTTGGGTGGAAAGCCCTTCCAATCCGCTCCTGAAAATCACCGATATCCGTAAAGTCTCCGAACTGGCAAAAAACCATGGAGCAATCTTGGTTGTGGACAGTACATTTGCAACTCCCGTATTTCAGAATCCAATCGATCTTGGCGCAGATATCGTCATGCACAGCAGTACCAAATTTTTTGGAGGCCATACCGATGTGCTGGGCGGAGCTTTGGTCACCAAAGAAACCAATCCATTTTGGGAGAAAATCAAGGCGGTTCAGGTGCTCGGAGGGGCCGTGCCATCGCCATTTGACTGCTATTTGCTTTGCAGAAGCATCCGCACGCTGGCTTATCGGATGAAAGGCCACGCGGAGCATGCGAGGATCTTGGCTGAATTTCTGATCAATCACCCCAAGGTCGAAAGGGTCTTTTATCCAGGGTTGAAAAACCATCCGGGACATGAGGTCGCCGTTTCGCAGATGACCGGATTCGGTGGGATCATTTCATTTATGGTGAAAGGAGGGGCAGCGGAAGCCGATGCGGTGGTATCCAAGCTTCGCTTTTTTGCAAACGCCACCAGTCTGGGCGGAGTCGAGAGCCTGATCGAGCGACGCGCTGCCGTGGAGGGCCCAACTTCCAAGACTCCTCCCAACCTGATGAGGGTATCGGTGGGACTGGAGCATACAGATGACCTGCTGGAGGATTTGGCTCAGGCATTGGCGTAATTGAGCATAGCTATCTGCGTCCTCCACAAGTCGGATTTACGAAGTACGATTTACGAGGGCATTGCCAGAGCTGGGGGTGTAGTAGGTAGCTGTCGCCTGTTGTCGGACATTTCGAAATTCGAGATTAGGATGCCGCAAAAAAATGGGGAAATTGGCCGGATGCTGCCTTTAGGTCGTAAATCGCACTTCGTAAATCGTAGATCTAATTAGGGCCTGCTGAAAAACTCGAGTAGGTCAGATTCTTAAAACCAGTCCGGAAGTT
>CAZGYC010000055.1:0-29686 GCA_964530015.1 uncultured Limnohabitans sp. | reverse complement strand
TCTACGAAGATTCCGGCTCCATCGGCAAGCGCTACACCCGCCAAGACCTGATCGGTACGCCATTCTGTATCGCAGTCGATCACCAGACCCTGGAAGACCATACCGTGACCATCCGCCACCGCGACACGACCGCGCAGGAGCGCGTAGCCATCTCGGAGCTTCACGGCAGGATCGCCGAGGCGACGAGCTTTCGAAGGATATTTGAGCAACTATAGGCTGGATGCGGGATGTCGGGGGGAGACGGGAGGCGGCAGGGACTGAAGTTGGGCGTTAATGACATTAAATGTTAAAATCGTTAAGCGTTGGGATCGTTAAAGGCTGGGCGAATGCCAACTCTCGGAAGGGAGAATTTCAGACTTCTGACTTCTTCCCACTTCGGTCTTCGGGCACCCAACACCCGGCAAAACCACTTTCATGCCCGTTTTTGGAGTTCCAATCCATGGATGCTTTTTCTGAAAGTCCCTGAATGGTTCCCGCGGATTCCCACAGAAAAGGGCGCAGATTTCCGCAGATTTTCCATCTCCGGTCTCCGGTATTTCGGATTTCATGCTTCCGATCTGGGCCAATTGCTCCGACAATCGCCGGGATGGTGAGGATATGAGGTGCGGAATTCCTATTTTTTGGCCTATGCAAAAGACCCCTCCCCATTTTGTCTTTTCCCTTGCGGTTCTGCTCGCCTGTTTGTCCGCGTCCGCTTTCTCCCAGACTATCCCGGAGAGATTTGACCGCATAGGCCAAAAACCCCGGACCATCCATTTCACCAACCCGCTGCCATTGGACGAAAGCGGAGGGCACTTGCAGGGCATCCAGTCCCTAGGCCCGGATGGGGACGCCTTTGTTCTTTCCGGGAGTTCGGATTCCTACGCTTACTGCCTGAGGGTGGCAGACCATGAAGTGAAGCAGGTGATGGAGATGGACCAAAAGCCGTTTAAACATGCCGGAGGATTTCAGTTGGCCGACGGCTATCTCGCAGTAGGCATAGAAGACAACCTTGCCAAGGACAAATCCAAAGTGTTTGTCTATCAGATCCAAGGCGATGAAATCCAAGCCACACCCACTTGGGTCATCGGGCGGGAAGGGGACGCGATGCGCTCCACTGCGGGATGTGTCGGACTGGCCGGGCAGCAGGACGAGCTTTTGGTGGTCGTCGGCGACTGGGACACCAGGCATCTGGACTTTTATCAAATCCACGCCAGGCAGGGAAGCGGGAGTCCCGAGGCTCCGTTTGTCAGCATCGCCGCCGCTGGCTTGGCCAGGGACTCCTGGATCAACCCGGATTGGCATTCCTATCAAAACATCAACCTGCTGCAGGATAACAACGGAGCCCTTTACCTGGTCGGATTGGGAACCGACGGCGAAAATCAAAATGTCGCCGATCTCTTTGAGCTCAGCCTGAAAAACGAAGGCTCCGAACTCAGAAAAGTGCGTTCCAGGCAATTTCAAAGTGACCCGGAGGTCAGTTTTAGGGCAGGTGCCGGAATCCACCAAAGCGGGGACGGCAGGCTTTGGGTGGTTGCCTGTTCCAGCCATATCGGCAGCAAAGGGGTCATCCAGGTCTGGGAATAAATTCCAAGGCTCCATCAAACCGGATGGTCCAATCCGAAAACTGCCCGATCACCCTCCGCCAAAAGGCCGCGGAGGGGCGATGGTTTTTTCGGGGGCATTTCCCCGGGGGGAGACTTTGCAGGAGAGACCGCCTTTGACGAAAATGCATATATTTAGATTCCATCTTCCAAAAAAACACTTTCATGCTAAAGACGATTGTTGTCCCTGTGGACTTTTCCGATGAGGCTGGCAATGCCCTGCTGTTTGCTGCCGAAATATCCAAGCGGGTTTCGGGACACCTGACCATCCTGCACGCGCTGCAAGGCAGTGAAGACGAGGGGGAGGCAAGACAGCACCTGGCCAAATTGGAGGCAGAACTGCAAAATGCCTTTGGTTCCGACCTTCATTGCTCCTCCCTTGTTGCGCAAGACGGGCTTGTTCCTGCCTTGGACTTCCAGATCAAAACCCAACACGCAGATCTGGTCGTGATGGGAACCAAGGGAGCCACTGGCTTGAAGCGGATTTTGATGGGAAGCAACACGGTAAAGGTACTTGCCCATATCAAGACACCGGTGTTGGTTGTTCCACACATGGCACGTTTTGAAGAGTTTAACAGAAAGGGAAAGAACCGGGTGATCCTGGCGACGGACCTGGAGGAGGTCGAAAAAGAAGAAACCTGGGACATCCTAGCCGAGATCACCTCGCTGATGATCGAGCCCAGACTGAGGATACTCCATGTAAGACCCAAAAACACGAGACTGGGTTTTCATCACGAGATGGAGCGTGCCGCGCTGGTTTCCCGGTTTAGGGAAAACATCGAAACCGAGCGCATCACCGTATTTGACAGCAGCGTGATGGACGGGATTGATTTTTATCTGAACAAGCACGACGATACCGGGATGGTGGCGATGATTGCCCGGGATTCCGGGGGGCTCTTCCAGCGCCACTTTACCCATGAGATGGCCTCCGTCACCCGCTATCCCCTGTTGGTTTTGCAGGATACCAAGGGATGAGAACCTGCTCCTGCGTCACTACCAACGGCGTACACGTCCTTGCAAGTCCGAAAAATTTGGGGTTTACAAAAGCCGGATGACGGGTAAACAGGGTAGTATCAAATGCCGTAGGCCTGCCTGTCCGGTAGGCAGGCATGAGCGATCCTCTAGCCAGCCATTTCAATGGCTGGTAAAAAGATCGATGTGGGGTACAACCAAATGCCGTAGGCATGGACGATAAGTATGGAATGGATTGCTTATCCGGATTTCGGTAGCTAACTATTCCGTTATTGGTAGGGGCATTTCCCAATGGCTAAAATTGATTTGGGAGTTCAATGCCCCGAAGCAATCTCATCAATGGAAGCAGGTTTTTGATCAGGAGCCTGCTTTCCCGAAAAAAACCGGACAATCCTGCCCGGCTATTCCCTTGGCGAGCCGCACGCTGACCGAAAATCTACCTCTTGTTTTGTCGGCTCCGCTGGATGGCTGCGTCCACGGTTTCCTTGGGGGCTCCGTACACCTTGCCCTGTGCGGCATCTTCGATGAGCCGGTCGATATAGCCTTGGCTGATGGCCGGGTTATCCTTGTACTGCTTTCGGAGCTTTTCCAAGTCGCCATGCAGTCTTTTTTGGATCTCTGCATAAGCCGGATCACCGTAGAAGTTTGTCAGCTCCATCGGATCCTTTATCCGGTCGATCAGCTCCCATCTGTCCTCCGCAAAATAATAGTGGATCAGCTTGTACTCCTGGGTCACGATCGCGTAGTGCCGGTTGACCATGTGCTCGGCAGGATACTCGTAGTAGTGGTAGTACACCGCGTCCCGGTTCCATTTTTTTCCATTTCCCGTCAGGAGCGGCACCATGCTCTCGCCCTGCATGTCTTTGGGGGCTTTCACTCCCGCAGCATCCAGGAAAGTCTGCGCAAAATCCAGGTTTTGCACCAAGGCATCCGATGTTTTTCCGCCTTGGGTTTTTCCCGGCCAGGCCATCAGGAGGGGAGTCTTGAAGGACTCGTCATACACAAAGCGCTTGTCGTACCAGCCGTGCTCGCCCAGGTAAAATCCCTGGTCTGAGGTGTACACGATGAGGGTGTTTTCCAGGAGCTTGTTTTCCTCCAGATAGTCCAGGAGGCGTCCCACATTTTCGTCCACGGCTTTGATGGTGCCGAGGTAGTCCTGCATGTAGCGCTGATACTTCCAGCGCATCTTGTCTTCCTCGGTCATGGAAGGATACTTTTTCTTGAAGTCCTCATTGACCTGGGTGTAGGCGTTCAGGAAGTTTTCCCGCTGGGAAGGGGTAAAGCGGGCCAATTCCCCCTTGAATCTGCCCTTGTCCGGGCCGATCTCCGGAATCCCCAATTCGTCCATCACTTCGGGAAATACCTTGTTGTCACCCGCCCAGCCCATGTGGTGCAGGATGTTCATCTCCGCCTCGGCGGCGGCAGACCTGCCTTCGTAGCGGTCAAACAGGGTCGCGGGCTCCGGGAAAGTCCTGTTGGTAAATTCCTCCAGGTGGCGCTCGGCCATCAGCCAGGGACGGTGGGGAGACTTGTGCAGGTACATCAGCAGGAACGGTTTGTCCTTTTCCCGATCCTGTTCCAGCCAGTCCAGCGTCATGTCCGTCACGATGTCGGTCACATAGCCCTCCACCTTGATGTTGCCTTCCTTTTTGGTGACGAACTCGGGGTTGTAATAGGATCCCTGTCCGGGAAGGATCTTAAACTCATCAAATCCCTTGGGGTTGTTGCCAAAGTGCAGCTTGCCAAACATGGCCGTCTGGTACCCGGCATCCTGCAAAAGCTGGGGAAAAGTCACGTTGGTGGTATCGAAGGGAAAATGGTTGTCCACCTTCCCGTTCAGGTGGGAATGCTTGCCTGTCAGGATGGTCGCCCTCGATGGCGCGCAGATCGAGTTGGTCACACTCGCTTGGGTAAACAGAATCCCCATCTCGGCGATGCGGTCGATATTGGGTGTCTCGATGAGCCGCCTGTCGTAGGCGGAGATCGCCTGATAGGCATGGTCATCCGACATGATAAAGATGATGTTGGGACGCCGGGAGTCTTTCTTGCTTTCCTGCTGGGAAAACCCAAGCTGAAGGCCGCCAAGGAAAACCACTATCCCCAAAAAGGTGCTGCGCATAGGTTTGTTGATTATATTTTATACTAGGTATATCCGCTACTTTGCCAGTAGCCAAATTAACTGTTGATGGCACCCAAAGCTCCGGTGGCCGAGCGAGGGTTGGTGAGCTTGGTCACTGAGCTTGTCGAAGGGTGTCGAAGGGTGTCTAACCAAGTCGAGGCCATCTTGTAATTTTAAACTACTGACAAGAAAGCTGACATTCATATTTGATAATTCGGGACGACAATAATACACCTTTTGCTGGCAGCCGTGCGAAAATGCAGGCCATATCCTCCGAATAGCGATGCAAATAAAACAAACCATTCCAATATTAGTACTTTCGCCCTAATTTAAATTATCTTGGCCCGCCAGAAACCGCACACCCCGCAATCTGTCCCATGAACATGCATCCCCTCGACGCTGCCATCATCGTCACCTACCTCGTTGCGATGGTTTGGGTGGGGATTTGGTATGCCCGCAAAAAGCAGGCGACCAGCGAAGGGTATTTCCTGGCGGGCAAATCCCTGGACTGGAAGATCATCGGTGCCTCCCTTTTTGCTTCGAATATATCGACAGTGCACTTGGTAGGCCTGGCCGAATCGGGCTTTAGGGACGGGATCCTGTGGGGGAATTTCGAGTGGTTTTCCACCTTCGAATTGCTGATCCTGGCTTTCATTTTTGTGCCTTATTATCTCAAGAGCAAGATCAGCACCCTGCCGGAATTCCTCCAAAAACGCTACGATTCCCGATCGCGGATGATCCTGGCTTTTTTCAGCATTTTGGCAGCCCTGTTTATGCACATCGGGATCAGTTTTTATGCCGGGGCCGTAGTGTTTGAGGAGATATTCGGGTGGAACGTCTGGTTTTCGGTCATCCTGATTGCCCTGGCCACGGGGATCTACACGATCATCGGGGGCTTGTCTTCGGTAGTCCTCACCGAATCCCTCCAAACGGTCATCTTGATCTTGGGCTCGCTTTTGATCACGGTACTGGCCGTTTTCGCCTTGCCGGGCGTAGGGATACATTCCTTTGCAGAACTGAAGACGGCCGTGACTCCAGACCGGCTTCATGCGGTCAATTTTGACGCTGCCGCCAAGGGTTTCTCGTTTAGGGATATGCTTTTTAGCCATTTGATCTTGGGAATCTGGTACTGGTGTACGGACCAAACCATCGTCCAGCGAATCCTTGGCGCAAAGGATGAAAACCAAGCCCGGCTGGGTTCGGTTTTTGCCGGATTCCTGAAGATTCTCCCTGTTTTTATCATGGTCATGCCGGGAATTCTCGCCTTTGCGCTTTTTCGCGAACAGATCGGGGAAAACACCAAAAGCGTTTTGCCTGTCCTGATTGTCCAGTTGCTGCCGATAGGCCTGAAAGGCGTGATGGTGGCCGCCCTGCTGGCCGCCGTGATGAGCAGCGTGGCGGCGGCCCTGACGAGCTGCTCCACCCTGGTGGTCTTTGATATCTTCGGACGACTGAAGCCCGGACTCTCTGACCGCAAGATGATCCGCATCGGCAGGATCACCTCGGGGATTGTCTTGGTATTGGCGGTGATTTGGTCTCCTTTTCTGGGAAGCCTGGGAGCCATCTTCGAGCTCATCAACCAGATGTTTTCGATCTTTGCCCCCTCCATCGTCGTGGTCTTCCTGTTTGGGATCATCTCCTTCCGGGGCACTTCCAACGCCGCTTTTCTGACGCTTTTGTTGGGCAGCACGTTTGCGGGGATCGTTTTTCTGACAGAGAAATACGTTCCCGTACGCGGGATCGAAAACTTCATCTCTTCCCCGGAAGGCCTGGGGATCAACTGGATGCGGCAGACCTTTTATTTCTTCCTGATTTCCACCGGCATCTATTGGTGCATAAGTTTGTTGGGAGCCAAACCGATCCCCAATCCCGAAGTGTCCAATCTGAGCCTTTCGGGAAGTTCCGGGCAGGTCATCGCCCTGAGTGCCTTGCTGATGGCCTGCATGGCGGTTCTTTATTTCGTGTTTTTTTGATTCTTCTTGACAAAAACAAAAGCGCTATGAATTTCCGCCAATCCATCCCACAAGTCTCCAATCCCAAACCCATCTTCATCGTGGGAGCCGGGGGGATTGTGACCGATGCCCATCTGCCGGCTTATCGGCAGGCGGGCTGGAAAGTTCAGGGCATCTATGACCTCAGCCCCGAAAAGGCCCAGGCTGCACGCGAAAAATTCCCTTTTGTCGGGAAGGTCTTCTCCCGTCTGGAAGACTTGATCCGGGAAGCGGCCCTCCAGAAGGCCATCATTGATCTGGCAGTTCCGGCAGACCAGATTCTTTCTGTCTTGGAGATGCTTCCAGAGCAAACCCCGGTACTGATCCAAAAGCCCATGGGGGAAACCCTCGCCGAGGCCCGGCAGATCTTGGATCTCTGCCACAGGAAAGCCCTGATTGCCGCCGTCAATTTTCAGTTGAAATTCGCTCCCTGCATGCTGGCCCTGGAAGACATGCTCTCCCAAGGCCTGCTTGGGGAGATCTACGACCTGGAGCTGAAAGTCTGCGTCCATACCCCTTGGGAGCTTTGGGACTTCCTAAAAACCAAGAAGCGGATGGAAGTCCTGTACCACAGCATCCACTACCTTGACCTGATCCGGCATCTGGCGGGAAACCCCGTCAGGGTTCTGTCATCCCTCGCCCGGCATCCGCTCACTCCGGAACTGGCCGACGCGAGGAGTTCGGTTCTGCTGGAATATGAAGGCTTCAAACAGGCCAGGATCCTGACCAATCACGGACATGATTTTGGGAGCTTGCACCAAGAGTCCTATTTGAAAGTGGAAGGAACCCAAGGGGCTGCCTTTATCCAAATCGGCCTATCCCTGGACTATCCCAAGGGAAGGCCTTCCAAGATGGCCTATTGCCTGAAAAACTCCGGCTTGGGCTGGGAAGAAATCCCACTTCGGGGAGATTGGTTTCCGGAGGCCTTTGTCGGAAGCATGGCTCTACTCCAAAACTACCTGCAAGATTCCAGTCAAGCTCTGCCCCACCGTGTGGAAACGGCCTTCCAG
This sequence comes from uncultured Limnohabitans sp., assembly GCA_964530015.1. Taxonomy (GTDB): domain Bacteria; phylum Bacteroidota; class Bacteroidia; order Cytophagales; family Cyclobacteriaceae; genus Algoriphagus. The sequence goes on along the minus strand of CAZGYC010000055.1, from coordinate 22,011 downwards.
ACCATGGAGCTGGTCGAAAAAGTCTATCAATCCGCCAACAATCCAAAATAAGCACAGACACAGCCATGAATTGCAATTTGTTGAAATACCCCCTTTCCCTCGTATTGATGCTGGTCTCGATCTGGGCTTTTCCCCAGAGGAAAAAAGACAAACCCAACGTCCTGCTGATCATCTCCGACGACCTGACCATGACGGCCCTGGGAGCCTATGGCAACCGGATCGTGAGCACGCCGGCCATCGACCGACTCGCACAGGAAGGAGTGCTGTTTGAACGCGCCTATTCCCAATATCCGGTTTGCGGGCCTTCGCGGGCATCCCTGATGTTTGGGTACTATCCAAGTGCCACCACGACCTATGGCTATGTGAGTGGGCGGGAGCAGGTGGGGCGGGAGCGCCAGTCGATGGCCCAGTGGTTCAAAGACCAGGGCTACTACACGGCCCGCGTGAGCAAGATCTACCACATGGGCGTGCCCATCGACATCGAGACCGGCTCCGACGGTACGGATGATCCCGATTCCTGGACAGAAAAATTCAATGCAAAAGGGCCCGAATGGCAAGCTCCGGGCAAGGCCGAGTTGGTGCAAAACAATCCCGACGGAGCGATCGAACGCAAAGGCGGCAACGTCATGACCATCGTCCAAGGCTCCGAAGGGGATCTGGGCCATTCGGATGGGATTGCGGCCGAAAAAGCTCGTGAGCTGATCAGAGCCCATAAAAAAGAACCCTTCTTCCTGGCAGTGGGTCTGGTGCGGCCACATGTTCCCTTTGTCGCTCCCGAAAAGTACTTCATCCCCTATCCCTGGCAGCAGATGGTTCCCCCTCCGGTAGTGGAAAACGACTGGGCAGACATCCCCGCCCGTGGGATCAACTACGTCACCACCAAAAACGGCCAGATGTCCCATGCCCAAAAGCAAAAAGCCATTGCAGGCTACTATGCATCGGTCTCCTACATGGATGCCCAGGTCGGCAAGATCCTCCAAACCCTCCGGGAGGAAGGCTTGGAAGACAACACCATCGTGGTATTCATTTCCGACCATGGATTCCATCTCGGTGAGCATGACTTTTGGATGAAAGTGAGCCTGCACGAGGAGTCCGTCCAGGTTCCCATGATCATCAAAGCTCCCGGCATCCAGCCCGGAAGAACCCAGTCATTTGCAGAGTTGCTGGATCTGTATCCTACGCTGGTGAACATGGCGGGGGGAAGGATCCCCTCCAACATCCAGGGAAAAAGCCTGCTTCCCATCCTCAAGGACAAGGAACACCAAATCCGGGACATGGCTTTTTCAGTCAGCCAAGACGGCAAAACCTTTCTGGTAAGGACAGACCGCTGGGCCTACATCCAGTACGACGAGGATGCCAAGTCCGGCAGGGAGCTCTTCGACATGTACCAGGATCCCAAGCAGTACACCAATCTGGCCGATTTGCCGGAGTATCAGGCCGTCGTTCAGGAAATGCAGGCCAAGCTGCGGGAAAAGCTGGCGGCAGTCCGTACCAATGATCTCGGCATTGACTATCTATCCCGAAACTAGGATGGCATTTTATCTGAAAACTTTGCTCATAGCTGTTCTTTTCACCCTGCCGGGCAGTCAGCACAGCCATTCGCCGAAAAAGGAACTCCTCGTGGAGCCCCTGCCGGTAAAGGCCGTCTTGAAAAAAGAACGCCACAGCGAAGTCCTGACGGGCCCCTCCATCCTCCAAGTGGAAGGTTACTTCGTCTGGGGAGCCAGTGTGGTCCGGGGTGGCGATGGGAAATATCACATGGTCTTTTCCCTTTGGGAAAGTGGCCCCGACCGGGACAATTTCAATTCCAGTTGGGTGCTTGAGAGCAAGCTGGGCTATGCCGTATCGGACTACCCCGACCGGGATTTCAGATTTCAAAAGATTGTCCTCAAAGGAGCCCTGCACGAGGGCAGACCAGATGCCTGGGATGCCCAGATGGCCCACAATCCCCACCTGAAAAAATTCGGCGATAAATACTACCTCTATTACATCGGAGGACGCGACATGGGAGAACAGGTCGCTCCCGACTTGGACAAAAGATCCCGTGTACAGCAGAGCCTGCGTATAGGCGTGATAGCGTTTGATTCATTTGAGGACTTGGTTCGAGGGAATTTCGAACGGCCTTCGGAACCCTTGCTGAGTCCCCGGACCCGGGTCAAGGCCAATCAAGTCCTGCTTCCTTCCCCTGCTGGCACCGAACCCAAACCGGACAATCTGATCATGGTCAACCCCTCTGTGGACTTCAATCCCAAGACGGGAGAATACCTGCTTTTTTTCAAGGGAAATATCTACGAACCCAATTGGAAAGGCGTCCATGGGTTGGCAGTAGGGCCCACTCCTACCGGGCCCTTCGTCCCCAAAGACCAGTTCATCTTTGACGTCAGGATGCCCGACGGCTCCTTTGCCAGTGCCGAGGACCCCTATGTGTGGTATTCTGCCAAACACCGACAGTTTTTTGCCGTGGTGAAGGATTTCACGGGGAGACTTTCGGGAGGCGGCCCCAAAGACCTCGCCCTTCTGAAGTCCAAGGACGGAATCCTGTGGGAACTACCCCGGCATTCCCAGTTTATGAAGCCCCAGGTCACTTTGGAAAACGGAAACCTCCAACGGCTCGACCGGCTCGAACGCCCCCAGCTACTGCTGGACTCCAAGGGAATCCCGCAATACCTCTACTGCGCCGCAGCGGTCACCGATGTCAACGGCAAGACCGACGGGAGCTCTTTCAACATCCAGATTCCCTTGAAAATCAAACAATAATCCCACCAAAAAGATGGTCAGGCTCCTGCCCGATCAAAGCCTATAAATCCAAATGAAAAAGTCGATTACCATTAGAAAAATCGAATCAAACGACGTTCGGTTCAAACTGAAAAACGGAGCAGGCTCAGATGCGGTCCACGTTGATCCCGTCTATGCCTATGCGGTGTGCAGGCTGTACACGGACTCCACCATCGAGGGAGTGGGGCTGGCCTTCACACTTGGGGCGGGCAACAAGATCGTCTGCGATGCCATAGACTATTTGTCCAAACATATCGCAGGCCGGGAGATCCATGAGCTGATGGGTGATTTTGGCACGGTGTATCGGCAGATGGCCGACGATCCCAATTTCCGTTGGCTGGGTCCCCACAAGGGAGTCGTCCAACTGGCTCTTGCGGCGATCGTAAATGCCTGCTTTGACCTATGGGCCAAAGCCGAAGGTGTCCCGCTGTGGAAACTGCTCATCGACCTGAGCCCGGAAGCCCTGGCCAACACCCTGGACTTCTCCTATTTTGAGGATATCCTGCCCAAATCGGAAGCCATCCAACTCCTCAGCAGCCAAAACGAAAGCAGGAAGGCGCGGGAATCCATCCTCCACACCGGATACCCGGGTTATGACACGTCCATCGGCTGGTTCAACTATTCCGACGAGCAGGTGATGGACAATGTGAAAGAAGCGATGAACCAGGGCTTTACGGCCATGAAGCTGAAAGTAGGCTCCAAAAATACGGAAAGAGACCTCCGCCGGGCCCGCATGGTCAGGGAGGTGGCCGGAGAGGGCGCCACCCTGATGTTTGATGCCAACCAGCAATGGACTTTGCCGCAGGCCATCGGGATCTGCGAGCAGCTCAAAGAGCTCAATCCCTTCTGGATCGAGGAGCCCACCCATCCCGACGACGTGAGGGCCCATGTCCAATTGGCCCAGGCCGTTCGGGTACCTCTGGCGCTCGGAGAGCATGTGCCCAACAAGATCATCTTCAAAAACTTCCTGCAATCCGGCTGCATGTCCTTCAACCAGGTGGATGCGGTACGGGTCGGCGGAATCTCGGAGTTTATCCTCATCAGCCTGCTTTCCAGAAAGCTGAATGTGCCCGTGGTCCCCCATGTGGGGGATATGGGGCAGATTCACCAGCATCTGGTCTTGTTCAACCACATTTCCCTGGGCCATCCGGCCTTGCTGCTGGAGCATATTCCGCACCTTCGCAACTATTTCAAATTCCCGGTGAGCATCGTAGCGGGCAAATACCTGACACCACAGGAGGCCGGGATGAGCAGTGACCTGCTGGCCTACTGCTAAGCCACTCATTTTTCAGCCTCCCCCCAACAATCTCGTTCGGGTCTGCGAGCTGGACAGGATTATTGCTGATCCTGGCCAACGGCACCAAAATCCGAAACTGGCCCTGCAGGCCGTGGTGGAATTTGGAAGAAAACGGGATTCCTTTCCCACGCCAGCTCACGAAGTCAACGTTCGGAAAGTAGGGGGAATTGCGAATAATCACATCCTTTTTTCCCATGAAACCCAAGATAATCCAGTTTTTTTCGGAGAAAGAGCCAATTTTTTTAATTCAGACCTAGGTCAATTGCACTATTTTCACATTTCTTTCGAGAATTATTCAATTTATTTGCTTAAGTGCTTCCATTTAAAGCAATAATTCAGTTAAATAAACACTATTGCATGAAAAATTTAATTAGCAAGGCCCTGAGTCACACGGGCTTTCTCACAGAAAGGGGACTTCGCCCATCGCGATTTGGGAGTTGGCTCTTTCTCTTGGTGTTCCTATCCACTGCCTGGGTGGCGGAGGCAAGACAATCCTCCAGCATCACCGTTTCCGGAGTTGTGATCGACAAGGAAGAAGGGTTGCCATTGCCTGGCCTGACCGTTCTCCTGAAAGGCGGAACCACCGGAACGGTCACCGATACCGATGGCAGGTACAGGATCACCGTACCCGGGCCGGATGCCGTGTTGGTTTTCAGCTATGTCGGCTACGCCACCCAGGAAATCGTGGTGGGCAACCAGACCAAAATTGACGTGACGATGGGGCCGGATATTTCGTCCCTTGACGAAGTGGTGGTCGTGGGATACGGTACCCAGAAAGTCACCAACCTCACTGGTGCCGTAGATGTAGTGGACGGGAAGACATTGGCCGATCGCCCTTCTCCGTCGGTGTCCCAACTGTTGCAGGGGACGTCACCCGGCCTGACCTTCAGCGTGGGAAACAACGGGTTTCAGCCCGGTGCCAACATGAACATTCAGATCAGGGGAATGGGATCGATCAACGGAGGTGAGCCCTACGTGGTCATCGATGGGATCCCCGGTGACATGAACCGGCTGAACCCCAATGACATTGAATCGATCTCGATCCTCAAGGATGCGGCGGCTTCGGCCATTTTCGGGGCAAGAGCACCGTACGGTGTGATTGTCATCACTACCAAAAAAGGCAAAGGCAAGCTCACGGCAAGCTATTCGGGAAGCGTTGGCTCGGCAAGTCCTACCAACCTACCCCAAATGATCAACTCGTACTCACATGCCAAGGCAATCAACGAAGCCGGGGTGTTCGGTGCAGGGGGAAGGTTCTTTGCGAACAGGACGATTGACAATATCCTGGCTTATCAAAATGGCGACTATGATTTTATCCGCAGCAATGCGAATTTTCCGGCAGACGCGACCCACTTCGAGACAACTCCCAATCCCGCCAACCTCAATCAGTGGGGATTTGACCAAACCGGCAATGGTAACCGCGACTGGTTTGACGAGTATTTCGGTACGGGCTTTATTCAAAAACACGACCTGAGTATCTCAGGTGGTTCGGATAGGACTTCCTATTATTTCTCAGCGGGCTTATATGGCCAATCCGGTGTCTTGAACTACGGGACGGACACCTTTGACAGATACAATGTCATGGGTAAGATCACTACCGCCATCACTGACAAATGGGATTTCACTTACCAGCCCCGCTTCTCGAAGATGGTCCGTGAGCTTCCAAATATGGATCGGCAGGGGGCCTATGATTTGATTTTTCACCAAATCGCCCGCACGATGCCCACCAATGCCCTGTACGACGGATTTGGCAATATCATGATCCAATCCAAAATCCCCTGGGTCAACGATGCCGGTACGGATATCACGGAAACAATCGAGAACTGGCACAACTTTTCCACCGATCTCCGTCCGATCAAAGGATGGGATATTCACGGAGATTTTGCCATGCGGAATGTCGACCAGTTCTACCAAAGCAATGAACTGACAGTGTATGATCATTTGGTCGACGGCAGTCTCTTGGCAAACGGCAACACCGTGCCGAGCAACACGAGAAGAACGCACTACAGCAATCCTTACTGGACGTCCAACGTGTACAGCTCCTATGAGTTCAAGGCGGGTGAAAACAACACCTTCCGTGTAATGGCCGGAACGCAGTTTGAGCGGTTCAAGCAGCGTAGCCTTAGCGGATACAGAACCAATTTGCTGGTTCCCGATGTCCCATCTCTGAACACGGCAGACGGAGAAATCCAAATGACCGAACAATTGCAGACCATCAGCACCCAAGGCTACTTCAGCAGGTTCAACTATAACTTCAAGGAAAAGTATCTGCTTGAAGTCAATGCCAGATACGACGGCAGTTCCAGATTCAGGGAAGGCAAGAGATGGGGCTTTTTCCCTTCATTGTCCGCAGGCTGGAACATGGACAAGGAAGCATTCTGGCAGCCGATCAGCCAGGCTGTAAACACGCTGAAAGTCCGTGGCTCTTGGGGTGAGCTTGGAAACCAGAATGTGACTCCCTATCAGGATTTGTCCCTTATCCCGCTATCCGGCAACGCGGTAAACTGGATTTTTGCACCGAATGGTTCAAGACCGATCGGGTACGCGGGTACACCCGCATTGATCAGTCCTGACCTGACTTGGGAAACCGCCAGATCCCTTGACTTGGGGATGGACGCCAGCTTCCTGAACAAACGCCTGAAACTGGTCTTCGACTGGTTTGAGCGCACCACGTTGGACATGATTGGGCCGGTGGCTCCGGCTCCGGGAGTCTTGGGTGCCACTGTTCCCCAATCCAACAATGCCTCCCTGAGAACGAGAGGTTGGGAAGGCACAATCACCTGGAACCAGACTTTCTCCAACGGCTTTTACTTCACTGTGGGTGCCAACATGTATGACAGCAGATCCTTTGTCACCAAATACCTGAACCCTACCGGAGTGCTTTCCACTTGGTACGAGGGAAGAGAGCAAGGCGAAATCTGGGGATACACCGCGCATGACCTATACAAGTCACAAGAAGAAGTCGACACCTACACTGCTGCGGTTGATTTGAAAGACCTGACAGGCTTGGCTTGGAGACCGGGTGATGTGAAGTACATCGATGTCAACGGCGATGGCAAAGTCGACAACGGCACCAATACCCTGGAGGATCATGGTGACTTGCGCATCATCGGAAACAGTACCCCACGGTACCAGTATGGCTTGAATCTAAACGCCGGGTACAAAGGCTTTGACCTTTCCATGATCATCAGGGGAGTCGGCAAGCGGGATCTGTGGTTTGATGCCGGCCAGAATATTTTCTGGGGATTCCGTACAGGCAACCAATCCAGCTTGTTTCCTGAGCATCTGGATTACTTCAGGAACCAGCCTGGTGACAAGTATACCGGACTATACGAAGGGGACGCAAACATTAATTTAAACTCCTATTTCCCACGCCCCTATCTCAATGATGCCGAGAACGGAAAAAACCGGCAAACCAGTACCCGCTATCTGCAAAACGGTGCTTATATGAGAATCCAAAACCTGCAGGTGGGCTATACGCTTCCCGATCCCCTTTTGGCCAGGATGCGCCTGAGCAACTTCCGCGTGTATTTTTCCGGCGACAACCTGCTCACTTTGAGCAAGCTTTCTCCCGGAATCGACCCGATAGCAGTAAGCAGTTCATGGGGAATTGGCAAAACCTACGGTGCTGACCGAATGCTGACCGTTGGGCTTCAGGTATCCTATTAACCAATCAATTTTAGACGATGATGAAAAAATCCATATATACGCTTGGGCTGTTTGCGGTGCTTCTGGGAGCTGCTTCTTGTGAAGGCTTCATAGACAATGCGCCCGAAGACCAAATCTCTGTCAACGATTACTTCAAGACCCCCAATGACATTGAGAATTATGTCAAGAAGTACTATGCCAATCTTCCGGGTCATGGCTCGGCAAACGTCCCGCTACAAGAGGACAATTCCGACAACCTGATCGTGGCCGTACCCAATGCTGTGATGCACGGCACACGAGCCCCTAGAAATGGGCAGTGGACCAGTGAATGGGCAAACATCCGAAGCATCAACATCCTGTTTGACAACTTGGACAATGTACAGGCTGACGTGAGCCAATATGCCCAATTTCTGGGAGAAGCCTATTTCTTCAGAGCTTGGTTTTACTATGAAAAGCTTCAGGCGTACGGGGACGTACCGATCTATGACCACCAGCTCTTCCCCGGTGATCCGGATCTGTACAAGCCGAAAGATCCCAGAACCGCCGTCGCAGACTTTATTATCTCTGACCTTGACAAGGCCTTTCAACATGTGGGGGCAAGAGCCCAAGTTGGCAATGCCAGAATCAACAAAGAAGCGGCGCTGGCATTCAAATCCCAAGTGGCGCTCTACGAGGGTTCTTGGCAAAAATACCATGCGGGTACCGTCTTTGGCACCAGTGGCGCCGATCCGAAAAAGTATTTTCAGATCGCCGTAGATGCCTCGCAGCAGTTGATAACCGGGAGCTATACCAAAGGGATCTATTCCACGGGCAAGCCCGAATCTGACTATTATGCGCTTTTTGGCCTGGACAACATGTCCTCGGTCAATGAGGTGTTGTTCTACAAAATCGCCAGCACTTCTGAGCAAATGGGGCACGAACTGCAGTTCTATACCACACGGAGAACCCGCGATATGTCGCTTACCTGGTCTCTGGTGTCCTCATATTTGGGCAGAGATGGGAATCCCTATAACTTCAGCGCGCTGGCCACGACGACCAAAGGCAATGACTTCCTGACCAAGATTGCAGCCGATTGCGATCCAAGACTGTCGGCAACGGTTTGGATTCCCGGGGATTTACGGGTGGCCAGTTCCGGGACGATCTTCAGCAAGCCCTTCCTGAATGGAGGTTCCGAGGAACTGGCTGCGACAGGCTTTCAGGTAAAAAAATTCTCCAACCCCTATTCGACCGCTGCCGGGGCGGACTTTGGCGGACTGAGCCAAACCGGCAGAATCTATTTTAGGTATGCCGAAGTTCTCCTCAACTATGCCGAAGCAAAATACGAGCTGGACGGAACCCTTGCATTTGAGGCACTTAATCCGCTGAGAGCCAGGATAGGAATGCCGGACTTCACGGTGATTCCCCAAGCCGAATACGGAGAAAATCTCGTGGACTATGGCTATCCGATAGACGACGCACTCTACGCCATCAGAAATGAAAGAAGAGTGGAACTTGCACTCGAAGGCCATCGAACCCATGATTTTAGGAGATGGGCCGCCCACAAGCTGGTGAGTGGCAAGAGGCCGCTGGGCTATCCTTTCGATCCGGCAGAATTCCCCGGCTTTACCCCCAAGACAAACGCTGAAGGCTTGATTGACTATTTCCAGACTCAGATGCCTGCGGGATACGGGTTCAGAAAGAATCAGGATTACCTGATTTCCATTCCGTCTGATGAACTCGTTTTGAACCCATCCCTGACCCAAAATCCAAACTGGGAATAAGGTGATCTGAAAGGATTGGGTTTGCAAACTGGGAGATCTTGACAGTATCCCGGTCTAAAGGAGGCTAGCCTATCGATAGGCTAGCTTTTTTTAATTCAAAAAATGGCAGATTAAGTCTCCATTTGATTTTTTACCCCTTAAATTCCAGTTCTGATTTTTTACCAATTTGACCAAATGAAAAACTTATCCAAGCTTAAAACCAAAGACAAAATTCTCTCCGTAGCCATCCGGATGTTCAATGAATCCGGTGTCCAGGGGATTACCAGCCGGCATATCGCAGCGGAACTCGGGATCAGCCACGGGAATCTGGATTACCATTACCACACCAAGGAAGACCTGATTCTGGCCATTTATGACAGGATGAGGGAGGACGCCTCCGAATCCTACAGCACCAGGGTGCCCAATACCTCCTCGCTGCGGCACTTTCACCGCATGGTCTCCGAACTGGAGGAATTCCAATACCGATACAGGTTTTTTAATTTGGACGTCTTGGAGATCAGCAGATCCTTTCCCCAAGTGAGCAGGAGGATCCAGGAAACCCTGATCCTAAGAAAGCAACAGACCCAGCAGCTATTTGAGGAGTTCCTTAAAGACGGGTATGTAAGCTTTCCTGATGAGGATGTGATGGAACGAACCCTGCACACCATCCGGATGATGATTACCTTCTGGCTCTCTCAGTTGGAAGTCATCTCGCCCTACAAATTCCAGCAAAAAGGAGAGATGGTGCGCCTGGTTTGGAATACCATCCTGCCTTATCTCACCCCGGCTGGTAAGGAAGAGTATGGGAGGATTATGGAATCAGTTGCTTCGGAGCTCGTCAATAAACCCTAAAACCTTCATCTGGATTGTTGAAGCAGTTTTTTTAATTGAAGAGAAAGAGCGTCTTTTTTGGTACAGCAAAGGAACCAGAGTATTCTCACTGGGTGTTGTTCTTTTACTTTTAAGCCAAAGCCAGACTACCAAGCCATGCAAACATTTGAAGTCAAAGCCTTCGGAGCAGCATCAAAGGATGCTGATCTCGGGGAAATGAAGATTTCCCGAAGGGAGGTCACTCCCAAGGATGTGGAAATCGAAATCCTCTATTGCGGAGTCTGCCATTCGGATCTGCATACCGTCCGAAACGACTGGGGCGGAACGAAGTATCCGGCAGTACCCGGCCACGAAATCGTGGGGAGAGTCACCCGGGTCGGAAGCGAAGTCGGCAAGTTCAAAGCAGGGGACCTCGCTGCCGTCGGTTGCATGGTGGATAGCTGCAAGACCTGCGCAAACTGTGAGCAGGACTTGGAGCAATACTGCCTGAACGGCTTCACGGGTACCTACAATGGACATGACAGGCATCTCCATCGGCAGACATTCGGAGGATACTCCGAAAAAATAGTTGTGGACCAGCACTTTGTCCTAAAAGTTCCTGAAAACCTAGATTTGGCCGCAGTGGCTCCTTTGCTGTGCGCAGGAATCACCACCTGGTCTCCTCTGAGACACTGGAATGTGAAAAAAGGCAGCAAGATAGCCGTGGTCGGTCTTGGAGGCCTTGGACACATGGCGCTGAAGCTGGCTCATGCCTTGGGTGCAGAAGTAACCTTGTTTTCGAGATCAAGGGGAAAGATCGATGAAGCCAAGAGCCTCGGTGCAGACCAAGTGGTCATCTCCACGGATGAAAGCCAAATGGAATCGGTCCGCAATAAGTTTGAGCTGATTATCGATACCGTCCCCTATGTTCATGACCTGAATCCCTATCTGGCAACGCTTCAGGCTAGCGGTACGCTGGTGCTTGTTGGATACCTGGGAAATCTTGAACCCATGCTGAATACCGCGCCGATGGTCATGGGGCGAAAAGCAATCTCAGGTTCACTGATCGGGGGAATTGCCGAGACACAAGAGCTTCTGGATTTCTGCGGGGAGCATCATATCGTCTCCGAGATCGAAGTGATCGCCATGCAGGAGATCAACGAAGCCTACGGGCGTATGCTCAAAAGCGACGTCCGCTACCGCTTTGTGATCGATATGGCCTCGATGGGAGATTAGAGGAGAGTCATGATGAATTCCGGGTTCGATGCCGGATCTTTTTACAATCAAAAACCCAGACTGGAACAAGCCTGGGTTTTTGGTCTCTAAATTATACAGGATGCTCTGGAGAGCTCACTCCTCCATCCCCAGCAAGCCCTTTTCCAGCAAAGGGATCCTGAACCTTTCCAGCTCGGATGGCTGGTGGGCTTCTGCGAAGATGGCTTCTGCCTGTGCCAAAATCTCCGGATTCGCTTCCGCGACATTCGTAGTTTCCAGGGGATCTTCGCGGAGATTATAGAGTTCCAAAGTTGGGGGTTCCCTGTCTTTGAGATGCTGGCGGATCAGCTTCCAGTCACCAAACCGGATGGCAACCTGCCCGCCGGATTCGGGAAATTCCCAATAGAGGTATTCGTGCTGCTTTTGGTGCTCTTTTCCGAAGAGAGTGGGCAAGATGCTGATGCCGTCGTTTTCGGGCGGCTCAAATCCCGTGATTTCGGCGAAAGTCGCCATCATATCGATATGGGAAGAGATCAGGTCTGACGAAGTCCCCGGGGCGATCTTGCCCGGCCAGCTGGCGATCATCGGCACCCGGATGCCCCCTTCGTATACGTGGCCCTTGATCTTGGCGGAATCTTCGGTGAAAGGCCCGGCAGAGTTAAACCATTCCGAATCCGTGCCGCCGTTGAAGGTGGGGCCGTTGTCCGAAGTGAAGATGATCAGCGTGTTTTCGTACAATCCTTCCTTCTTTAGGTGTTCGATGAGTTTGCCGACGTTTTCATCCAGGTAAGAAACCATGGCAGCATAGGCGGCGCGGGGATTTTTGTGAGGGAAATAGCCCTTGTTGCCCAAGTAAGGCGTCTCGTCCCCGAATTTTTTCTCATAGTAATCCACCCAGCGCTGAGGTGCTTGCAGGGCCACATGTGGAATCGGCGTCGCCCAATAGAAGTAGAAAGGTTTTTGCTTGTTTTCAGAGATGAAGTTTACCATCTCGGCAAACATCAGATCCGGCGCGTAATCCACTTGATTAAAGTCCGCGTAGCTTTCAGCCTTCGAAGGATCGGCTCCTGCCGGCAGCTTGGTGCTAGGTGCGACAAGCTTGTTGCGGAGAGCCACCCGGTTTTCGTTTTTGTAGAGGTGAACCGGATAATAGGTATGTGCCTGACGCTGGCAGTTGTAGCCATAAAAGAAATCAAAACCCATCTTGGTCGGAATCGAGTTGGTCTGCGGCGCACCAAGTCCCCACTTCCCGACGCTTCCGGTAGTGTAGCCTACGGATTGGAGTCTCTTTGGGAAAAGGATGGTTCCCTCGGGAAGTGGCCTTTGTCCTTCCAAAGTCGAATCGTTCTCCATATCCGCAAAATTCCAGACATCGCCGCCTGATGGGGAGTCCCTTTCCCTCCACTCATCGTTGCCCCGGATATAGGCATGTCCGGCATGCAGGCCGGTCATCAGCATGTACCGGGCTGGTGCGCACACCGGTGCCCCGGAATAGTGCTGGGTAAACCTCATGCCGTTTTTGGCCAATGCGTCCAGATTTGGAGTTTCGATCTTCGTACTGCCAAAAGCGCCCAAGTCCCCGTAGCCCAGGTCGTCTGCCAGGATGTAGATGATATTGGGTGGGGTTGCTTGTTGGGCCGTCTGGGTATTGTTGGATTCCGAAGGCTTGCAGGCAAAGGCGAGGCAGAGGACAAGGAGGCCAGTTTTTGATGCGATTGAGTTCATTTTTCTCCCGATATGATATTTGTTAGACAATCCCCCTGCCCCCTTTGACATGAATTCTCTTCCACACTGGGGTTTGAAACCAAAGGGGGAATTCGTCCCTGTGAACCTCTTACGTTTTACTTCTTACGCTTTTACCACTCACCTCTTACCGACAGATTGCTTTCCCGAAGCAAATCGGGACAGGCTGTTCGTGCCTCACTCGCAGTGAGGGCACTCCGGTCTTCGGTTACTTCTACTTCAACTCAATCTCCCCCGGTTCCGGGATTTTAGTCCCTACAATTCCCTCGTAAAACCGGATCATTTCCTCCAGTTTCCCGGGTTCGGCAGCAGCGAGGTTGTTGGATTGGGAGATATCCGCGGTCACGTTGTACAGTTGGTATTCCTCCAAATTCCCCGTTTCGATATTGACCGGCTGGAGGACAGCGTTTCCTTTGTGGGGAGGGATCATCACCCAGTCGCCTTTGCGCAAAGCCGTCCGTCCAGTTGCTTCCAGGATTAGGTTTTCGCGGCCCTGTTGGCTTTTGCCGAGCAGTGCATCCAAGACATCTTCGCTGTCCTGTCCCTTGACGCCGCTGCCGGTCAACACCGCGAGCGAAGTCAGGAAATCCACCTGGCAAACCAGCGCATCGGAGACCTGTGGCTGGATTTTTCCTTTCCAATAGACCAAAAACGGCACCCGGGTACCGGCTTCGAGCAAGCTGTACTTTCCTCCCCGGAGTGGACCGGTGGCTGTGTGGTCCCCGTTCAGCTCCACCGCATCGTCGTAATACCCGTCGTTCAGCACCGGTCCGTTGTCACTGCTGAAGATGATCAGGGTGTTTTCCAAGACGCCTTCTTCCTCCAGCGTTTTCAGGAATTCCCCGATGGCCCAGTCGGCCTCCAGGATCACGTCTCCCCGAGGCCCAAGACCGGACTTTCCGACAAATCTCGGATTGGGCGTGCGGGGCACGTGCGGCTCCTGAAGGGCATAGTATAGGAAAAATGGCTTGTCCTTGTTGGATTTGACGAATGTCTGGGCTTTTTCGAGGAAATGATCCACCATCGTGGTGTCATTCCAAAGTGCGGATTTCCCGCCTTTCATAAAACCGATCCTCGGGATGCCGTTGACGATGCTGTTGTTGTGGCCATGATGCCACTTCATGGTGGTGAGCTCGGGATGGTCCTTGCCGGTCGGCTCTCCGTCAAAGTTTTTTGAATAATCCACTTCGATCGGGTCGTTGGGATCCAGGTTGTCCACCTGGTCGTTGTGGATGTACACGGTCGGCACCCGATCTTGGGTCGCCGTCAGGATATAGCTGTAGTCAAAGCCGACCTGATTGGGGCCGGGGCTGATGCTACCGTTCCAGTCAGCCTGTCCGGAGCCCAGACCCAGATGCCATTTGCCGACGACCCCGGTGCGATAGCCCTGGGCTTTGAGCATCTTGGGCACGGTCATCTGGGCGGTGTCGATCAGCAGCGGAGCCGTGCCGGGGAGGATCTTGGCGTCTTTGTTTCTCCAGGGATAGCTGCCCGTGAGCAAGGCGTACCGGCTGGGCGTACAGGTGGCCGAGGTCGCATAGCCGCTCGTAAAGCGGATGCCTCCATGGGCCAATTTGTCCATGTTCGGCGTGGAAAATGCCTTGGCTCCATAGGCGCCCATATCTCCATAACCCAGATCGTCCAGGTAGATGAGGACGATGTTTGGATGGGTCCCCGGATTGGCCCCCTGGGGTGTTTTGGGAGCGCTGCAGCTCCAGGCAAGGCAAATCGCCAGCCCAAAATTTAAAATTCTCGTGTACATGCGTCCAAATTAAACCTGTTCTGCGATTGATTTCAAGAAAAAGCGACCGGGATTTCTGCCCTATTTTCGGGACCGGATTTCAGGCCGGAAAGGATGGAAGGTCAGGGTCGTTTTTTTATATGTGTATCCACAGAGCCCAAAGACAGGAAGAAATTTCAATTGAAAAGTTGAGAAGCCCTTGACTCAAACTTCAAATCAGCCCTCGACTCTCCCGAAACAAGTTCGGGGCAGGCAGCTCGGGCTGACACTATCTTTTGCCATTGTTGTGATATTATTGCTTTCTTCGGGCCTTTGCGCCAAATAAAAATTCAATGACAACTGTCTCCATCATCGGCTTGGGCTGGATCGGTACTCCGACAGCGGTTTTACTGAAAGACCGCTTTGAAGTGGTGGGCTCCACCACCACGGCGGAAAAGCGGGAAAAACTCCTGTCGGAGGGAATCAAAGCCGTCCGTTTTTCCCTGAATCCCCATCCCGAAGGCGTGGGTTTCCATGCGCTGTTTCAGTCTGAAGTCGTGGTGGTCAATATTCCCCCGCGATCCCGAACAGGTGACGGTACTTTTCACCTCGAACAGCTCAAGTACCTGAAAAGCCTGCTTGGCAATTCCCCGGTCAAAAAAGTCCTTTTCGTCTCCAGCACCGGAGTCTATCCCAATGAAAACAGGGAGGAAAAATATACCGAGGCTTTTCCGATCACGCTTGCCAATACCGGCCATGACACGATTTTCCGGGCGGAGGAGTTCCTGGCAAAAGACCGGAACTACGACTTGACGATTGTGAGATTCGGCGGACTCTTGGGAGACGACCGGATTCCGTTGCGGTATTTTACAGGAAAAGAAAACGTCGCAGGACACACCCGGGTCAACTTTACCCATCGCGGCGACGCGGCCAAGATGCTCGCTTGGATTGTGGAAAAGGAGCTTTGGAACGAAACCTACAACGGAGTCGCGCCCCAGCACCCGCTGCGCCGGGAAATCTATGACAAGATCTCAAAAGACACCGGCATCGCGCCTCCCGCCAGCTACCAAAACGAACCTGGGGGAAATGACCGGCTGATATCCTCTGGGAAAATCCAGGCAACAGGCTTTGGGTTTGGGTTTCCGGATCCGCTGGATTTCACTTATTTGGTCTAGCCATTTCGGAAAATTTTCACCGCGGAGTCGCGGAGGCCGCAAAGAAATTTGGCATAAAATTACGCTGCGTTCACTGCGTCTCTGCGGTGAATTTAAAATTATACTAAAGTCTTTGTGCCTTCGTGACATCAAAGCGCTTTCAAAAATGCCATCTTGTCACTTTTTCCCAATTGGAACGGGCATTGATCAACTCCCTTTGTAAAAATTTTGTAACCGTTAAACTGATTTATAACCATGCAGGAAAAAGGTACCATCTCGATCCATACCGAGAATATTTTCCCGATCATCAAGAAATTCCTCTACTCTGACCACGAGATCTTCCTCCGTGAGCTGGTTTCCAACGCAGTCGATGCGACGCAAAAGATCAAGCGTCTGGCGACTTTGGGACAGTACCAAGGGGAGCTGGGCGACCTGACCGTGGAGGTGGCTTTTGATGAGAAAAAGAAAACCATCACCATCTCCGACAAAGGCCTCGGGATGACTGCCGAGGAGATCAAAAAGTACATCAACCAGATTGCCTTCTCCGGTGCAACAGAATTCGTGGAGAAGTTCAAAGATGCCAAAGATGCCAATGAGATCATCGGCAAGTTTGGTTTGGGCTTCTATTCTGCCTTTATGGTGGCCAAAAACGTGGAGATCCACACGCTCTCCTACCAAGATGGAGCCGAACCGGCCATCTGGACCTGCGATGGCAGCACCGAATTTGAGATCAAGAAAGGGAAGAAGAAAACCCGCGGCACCGACGTCATCCTTCACGTGAACGAGGATTCCGAAGAGTTCCTCGACAAGTGGAAGCTTCAGGGGATCCTGGACAAATACGCCAAATTCCTTCCCGTTCCGATCAAGTTTGGCACCAAGTCCGAATCTGTGGAAGACGGAGTGGATGACAAAGGCGAGAAAAAGTGGAAGTCCGTCGAGGTGGACAACATCATCAATACCACGGCTCCGATCTGGACCAAGTCCCCAAATGACCTCAAGGATGAGGATTATCTGGCTTTCTACAAGAGTCTCTATCCGATGGGCGAGGATCCGCTGTTCTGGATTCACCTGAACGTGGACTATCCCTTCAACCTGACCGGGGTGCTGTATTTCCCGAAAGTCAAAAACGAGTTTGAGCTTCAGCGAAACAAGATCAAGCTTTTCAGCCGTCAGGTATTTATCACCGATGAGGTAAAGGACATCGTGCCGGAATTCCTGATGCTCCTCCACGGCGTGATCGACTCTCCGGACATTCCGCTCAACGTATCCCGAAGCTTCCTGCAGGCCGACGGCAACGTGAAGAAGATCAACAACTACATCACCAAAAAGGTCGCTGACAAGCTGGCTGAGCTTTTCAAGAAGGACAGAAAGGCCTACGAAGAAAAATGGGGCGACATTGGCCTGTTTGTGAAGTACGGGATGATCTCCGAGGAGAAATTCTACGAAAAAGGCAAGGATTTCACGCTGCTGAAAAACACCAAGGGCGAGTACTTTACCTTGGACGAATACCGCGAAAAAGTAAAAGCACTTCAAACGGATAACAACGACCAAGTGGTTTACCTCTATGCCACCGACGTCAACAAGCAGGACAGCTTTATCGAGTCTGCGAACAAAAAGGACTACGATGTGCTGGTCTTGGATTCACCGATCGACAGCCACTTTATCCAACATATCGAGAGCAAGTTGGAGAAAACGCAGCTCAAGCGTGTGGATGCGGATGTCGCCGAGAAGCTGATCCAAAAAGACGATACCTACGCCAATCTCCTGACCGAGGAGCAAAGCAAGTCTGTCAAAGACCTCTTCGAAAAGGCCATCAACAACAAGTCCTACACCGTGGAAATCGAAGGGCTCAGTCCGGAAGAACTTCCGGTGACCATCACCATGGAAGAGTGGATGCGCAGAATGAAGGACATGGCCCAGACCGGTGGCGGACCGATGAGTTTCTACGGCAGCCTGCCGGACAGCTACAAGGTGGCCATCAACGGCAACCATCCCGTGGTGGACAAGATCCTGAAAGCGGACGGGGAAGAAGCCCAGACCAAACTGGCCAAGCAGGCCTTTGATTTGGCTTTGCTTTCCCAGGGCTTGCTGACCGGCAAGGAACTGACTGCCTTTGTGCGAAGAAGCGTAGAGTTGCTGTAGTAGACTAGACCCTTGAGGTTTTCAAGAACCTCGAGGGTTTCTTTTTTAACTGTCACTGACCCCTGATGTCTTTCTTGACTTTGTAGGTTTCATAGAACTAGATTAATCCCCAGCTAAAAGACTGGTTTTTTTGTTTCAGCTGTTTCAGGTCTAAATTTACGTTGTTTAATTTCAAGTTTTTGTTCTTTGTTGACTAATTGAATTATATCATGTTATAATAAATTGTGTTTAACCATGAATTAAAATTTTTTTGCTGACAATCAATAGATTGCTATTTAGTGAAAAAATAACACGGTTCGTTTCTTGACTTTTTGATCCGGTAGGGGGTATATTTGGTTCAAGTTTTTAGCGCTAAAAACTATAATTACCCGTTGTGCTAGTGGATTATCAATTGGTTGAAATACAGTGTTTTCAAACTTTTGGAGGAAGAATCCAAGGTTGTGCAGTAAGTACGAAGTCAATGTGGGTTAGTGCGGTGTATGGGTTGACAGTAGGCGCAGCCGGTGGCGCTTACGCTGGGGCTGTAGCAGGCAGTGTCGCTACCCCTTTAGGCACTGTTACAGGTGCTGTGAGCGCTGCAGTCATTGCAGGGGCGACTGGATTTGTTACAGGTGCAGTTGGAAGTGTTGTGACGCAACTTTGGGAAACTTGTTGGACGGCTTAATTTGGTTTTATGCTGAAAAGGAGATTGCTGTATTTCTTCATCACTTTGACGTTGTTTGGCATGTTCGTAATGCCTTTTGGATCATATAATCCAACAGAGATCGGTTTCTATTCCTCGTTTCTATTTTCCGGGCTTACGACGCTGGCGATGTATTTCTATTTTAAGAAATTTCATAGGAGCGCTTGGGAAGACTCCGGCAAAGACAGGAAATGAACAAACCAAAGAAATCGGGTTTTCCGGTGCCACTGCAGGCCGGAGTGTTTCAGCGACTTGGCTCTGCTTTCCGAGGGCTTGCTGACCGGCAAGGAGCTGACTGCCTTTGTGCGAAGAAGCGTGGAGTTGCTGTAATGAAAACAAATGTTCTTTGATCTTCAACCTTCTGTCTTAAGTATTTGAGACAGAAGGTTTTTTTATGGGCAAGCGAAAGGTGTTGAAATATAGTGATCGACTGAGCGTGGATTTAACAAATCCAGCCTTTGAAAAGGACTTCAGGTGTAATATTGCTACTCAGTAGGTATTCAGAGAGGGTATTGGGAACTGTATCCGTACTTGGGACCGTAACAGGAACATTTTCCGGAGCGGTACTTGATGGCGGAACAGCTATTTTGGACATGTATTTCATGATGGATTTGACGATGTTTAAAAATCTTAGTAAAAAATTCAAGATTAGGTTAGCCATAGGCTTCTTGTTTTTGGTTGCCGTGGATTTAGGTTTCTATTTTATTTTTGAAAGTAGTGTTCCAATTTATGTGAGGGTTATAGGTTCGGTGTTCTCATCAGGTTTTGTTGTTTTAGGATTGGCGTTTGTTTTTAATAAGTATAGGAAGATTGATTAGTCGGCCCGGGTGAAGAGATGGACTAATAGAACGTGATGACGGCAAAGACGAAACGTAGACTTTGGATAAGTGGAGTTTCCGGTGTCCTGGCAATGATGGCTTTTACACCCCATGGAAGCTTTGACCCGAGAGAAGTGGGCTTTTGGACCTCGCTGGGCGGAGGACTCTGGTGGATTGGACTGATGCGGTATTCCTTGGGGAAGTATCAGAAAGATGACTCAAAAAATTGAATTTGAGAGTGTTCTATTAAGTGTGTCCATAGTCAACCCTCCAAGACTTCAAACTCTTGGAGGGTTTTTGTTTTTTTAGCCGATCACGGGTAAAACTTCGTGAGTGACGACACTCAAGGAGGCATCCTTTTTTCGGTTTGGCGGATCACTTCAAATAAGCCAGCAATTCCCCGCCGGGAAGCTCCCTGGCTGTGTAATAGAGGCTGATCTGGTGGTCGGCGTGCGCTTTTTCCAGTTGGCGGAGTTCAGCTACGGACACCTTCATGGGCATGTTTTCGGTGCCGCTGTTGGCAAAAGCCCACTGCTTGAGCTCATGGCCCCGGTCGTCCTTAAGGACGATGGTGCGGTCGCTGCCGGAGCCTGACTTGATCGTGCAGTGGTTGTACTTCACCCAAAGCAGATCTTCCGGAGCCGCCTTGTCCAGTTGAAGCGTGCGCAGGTTGAGCGGCTGGTTGATGTACTGCTTTAGGATCAACTGGTCATTCAGATAGATCTCATAGCTGTCCAGCCCGAGCTTTGGCGAGAAAGCCATCGTCGACATGCCGAGAAGCAACAGCAGCAGCATCCCGGTAAAGGCGGAATTCAATTTTCTTGTTTTCATCATCTTGCAAATGGTTTATGTGGGAAAGTGTAATCGGTAATTTTTTAACTTGTAAGACAGCGCAAGATCCTCTGATACAGAGCCGGTCGAAAAAGAGTCTTTGGGCCGATCTTCCGGTAACTTTACGGCAATGCCAAACAAATGGGAAGCACTTGGCCGGGAAAGTAGACCAACAGCCTGGATAGTAGATTTTCGGGTCTCCGAAGTCGAAATCGGTTGGTCTATATTATTGGCAGTTGGTCTATTCCTGCGAATCGGCAGCGGGATTTGTCCGTAATTGATCTTCAGTTTCCACTCCTATCGATGCTCCAAAACCCCGTCCTAAAGCCAAACTTCCCTGCCAAAGCCCTGCATCTGCTGTTTTGGACAGTGATCACCTTGATATTCATCTACGACCGGAGGTACCTGATCATGAAGTTTCGGTTGCCCGAGCATTTTATAGCCTGTGTGGTGGTCAGGATGGGTTTGCTGATTTCCTTGGTGTATTTGCACCTGAATGTGCTGGTGCCGAGATTTTTCAAGACCAGGCGGTTTGTCCAATACACGGTCTTCCTTTTGCTTTCCCTGGGAATCTACGTGAGCCTGCAAAACGGCTATGACATCTACCTGTACGGTTTCGTGATCGGAGACATCCGGAGCAGGGATTTTTGGAATGCTTTCCCCTACAATTTCTTCACCACACTCTGGTACCTGGCGCTTACCGCAGGGCTTAAATTTGGCCTGGACCGGTATGGGGAAAGACACAAACCGGAACCGGTCATAAGTTCGGAGGAAGGTGTTTCCGATGAGGGACAGGACCGGCAGGTCTTGTTGAAAAGTGGCACCAAACAGGTGATGGTGGACTTGGATGCGATTACCCATATCAAGGGCTTGAAAGACTACTCGATCGTCTATACCGCCGGGGAGCAGATCATCGTGAAGGGATCGCTCAAGAATGCCGAAAATCTGCTCGGCGTCAAAAAACTGGTTCGGGTACACAAATCTTATCTGGTGGCGCTGGATCGGATCAGGACCATCCAGGGCAACCAGATCATATTGGACAACCACTCGATCCCTATCGGGAGATCCTACAAGAAGGAGCTTTACAAAGTATTGGCGACCTCCTGAACTCCAGCCGCCCACGCTGTAACAAGAGGTATAAGGAGGAGTTTCAACCTGAAGTAGCGGGACGTTCTGTACTGGATTAATCAGGGTTATTTGGAGCGGATTGTTTGGAAATTCCCGAATATGGATATGCGGAATCTTGCCAGTAGCTTTTTTAAAAGGTTTGGAGACCAAGAAAAGACCAAATCTTTGTGTTCTCCCGATGGCTCGGGAGGTCTTCCAGTCCAAAATCACTGGAAGATTCGTCAACTGGCAGAATACCGTATAATCAATTTCCCGCATCTATTCCCCACTTCCGTACTAGGGTATTTCGATTTTTCCTTTATTTTTGAC
>CAZGYC010000054.1:0-30499 GCA_964530015.1 uncultured Limnohabitans sp. | reverse complement strand
GACGCGGTTTGGTTTCTTTGCCGTTGGTTCACGGCTCTTGGTTCTTGATTCTCGGCTTTCCCTGGTCAAGGCCGCTCCCAAAAAAACAACCCCGATCCTTTCGAACCGGGGTTGTGCGTATGGTGTTGGGCTGGATTACCCGTTCATGCTGATCAGAAACTCGGCATTGTCGCGGGTGCCTTTCATCCGGTTGAGCAAGAATTCCATAGACTCTTGGGAGTTCATGTCGCTCATGAGCTTGCGCAGGATCCAGACACGCTGCATTTCCTCTTTGTCCATCAGGAGGTCTTCCCTTCTGGTGCCCGATCCCAGGACATCGATCGAAGGATAGATTCGGCGGTTGGCGAGCTTGCGGTCCAGAGCCAATTCCATGTTGCCGGTGCCCTTGAATTCCTCAAAGATCACCTCGTCCATCTTGGAGCCTGTCTCTACGAGCGCGGTGGCGATGATGGTCAGGGAGCCGCCGTTTTCGACATTTCTGGCTGCACCAAAGAAGCGCTTGGGCTTATGGAGTGCATTGGCATCCACACCGCCGGAGAGAATCTTTCCTGAACTTGGCACCACGGTGTTGTGGGCTCTGGCCAATCGGGTGATGGAATCCAACAGGATGACCACATCATGGCCGACCTCCACCATCCGCTTGGCTTTTTCCAAGACGATGTTGGCCACTTTGACATGGCGATCAGCCTGCTCGTCAAAGGTCGAGGAGATCACCTCCGCCTTCACAGACCGTGCCATGTCCGTCACTTCCTCGGGACGTTCGTCGATCAGCAGGATCATCAGGTGTACTTCCGGATGGTTTTTGGTGATCGCATTGGCAATCTGTTGGAGCAGGACCGTTTTACCGGTCTTGGGCTGGGCCACGATCATCCCCCGCTGGCCTTTTCCGATGGGGGCAAAGAGATCCAGGATTCGTGTAGAGTAGCCGTCGGCCTTGGTGGAGAGATTGAGTCTTTCCTCCGGGAAAAGCGGTGTGAGGTATTCAAACGGCACCCGGTCACGGATTTCGTCAGTGGTTTTTCCGTTGCAAGTAGCGATTTTTAGCAGGGCAAAGTACTTTTCACCTTCTTTCGGCGGACGGATGGAGCCTTTGATATGGTCACCGGTCTTCAATCCGAAGAGTTTGATCTGGCTTGGCGACACATAGATGTCATCCGGAGAAGCCAGGTAGTTGTAATCCAGCGAGCGGAGGAAGCCGTAGCCTTCCTGCATGATTTCCAGCACGCCTTCGTTTTCGATCACGCCGTCAAATTCCCTTGGGCTGACGAATGGTTTCTTGCGGTTGGGATTGTGGATCGTCTCGGCTGCGGGAGCCATTATTTCGTCCGGAGTTTTGAAATTCTTGCGTCTTGGCAGCTCGATTTCCGCTTCCTGCCTTGGGACAGGTGCTTCTGAACCGGGAGTGGTTGGCGCGTCGGTGGAAATGCTTGCGGTGACATCCACTTCCTCAAATGCCCTGCGACGCGGTCTGAAACTTTTTGATTCCTCTCCTGCAGCGATTTCGGGTTTTTCGGGCTGGGCTTCTTTTTTCTCCTGAATGGGCCTGGGTTCCCTTTTTTCCAAATTTGGTCTTTCTTCCCGTTTTTGCTTCCATTCGGGCTTGGGGGGTTTTGGCGTGGGAACAGCTTCAGGAGCTGTGGAGTCGGGTTTTTGGGACTCCGGGGTGGCGGGAATCTCCGTGACGTTCTGTCTTCTGAATTTGGGCTTGAAATCGGCCGGGTCTTCTGCCGTTGGTGCTGGTGCTGCGGCAGGAGCGGGAGCGGGAGCGGGTTTTTCTGGGTCAGTGGGTTGGATTTCCACTACAGCCGGCTTTTTTTTCGGGAGGGCCTGCTCGGGGGTGATGGCCTGCTGGTCGAGGATTGCATAGACCAATTCGTCTTTCTTGAGGCTTTTGAAGTTTTTCACTCCTAGCTCCTCGGCAATCTCCTTCAGTTCAGACAAAAGCCTGATTCTGAGTTCTTCTATGTTATACATAAAGAGGGTATGAAATAAATAAGATGTTGTAAATGCGGTTTTTGGGATCGTGGATGATTTTCTGAGCAAAAAAGGTCTGCAGGAAAAGCTCAAGTCAAAGCGGGCTGACTTGCTCATACACGGTGATGACACAATATTAACCGATGCATTTGGATTTAACAAATTTTTTGTTTCGCCACAGCTTTTTGAAAGTCAGGTTCTTCACTCCATCAGTTGGCGGATTACTGTCAAAGATTTGAACTGGCTGGGATTGTCGAGGTGCTCGGCATAGAAGTCCAGGAGGTGATCCAGCAGCCTGCGCCTGAGCAGGGCCGGGATTTTTGCCTGGCTTTGGAAATTGTCTTTCAGGAGGGATTTCAGTGCGGAGACAATCACCGGCAACTCCTCTGCGCCAAAGGGGTGGTTTTTGGACTCCAGGATGAACCCCTCGGCATCTTCGGGCGAAAAGCCCAGAAACCGGGCATTTTCGATCAAAAAGACCAGGGGAAATGTGGCAAGTCTGGCATCCGGCTGATCCAGGAAAACCACACTTTCGGCCAAAAAGTCAAAGAGGCCTTCATTTTGGTAGTTTTCATAGATGCTCCGGCTGATCACTTCGGTCATGAAAAGGGCGATGCTCGTCCGGGGGAAGTCAAAAGGTATCCGCTGGTGCGCACGCTGGAGCCGGGCTTCGGAGATTCGGTTGAGCCCGGCGTTTTCCCGGTCGTACACGACCAGGTCGAGCAGGGTGAGGGGCTGGTAAAATGCGATCTTGGATCCTTTTCCCATACTTCTGACTCCGTTGACCAGGTAGGATTTCAGGCCCAGCTCCCGGGTGAAAATCTTTGCAATGATGCTCGTGTCCTTGTATCGGATCGAACTGAGCACAATGCCGGAAGTCTTTCGGATCATCTGACTAGATATTAGGATATAAGGAATGCTGCCAGTAAACAAACAATATTTTGCTACACCTCGACTACGCCCGGTGCCCGACAGTTTTTGCTTTGGGAAAGGGGAGAGAATGCGGCGCAGCCGCATTCTCTCCCCTTTCCCAAAGAACCTGTAATTCCGGTGGCCGAGCGAAGTCGAGGCGATTTTGTTAAAGGAATCTACTGGCAAAACGGCGTATAATCGGAATTCGAAATTTGACACCTCACCTGTCCCGCCCTAATTTTCCAGTCTTGAGTCCACTCCTAAAAGCCATTTTCCTTGAAAAAAAGTGCCTCAGGGGTTAAATTAAAGGGGCAAATCTCTCATTTCCATACTTATCGGAGTGGACTCAGTCTTTCAATTTTTCAATTTTCCAATAAAGAACATCCATCATCCCGCATCCCTCTTTTTATCCTCCAGAAAACATTTGCGGCAGCGGGCTTCGTAGCTTTCTTTTTCTCCCAAAACCACTTTTTCCCGTGCACCGGAAAGCCGGAGGGAGAAGGCCGCCAGATCCCCGCACTTCATGCAGATCGCATGCACCTTGGTCACGTACTCTGCAATGGCCATCAGCCTGGGCATGGGATCAAAAGGTTTTCCCTCAAAATCCATGTCCAATCCAGCCAGGATCACCCGCTTGCCCTGGTTGGCGAGGAGCTGCACGACCCGGACAATCTCCCCGTCGAAAAACTGCGTCTCGTCGATTCCCACCACATCGCAGTCTCCCGCCAGCAGGATGATGTCTCCGGCAAAATGGACCGGAGTGGACCGGATGGCGTTTTCGTTGTGGGAGACGACATTGGAGTCGTGGTATCTTTTGTCGATAGCGGGCTTGAATATCTCCACCTTCAGCCTGGCCAGTCTGGCCCGGGTGAGTCTCCGGATCAATTCCTCCGTCTTTCCCGAAAACATGGATCCGCAGATCACTTCGATCTGTCCTTTTCGTTCGGACTGTCGGCGGCTGCTCAGGGAGGGCTCAATAAACATGGCTATTCGGTATAGGCGATATGGGGAAATTTGTTGGTTTCGGCAACCCGGATGAGCAGCTCCCCTTTCAAAAGGATGCTTTGGCAGGCGAGTCTTTCGTTGGATTTCAGCCGGTTTTGGGCTCTGTACACCAGCTCCGGCGCGGTCTCGGGACTGAGGTTTTCCAGTCCTTTTGCCACGGTCATCTTGCAGGTGGTGCACCGGCCTTTTTTCCCGCAGGCATGCATCCAATCCGTGCCGTTTTCATGGATTAATTCGATAACTTTACGATCAGGGTGTTCCGAATCAATCGTAAGATTTCCCAGGTTTTCAATGACTATTCGGGGCATTTGTTCGTTTGATTTTGAAAACAAGACCCACACATGACACTTCAAATTAACAGCAATTATTTGGAAAATTATTCCCGTGACTATGCCCGGCTGGTTTGTGAGCGTTTTTTCTCCAACCGGCAATTTATCACCGGACAGGATATCATCCAGCTTACCAGCAGTACCCAGGTCAATTTTTTCATCATCAAGCGACTGTTTGAGCTCTGGCAGGAGGAATTGGCCAAGCTGAAAAGCAGCCCCTATTTTGACTACCGCGACATCGCCGTGCATGAGGCGCTGACCCAGTTTATGAATGTGCTCTCCCGCAGGATCAAGGTGGAGCGGACTACCTTGGAGCCCTTGGTCAAAGACGCCGTCGCCCAGGCGATCCAGGTAGCCACAGATCCGGTGGCCTTTTATCAGGGAGAAATCAACAAAGCTCCACAGGGAAAGATCAACGACTATCTGAAGGAAAACAAAAAGTACTACAAATGGCACGACAAGGCGGTTGTGTTTCTGATCGACAAAACCGGCTTTGGACACGACACCGGTGCCTATCTGAGAGCTGTAGCGGCCAATTATCAGGTGGTCAAAGATTCCTTTGAATCGGTGAACTTGCTTTTGGCGACCTTGGGAGATGTCAAGGCATTTGACTTGGACCAGTACCAGATAGGCGATTCGGAAACATCAACGAAGGAGATTGAGCCGATGGCTGTCGCCGATAGGGAGTCCAACTTTTTTGAGGAAGCAGCGGTCGAGCAAGCCCCTGGGCCAAGCGCTCCGCCCGCTGTCGACGCCACAAGGCCGAAGCCGGTGGCGGAAGCGGTTTCGACAGCAAGTAGCCATTCGCTGGCTATGGGAGCCCAACTGGATGCTTCCAAGCTGAAGTCCCATTTTGCATCCGAATCCTACCGGGGGATGAAAGGGATCATCGGGGAGCTTTCCGAAAGTCTCGCCCTGAATCAGCGGTTTATGTTTACCAAGGAACTGTTTGACGGAAATGCGGACTTGCTCCGCCATGGGCTCAAGTCAATTGACGAGGCCGGCTCCTTTGAATCTGCCGTGGCCTTGATCAATTCCCGGTATGTCGCCGAACTGGGCTGGGATCCCAATTCTGACGTCGTGCGGGAATTTATGCAGTTGGTTTACAGAAAACATGCCGACTGAGCGATGGCAATCGGGGCATTCTTTTTCATGGGTATCCACTGCTCCAAAGTATGGGATTGCTTCGGGGCATAGGACTCCCAAATCAATTTAGCCATTGAAAAGAAGCCCCTCGCATTGACAGACTGCGACTGCCTATTGAAACCTGCAAAAACCGCGATCACCCCAGTCGTCCAAGCTGAGTTGCCCGGGAGGAATCCATCTTGATAAAGATAAAAAGCAAGACCGTAAAGGACCAAAGCGATGATCCGCCATAGCTGAAGAAGGGCAAAGGGATCCCGACGACCGGAAACAAGCCAATGGTCATCGCGATATTGATCATAAAATGGAACAGCAGGATCGAAACGACACAATAGCCGTAGATCCTGGAAAACCGGGTCTTTTGGCGCTCGGCCATAAAGACCAGACGATACAGCAAGCCTACAAAAAGGGCGATGACCACCAGGCTGCCCACCCAGCCAAACTCTTCCCCAAGGGTGCAAAAGATAAAGTCCGTGTGCTGCTCGGGCACAAAGTCAAACTTGGTCTGGGTTCCCTCCAGGTAGCCTTTTCCCAGCAAGCCCCCCGAGCCGATGGCGATCTTGGACTGGGTGACGTTCCATCCCACTCCCAGGGGATCCAGATTGGGATTGAACAGCACCATGATCCTGTTTTGCTGGTGCTCGGGGAGCTTGGAGACGACAAAGTCAATCGAGTAAACAAACGCGATCAAACCCACGCCGATCAGCGAGAAAGCCACAATGCGCTGCCAGGTTCTTTTTCCCAAAAAAATCAGCACCAAAGTAAGGGTAAGGATTGCCCCGGCGAGGTAGAGGTTGTTTTCGATTCCCAAAGCCAACAGGACAACGACCACCATACCGAAGCCCAGGACATAATAGATGGACGGCAGGCCTTCCCGGTAAAACATCAGCAGCAGGGCAAAGTAAACCATGGCCGTGCCCGTGTCCGGCTGCAGGAGGATCAAAATCACCGGAACCAGCAAAATCCCAAAAGCAATCAGTTGGTAGTTCTTTTTGGAAAGGTCAAATGTCGGCCGCTCCATGACTTTGGCCAAAGCAAGCCCTGTGGCAAATTTTGCAAACTCCCCAGGCTGTATCCGGAAATCACCGAAACCGATCGAAAGGGTCTGCCCGTTGACCTCTTTGCCCAGGAAAGGAGTGACTACCAGCAAAAGAACAAACGCCAGGTAGATATAGAGGGACAGATTCTCAAAAAACCTGGAATCAGCGACCATGATGATCGTGATCAACATGATGGCTGTGCCGATCCAGACCAACTGCTTGCCCGAGTTGATCGAAAAGTCGAAGATGCTTTTCTCGGCCTGACCGTCATAGACCGCAGCATAGATATTAAACCAGCCGATCATCACCAGCGCAAAATAGATCACCACCGTAATCCAGTCCACGCGGTTGATATGGATGTCAGACTCCCTCATCAGTAAATAAAGTTTCCGGCCAGGACATATTGCTCCAGGGCAGGCCGGGTGATATTCCCTCGGAGGTATTTTTCGATCATCAGCGATGCGGTGGATGCCGCTGCACGGCCTCCCCAGCCGGCATTCTCCACATAGACTGCGATGGCGATCTTGGGATCTTCTTTTGGCGCAAAGGCAAAGAAAACCGAGTGGTCTGCCCCGTGGGGGTTTTGGGCAGTTCCGGTCTTTCCGGCAATGGTAATATCCTTCAGGACCGCACGGGCGGCCGTGCCATAGATGGCCTCGGCCATGGCATCCTGGATCAGGTCAAAGTGGTGGGCATCGATCCCCACTTCATGCCTGATCTGGTATTTTGCGGGGATCAAAGTAGGATCCCCGTCTACTTCTTTGATCAGGTGGGGCGTATAGTAATAGCCCTTGTTGGCAAAAACCGCCGAAAGATTTGCCATCTGAAGCGGAGTCACCAGAAGCTCGCCCTGTCCGATGGAAAGGGAATAGATCGTGGAATACTTCCAGCGGCCTTCTCCATACACGCGGTCATACAGCTTGCTCGAAGGGATCGATCCGCCCTTTTCGTTGGTCATATCCACGCCGAGTGAACCACCCAAGCCAAATTTCATCACGCTCTCCCTCCAGGCATCCAGACCGATCTGGGTATCCTTGAAAGTGTTAGAGGACACTTCCTGGTTGATGATCATCCGGAAAGCCTGGTGATAGTAGGGATTGCAGGAGTTGCGGATGGCCCCGAACAGGTTGACGGGATTGGGGTGGTTGTGGCAGTTTACCAGAGACCGGTTGCAGGCTAAGGTGGTGTTGGGGGTCAGGATTCCCTTCTGCAGCCCGATCAGGCTCTGGACGATCTTGAAGATGGATCCCGGAGGGTACATCGCCATGATCGGCCGGTTGAAGAGCGGCTTGCTGGGGTCGCCGTTGAGTTTTCGGTAGTTTTTCGAAAAATCGGCCCCAGTCAGTCCGTTTGGATCGTAGAAGGGCGCGGAAATCATGGCGAGGATTTCCCCGGTTTTGGGCTCGATGGCGACCACCGATCCGGTCTTGCCTGCCATGAGCATCTCTCCGTAGAGCTGGAGGTCCATGTCTATGGTCGAGGTGATGTTTTTGCCCGCGACCGAAGCGGTATCGTAGTCCCCGTCTTTGAAGGGGCCCTTGTCCACTCCCCGGACGTTGACCATCTTGTATTTGACGCCTTTTCTGCCGCGCAGGTCATTTTCATAGTAGCGCTCCAGCCCGCTCAGCCCCACGTAGTCGCCCTGGGCGTAGTATTTCAGGGTGTCCCGCTCGAGCTGCCCCGCGCTGATCTCACCGATATACCCCAGGGCGTGGGCTGCGGTGGCATTGGGGTAGGAGCGCACCGAGCGGGTGGTAATGAAAAGCCCTGGGTAGTCCACCAAAAAATCCTGGATTCTGGCAAAATCCCTGGTCGAGAACTGTTTGATCAGGGTAGAGGGCTTTACCGGGGAGTATTTTCGCGCAGCGGTATAGGACTCGATAAGCTGCTCTTTGGAGATTTTGAACAGTTCGCAAAACCGGGCAGTATCACCGACTTTGAACTCCTTGGGCACGATCATCACGTCGAAAATCGGATTGTTGAACACCAGCAGTTTTCCGTTTCGGTCGTACACCAGTCCGCGATAGGGGTGGTCTACGATCCGCTGGATCGCGTTGTTTTCAGCCCGTTTCATAAAGCTGTCATCCACCACCTGGATCATAAAAAGCCTGACAAGCAAAATGGCGCTCACCAAGAAAATAAAGATGAGAATGACTACGGGTCTTTGGTCTTTCATCAGATTCTCCTTCTGCGTTTGAAGAACAGGAGTTGCACAAGTATAGCCAAAAGGCAAGTGAAAATGGAGGAAAAAAAGCTTTTGTTGAGAATCTCCAACGGTCCGCCCGTACCCCATTGGTCTGCGGCAAAAAAGACCAGGGAATACCCAAAGATCAGGGGAAGGGAATAGCTCAGAAACCAGCCCAGTCCCATTTCGGACAGCGAGGGCTCTTCCGTCTCGACATACCCTCCGGTCGGGCTGATGGCCCGGAGCCAGAGGGACCTCGCGAACGCAAGGAACGTGGCGGCAGCCGTGTGCATCCCGATCGTCTCATAGAACACATCCAAGGCAAAACCCAGCCCAAAAGCAATGAGAATCACGGGAACCGGCCGCATCGAAATCGGCAAAATCAGGATTCCCAGCAGGTAGATGAACGCAAACGCGACACCGAAGAGGGCCAGGTTTTTCAGAAACAAAACCTGGACCACTCCGAGGAAAACGAGTAGCAGCACGTAGGAGATCAGGTTTCTAATATTCATTGCCTATCTCAGATTGGCGGTTAAGCGAATCCAGTTCGTTGAAATGCGTGTTTTCGACCAGGTACACATAGCTGAGCTTGCTGAAATCCGTGCTGAGTTTGATCGTCAGGTTCAGATAGTTGGGATCCTTCTGGTCGGGGGCGACTTTGGAGATGATTCCGATCTGGATTCCTTCGGGAAAGACCGCATTGAACCCCGAGGTCACGACGGTGTCGCCTTCCTGTGTCTTCACGTGCCTGGGGACAAAAAGCAGCCGGGCTTCCGTGGAATTTTTGCCATCCCACTGGACCGAGCCAAATACGTCGGTTGATTTGATCTTGGAAGATACCATCAGGCCGGTGTTGAGCAAGGAAAATGCCACGGCGTAGTTTTCCGAGACGGACTTTACCCGGCCCACGACGCCATGGGGATTGAAGATGCCCATGCCGGGCTTGACCCCGTGTTTGGAGCCTTTGTTGATCGTGAGGTAGTTCTGCGAAAATCTCAGGGAGGTGCCGATCACGCGCGCGCCCCTGAACTCATACGTAGCCGCAAATGCGGAATCCAAGGACAGGGCGGCACTGTCGGGCTTTGCCTGGAGGGCCAGGAGCTTCTGGAGGATTTCGGCGTTTTCGTGGGTCAGGGCTTCGTTGGCGTCAGCCAGCGAAAAAAACTGAACCACGTCTGCCTGTTGCTTCAGGATTGAGCCTACCAGCACGTTGGAACTGTTGAAGAAAGCCGCACCCTGTGGAGAATTGTTGGTGACAATCATCCAGACTGCCGCCACTTCGAGAAAAACGAACAAGATGAAGGCTCTTATCCGGTAAAGAAACTGGAGGATGCGTAGCATTCAGTACTTAAGTCATCAGGACGGTTCGGAAGTTTTGGATATTTTTCAGGGCAGTGCCCGTGCCTCTTACCACGGCTCTCAGCGGGTCTTCGGCGATGTGGATGGGCAGCTTGGTCTTTTGGTGCAGCCTTTTGTCCAGTCCTTTCAGAAGCGCCCCGCCGCCGGTCAGGTGAATCCCATTGTCGTAGATATCGGCGGAAAGTTCCGGTGGCGCGATCTCCAGAGCCTTCAGTACGGCTTCTTCGATCTTGGACACAGACTTGTCCAGCGCAAAGGCAATCTCGGAATAGGAGACCTTGATGACTTTGGGAATACCCGTCATCAGGTCACGTCCCCGGATTTCATAGTCGTCCGGAGCCTCATCCAATTCGGTAAGGGCGGAGCCGATCGCGATTTTTACCTTTTCGGCAGAGCGCTCCCCGATCAGCAGGTTGTGCTGCCGGCGCATGTAGTCCAGGATGTCTTTGGTAAAGGTGTCTCCGGCCACGCGGATGGACTGGTCGGCCACAATGCCGGACAGCGCGATCAGGGCGATCTCCGTGGTGCCGCCTCCGATATCCACGATCATGGAGCCCATGGGTTTTTCGATGTCGATCCCGATCCCGATCGCCGCGGCAATGGGCTCATAGATCATATAGACTTCCTTGGCCCCGGCATGCTCGGCCGAGTCACGGACGGCCCTTTTCTCCACTTCGGTGATGCCGGACGGAATGCAGATCACCATCCGGTGGGACTGGGGAAACATGCCCTTCTTTTGGCCGGGGATCATCTTGATCAGCCCGCGGATCATCTGCTCGGCAGCGTAGAAGTCGGCGATCACCCCGTCTTTCAGGGGACGGATGGTTTTGATGTTCTCGTGGGTCTTTTCGTGCATGTTCATGGCCTCGCGGCCCACTGCAAGCACCCGGTTGGTTGTCTTGTCGATAGCGATGATGGATGGCTCGTCCACCACTATTTTATCCTTGTGGATGATCAGGGTGTTTGCGGTACCCAAATCAATGGCTATATCACTGGAGAAAAAATCAAATAATCCCATTTTATACTGATTGAGTTGGCTTTTTGATGGAGTTTTAAGTTTAAGGCAGCACCTGGGTACCGATTTTAAACGTGGGTCGGCAAAATTATTATCTTATATCGACAAAACTGAGATAAAGAAGATTTTTTTGTTTCCTGAGGGTAAATGAATTAGTGGCGGTGCCATTTGAAAGTTTTTCAGCCCGTTTTTTGGGAATTGTTCTTCTTCGGCCTGTAATGAAGACAGGGAAATCGCTTTTGGATTCCTTCGATTAAAAGGACACGATGGGAGGGCAATTCAGGTGTGCCCACCCACCGCAAAAAAATCAACCGCAGAAAAGAAGAAGCTGGTTTCGGAACAGCAAGCGTCGGCGGAACTCCAGCCGGAAGTTTCACCAATCCGCGTTTTTTTGGATTGGCCACCGATGCACAGATTCTGCGTTTGGGAGCCGGGAATCAGGCGGTTCTGCTGATTCAAATCAGGCCTGCCGTTTCATGTGTTTATAATTTGATTTTCAATGGCCATCCCGATAGCCATCGGGAGGAATCTCGCATGGCTGATAATC
Source organism: uncultured Limnohabitans sp. (assembly GCA_964530015.1). Taxonomy (GTDB): domain Bacteria; phylum Bacteroidota; class Bacteroidia; order Cytophagales; family Cyclobacteriaceae; genus Algoriphagus. The sequence continues at coordinate 18,990 of CAZGYC010000054.1, read as the reverse complement.
ATCCCACTGTGTGATGCTCGTGTCATGCTCGATTTCAAAAACAAAAACCCCTTTGCGTCCGCGGTTTAAGATTTCCCGCTGACTGACGCGGAAAAACCCACGGATCCCCGCAGATCGGGAACCAAGAAAGCGAAGCTTTCCCCTTTGTGGCCTCAAAATGGTTTGTGGAGGTGGTTGGGTTGGAGTTCCTGACGAGGCTTGAAAACCCTTGCCCTTTCTTCTCCGCGGTGAAAATTCCTTTGCGTTTCTTGGCGGTCTTTGCGGTTTGAAGCAATTTTTTCGCGGCAAAAGCATCAAAGGAATAATCCAAGAGGGCAAAAGTCCCCGGCGCGTGGGAATGGGATCGCTCTTCAGTCCCTTGCTGTTTTAAGAATCCGTAATCGAGGCTTCGGCATTCCTCCATGGAAATGAAGTGAAGCTTCAAAAGCGATTTCCCTGGTAATGAAGGCGGCCGTTTTGTATTTCGGGATTCTTTCTATTACTTTTGCACCGTATTCGAAAGTTTCTGGAGGGGACAGCAAGTCCCCTCTTTCATTATTCCAACTTATGACTGAACTGAGGCAAGCTATCGAAGAATTGGTGGAGAAGCATCTTCCGGATGAATCCCACTTTGTAGTAGAGGTGAAATTGGAGGAAAAATCCGGCAAAACGCGGGTTTTGATCCTTATCGATTCGGATCAGGGAGTCACCATCGAGGCCTGCGCCAAGGTAAGCCGCGCAGTGTCCGAGGAGTTGGAAGCAAAGGAAATGGTCGAAGAAGCGTATGTGCTTGAAGTTTCTTCTCCCGGGCTCGACTTTCCGCTCAGCAGCAAGAGACAATACCAGAAAAATGTCGGCCGCGAGCTGAAACTGACCCTGGCGTCCGGGACCGAGGTCTCCGGAAAATTGCTGGAAGTGGATTCGGAAAAAGCCAAGCTGCTGGTGAAGAGGAAGGAAAAGGGGAAAAAAGCCACAGAAGAGGAGGTTCTTTTCCCTTTCGGTGAAATCAAAAAATCTATCGTACAAGTATCTTTTAAATAACTCAAATGGATGCCAAAATCTTAATAGAATCTTTCGCAGAGTTTGCGAGATCTAAAAATGTGGATCGCCCTACCATGATCCGTATTCTTGAAGATGTGTTCAGAGCGATGATCCGCAAAAAGTTTGAGACTGACGAAAACTTTGACGTCACGATCAATGCCGACAAAGGTGACCTGGAGATTTTCCGGATCAGGGAGATTGTGGACGACGATTCCGAAGACATCTGGGATTTTGACAAGATCAGTTTCACGGAGGCCAGAAAGATTGAGCCGGATTTTGAAATCGGCGAAGAGGTATATGAAAAGATCGAGTTGGAAGAGTTTGGGCGCCGTGCCGTGCAGATGGCCCGCCAGACCCTGATCCAGCGGATCAAGGACCTTGAAAAAGACATCCTTTACAACAAATACGAGGAGCAGGTCGGGGAGATCATCTCTGCGGAGGTGTACCAGATCCTGGGGCGAGAGATCCTGCTGATCGACGGAGACGGCAACGAGCTGATCCTTCCCAAAGCGGAGCAGATCGCCAAAGACCGCTTCAGAAAGGGAGACTCGGTCAAGGCGATCGTCCACCGGGTGGACATGATCAATGGAAACCCCAAGATCATCCTTTCCCGCACCTCCCCGGTATTCCTGGAGAGGCTGTTTGAAAATGAGGTTCCCGAAGTGTACGATGGCCTCATCACCATCGTGAAGATCGTGCGTGAGCCCGGTGAAAGGGCCAAAGTGGCCGTGGAATCCTACGACGACCGGATCGATCCCGTGGGTGCCTGCGTGGGGATGAAAGGATCCAGGATTCACGCGGTGGTGCGGGAATTGCAGAACGAAAACATCGACGTGATCAACTACACCGAAAACCTGGACCTGTACGTGACCCGTGCACTCAGTCCGGCCAAAGTGTCCTCCATCACGGTGGATCAGGACAGAAAGCGGATTTCTGTCTTCCTGAAGCCGGATCAGGTGTCGCTTGCCATCGGCAAAGGCGGGTTTAACATCAAGCTGGCAAGCCGCTTGGTCGGATACGAAATCGATGTGTTCCGTGAACTGAACGAATACGACGACGAAGACGTGGACCTGAACGAATTCGTGGACGAAATCGACGCCTGGATCATCGAAGAGTTGAAAAAGACAGGTTTGGACACGGCCAAGAGTGTTTTGGCGCTGACCAAAGAAGACCTGACCCGTCGCACGGAATTGGAGGAAGAGACGGTCGATGAGATCTTCAGAATCCTCAGACAAGAATTTGAACAATAAAAGGGGACTTCCCCTTGAGAATACCCTAATTTTACTTAAGATTTCGAAAGAGGTTTTTGCTTATGTCAGACGAGAAAATGATGCGTTTAGGCCAGATAGCCAGAAAACTCAACGTGGGTACGGCAACCATCGTTGAGTCAATGGCTAAAAAGGGCTTTGAGGTGGAGAACAATCCCAATTCCAAGATAACCATGGAACAAGTGGCTATGTTGGAGAAGGAGTTCAAATCCTCTGCCCTGGAAAAAGAGGAAGCTTCCCACCTTTCAATTGGGAAGCGTCACGAGCCTATTTCGCTCGAACCTGAAACGCCCAAGCAGGAAAAAGCCCCTGAGCCTACTCCCGCGCCGGTTCATAAGGAAGAACCAAAACCTGCCGCACCCGCACCAAGCCCAGTTCCGGAGCCCGCTCCGGCACCGGAGCCGGAACCGGCGAAGACTACGCCGGAAGCACCCAAGCCAGAAGGAATCAAGATCCTTGGAAAGATAGACCTGGCCACGAAATCAGCCCCTGCGCCGAAACCAGCCCAGAAGCCTGCACAAGCCCAGCAACCGTCAGCGCCGAGGAACGAAAGACCCCAAGAGCCCAGGAAACATGCGCCCAACCAGCCCGAAAGGCCGGTTCAGCAAGCTCCAAAGCCGGTTCAGGCTCCGACACCCGCTCCCGAAGCCCCCAAGCCGGCAGAGCCTGTGCAGGAACAGGTGATCGCGGCAAAGGCAGATTCCCTCAAGGGGCTCACCGTTCTGGGAAAGATCGAGCTTCCCGTTGACCGCACCAAGAAAAAGTCGGGTCCGGTAGCCTCATCCGATGAGAGAAACCGGGACAAGAAACGTCCGCGAAAGCGAATTGACAAGCCAGGCACTCCAAACCAGCCGGGGCAGGGCGGTGCCAACCGGCCTCCCCAAGACCAGAGAGGACCCAACAGGCCGGGACAAAACCAACGGCCTGGTGGTCAAAGAGGCGGCAACCAGCCACCTCAGAGAGTCCAGAAAGCCGAACCTACTCCCAAGGAGATCCAGGATCAGATCAAGCAGACTTTGGCGCGCCTTCAGGGATCAAAACCGGGAGGGGGAAAGACCAAATCGCGCAGGGACAAACGTGCCGAAAGAGACCGCGACACCGAAATCGAGGGAGAAGAGTCCAAAGTATTGAAAGTGACCGAGTTTATCTCGGCCAACGACCTCGCCTCCTTGCTGGATGTGTCTGTCAACCAGATCATCTCTACCTGCATGTCCCTGGGGATGTTCGTGTCCATCAATCAGAGATTGGACGCCGAAGCCATCACGATCATTGCCGATGAGTTTGGCTATGACGTGGAATTCACCAAATCCATCGAAGATGAATTGATCGAGGATGCGGCCGATGAAGAGGAAGATCTCATCGAGAGGGCACCGATCGTGACCATCATGGGCCACGTCGATCACGGCAAAACCTCACTGCTGGATTACATCCGAATGTCCAAAGTGACCGCTGATGAAGCCGGTGGAATCACCCAGCACATCGGTGCATACGATGTGATGACCAAGACAGGATTCAAAATCGCATTTCTGGATACTCCGGGTCACGAAGCGTTTACCGCGATGCGTGCCCGTGGTGCCAAGATTACGGATATCGCGATCATTGTGATCGCTGCCGACGACAGCATCATGCCCCAGACCAAGGAGGCCATCAACCACGCCCAAGTGGCCGGTGTGCCGATGATTTTTGCAATCAACAAAGTGGATAAGCCCAACGCTAATCCGGCCAAAATCAAGGAAGAACTGGCAAATCAAAACCTGCTCATCGAAGAGTGGGGTGGTAAATACCAGTCCCAGGACATCTCGGCCAAAACGGGTCAAGGCATCGATGAATTGCTGGAAAAGGTATTGCTCGAAGCGGAAGTTTTGGAGCTGAAAGCAAATCCGAATAAAAATGCCGCAGGTACTGTAGTCGAAGCATCTCTGGACAAAGGACGTGGCTATGTGTCCACGATCATGATTCAGGCAGGTACGCTTCGGATCGGAGATATCATGTTGGCAGGACAGCACTATGGTCGTGTGAAAGCGATGTTTGACCACACCGGTAAGAAACTGAAAGAAGCAGGACCTTCTACCCCTGTTCAGGTGTTGGGACTCGGTGGAGCACCTCAGGCTGGTGATACGATCAAGGTGTACGACACCGAGCGTGAAGCCAGGGAGATTGCCAACTCCAGAGAGCAGATTCAGCGGGAGCAAAGCCTGCGTACCAAGAAGCACATTACACTGGATGAAATCGGCCGCCGTCTGGCAATCGGCAGCTTCAAGGAGCTCAACATCATCATCAAAGGCGACGTGGACGGTTCCGTGGAAGCACTTTCCGATTCCTTGTTGAAACTGTCCAAGGACGAAGTCAAAGTATCCATCATCCATAAAGGAGTGGGTCAGATCTCCGAATCGGACGTCTTGTTGGCCTCGGCCTCAGATGCGATTATCCTGGGCTTCCAGGTGAGGCCTTCTTCGAATGCCAAAAAACTCGCAGAGCAGGAAGAAATAGAAATCCGGCACTACTCGATCATCTACGATGCGATCAACCAGATCAAAGATGCGATCGAGGGGATGCTTGAGCCGGAATTTGAAGAAGTCATCACCGGCAACATCATCGTCAGGGAGGTCTTCAAGATCACCAAAATCGGCACTGTTGCGGGCTCCTATGTGATGGATGGCTTCATCACCAGAAAGAACAAGATCCGCGTCATCAGAGGCGGTATCGTCATCCACGAAGGGGAGATCGACCAACTGAAGCGGTTCAAGGACGATGTGTCTGAGGTGAAGGCCGGCTATGAATGCGGTATCTCGATCAAAAACTTCAACAACATCGAAATCGATGACACGATCGAAGGCTACGAGATGAAGGAGATCAAGCGCAAAAAATAATCCTTCAAAGAACCGAAGGAAAAAGGAACGGCATCGGCCGTTCCTTTTTATTTTTGGGGCATGGTGGCTGCACTTCAGGCATTTCTTCTTGTCCTTTCCGGGTTTTTTCTCTGCGGGATCCTCCTGGGACTGTATCGGCCGGTGTTGGTTTTGTGGTTTTTGCCCCGGTTCAACAGGCGGAGGGTTCTGGATTTTTACGGGAAGGCATTTGTGGTTGTAGCCACTGTTTGGGGGATTCTGCAAGTGATCCGAAAAATGGCGATATAATATTCCGAATTTTGCGCTGAACAAAGGGTAATGAATTTTGTTTTAAAGAATTGTCGATTTTTTGAATCATGGAATGGATTTTTTTCTATTTTTCGTTTTCAATCCTGTAGCCCCTTGAAAAAAGCTGTAGCCATAGCCTTGTTGTTTTGCTTTGCCATGTACCACTTTGGCTACTATGCTTTCTATTACTCCTACCAGTACACGATAGAGAGCAACTGGCAGGACAAGATCTACGGGGAGCAAATCGGGACCCTGGAGGAGCGCCTGATGGAAATTCCGCTGACGGCACCCTACATGTCCAACCAAGAGGACTTCCAAGCCACCAATACCAAGTTTGAAAAAGACGGGAAATACTTCCGCGTGATCAAGCAGCGCTATCAAAACGATACCCTGCAGATCGTCTATGTGCCTGACACCGCCCGAAAGGCACTGGTGTCCACGGTGACAAGCTGGATCTCCTCCCTGACTGACGACACGCTTCCCCAGGACCAAAACGGGAAAATGCAGGTTAAACTGTTTGCAAAAGATTACATTGAGTCTGAAATCTATCAACTGGGACAGATTGGCCTAGATGCCACCGAAGATAAGATTGGGTTTATTTTTTCACCTTACATGAGTCCTTGTACCACCCTAGACTCCCCGCCTCCACAGCTTTCCTGATTTACTTTTCCTGTTTCCATTGCAGAAAACCCCGCATTCTGGTGCGTGGCGTGCTGCCTTGGAAAAATACCACTCATCGCCCGGGGAGGCTATCGAAAGACAAATAGGTCTTTGCCCTTCTTTCGGGCTCCACTTACTTATTGCCCATTATATGAAGAACTATCTACTTAAAGTTCCGGTCATGATTTTTTTGACCGGTTATATTTCATTCTATTCCCTTGCCCAGACCCCTTTGGATGGGCTGATGATGAAAAAGGGCGAGATATGCATCGCTCCGATGTACGAAGCGGGGAGCTGGGATACCTATTGGGAAGGAGAGGTCCCACGCGACAACGACAACATCGGGACATTTCACCGGAAAGCTTTTATGCCCATGGTGGTATTGGGGCTGTTTGACCGGGTCAACTTCATTGTTTCGGTTCCCTATATCAAAACCGAAGCCACAGGAGGACAAATGACCGGAGTGGAGGGAATCCAGGACTTGGGCCTCTCTCTCAAAGCGGAAGTCCTGGGAAAGGAGTATTCCAAAAGCCAACTGAAGCTTTTCGCCAACCTGAGCTTCAGCACTCCCCTGTCTGATTATTTGTCCGATTACCAGCCGTTTAGTTTGGGGCTTGGAACCAACGAGCTTGGGATCCGGGCCATCGGCCAATATGAACTCAACAGCGGATGGTATATCCGGGGCTCCGCAGCCTACCTCCACCGGGGCACCACAGAGGCAGAGCGGCCCTACTATTACCAGGACGGATCCTATTACACCAGCACCATGGATGTGCCCGATGCCGTGCAGGCACAGGTAGGGTTGGGAAAATGGCTCTTTGGCCACAGTCTCCGTGCGGAGGCCAGCCTGATGAGCTTCAGGAGTACGAGCGGGGACGATATCCGCGCCTACAATGCCCCGCAGCCCACCAACAAGGTGGATTTTGACCGGGTGGATGCCTTTGCCCAGTATTACTTCCAAAACATCAAAGGTTTGGGTGTGTTGGCCTACTACCAGTACATCTTCTCCGGAAGGAATATGGGACAGTTTTCCACTGTCGGAGTGGGCGTGACCTATCAGTTTCAACTGTTTAACAAACAATGAGCTATTCTATGAAATCACTATATACTTACCTGGCAGTAGCTGCCGCAGTTGTTCTTTTCGCCTGTGAGGATGATCTGGAGAGCAAGAGGAACCTCGACTACGACAGCTATGCCTTTGTTTCGGACGACGCGGAAGCCGGAGACTGGAACATGATCATTGTGGCAAACCGGGATCAGGTTTCGATCCCCGAGCCAGCGCTCCCCGGCTCGGATGCCGTCACAGGAGAATTGGAGCAAGCAAAAGCCTCCATCAAAAACGCAAGCCAGAAGCAATTGGAAAACGTGGGCTTCTGGACCAACAACCCCATTATCCGCTGGAATGAGATTGCCGTCGAGCTTGCGGCAAAGTACAACCTGATCCCGGCCCCAAATCCGGACGGAACCTATCCTGCGCCAGACCCGGCCAACCCGTCCGTCTATCCGCTTTTTCCATTTACCAATCCGCCCTATACGAGTCGCGCATTGGCCTATATGAGCGTCGCCCAGTACGACGGGATGATCCTGGCTTGGCACTACAAAAACGAATACCAGCGCCCTGCACCGTACGAGTTGGACAGTGAGATCAAGCCCATGTACGAAACCAGTGAATTGGGCTCTTATCCCTCCGATGGAGCCGCGGTGGCCATCGTGTCCCAGACGATCCTTACCGCCATGTTTCCCCTGGAAAAGGACTACCTGCAAAAGCTGGCCGATGAGCATCTTGAATCCCTGGTCATCTCCGGCACCAATCTGAAAAGCGATGTGGAGGCAGGGGTGGCCATCGGTACCGAAGTGGCAAAACTGACCATGGCCAGAGCCGCCAACGATGGGATGAGAGGCGCCCAGGGCTCCAAAGCACAGTCTGACTCCATGAAAATGGCGGCTCAGGAGCGCTATGGCTGGCATTGGGAAAACATGGAAACACCCCCTCGGCCGATGGGATTGGTACCGATGTTTTGGAAGGTCAAAACCTGGAACATCCCGGATCTGGCCGATGTCCGGGCCGGCGTGCCGCCTGCACCCGGAAGTCCGGCCTTCATGAGAGATGTGGATGAGCTGAACCGCATCGCAAAAAACATGACCAAAGAGCAGCGGGCCATCGCCAACTACTGGAATGACGGCTTGGGATCTTACACTCCTCCGGGCCATTGGAACAGAAAAGCCAAAGAGGTCATCGTCAAGCACCAACTCAATCCCGTGAGGACTGCCAGGATCTTCGCCTATATGAATATGGCCATCATGGATGCCGGGATCGGCTGCTGGGATACCAAGTACTATTATCACTATCCCCGTCCGATCCAAACGGTGGCAGGCTTCAGGACTATCCTGGGAACGCCGAATTTCCCTTCCTATACCTCCGGACATAGCATGTTTTCCGCCGCAGCAGCCGAGGTCTTGTCTTATTTCTTCCCCGGCGAGGCCCAGATGCTAAAAGATTGGGCCAAAGAGGCCGCCGAATCCAGAATCTATGGTGGAATCCACTACCGATTTGATGCGGAAGCAGGCCTGGAGTCGGGCAGCAAGATCGGGGCATTGGCTATCGAACGGGCCAAGAAGGACGCGGCTGAATAAACTCAGGAATTTAAAGCAACCCAAAGTGAATCTATCCAAAAAACATATATCCGCCGGTTTCTTTCTGCTTGGAATGCTGGCCTGTTTGGTTTTCCCTGCAACGAAATCATCCGCCCAAGGCTGCGTGGCCATCAGACAGTTTTCCGGTTTGGGAAATGCGGTCGGACAAGGCAATATCCTCAATCCAGGTGAATGGAACATCAGTACGAATTACCGCTATTTTAAATCTTACAAACATTTCAGAGGTTCCCATGAAGAGCCCGAGCGGATAGAAAACGGTACCGAAGTGATCAATTACCAGCATGGTCTGGATATCAATGTCAGCTATGCTTTCAGCGAAAGACTGTACGGGATCGTCTCGCTGCCCTTCCAATACAATGAAAGAAGTTCGCTTTATGAGCACAATCGAACTGACAGGCACACGACCTATTCGAAAGGCTTCAGTGACATGAGAATCGGTGCGGGCTATTGGTTGCTTTCCGGGGAAAAGGCCAAGAGGGGCAATACGGCAATCGGCTTGGGAATCAAATTCCCTACCGGAGACTATGCCGCGACCAGTACCTTCTACAAGGGGGCAGATGAGGTGCCTACGGAGATGACCGTGGACCAGTCCATCCAACTGGGAGACGGTGGTACGGGACTGATCGTGGATTTTCAGGGACTTTGGAACCTCGGAGATACCTTCTTTTGGTATTACGATGGCTTCTATATGTTCAATCCGAAAGAGACCAACGGCACACCGACCAACAGAAGTCGGCCAAACGAGGCCATCATGAGTGTGCCGGATCAATTCGCCATGAGAACCGGCGTGTTCAAGTCTTTTGAAAAAATACATGGACTGGGTGCTTCCCTCGGGGGCAGAGTAGAGGGGATACCCGTCCGCGATGCCTTCGGCGGAAGCGAGGGCTTCAGAAGACCCGGATACATCATCTCCGTGGAGCCGGGGATCAGCTATATGCTGGGTAATGTGACAGGGACGCTGAACGTGCCGATTGCATTGTTCAGAAACAGAACCCAAAGCGTGACCGACATCGAAAATTCCACACCCGAAAATGAGGTTCACGGTGACGCGGCATTCGCCGACTACCTGATCAATTTCACGCTTGCAGTGAGGATTCCCAAAAAGATAGCGAGTCCGTTCAACTGATTCATCTGAAATCAGTACACAATATCCTTTCTAACCACAACTGACTGGCCTGTTTTGATGCCAGTCAGTTGCTTCCTTCCCTTTGCCTAAAATCCCCAGGCTATGAAGCTCCTGTTTTACATTGGAATATCAGGACTCGTCCTGTTCGAGTTCCTGAAAGTTTACTTTATCATGCCCATGCCGGGCAGCCAGCAATGGGATTCCATCGATTTTGCATACTTCCTGCACCAGTACCGATGGGTGTTCCGAATGGCTTCCTTGGTCTTGGTTGTCGTTGGCTTCAGCTCGGCCGTTTCCGTCTCCCGGAAATGGGTTCCGATCCTTTGCCTGCTGCTTGCTTTGGGACTGGTCGGTGTCTTCAACTTTAAGATGGCGGCGGATGCGATGTTTAAGGAACCCGAAAACCTCAGCTTCTTGGACAGGGATTCTTTTGTGGACAGCGACAGCACGCTGGTCGTGGCAATCGAAAACGGAGGAGAAGCCAAAGCCTACCCGATCCGCTACATTGTCTATCACCACCAGGTGCGGGACACCCTCGGAGGCGATCCGGTGATGGTGACCTATTGCTCCGTGTGCCGCACGGGCAGGGTTTTTTCCCCCCTTGTCAATGGCAAAGCCGAGAAGTTCCGGCTGGTCGGCATGGACCATTTCAATGCCATGTTTGAGGATTCGGAGACAGGAAGCTGGTGGCAGCAGGCAACGGGTGAGGCCATCACCGGGGATCTGAAAGGGAGAAAACTGGACGAAATCGAGTCCATCCAATTGACTGCCGGGGCGTTTTTCAAAGCCTATCCCAGCGGAAAAATCATGGCTCCGGATCCAAATTTTGGTTCGAAATACGATTCCCTGGGCAAATTTGAAAAGGGGAAAAGCGAAAGCAAGCTTACCGGGACAGACCCTTTCTCCTGGAACGAAAAATCCTGGGTAGTCGGCGTGGATCTGGAAAACGGCGCGAAGGCCTATGACTGGAATGCGCTCAAAGAAAAAGAAGCAATCCGCGATCGGGTAGGAGACCAGGACATCTTGCTTTTGTTGCACAAAGACACCCAAAGTTTTGTGGTCTTTGAGATCCCCAATCAAACCAACGCACATCTTTGGACGGGAGACATCCTCTATCTGGATTCGGCAGCCTATTCCTTTACAGGGAAATCCCTGGATCCGGTCAACCCAGACCTCAAACGTCTCAAAGCCTACCAGGAGTTTTGGCATAGCTGGAGGACTTTCAGGCCTGAAACAGAAAAATTTAACTAAGCTAAACATGCCTTACATCAAACTTGAGGAGCATCTTCCCGGTATCACCGGACTGCTCGAATATAGAAAAGACACCGCCCAGCCCATTAGGGATCTAACCCAACTGTTGCTGCGAGGCCCCTCTACATTGACCGAAGCGGAAAGGGAACTGATCGCGACGGTCGTTTCCCACGGCAACGAGTGCAGATTCTGCACCACTGCCCATGCCGAAACCGTCAATGAACTGCTCCATGAATCCAATACGGTACAGCAGGTCTTGGACGACCTGGAGTCAGCTCCCGTGTCCGAAAAAATGAAAGCACTGCTGCTCATCGCCAAACAGACGCAGCAAAGCGGGAAAAATGTAAAACCTTCCCACATCGAAAGAGCCAAGCAAGCAGGAGCAACTGATCTGGAAATCCATGATACCGTGCTGATTGCCGCCCTTTTCTGCCTGTACAACCGGTACGTGGACGGATTGGGCACCCATCTCCCAAAAGACAATTCCTACTTCAAGTCCCTTGCGGAAAGGCTGGCCTCACAGGGGTACTACAGAAATCCCGCAGGATACGATCATCTAAAAACACCAGTTTAACCACCCCTAACCCAAAATGAAAAAAACGCTACTTATGCTGTTGATTCTGGGCTTTTCGAGCCTGGGATTGATTGCCCAAACCAAACTTTCCGGGAAGATCACCGATGCGGAATCCGGTGAAAACATCGTCGGAGCATCGATCCTTATCAAAGGAAAGCTTACCGGGACAGTGACCGACAATACCGGTAAGTTTGAGCTGAACACTGCCGTGGAGCTGCCATTGACCCTGGAGATCTCCTACATGGGATACCAAAAGAGCAGCATTGAGATACAATCCGCTGCACCGGTCGAGGTAAAGCTCTTTCCTGCCACGGAATTGCTCAGCGAGGTGGTCTTTTCCGCTTCCAGGATCGAAGAGACCATCTTCCAATCACCCGTGAGCATAGAGAAAATGGATATCAAAACAATCCGTGAGACCGCTTCCATGAGTTTTTACGAAGGGATTCAAAACCTCAAAGGCGTGGACTTGGTGACCAGCGGCCTGACCTACAAGCAGATCAATACCCGCGGTTTCAACAGCATCGGAAATGCCCGGATGCTCCAGCTCGTGGACGGGGTGGACAACCAGACTCCGGGACTGAATTTTGCCGTCGGCAACCTCTTTGGCTCCAATGACCTGGACATGGAGAGTGTCGAGTTGATACCCGGAGCGGCCTCCGCACTATACGGTCCGGTGGCATTCAACGGAGTCTTGATGCTGAGGACCAAAGACCCCTTTCTGTATCAGGGATTGAGCGTACAGGCAAAAACCGGTATCAATCATGTCAACGACTCTTTTGCCGACCCAAGCGGAGTCTATGATCTTTCCGTCCGCTATGCCAAGGCCTTCAACAACAAGTTTGCCTTCAAGCTGAATGCCTCCTACTTCACCGGCTTGGATTGGTATGCCACCAACTACGAGGACATCGATGCGCAGACCCCGCCGGAACTCAGGGGAGACAACAATCCTGCAAGAGACGCGCTGAATATTTACGGGGATGAGGTCGCCCGGACCTTGCCGGGAATCGGCAGGGTATCCCGGACCGGATATGAGGAAAAAGACCTGATGAACTACGATTCCAAGGGAATGGGATTCAATACCTCCCTGCACTACCGGATCAGCGAAAACATGGAGCTGGTCTATGGGTATCACGTAGGAAAGGGCAGGGCAGCCTATACGGGAAGCAACCGGTTTATGCTGAACAACTTCGTCTTGCAGCAACACAAGCTGGAGCTGAAAGGAACCAACTTCTTCCTGAGGGGCTATATGGTAGCCGAAGACTCCCATGATTCCTACAATACACGGGCACTTGGCCAGCACATCAACAGGACCTGGGTAAGGGGTCTGGATGGCCAGGTCGTCTCCGCCGATCAGGCGGACAATACCTGGTTTGCCCGGTATGAAGCGGCATTCAATGGAAGCATTCCAACGGTGGAAGGCGGAAATCACGGCTTTGCACGGTCATTCGCAGATGATGGAAGGCTTGTGCCCGGCACGGAAAGCTACAATGCACAAAAGGACCGTCTGATTCATGTTCAGGGAATGGACGGGGCCGGGATATTGAGCCAAAGCAAGTTCTACCATGCCGAAGGACAATACGATTTCAGCGGCAAGATACAGTTTGTGGATGTCCTGGTGGGAGGAAATTTCAGGCTCTACGACATGTTTACCAACGGTACCCTGTACGATGACCTGAACAAAGATGTCAAAATCAGGGAGGGAGGCGCCTTTGTCCAAGTTTCAAAACGGTTTCTCAACGACAAGCTGAAATTCACCTTCTCTGAGCGTTACGACAAGAACGAAAACTTTGAGGGTCGGCTTACCCCAAGGGTATCGGGAGTGTTTTCCCCTTCGGAAAAGCACAGCTTCCGCTCCTCCTTTCAAAGCGGATTCAGAAACCCGACACCGGGTGACCAGTATATTTTCCTGAATGTTGGCCCGATTATCATCTTGGGCGGTGTGCCAAGCAATAGCGAAGGACTCAATGTGTACGAAAACTCCTATACCGCAGCGTCGGTTGGAGCATTTGGATCTGCTTTTGGACAGGACGTCGGTTCCGGCACTCCTCCTCCGCAAGCCCTGATGAACAACCTAAACCTGCTGGAAAAATCCGATGTGGACTACATCAAGCCTGAGCGGGTTTCCACGTTTGAAATTGGTTATCGTGGACTTTGGCTGGATAGGCTGTCCGTGGATCTGAACTATTACCACAGCCGCTATACGGATTTTATCATCAATACGGTGGTCATCAGACCGGACAACGAGATTCTGTTGCCAAACGGGGACTACAATCCTGTTGCCGCTATGGACATCCTGACGGGGAATATCCAGGCCTTCCAACTCTACACCAATGCTGCCGATGTGGTTTCCTCCCAAGGGGCTACCTTGGGCCTCAACTATTTGTTGCCAAAAGGGTATTCGCTTGGAGTAAATGGGACTTGGGCGTCTTTTGACCTGATGGAGGCCGATGCCAACAATATTCCGGCATTCAACACCCCGGAATTCAGGACCGGAGTCACTTTTGGAAACCCCGAGCTAACCAAAAGACTCGGATTCAATGTGGCCTGGAGATGGCAGGATGTCTTCGATTGGAGCGGAACCCTCACGCAGATGCGGCCCGGAAGAATCGAGGCTTACTCCATGGTCGATGCGCAGCTTAGCTATCGGCTGCCCCAGCTAAAATCCATGGTGAAGCTCGGAGCCAACAACCTGTTTGACAACCAGGTGTATCAGGCCTACGGATCCCCCACCGTCGGGGGCTTGTATTACATCAGTCTGACTTTTGACGAAATGTTCCGGTAATGGCCCAGCCAATAGCCATCGCAAACAATTCCGAGGTAGGAAGAGACAGGATCTCTGCCTACCTCTGGAGTGTTTTTTTGGTCTGTTTTCTGGGAAATGCAAGTGGGGGGACCGTTTCCACCATTGCCTCGGTTTATCTCCCGATTATCGCAAATCAAATGGCGATTTCGGGAACCACGGAGCAGATCAACGAGATCAGTGCCTACATCAACGCCCTGTACCTGTGTGGATGGGCCATCGGGGGCATGTCCTGGGGGATAATTTCCGACAAAATCGGGCGGGCAAGGTCATTGGCCATGTGCCTGGCTTCGGTCGGCGTCTTTACTGTCGGGGTTTTCTTTGCAGGCTCATGGGAAATGGTGGTGGGGCTGAGACTGCTGGGCGGCATTGCCGTCGGTGGGGTGATGGTCATCACGATGACGTTTTTGTCGGAGATTTGGCCTGCCAAGACCCGCTCGGTCGTGATGGGCATTGTGTCGATCGGATTCCCGGTCGGCATCTTCGCCTCGGGATTGGTCAATGTCTGGGTGAATGACTGGAGACAGGCGTTTTTGGTGGGTGCTGTCCCGCTTTTCCTGGCGGTGATTGCTTCCTTCGTCCTAAAGGAATCCCAACAGTGGAAGGCTTCCCGGATGAAAACGGGCGAAGCCAAACCCCTGAAGACCTCACCTTTTAAAACACCGGGATTGATCCACGGTGCGGTGGTTTTTGGGACCATGCTGATCGCGCTCTGGTCGGCGTTTTCCTGGATGCCCACCTGGGTGCAAAGTTTGCTCCAAGAATCCTCCGGCCAAACCGAACGGGGATCGGTGATGATGATCTTGGGCTTTGGGGGAATTATCGGAGGGATTTTATCCGGTTGGATTGTCCGGGTGATCGGTGTCAGGAAGTCCATGCTGGTTTGCTTTTCGGGAGCCCTGTGCATTTCAGTCCTGTTGTATGGATTTACCCGGGAGTTTTCCCTCTTGATCTATCCGGCCATCATCTGTCTTTCCTTCTTCTTTGGCATGAGCCAGGGTTTGCTGTCTTTCTATATCCCGCAGCTTTTTCCGGTGGAAATCCGTGCCGGAGCAACGGGCTTCTGTTTCAATGCCGGCCGTGTGGTCACTGCCTTGGCGGTATTTTCTCTCGGATCATTGGTGCTCTTCTTTGGCGGATACGGCAATGCCCTGCTGCTGTTTTCGGGATTCCTTATGGTGGGATTCCTCTTTGTCTTATTGAGTAAATCACCTGAACAATCAACCAACTCCTAAGCCCATGCCCCATATTAATTTGGAAAACAATCTCCCCGGCATCAGAAGTCTGGTCCAATACCGACCCGAAACCGGGAGACATTTGTACGGGTTGGTCAGAGTGCTTCTGACGGGAGATTCCACGCTGGGCAAAGGCGAAAGGGAATTGATCGCAGCCTTCGTCTCCAGCCGAAACGGATGCCGGTTTTGCACCGAAAGCCACGCTTCGGCAGCCCGGATTCTCTTCGAAAACCGATCCGCACTGGTTGATGAGGTTTTGGAAAAAGGCACTTCCGAAGATCTGAGCCCCAAGATGAATGCCCTGCTCCAGATCGCAGGCAAGGTTCAAGTGAGTGGCAGGGAAGTGAGATCGGACGATATTGATCAAGCGAAAACCAGCGGAGCCACTGACTTGGAAATCCACGACACGGTGCTGATCGCTGCGGTTTTTTGTCTGTTCAACCGCTATGTGGATGGCTTGGCCACTTCGCTTCCTGAAGATCCGGCGGCCTTTGAAGAGATGGGCCACCGGATGATTTCCAATGAGTATAAGTTTCACCCAAACCCCACCACCTAAGCTATGGCATACATCGAATTGCCCAAAGATCTACCCGGAATCCGTGGCCTGATGGCCTATAGGCCGGAAGTTGCCAAGCACCTGAACGAATTTGCCGAAGTGCTGCTCCGGTCGGAAAACACGCTGACACGGGGCGAGCGGGAGCTGATCGCCACCCATGTGTCGTACCTCAACGACTGTTTTTTTTGCCAGCACGCCCATCAGGCACTGGCAGGATATTATCTCGAATGCGATTTTGAAAACTTGGACGAAGTCAAGGCAAACCCGGAAGGAGCGGCGCTTTCAGCCAAGATGAAAGCTTTGCTCAGGATCGCGGGAAGTGTCCAAAAAGGAGGGCTTCATGTTTCGCCAGACCAAATCGAAAATGCAAAAACCGAAGGGGCCACAGATCGGGAGATTCACGACACCGTCCTGATTTCCGCCGCTTTTTGCATGTTTAACCGCTATGTGGATGGTTTGGGAACAACCGCCCCACGTGACATGGACTTTTACAAAAACCGGGCAGAGGCCAGGGCAAAAGAGGGGTATTCCAACTATAACCCAAGCCATTGACGGGCTAGTCCACAGACTTCCGGAGCTTGATTTCAGGCTCCGGAAGTCACTTTTGCCTCACTTTTCAGGCTTTTGAAAGCGAGAAAAATCAACGAAACTGCCAGCACAAACAGCAAGGCCGCAATCACCGCCAGGACGTATCCTTTTTCCTGAAAATTCTTCCAGGCAAACAATCCCAGGGAGGCCAGTGTCACGGTGAACATGAAGAACATCGGGATCATCACAAAAGTGGCCGGGATGTTTTTTCGGATCAGCCAGACCGCAATCGTCAGAAGTGCCAAGGCTGCCAAAAGCTGGTTTGCCGAGCCGAAGATCGGCCATAGTGTATTAAACTCTCCGGAAGCCAAAAGCAAAATTGACAGGATCACTACTATGGTGGTGGATAGGTATCGATTTTTGGCCACGACCTGGGCAACAGGCTGAGGCATATCCTCAAAATATTCCTGCAGGGTAAACCTGGCCAGCCGGGTACAGGTGTCCAGGGTCGTCAAGGCAAAAGCCGAAACGGTCAGTGCCACAAAGCCTACGGCGAAGGTTTCGGAAATGCCAAGTGTGGCAATCATTCCGCCGATGCCATCGGAAAAAAGCGCCACGGGACCTTCGGAATCAAGTCTGCCTGTATATTCTTCCCGGGAAAGAATGGCCACAGCGCCCACCGAGATGATGGCAAGGAAAGACTCGATCAGCATCCCCCCAAAGCCCACGATTTTTGCATCGCTCTCTTTGTCCAACTGCTTGGACGTCGTGCCCGAAGCGACCAGGGAATGAAAGCCGGAGATGGCACCGCAGGCAATCGTCACAAACAACACCGGAAATATATAACCCAGGCTTTCACTGGAAGTCTGAATCTCCGTGCTCATCTCGATTTGGGGATTGGCGATGAAGACACCGACCACAGCGGCCAGCATCATTCCGTACAGCAGGTAGCTGTTCAGATAGTCACGGGGCTGGAGCAGCAGACTGACCGGAGCCACAGAAGCCAAAAACGCATACCCCAGCAGTCCGGCAATCCAGAGTTCATAGCTGAGCGTGATGGGAAGCTGCGTCCCGAGATACACGAAATAGTACATCAATATAACCCCGATGACGGTGATGGCGATAAAGGCGACCTTGCCGTTTCCGATCATTCGGTTGAGGTATCCAAAGGCTACCGCCAGGAAGATAAACAGGATGGAGGCCGATCCTACGCCGGGGTTTGCGATGAATGTCTTTGCGATGATGTCCGAAAAAACCCCTATCACGAGAATCAGGGTCGAAAAGCTAAAGAGGATGAAGAGCTGTTTTCCTTTTGCGCCGATCTGGTTTTTGATGATCACGCCTATGGACTTTCCCTCCGTCCTCAGAGACGCGGCCATGCTTCCCAGATCGTGCACTGCCCCAAAGAAGATACCGCCCACCAGGATCCAGATGACTGCGGGAATCCATCCAAAGGTGATCGCGATGATGGGCCCGACGATCGGCCCGGCTCCGGCAATGGAGGCAAAATGATGCCCCAGCACCACAATCGGCTTGCTGGGCTCGTAGTCCACTCCGTCCCTCAGCAGATGGGCAGGGGATTTTCTGGAATCGTCCAAGCCAAATTTCTTATAGACAAATGAGCCGTAGTATTTATAGGCAGCAACCAGGAGGACTGCGGAAATCAGAAGAAGGAGGGCTAAACTCATGGGTTGTTCTGGGAATGTGGGATTTGGCGTTCGGAAAATCGGTATTCCTGCCGCAATTTAAAATATTGTAGTATGTATATCCGCTTTTGCGCATGAAATTGGCAAAGGCTGTCACAGCCAACCAGACCGGGATGCCAGCAAGCCCTTGCCCTTTCTTCTCGGTGAATCTCCTTGATGAAGATTCCTTTGTGTTCCTCCGTAGTCTCCTTTGCGGTTAAAAAAATTTCCCGCCGATCAACGCAGAAAAACCCGCGGATCGGCGCAGATCGGGAACCAAAAAAGCGAAGCTTTCCCCTTTGTGGTCTCAAAAAGGCTTGTGGCGAATGGGTGGATCGGAGTTCCTGACAGGGATTGAAAGCCCTTGCTCTTTATTCCCGGCTTCCGTGGTTAAACTCCTTCGTGTTCCTTTGTGTCCTTGGCGGTTAATCTTTTTTAACCACAGAGATTTTCCCAAAAAGCTTCAGCTTTTTCTCTGCGTTCTTGAAAAAGCTT
>CAZGYC010000053.1:25282-30620 GCA_964530015.1 uncultured Limnohabitans sp. | reverse complement strand
GCTTTGATCCGCTCCACCAGCTCGTCGCAGGCGTCCATGGCGGCTTTGCGGTGCTTGGATGAGGTAAAGACAAACAGGCAAAGCTCCCCGACCTTTACCTCTCCCAAACTGTGGTAAATGTGCATGCAGGCCAAGGGGTACTTGGCAAAAATGGCCTCCCGGATCTCAAAGGCCTTCTCCAAGGCCATTTCCTCATAGGCTGTGTATTCGATTGCAATGACATTTCCCTCGGGTTTGCCATCTGCCCGCACCTGTCCGAGAAAGATGCTGTGGCCGCCAATATCTGTTTTCGTACTGTGGTTTGCGATGGATTTGGCAATGGTTTCGGGGGAAATCGGCCCCTGGACAAAAATATTCTTGGGTTTGCGTTCTTTTTCCATGATTGGCTCAGTTGGTTTTGAGTGCATTGATTCCGCCCCGAATGGAGTAGATTCTCTTGTCGGGAAACGCCTCTTGGAGTTGCTGGGCAGCTTTCTGGCTACGAATTCCACTTTGGCAAAAAAACAGCACCTCTTCAGAATCTTCCAACCGGTCAAATTGATCAGGTAAGGCAGATAGTGGGATTTTCATCAGACCGGTGCATTCCAAAGGGGGCATTTCCCCGGGTTCACGCACATCCACAAAGGCCACATCGTGATTCATCTTCTGCATGGCTTCCGACCAGGTGAGTTGCTTGATTCCCTCACAGGCGAGCTCGTAATCCATGATTTCAAACGAGGCAAAAGAGGCCGGCATCGCTTCCTTGGATTCGGGGTTTGGGGAAATCTCCACTTCGTAGGTTTGGGAAGAAAGGCTGTTGAAAAACAGCACGCTGTTTTTCAGCGGCTTGCCAAAACCGCTCAGCACTTTGATTGCTTCCAAAGCCATCAAGTTGCCGATGATACCCGGCAAAACTCCCAAAACTCCCGTTTCGGAGCAGTTGGGGATCTCCTCGGATGTCGGCATTTTGGGATACAGATCCCGGTAGTTGCAGGAATTCTCCCCCAGATTGAATACCGAAACCTGGCCCTCGTGCTGGTAAATCGCCCCAAAAACCAGGGGCTTTCCGAGCAGCACACAGGCGTCATTGACTAAGTATCGTGTGGGAAAATTGTCCGAGCCGTCGATCACCAAATCATAGTCCGGGATGATTTCCAGGGCGTTTTCCACAGAAATGAATTCCGGAATTCCGATGATCCGCAGGTCCGAATATTTGTTTCTGAAATAGGCCGCCGCTGTCCCAACTTTGGACTTGCCCAGGTCTTTTTCCCCAAACAATACCTGCCGGTTGAGATTGGAAGCAGACACGGTGTCCCCATCCATCAGGCCGATTTTTCCGACTCCGGCGGCTGCCAGGTAGAGCAAAACCGGGCAGCCCAATCCTCCCGCTCCAATCACCAAAACGGACGCACGCCTGAGTCGGGACTGTCCCTCCGGACCAAAACCGGGCAATATTACCTGTCTTTCGAATCTTTCCATCCTTATCCTCCAGAAAATGGGGGGAGCAGCGCAAGTTCGGCATGTTCAGGGATTTCCTGCTTCGACGAAACCAGCTTTTTGTTGATTGCAAGGCTGAATTTGACGGATTTCAGTTCTGGAAACTGACCAAGGAGCGCCTCGATTTGGGCCTCGGTATCCTTGCACCGATCCACAGACAGTTCGGCTCTGCCGAGCTTTTCGGCGACCATTCCAAATGCCCTGATGCTAATTTTGTTTTCCATTTCACACTTTCAAGCAGTTGCCAATTTACTATGGATAAGGCGGAATGTGTTACTTTTTTGCCAAATATGGCTGCCCAAGCCTTTGCATGTAGGGCAAAGAGTCTCCCCTGTAACAAATCCCAATCGTCGCTCACCAGGGATAAAATGCCACCAGGCTCCCCTCCTCGATGTGTTCGATGGCAAGCGGGATCTCCACCAGTCCATCGGCGACCCCAAAGGGCAACAGGTTGAAGGACTCCTGACCGGAAAGCAGGGTGATTTTTCCAGTGTCGATCTTTGCTTTTAAGAAGAAAGTCAACTCTGTCCGCTTGTTGAAATCCTGCGAAATGGGAAGGTAGTGCGGGCCGCTCCAGGCAGTGGGATTGCCCATCCATTCCATTAGACAGGGCTTGACATACTGCATAAAACAGGACAAGACCGAAGCCGGATTTCCGGGCAGCGCAAAAACCAGTTTTTCTCCCTTTCTACCCGCAAAAAGCGGTTTTCCGGGACGTTGTTTTATTTTATAGAAAAGCTGCTCCACCCCGTTTTCCGCCAAGCTCTCTTTCACAAAATCATAGTCTCCGACAGAAATTCCGCCGGTGAGCAACAGAAAATCTGAGTTGGCCAGCGCCTCACCAATTACCCGTGTCACTTCGCTTTCCTCGTCTTTTGCCTTGTAGATCGAAAGTTCGGTGATGCCCAGGAGTTCCAGATAGGCTTGCAGCGCAGGGCCGTTGGCGTTGTAGATCTGTCCGGGTTGGAGTGGATTACCAAGGTCGATGATCTCATCTCCGGTGAGGATCAGAGCGACTTTTGGTGAGGGAAAAACTTCGACTTCACCGATTCCCAGCGAAGCCAGCAGACCGATCGTTCCAGGTGTGATCTTGGTTTGGGCGGTGATGATTTCGTCCCCCTTTCGGCACTGGGCACCCTGTTTTCTGATATTCGCTCCCTTTCGGAAATTCTCCGAGTCGAAAAAAACCATATTCCCAGTTCGCTCAATGTATTCCTGCGGAATCACGGTATCGGCGCCTTTTGGCACCGGCGCGCCCGTGAAAATCCTCACGGCCTTGCCGCTTTCGAGGCTGAAATCCGGCACCGCACCTGCCTGAATGACCTCGACCACTTCCCTGCCTTCCCCCTTGTCATCCAGGGCAATGGCATAGCCGTCCATCCCTGAGTTTTCGAAGGAAGGCACGTCCATGGGTGCCTGCACAGACGAGGCGGTGAATTTTCCCAGGCTTTTTTCCAGGGGAAAAAAGAGCGGAGTGCCGCTGACTTTCTGGGATTTGAGGATGGTTTTGGCTTCTGAAACCTCGATGAATTCTTTCATTTAACCTCCAATTGTGATCATGCTCCGGTTTTCCATCTTGCCCGGATCGGCCTTTTTGTAGTCTGCCGTAAACTGCCCGCCAAGGGCTGCATGCTTTCGCGAAACCGACTTTTCGATCAACGGAATCACGTCTTGGCCAGTCCGAAGTGCGGTCAGCAGGTCCAGCTCATCTTTGCCAAACAGGCAGTTTTTGATCTTTCCGTCGGCGGTCAGCCGCAGGCGGTTGCAGTTGCCGCAGAAATGCTCGCTCATCGTGGTGATGAAGGCAAAGGTGCCCGCAAACCCCGGAACCTGATATTTCTTGGCCGTATCGTGCTTTTTGTCTTCCAGCTTTTCGACCGGAAACTCCGCCTGCACCAAATCCAGCATCTGCTTTGCCGTCACGACCTGTTTGCTGGACCAGTGGTTTCCCGCAAAAGGCATAAATTCTATAAACCGGACGTGAAGCGGGAGCTTTTCGGTAACTCTGACAAATCCGCAGATTTCATCCTCGATCAGCCCATGAAGGGCGACCGCATTGACTTTGACACGAAAGCCTTCCGCCAGAAGCAGCAAGATATTGTCCCAAACCTGGTCAAACTGATCCCGGCGGGTCAATTTTTGGAATTTCTCCCGGTTGAGCGTATCCAGGCTGACATTGACGGAGCGGACACCGGCAGCCTTGAGGTTTTGGATATGCCTGTGGATCAAAACCCCATTGGTTGTGATCGTGGTTTCCACAGGCAGTCGGGCGATTCCGGCGAGGATTTCGGGAAATTCCTTTCTGACCAAAGGTTCGCCCCCGGTCAGCCGGATTTTGTTCACGCCAAGGGAAACAAAAATCTCCGCCAGTTTCAAAATCTCATCCTTGCCCATCAGCTTGGACGAAGGCATCCACTCCATCTCCTCCACGGGCATGCAGTAGCTGCAGCGGAAGTTGCAGTTGTCCGTCAGGGAGATCCGCAGGTAATCGTGAATACGTCCAAACGTGTCCTGAAGCATAACCCAATGTTAGGGATTTATTGGATTGAAATGAAACCAGATCCATCCCAACCTCATCCGAGCGGCCTATTTGATGGAAAACCTGGCCACTTCGGAAATCCAAATCTCCGAGCCGGAATGGAAGGCATTCGATGAAAGCCTGTCCCAATTGACTGTTTTTGGCGACAGATATACCCCGGTGGAGCAAAATCGGATGCAGAATTGATCCAAAATCTGCCAGGCCAAACGAAAAAGGAGGCTCGATGAGTCTTCATTTGCCTTGTCATAGAGGCTGTAAAAAATATACTGTATCCGCCCCTGCCCAAGCAGTACTGTTTCCCCATACCATCATGGTTTAAACCGCTCTTCATTGTGGTATTTCAAAAATTCAACATCTGGTAAAAAGCGTGACGGAAGTATGATTTGTTGGTTTTCAAACTTCACAAAGAAATCAAGTACGTGTTGACTTTTTTGTCCTAGAAGCAGAGAGGAAACTTTCACTTTGTATTCGGGGGTAATTGTCATTAAGCCCGTTTCAAACGCCTTGTCGTGCAAAGCATTTATTGCTAATCCATTTCTTGGGTTTAACCTGTTCTTTTTGTCAATTCCCCACGGACGAATATGGCCCGCTATCAAAAATTCCGGCTGATTGATCCCCGTGATACAACAAGTACTGTTATACGCCGCCAAAATTGAACTTCTAAAAAAGGACTGATTAACCCTCACTTTTATAAGTTGCTCCCTTACTTTTCCTTCTTTGGGGAGTTCGTCTTCAGGAATGCGGTTCAACTGTTCGATCGTCGTATGCTCAAACTGCGCCAAGAGCTTTTCGCTTTCATAAGGCAAGACATCCCAATGATCGAAAAATTCATTCCAGATTTCACTGTCCAATTTGCTCGCATTTGCCGCGCCTGCGATTCCTCTCGCTTTCAGGCTTGGGTCGAGGCTTGCGAAGTTTACCAATTTGTATGCGACCGAACTGGGGGTCCTGTTTATCAGATTGGCAAGATTTATTACTTGGGGATTTAAACGATGCAAACGACCAAACGGCAATTTACAATACAAGTTGATCGCCAATATCAGCTCATCCCTTGTCCATAGCCGTTGTCCCTGCTTCATTATCCTGCCTGTGCTGTTTCGCTAAAAATGGGTAAAATAGGCCAACTCGGACTGCTCCGCCTTTTTGATATCAATCTTCAATTTCTTTCTCAATTCCGAATACTTGACTGGCATTTCTCGACCTTATTCTGTGAACGATATATCTTTGGCCAAAGATATTGATTTCTCCTTATCGAACAGCCCATGATGTTAGCAATGAAGGCCAAATGACGCAAACTGTCAAACCTGTTCTTTGAAGTCACCC
>CAZGYC010000053.1:0-25182 GCA_964530015.1 uncultured Limnohabitans sp. | reverse complement strand
TTAGCAATGAAGGCCAAATGACGCAAACTGTCAAACCTGTTCTTTGAAGTCACCCAACACATTGAGCCAACAATCGCCAAAGTACGGAAAACGACTTTGGTACGAGGTTTTACGGTAGCACTCCTGCCTCTCAGGATTTGCCATCCAAAAATCAACTACCTGATTGAAAACCCTTTGACGGGTGGCTCGGGATCCGAACAGCCCAATGCCTGATCGCCGTTTTTTCACCTACTCCCTGTTTGGCACCCAGCCTAATCAACTCACCCGAAACCCATTTCAAATCAATCCTTTTGCAAAGAAAGATCTTAATCTCTCCAAGGGAAGTACCTCGCCCGGTTTTCCGTCTTGGGCGATTCTCCCCTGATCCAAAACCAAGACCCTTTCGGACATCTTGACGACCTCGATCAGGTCATGACTGATGAGGATCGTGGTAAGCCCAAACTCCCGGTGAACTTTTAGGATGTAATCCTGCAGCTTGTCCTGCATCGCGGCATCCAGGGCCGACAGGGGCTCGTCCAGCAGCAGCAGTTGGGGCTTTCTGACCAGCGCACGGGCCAGCGCGACCCGCTGCTTCTGCCCTCCAGAGAGCTGAAAGGGTCTTTTCCCGGCAAGCTGGCCCAATTCCGTGAGTTCCAGCAAGTCCTCCACAATGGCCTTGGGTTGGCCTTTTTCCAGTGCAAAATCGAGGTTTTCCCTCACCGTCATGTTGGGAAACAGGGAATAGTCCTGAAATACCATCCCGACAGTTCGGAGCTGGGGCGGAAGGTGGACCTTTTTTCCACTGTCAAACCAAATCGAATCGCCAACTTCTATCCGGCCGGAATCCGGCTTCAGCAATCCGGCCAACATCCTCAGGATGCTGGTTTTTCCTGCACCCGAAGGGCCAAAAACGGTCACAAACTCCCCTTTTTGGATTTTGGTGTCCACCTGCAAATCCATGTCACCCTCCGGCCCGTGGAGTTGTTTGCTGATCTGAACCGAAATCATACCGGATATTGGGTTTGTACCGTGCGGCTGTTGAGGAGATAGACCATCACCAGCACCAAAAAGGAAAACGAAAGCAGGATCAAAGAGTAGTGGTTGGCCATGTCGTAGTTCATGGCCTCCACCTGGTCGTAGATCGCCACGGAAATGACCCGGGTTTCGTGCGGGATATTTCCGCCGATCATCAAGACCACGCCGAACTCCCCAATTGTATGGGCAAAAGTCAGGATGCAGCCCGTGAGCAGCGCGTTTTTTGCATTGGGCAGGATCACCCTCAAAAGGGTCGTCAGCTTGCTTTTTCCCAACAGATAGGAGGCTTCGATCAGGTTTTTGGGAATCGTCCGAAAGCCCGTCTGCAACGGCTGGACCATGAACGGAAGGCTATAGACCATCGAGCCGATCACCAGGCCGGGAAAGGAAAAAACCAGCCGGACATCCAGGTAGTTTTCCAGAAATTTGCCAAAGGCACTTTCCGGGCTGAAGGCCAGCAGCAGGTAAAATCCCAACACCGTGGGCGGCAGCACCAAGGGCAGTCCCACGACAGCTTCCACCAGGACTTTCCCCTTGACCGGACTATACGCCAGCCAATATCCCAACGGCACGCCCACCAAAAAAAGCAGCGCCGTCGTGGTGGCAGCCAGTTTTAGGGTCAGGTAAAAAGGTTCAAAATCAATCATCGGTGTCAGGTTTGGCGAAGCCAAAATAAGCCAAAATCGCGCTTGCCTTTTCACTTTTCACAAATTCGAAAAAGGATTTTGCCAAAACCTTATCCCCAGCGCTCCGGGTAATGATCGCGCCTTGGAGGAGTGGCTGGTGGCTTTCCTCGGGAATGGGAAAATACTTCCCGTCCATGCGCTTCATCGTCGGGGACAAGGCCAGAGACAAAGCAATGATTCCGATATCCGCCGCCCCGGAAGTCACAAATTGGGCGGTTTGGGAGATGTTTTCCCCCAAGACCAATTTGCTTTGCACCGAACTCACCAAGCCATAATAGTCCAATGCCTCCATCGCGCGCTTGCCATACGGAGCATGTTCGGGATTGGCGATGGCGATCTTTCTTATCGAAGGCGAAACGAGGGACTTCATTCCTTCCGCATTGGGATCGATGCGCTTGCTCCAGATCACGAGATGTCCAATGCCGTAGGGATACACGTCGGATGAGGCAAACCCTTTTTCCTTTAACAGCTTCGGATAGTTGATGTCTGCCGAAAAGTAAAGATCAAACGGCGCCCCGTTGGAAATCTGCTCGTAGAGCTTCCCCGATGCACCATAGGTGACCTGAACCGACCTTTGGTCCGATTGGTTGAAAACGACGATAAGGGAATCGAGCGCAAACTTCAAATCCGAGGCGGCTCCGATCAGGATCCGTTCGGACTTCTGGGCAAAGGCACCCGAAAAGATCCCGAGAGCCAAAATGCCTAAAATTACTTTTCTTATCCTGTTCATTTCTTCTATCGGTTGATGACTATCCTCTTTCTTGCCACTGGCCAAATGCAAGGTTTGGAATCCAAATAAAGCTGCTCCGCCACGACGGACTCGGTGTGGACTGTGGTCTGTTGACCGTGGACGATTATCCGCTTCCAGCCAGCTCAAATAATTTCTTCTGGCAGGATTGCGGATAATCACAATCGGTTTAATCCCTGGGAAAAAGTACCCGAATTCCGGTCAATTCCCTAATCCAACGAGCCGGTCTCTTTTCGTTTGGCGCGATGATGCGAAAGGGACCTTCTCCCGCGGGGAGTGGCTGCCCATCGACCTCGTATGCCAAGAGGATCACCTGATCGGTAAACCCAAGGTCAATCTCCGCCAGGGAGTAAACCACCTCATAGCCATCCGCGGCGGCAAAAAGCACCGATTTGGTCAGGTTTTCGCCCCGCAGTTCCCTGCCCAGCGTCACTCCGGCCGAGTCCAGCACATCTACCAACCGAACGCCCTTGAAGTTTTGCTCCTGGCCTTGCATATCCTTCGTTTTCACCTCGTAAGCTTCCATCTTTTTCAAATCATCCAAGGTCAGTTTTAGCGGTCTCAACACTTCCCCGTCGACGGACACAAAAGGCTTGTTTCCCTCCTGCGCCTGCGCGAAAAAAGGGGAAAACAACAGGAAGGCAATCAGGAAAATCGTGGGTTGGATCGGGCTTTTCATGTGTTTGTAATTTGATTTTCAATGGCCATCCCGATAGTCATCGGGAGGAATCTCGCATGGTTGATAATCGTTCCAGTGTGTAATGTTCTTCGCCATGCCTGTCTGCCTCAGGCAGGCTCGATTTCATTGCTTGGGCAAATTAGGGTTTTAAATGATTCAAGTGAGGATCGGCAAATTCCGGCTTGGTCAGAAAGGCCGAGTCGGTCAGCAGGTGGAGAAAAGCGACAATGGCAGCTTTTTCCCCGGAACTAAGCATCAGACTGGCACCGCCCGGCTCATTGGAGATGTCCTGCAAAAATGGACTCAGGGTTTCACTGGGCTGGATATGCTCATTGTAATGGTCCAGCACCTCCGCGAGCGTCTGGAACCGCCCGTCGTGCATGTAGGGAGCGGTGACCGCGATATTCCGCAGCGTGGGAACCCGAAACCGCCCGCGGTCGCTTTCCTGCCCTGTAAAATCCATCCTTCCCACATCCAGAGGTTCAGTGTCCAGGCCATTGTTGTGGAAGAGCTCCTTAAACAGCTTGGGTGTGCCGTGGCAATGCGCACAATTGGCTCCCCGCAACCTAGCTTGGGGAGAGGGGCCATTCATAAACAAGTCCATGCCTTCCGATTCCTGGCCGCTCATCGTGTAGCTGCCGTTCAGGTATCGGTCATACGGCGCGTCTGCCGAGATCAACGTACGCTCAAACTGGGCTATGGCCTTCACTATCCGGTTCGGGGTGATTTCGGGACTGCCAAAGGCCTGGCGAAAAGCCTCCGGATAATCCTTGTCCTGCCGGAGTTTACGGACGGACTCTTCCAGACTTTGCCCCATCTCGTGGGAATCAGTCAGCGGAAAAACCGCCTGCTCCTCCAGACTGGGCGAGCGTCCGTCCCAAAAGAAGTTTCTTACCCACAGCAGGTTGGCAAGGGACATGGAATTGCGCTTGGTCAGTGAACCATCGACCCCGGTACTGAACTGTTTTCCGTCGGTGAAGGCAAGCTTCTGCTGATGGCAACTGCCGCAGGAAATCAGATCGCTGCCGGAAAGCCGGGGTTCATAAAAGAGCATCCGGCCCAGTTTTACCCCTTCCTCGGTCAGCGGATTGTCCGCTGGGATGGAAAACCTTCCCCCAAAGTAGGCCGGATAAGCAAGTTTGAAAGGCTTGGGTTGCTCGGGGCCGTTGGCATGGAAG
Organism: uncultured Limnohabitans sp.; assembly: GCA_964530015.1. Taxonomy (GTDB): domain Bacteria; phylum Bacteroidota; class Bacteroidia; order Cytophagales; family Cyclobacteriaceae; genus Algoriphagus. Next base: position 20,877 of record CAZGYC010000053.1, on the reverse strand, counting down.
GACGCCAGAAAAAACGGAAAAAGCAGGCCAAAAACCCCCAATGTCCATCCCTTGTTTTTCCTTTTCCATCCCATCACCGCATCGCTTACAAATAGGTGAAGGCCAGGTTAATGAAATAGTTCCTGCCCGCTTCCGGAAATCCCTCGACCAGGGAGTAATTTTTGTCCAGCAGGTTGTTGACCCCTCCTTCCAGTTGGAGGTTGCGGGTGATCTTGACGGCAGCCTTTGCATCCACCAACGTGTATGTTCCCGCCTGTGTGCCATAGCTGGTGCTGTATCGCTCGCTGTTGTACTCGGAGCTCAGGAGCAGATTTACCCTTTTGGCAAAGGAATAGTCGATGTATCCGAAAACCTTGTGCTCAGGCACCTGGGTAAAGAGGATTTCGGGATTGGTCTCGTTTTTCCTTCGGGTCAAGGTGTAATGCGCGCCCAGGTGCAGGTTTTTGCCCAAGTCATAGTCCAGTCCGAGCTCTGCCCCATAAAACAACGCATCGCCCGCATTTTGGAGCTGAAAGCGATTGGGCTCCACGTTGTCCACCTGCTGGATGATGTCGGAAATGTCGCTTCTGAAAACACTGGAGTTTACGGTAAGCTTGTCAAACCACCTTCCGGTATAGGTGAGGTCGTAGTTCAGGGCCACTTCCGCGGTCAGGTCCGGGTTGGGAATCGCCTGTCCCATCCGGTAGGAATACCGATCCTTGATGGTCGCAAACCGGGTTTTTCTCGAAATTGACCCCTTTAGGGAATTGGCGGGATTGATGTCCCAGAATACGCCCAACTGGGCATTGACCGCCGAATTTTCGTTTGCCGGAAAATCCGTGATCTCCTGGTTGGAGGAGTTGTAGTCCTGGGCCTTGTCGCTGAATCGGGCGTTGTAGCTGATTCCCGGCACAACCGCCAACGTGGGAAGAACCTGATAGGTGTTTTCCAACCCGATGGACAGCGTGTTGTCGATAAAGGCGCGCTGAGGTTCGTTCAGGTTGTTTTCCCGGTGGACATCATACTTGTATTGAACCCCCACTTTCAGGTTCTTTTTGGCAGAAATCCTGGAATCCAGCTCCGCATTTCCGCCCAGCGTATAGTCGTCGTAATAACTCTGAAAGGCATAGGGCCGGGTCATGGTAGTATAGGTACTGTCGTCGTAGCTAAACAGCGCATTGACGAATGTGTCGTAATACAGTCGGGTCTTCAGTTTGGTCGCCTGGCCCAGCGCCGTGGTGGAGATGAAATACAGGCTTTCCTTGTTCCACTCCGGCCACTGCCAAAAACGCGTCATGATCTTGGAATCATCCCCCACGTAGGGTGGATTTCCTTTTTCCCCCTGCTGGTTGGAATAGCCGACGACGTATTCGTCCGTGTCATTGGGGGTAAAGCCGACTTTGCCGCTGAACTTAAAATCATTCCGGTAGGAGTTTTCCCGGTCTCCGCCATCCTCATACCTCCTGGGTTCAAAATCTTCGGACATCGGGTAAGAATCCTGCTTCAACTGTGAGAGACCAAGCTGGAAATAAACCCTGCCAAGGTTTGAGCCTGCATTGACATTCCACCGGATTCCGTCTCCGCTGAATACACCGACCCGGGCGTCGAGTTCCAGCTTCTTTTCAGGCCGTCGGGAGACCAAGTTTATCGCCCCTCCCATGGTGTTTGCGCCATAGAGTATGGACGAAAACCCCTTGGAAACATCGATCTGTGCCAGGTCAAACGGCGTAAACCTCCCCAGATCCACATAGCCGTCGTAGGGGACATACACCGGCACCCCATCCATAAACACGGGAACTTGGCGCAGATCAAATCCGCGGACATAGACCACGCTTTCGTTTCTTGGCCCTACCGATGCCAGGGTGATGCCCGGGAGGAGGTTTAGGGAATTTGACAGATCCACCCGGTTAAACTGCTCGATTTTCCTGATGGACAGGCTGGCGATGCTGTCGATCGGCGATCCGAAGACCGAAACTTCCCCGAGCTGGAAAACCCGGTTTTGGCCGGAAAGGGTGTCGGGGGATTGGGCAAAAGAAGTAATTCCACTCAAAAGAGAAAGCAAAAAGCAAAGCGATTTTTTCATCAAGCAATTCGATATATAAATGAATACATATCGAAATGTACGCTGAAAACCCTATTTGGAAAATTTCCATTTCAAAAAAATCGGAAACTGTTTGAAATGTATAATAAAATGAGTGCCATCTGCCTTTTCTTGTCTAAAGAATCGCGAGGAAATCCTTCTCCCGGACGACCACCACGTTCAATGAATCAACCAACTCCCGGTATCTCCTGACTGCCTCTTTGCCCGTATCCGTCAGCTCAGCGCCTCCCCCTTTTTCTCCCCCCTTTCGGGAAATCACGTAAGGGCTTTTGCCGCGACTGTTCAGGTCGGTGACGATGTCCCAGGCCTTTTTGTAGGACATGCCCATGATCTTGGCGGCTTTGGCAATGGATCCTTCCTGCTGGATCAGTTCCAAAAGTTGGGCCGGGCCGGGGCCAAAAAACTTCTTTCCGTCCACCTCGATCCAGCAGCGCAGTCTGATTTCCTTTCCTTCCATGGGAATAAAAATAGCGGATGTCCGGGGAATGAAAACCAGGGGAAGCGTTTTTAAAAACATACCACCTCCCGATTGTCGGGACTGGCTCTCCCAAAATCACGCCGTTCATCGGAGGGGGCAGGAAATCAGCAAAAGGACGGCAATCCTGCCTACCGGCAAAGGCAGGCCCGAATGGGGCTGAACCTGATCAGCCGAACCGAAACACACACGCTCGGCCACTTTTCAAAACCCCAACTGCACGGGATTTGCCTACCCGATTTCACACCACCCTCCTTCTCTTCCTTGCCTGGTCCCTGATGAAATAGACGACCAGCAGCAGGATGAAAACGCTCGGCCCCAACTGGCTATAGGGCTGAAAATCGGGTAGGACATTTCCGGTAAACGCCGACAGCAGCGCACTGAATGCGGACAGCATTTTGTAGATATGCTCATAGATCCACCACTTTTTGATCCGAGGGTGCAGCCACAGCAGCTTGAGGAGGTCATAGGAAGCCACCAAAAACAAGATGCCCACCGTGCTATGGATGACTGCCGGGTTCCAATTATCGCCACGCTGGCCGAGACCCACAAAAAGCATCCCGGAGGCAAGGGCCACGACGGCAATGCCAGCATCGAGCCAATTCCCTCTTCTCTCCTTGAGCCTGGCCGCCCGGAAACCGGCATAGCCCACATAGCTGGCGTTCAGGGTAAGGATCAGCAGGAATGGATTGGAGCGAAAAAGGACATATCCGAAAAAGCCCGTGGCCACGACGACAGCGAGCAGGCAGAGGAAGTACCTTCCCCACCGTTTGTGGAGTTTGCTGTTTTGGTAGGCCAAGAGGGTGATCGTTCCGATGAGCAGGCCCGCTGTACCGGCCGCGACGTGGAGGGCAATGTTTACCTGGTGAAGCATGGATACCGCATGGTTGATGTCCGGCAAACATGCGGGAAATCCACCGCCCCAAAAAAGATACCGTGACCGGGGCATTTTGTCTGTGACGGAATGCTTTTGTCAAATCCCGCTTTCCTATTCCCATCCTATCCCCTAAATTCCCCCATGAACGCGAAAACTATTTTATTGGTGGGCGGAAGAAACCTCTTGGGGCTTGTTGCCCTGATGGGAATCCACTTTGCTTCGGATTACCTCTACTTTGGGGGAAGGATGGGGATTCAGAAGATTTCCCCCTACTTGTACCTGCTGCTGCTCTATGGCTGGATGGTGGTCCACAACCGGGTATTGTTTGAGCGGTACTACCTCCGGGGCAAGCTATCGGTGTATCTCACCTCCACCTTGCTGTTCATGGTGTTTGCCTCCATCAACATGCGCCTGATCCTGGTCTATTCCTTTGGCGAGCACCACCTGCTTCCGAGGGTTTTGGGGATTTGGGTATATACCTTTGCCGGGCTGGGGATCTATGTGATGTTCCGGCATTTCAGGGAGCGAAAGCCAGGCTTGGAAGATGCCCCTCTCGCAGAAGGCCGGAAAAAAGCAGAATATCTGGACTTCCTTGAAAACGGGCAAAGGCAGCAGATCCCCCTTGCGCAGATTTTGTATGTGGAAAGCCTGGAGAACTACATCAAGGTCATCACTCCCCAAAAGACCCGGCTGGTCCGGATGTCCCTGAAGGAAGCGGAAGAGCGGCTGCCAAAGCCCGGCTTCCTCCGCATCAGCCGGTCACATCTGGTCAACACTTCCCACGGCACGGCCATCGATTCGGCCAAGATCCAAATCCACGAGACCGAGCTGAAGGTCGGAAAAGTGTACAAGCGCTATGTGGAGGAGCATCTGACTCATTTTGCCGCCAAATAAGCCAGACCAAACCCTAAATCGTTATATCCAAGATGGGAAGTCACAACGCCCGGCTTATGGGCTGGAAAGGGATTTGTTTGACTCCCAAACAGGAGGAAGTCCTGCTGGGTCTTTGGATTACAAAACAGAACCGAAGGCAAAACTCCCTGGAGTATTTTCCCATTGACCTGGCATAAACGCGCATAGACAGATCCCGATTTGGCAGAAGCTGATCGGGCAGCCGCTGACTTTTCAAAAAATAAGTCCCTGAACCAGAATCAGAAGGGAGCATTTCGGTGAGGAAGCCTGGATTTTTTCGGAGACCGATTTGGAAAAAATGGGATATGCCTCTACATTTGCAACACGTTTTCCAAAAGGGACTGCGGAACACAACAAATTCCTCCTTAGCTCATCCCGATAACTATCGGGAGTTAGCGTCCCGTAAGTACGGGATTAATCATAGGGTCAAAGAGATTTGAAATAAAAATATATTCCTCCTTAGCTCAGTTGGTTAGAGCACATGACTGTTAATCATGGGGTCCTAGGTTCAAGCCCTAGAGGGGGAGCAAAAGCCTTGCAGCGATGCAGGGCTTTTTTATTTTTGGCAAAAGCAAAAAATCGAAAAGCCCATCAACCCCCAATTCATCCCTTCGGGTTCCTTGGCTCTCCTCATTCGAGTCCCGCATGTGCGGGATTAATCATGGGATCCCAAGTTCAAGTCCCGCACGTGCGGGAGGAGCAAAAGTCTTGCAGCGATGCAGGGCTTTTTTTTGTTTTCGCACTTTTTTACACTACCCGGCATGCCAGCCGAGGGCCAAAATCGCTCGATTTGTGGATTTGGAGAGTTTTTGAATGCTTGGTCAAAATTACCAACAACTTCTATTTCATTGTATCAGGAACCCAGTAGCACAACGGGGCCAAAAACAATAGCAATGGGTTAAGATCCAGCTCGAAAAACTGCACGGCGAAACCAAAAACCGTGTCAAAAAAAATCCTTCAAAAAAAAGTGATCCAGAACCACTCGACGCCAACTTTCACCGACCGGATTGTTAGCTAGACCCGTTGGTGTCAAGTCAACGTATGAATGCCGGGTGAGGAGAGGAGAGGATTTTCGGATAAATCAAGACGCAAAAACAGCGAATGGCCGCAGCCATGTGAGTTTTTTGTAACAGAATCCCAAAAAAAGACACTCCGCATTACCCGTAGGTTTAGGCTTGACACCGGAGCCCCGCTGCCCGGGAGAAGCCGTCGAATTTCCTATTTTTTTACAACCTAATGTTGTAATACAATCAAACTTCAGTCACATTTTAAACCAGATAGCTCAAATTTCAAAAAAATACCCAGTACAGGGTATTTTTTTGTCTTTTTATTTCCCTAAAATGTAGCACAAAAGGACTCTTAGTGGAAAGCGGCCCTTAATTAAATCTTTTTACCAAATGCCTAATATTCGAGTTATCAAAATCACTTTTGACACCCAACTTGGCTCAAATGAAATCCCTGCCTTCCGGGGAGCCGTGATCGACATTGTCGGAAGGGAGCATGTCATCTTCCACAACCATCTGGACACCAACAGATTTCACTATGCCTATCCAATGGTTCAGTACCAGTCCCAAGGGAACAAAGCAGGAATCGTGTGCATTCAGGAAGGGGTAGATGAGATTCACAATTTCTTTGTCAAAAACACAGGAGGCATAAGGATTGGGCGCGAAGCGAGATCCCTGTTTGTGGAAAACATCAAAATCAACCGATTTGAAGTGGATGTCAGAGAAACCCAATTCTCCTACAGCCTGGCCAACTGGCTGCCCCTCAATGAGAAAAACTATCCGGCTTACCTGCAGCTTGACGGCGTCACAGAGAAAGTTCAGTTCCTTGAAAAAATCCTCGTCGGAAACATTCTCTCGTTCGCGAAGGGCATCCAGTGGACAGTAACCAGGCTCATCGACTTGAAAATCACGGATTTGCCGAGGATGAGGCCAGCCAAAAGAAAGGGGCAACACCTCCTCGCCTTCGACATATCATTTAAAACCAATGTTTTTCTCCCTTTCGACATCGGTTTGGGAAAAGGGGCAAGCGTGGGATTCGGAACAGTGACAAAAAACTAAGCATATATGACAAAATACCTATACGGGGCCAGTATCCAGGGCATCCAAAGCTTTATTTTCCAGACCAACAAGCTGAAAGAGATTGTGGGCGGGAGTGAGTTGGTGGAGGAGATTTGTACAACCAAGTTTTATGATTTTATCAACTCAGACGAAGAGGATCCCAACGTTATCTTGAGTGCCGCGGGCAACATCAAGTATATCGCCGACAAAGAAACCTGTGAACGACTGGTGAAAAAGTTTCCCAAAGAGGTAATGACTATGGCACCTGGTGTAACGGTAAGCCAAGCGGTCGTCAAAATCAGTAGTATTTCCATTCCTTTCCCATCGATGGGACTACTAACTAGGTATTTTCTAACCTATTAATTATTGTTATAGTTAAACATGGTGTTATAATCAATTCCGCTGACAATGCCCAAAATACGACTTGTGAAAGTTATTTTCGATACAAAATTGACTCCTATAGAAATCCCTGCATTTCGAGGAGCGATAATCCAGATTGTCGGACAGGAGCATGTTGCCTTTCACCACCATATAGGCGATGAGCGCTTCCATTACAGCTATCCGGTAATCCAATACAAGACCCATGGCAAAAAGGCAGGCATTGTGTGTATCCAGGACGGGGTGGATGAAATCCACCATTTCTTCAGTAAAAACGAAGGACAGATCAGGCTGGGGAACGAATGGAGGCCCTTGCATGTCGAAAGTGTTAAAATCAACCAGTTTCAGGTGCAGGTGTGGGATACTTCTTTTGCCTACTCCATCAGAAAATGGTTGCCCTTGAACGAGAAAAATTATATGGTTTACCAAAGCTTGGAAAATCTTCAGGAAAGGATAGTCTTTTTGGAGAAGATCATCATTGGGAACGTCCTGTCTTTTGCAAAAGGTATAGGTTGGACGGTGGACAAGCCGATAGAGGCTAAAATACTGGATTTGTCCAGACAGTATTGGGTCAGCCATAAGGGAGTGAAATTGCAGGCCTTTGACCTGGATTTTAAGATCAATGCATTTTTGCCCTTTGATGTGGGGCTGGGCAAAGGGGCAAGCATGGGATTTGGGACTTTGTATAGGCAACAAAAAACAAAATATAGTCAATGATAACTGATCAAAGAAAACAAGTCTACTTAGCTGCCTTGCTCCATGATATCGGCAAGTTTTTCCAAAGAGCAGATCCAGATCCCTACTGGGAATCTAAATTGCTTTCAGAAACTTCCAAAAACTTATCCGGTGTCATTTGTCCTCAAAAAAGAGGATATGACGGAAACAACAGACCCACTCATCACCATGTGATCTGGACACACGAGTTTTTTGAGCAGACCTCTGTCAAAAGGCATTTCGAATCACTTGGCCTTAAAATCAACCCATTTGACCCTACGGCTGATAAAACAGATCATTTGGTAAATTTGTCTATCTACCACCATAGGCCGAATACTAAACTTCAGGCACTGATCCAGATGGCGGATCATTGGGCAAGCGGACTGGATAGAACGAAAAGGGAAAACCAGCAAGCCGATGCTAAAAGTTTTAAAGAAGTGGGCCTTCTTTCAGTATTTTCACAGATTGAAGGGGAAGGGACAAAAGATTTTTATGTGCCCATGAAAGCCCAGTCGTTGGATGAGGGTAGTGTGATGCCTATTGAAGTAGAGGAGATTCACTATAGAGAATTATGGGAAGGGTTTATCAGTAAGTTAGGCGACATACCGCTTGCGGGAGAAGGGCATGTACATGCATTTACCGAAAGCTTATTGTATTTGCTTAAAAAATATACGTCCAGTTTGCCTGCCAGCACCTTCAAAAAGGATCTTCCTTCTGTCAGCCTGTATGACCATCTGCGGGTGACTGCTGCAATCGCGGATGGGCTTTTTGCCTACGGAGAAGCAAATGGGTTTGACGAGGTTTTTGAGTTCCAAACTGGAAGCAGGAATTTCTTGAAATTGAAAAAAGGCCATGAACAACCTCTATTATTGGCGTGCGTGGACTTGTCAGGAATCCAGTCGTTTATTTATAACATTTCCGGGGCCAGGGCAGCCAAGAGCTTGAAGGGACGGTCATTTTATCTCCAATTGTTAATAGACACCATTTTGGATCGGTTGATCTTGGACAATGGATTGAGTTTGGGCCATGTGCTTTATTCGAGTGGCGGAAAGGCCTACCTATTGATGCCGAACACTATGGAAGTCAGATCAAAATTCAAGGAACTGCACCAGGAAATCATTGACAAGATATATGAGGAGCATAGTCATCAATTGTACGTGTGCATGGATTATGTCCCGTTTGGTTATGACCAAGAACTGAAAGTAGTGTATGAAGCATCGCAAGCCGATCATATTGGAGAGCTTTGGAAAGTGCTGGGAGAAAAAACGGGAAAGCAGAAACAAAGAAAATATGAAGATTTTCTTAATATAAGGTTTGATGGTTTTTTCAAGCCTGATGAGATTTTTATCAGTGATAAAATTTGTTCGGTTACGGGAAAAGTTTTACAAGATAAAGATGCGGTAGACATCAGCAAGAGTAGTGACAGTGATTCAGTTTATGTAAGCCGTTCCGTCAATGAGTTGATTGAACTCGGCAAGAAATTAAAGGATGCGGATTTTATTATCAGTTTTTCAGGCAATCAAGAAACACCACAGCTCAAGAAGGCTAAAGGTATTCAGCCGTTATCTTTAGGAGTGAATAAATATCTTTTTGATCAGGCTGATCTTACTGAAGAAGATGCCGATTTCCGAAAAATTACTTCATTTGATTTTTGCCGAGTCCAATATATCAATCAAACGGGTTTTGAAGCGGTGTCCAAACTAAAAGGTCAAGGGGCTTCCTATGGATACCTTTTCTATGGGGGGAACAAACAGGCAGAAAGAGAAAATGGGGAGGAAAAGCAGTTTGATGAACTTGCGGAAGGAGGAGCATTTGACCGGTTGGGTGTGTTGCGGATGGATGTGGACAACTTGGGGGATTTGTTTATTAGGCGCATACCCAAGGAACAGCGGAACCTTGCTACTTATGCCACGCTCAGCAGTCAATTGGATCTCTTTTTCAGCGGCTACCTCAACACCATTAGAAAAAGAGAGGCCTACAAAAACCATGTGAACATACTCTACTCCGGCGGGGATGATGTGTTTGCCATTGGCCGTTGGAAAGAGATTGTGGGTTTTGCCATGGAGGTAAAGGAATCGTTTAGGCAATTTGTCGGAGGCAGGAACGACATTACGCTATCGGCAGGGATCAGCCTGGTGGGGGGCAAGTACCCCATTGCCAAGGCTGCGGACTTGGCAGGTGAGGCAGAGGAAGCTTCCAAAAAGTATGGATTAAAAGAGGGTAAATTCCAGAAAGATGCCCTGACATTTTTAGAAACGACCCTCTCTTGGGATGAGATGCAAGCAGTAGAAAAGAAGAAATCACAATTTGTAAGCCTATATGAACAAGGACAGATCACCATGAGCCTCTTGCAAAAACTGATGCAGTATCATTTGCAAAAAGAGGCAACCCCCAAGGATTTCAGTTATATATGGCAGGCCGCCTATTTTCTGAAACGGTATAAAGTAAAAGATGGGAGCGAAGCGGAATCCCTTAAAGATGATTTGATGAAGGACATTGTGGAGAAGGGGGCTGGCACGAATATCCTAAAAGAAACAGCCTTGGCAGCACGATGGGCAGAATTGGAAATTAGAACTAATAAAACTAACGAATAATGAATAGACATCAAGAGTTTAGTAAACATGGTAGCAGTGGTCATCCATATAAACCTCGAACAGAAAAGGAAAGTTTTAATGTCAATAGGCCGAAGTTTGATCCGAAGTGGATAACTGAGGGAATTGATATGGAAGCCCTTGATAAATTGTCGAGTTTCGCTAAAGAACTTAAGAATTTTATCAAAACCACAAAACTTCGAAAATTTTATGGTGAGGTAAAGAGGATTCAAGTTAAGGGTATTTCGGATTCTGGAGAAAAAATAGCATTTAGAATGTTAAAGCCAAAACTTGCTTATGCAGTCGGAAGAGAAAAAGGAGATGAGGAAAGAGCTTTGAGGGTTTTGAACGAATTTTTGGTTGAAGGATTAAATTTAGTTGATACTTCTTTTGGAAATCCAGAAAAGGAAAAAATCTACTATGTCAATTTCGTAAATCTATTTGAAGCAATCATCGCATATCATAAATATCATGGTGGGAGAGATAAATAACATTGATAAAACTATGAGATCAAATAAACTGCTTAAAAAAATAAAAATCACGGGAGTGATTGAGCTATTAACAGGCTTGCATATTGGAGACAGTAAAGAGAATCTTCAAATTGGAGGAATAGATAGTGGAATTGTTAGAAGAAAGGATAATTATCAGCCTTATATTCCGGGAAGTTCACTAAAAGGTAAAATCAGGTCTTTACTGGAAAGAAAAGAAGGAATTAATGCTAATAATGCGTTTGAAAATGACGGAAATGTAGTTTCAACCATTTTTGGGAATAAGGAACATTCTTCAAGGGTAATATTCAGGGATTCTTATTTAACACAGGAATCTATTGAAAAATTTGAAAAATCAGATTTGCTTGATTTGCCGTTTGCGGAAGTTAAAACGGAAAATGTTATTGACAGAATACTCGGAAAAGCAAAAGATGGGGGACTTCGTTCGCTTGAAAGAATTCCAGCCGGAGTTGAATTTGGCTTTGAAATCATATTGAATATTCTTGAGGAAGAAAAGGAAAAAGAGGAGAAGTTTCTGAATATTATATTATATGGGATAGATCTTTTAGAGCTTGATTATCTGGGAGGAAGCGGCTCAAGAGGATATGGTCAGGTAAAATTCCATATTCCGAATAAGAAGGGCGATGTAATCGAATTGGACAAAATCAGCGTGTGATATGGACAATCTGTATGCTGTCCAATTGAGATTTAATGGGCCGGTACATTTCGGCTCTCCCCGGCTGGATTATGGCAAAAGCGAACGGCATTTGCACAGCGATACCTTGTATTCTGCCTTCTTTCAGGCATGGGCTATGTTGGGAAAGGAGGAATGGATTGAATCATACAAAAATGATGACACATTTACGCTTAGCTCTGCTTTTCCTTTTTACACAAACGAAGAAAGCCAACCGGTTTATTTCTTGCCCAAGCCCTACGCTTCATTGTTCCCCGAAAATGCGAATGCGGATGGAGGAATTGACCGGAAATTGGTCAAGAAAATTGCCTGGATAGACCATAGGCTCTTTGCCCAATGGTGTGCCAACGGGAAAATTGCTTTAGACGGTCAAAAGATTCACAAAGGATTCTATACAAGCCAACCCTGGCTTAGGGATGAAAACAATGGAGAAAAAAACTTGATCGAAAGTGAAGTTTACCCGAGAGTAAAAGTAAGCCGGATAGACGGGGAAGATGCGGTGCCTTATTACATTGAGAAACTGTATTTCCATGAAAAAGCAGGCTTGTATTTTATTTTTCATGGCAATGAAGAGAGTTTGAGGGCATTAAAATATGCATTGGAGGTTTTAAAGGATGAGGGATTTGGGACAGACCGTAAGGTAGGGCATGGACAGTTTACTTATCACGTTGACCCGGCATTTGATCTGGGATCCAGCCAGGGTATGCATGCGGTTTCCCTCTCGCTGTTTGTTCCGGAATCCAAGGAATGGTTGGTGTCCCACTTGTCCGATAAAGAAAAGGGAGGATATGAGATTATCCAGCGGGGAGGGTGGATCACCACACCGCCCTTCAACACCTTACAAAAGAATCGGTTGAGCTTCTTTAAAGAGGGTTCCTTGTTCAGGTTTGATCGGCAGGTGGCAGGGGCAACGCATGATCTGCGGCCAAAGATATTGGATGGAAATCCTGACTCCCATCCAATATACAGAGTAGGAAAGGCGCTTTTTATGTCTGTTAATATGTAGACCATGAATGACACTAACAATATAAAAATAACAGTATTAAGCCCTGTCCATATTGGGGGCGCTCAGGAAAAGCATTACCAGAATGGGCTGGATGTTTTTTGGGAGAATGGTACTCTCTACTATCTACCATTAGAAAGTCTTTCAGGCCATTTGGACGAGACCCTTATTCAGTTTTTTGCAAATGGGGATAAAGCGGCGATTTTAAACAGACTGAAGCAGAAAGGTTTCAATTTTGAAAAATCATCCATCAAGAAATGGAATTGCCCATTTAAACCAGAACAGGATGAAATAAAGTCTTTGATTAAAACAGGCTTTGGGAAGCCTGTTTTACCGGGGTCTTCCTTAAAAGGTTCAGTAAGAAGTCATTTGTTTAAAACCCTTTCCAAAGGACATAATAAAGTTACAGAGATAGTCCGGTCATTGAAAAACGGAGAAAGATTCAATAAAAATATAGAAGGCTTTGTGTTAGATCAATTTAACCCGCAAGCAAAGAATTCATTAGAACTTCTTAGGTTTTTTCAGTTTTCTGATTTTCAATTTGAAGAAAGTGAGATTTTACCTGTCAAAGTCTTTAATCTTATAAAGGATGAGGGTGAATGGTACGGTGCCTGGAAATCCGCTGTCGGGAGTGGTAATAATGATTGGGATTTTACACCCAGCGGGTTTGTAACCCACTATGAAGTATTGAAAGAGGGATTGTCTGCTAAGGGTAGAATCAATATTTTGGGTAATGTGCATCAAAATTATTTATCAGGTATTCCCGAACAATTTTTTCAACTGGGTATGGGGAAAGGTTATGAATTGGAAGTCCTATTCAGTATTATCAATCAAAATATGCAAAGCTATCTGGCAAAAGAGATAGAATTTTTCAATACAAACTATGACAATGATGAAGTTGCTGAAAGTCAGATTGCCCCTTTTTACGAAAAGCTGATAAGCGAGTTAAGTCAAATGAAAAATGCCTGCCTCTTGAGAGTGGGTGGAGGTTCCGGATTTCATAGTATGACTGGGGATTGGCTATATGACGATCATTTGACTTCGGTGGAAAATCCTTACCAAGAATTCCAACGAGGAAGAATTAAGAATTTGACAAAAAGCCGAAAACTGACCTTTAAAAAATCAAACAATGATTTTGAGTTTAGACCAATGGGATGGATTAAAATTGAAAGGACATGAAAATATTAATTGCGAACTTAGGGAATAGGAATATCAAATATATCGGCCAGGGATATGATAAAGATTTTATTCCAAATAGCAGCTTTTTGAATGAGACAAAAAGAATTTGGGAAAATTTTGATGTCGAAAGGAAAAACCTAAAACCATGTGTTCTCCCTGAGTTTTTAGATAGACACTCTGATGCAGATCGACTTATTCTATTCACAACCTATCAAAAAAGTGAGAAATCGGAGGGTCATCCAGCTGACACGTACTATGAGGGGCGAATTTTAAGGGAATTGTTTCATGAAAAATACCCTAATATTACAGTTGATTTAATTGATATGATTGATGGTAAATCAAAAAATGGAATTGATCCGACACAAGAAAATCAGTTGATACCGTTTTTTACGTTACATATTCATAGCTTAATTTTCCAGAACCCGAAAGCAAAATTTGTTTATTATGAAACAGGCGGAACGTCGCAACTAAAAAACAGTTTAAGATCTGTTTTTGAATATTATATATCATTGTCTCAAAGAGAAAGCTTTGAAGGGGCCTATTTGATCCAAGAAGATAAAACTCTTATCAGGAAAAAAGAACGTGACGAATCGGAGAAATTATTTTTGAAAAGGCAAATAAAGACGTTGATAGATAACTTTAACTATGCGGCAGCGAATTTACTTGCGGCAGCAGATGGAGGGAAAGAAATCGGTATAATACTCAAATATTTAAACCTCAGATGGAACGGAATGTGGCACGAAGTAAATACTCATTGCAAGCCTGAGTCTTTTAGTAAGAGGATAAAAAGAAGCGAAGAATTCCAGTATATAACCTTTGACGAGTTTGTGTCAAATGATTTTAAAAATTCGACAAATTACTTTAGATGCATTACTTTAATTGATAAAGCTGAAGCCTTGATTGGAATTGGTGAATACAGTGGAGGAATGTTGGCTTTACATCAATTCATAGAGAATTTCGTGAGACATCTTATTATTTATAATGAAAGATTAGACGTAAGTGATCGAAAAAATGTCATGAAAATACTTCAGCACTTAAAAGAAAATTATGCGGATGAAATCAGGGAAATATTTGACTTGAATGCAGGTGTATTTCCAGAATACTTGTCACTGCCACTTTTAATTTTTTGGGCTGAAAAGATTACCCAAGGAAATGAGGGCTCAACTAAGATTATATATAAAATTAAATCTTTAAATTCAAAATTTGGTGGTACAAGTATTCCGAAGGAAAAAAAACTGGATGTGCTAAGAAATTCTATTGCTCATGATGGTAAGGGAGTAGCTAAAAGTGATTATGATAAATATTATAAGCACATAGTTGCTGAATTAAAGACATTGTTGAGTCATGAAAGAAATCATTTCAAGGAATTGAATAAATTGGCTTTGCTACTTGTTTAATTGTTTTTCAAAATACTATAATTCAGCATTGTCAAATCTCACCCTCAGCCCCCACCAATCCGAAGCCCTATCCAAAATCGAGGACTTCCTGAAGACCCCCGGATCCGGGGTATTTATTCTGAAGGGGTATGCGGGTACGGGCAAGACCACCCTGCTCCAGCGCCTGGCGACTTATCTGGAAGAAAAGGAAATTCCCTTTTCCCTCCTGGCTCCCACAGGCAGGGCCGCCGCCGTACTGAGTGCCAAGACGGGATTCTCCGCAAAGACCCTCCATTCCGAACTGTACCATTTCAAGGCCATCGAGGGCGATGCCGATCCGGAAAAAGAAAACGCCCAGACCGACGATTTTGGCCAAATGCGCCTGTTGTTCGAAATCAGGCAGCCCGACACAAACGCCCAAAAAGTATATGTCGTCGATGAAGCCTCCATGATCGGGGACGAGCGCAGCGACGATGCCTCCTTTGCCTCCTTTGGCTCGGGACACCTGCTGACGGATTTCTTGACCCTGGTCGGATCCTGCAAGGTCATCTTCTCGGGAGACCCTTGCCAACTTCCTCCCATCGGATCCGGCGATAGCCCGGCACTGACCGAGGAATTTTTCAGACGCTTGGGCAAGCCGGTTTTTTCCTGTGAAATGACCCAGATCCTCCGGCAAAAGCAGGATTCGGAAGTGCTCAGGCTGGCTACACAGGTCAGGAGAATGACTGCCATCCCCTACAAGACCAAGTGGGTCAAGCTTCCGGCCAAAACCAGCCCCACGATTGCCGTCCTGCCCTTTGACCGCATGAGGGACCAATACATCCGGGAGATCACCGCCAGAGGCACCGAAAACACCATCGCCATCAGCCTCAGCAACCTCAACTGCCATCACATCAACCTCCAGGTGAGACAGGCACTTTACGGCAATGCCCATCTTCCGCTCCAAAAGGGAGACCTCCTGATGGTCACCCAAAACAACTACCTGGTACCCCTGACCAACGGGGACTTTGTGGAGGTGGAAGAAGTGGGCGCTGGACAGACGGTAAAAGGCATCAGCTTTGTCCACGTCACGGTCAAGGCCCGGCTGACCGGCAAGTCGCACGAAGCCCTCCTCTGCCTGGAGCCACTCCACAGCGGGCACGGCAACCTCAACCCGGAGCAGCAGCGCCTACTGATGATCGACTTCAGCCAGCGTATGCGCGGGAAGAAAGTCAGGCCCAAATCCGAACTCTACCACTCCGCCATGCAGAGAGACCCCATCCTCAACAGTCTCCGGGCCAACTACGGCTATGCCGTCACCTGCCACAAAAGCCAGGGTGGGGAATGGGACAAAGTCTATTTCTTTCTCAACAAAGGAATGTACGTGATGGATCCGCCGGAGCTTACCCGCTGGTGGTACACCGGCATCACCCGATCCAAGAACCAGCTCTTCCTAGTCAGTGAATGGTGGATTCAATAAAAACCCCAACAAAAACCCAAAACATCCGCCCATGCACCTAGTCATCAACAGCTTCGGCGCCACGCTCATCCGGGAAAACGGCCTCTTTGTCGTCCAGACCGACGAAGGGAAGCAATCCTTTCCGCCCGATCTGGTCCGTACCATCAGCATCTCCAAGGCCGCCCGGATCACTTCCGATGCCATCATCCTGGCCATCCAGCACCAAGTGGACGTCCTGTTTGTCAACGACATGGGCACCCCCGAGGGACGGGTCTGGTCGGTCAAATACGGCAGCATCTCCAATATCCGCCGGGCACAGCTCAATTTTCTCTATTCTCCGGCAGTGATCCCCTGGGTCAAAGAGCTGATCTTCGAAAAACTGGATGCCCAGGAAGCCTTGCTCTTTGCCGTTCAGCCCCCGAAGGATGTCCTCCCCGCCCACAACCTGATCCGCAACGCCATCAACAGCATCGAGGACTACAAGGACAAGATCAGGGCTTTGGAAGGCGAACACCTTTCCGACCTGGCCCCTACCTTGCGCGGCTGGGAAGGCGCCGCCTCCAAGCGGTACTTTCAGGCCATCTCGTCCCTGATGCCCGGGCGCTTTGCTTTCGAGGGCAGAGACCGGATGCCTGCCCGGGATCCGTTCAATGCTCTGCTCAACTACGCCTACGGCATGCTCTATGGCAAGATCGAAGGAGCGCTCATCAAAGCGGGCATTGATCCCTACGTGGGGATTTTTCACCGGGACGAATACAACCGACCCGCGCTCGTCTACGATGCCATCGAGAAATACCGCCCCTGGATGGACTATGTGGTCATTCAGCTCACGGTGCAAGAGGCCATTCCCGTCGAGGCCTTTGAGCAAAATCCCGACAACCAGGCACTCCTGCTCGGTCCCCTGGCCAAGCGGATCCTCATCCAGTCCGTCAACGACTACCTGGGCGAAATCATCCCGCTGGGCAACCGCATCCTGAGCAGGCAAAGCCACATGGACCTCCAGATGCAATCCCTGGCCCAATTCTTCCTCAAACACGCAGACCAATGATCCGACTAGGCAAGCACGTCACCCAGCCAGGCGACCAACTCCTGGACGTCTCCATGGCAAAACTCCACCAAGCCCTCCTCAACCCATCCGGGGAGGTGGCTTCCCTGCAGCGCAGGCTGCAGGCAGTCCGGGCCTTGGACCCTGCCCAATACCGCAGGATGAAAACCTCCCTTCCCTACGTGGTCTGTGCGGACTTTCACCCCAAAGTCCGGCGCAAGGAAAACTTCCTCCACACGGAGCGGTTTATCCTGGACTTGGACCACCTGTCTGACGCCGCACTGGATCTCCCCCAGCTTCGTGTCCTGCTCCAGACAGACCCCAGGGTGGAGCTGCTCTACAGTTCTCCGAGCGGGGATGGCCTCAAGCTGTTCTTTCGCCTGGAAAAACCCATCACTGATCCTGCTTACTACGCCGCGTTTTACAAAGCCTTCGCGCTTCGCCTCCAGGGGCAATACCAGCTCCAGCACGTGCTGGACGCCAAGACCCACGACGTGAGCCGCTGCTGCTTTGTCAGCTTTGATCCGGATGCCTATTTCAATCCGGATGCCCAGCCGGTAAATGCCGAAGAATACCTGCCCAGGGAAGACCTCCTGGCCCTGGACGAGCTCCGAAGGGCCATCAAGGAATCAGACCAGCTCCAAAAGTCCGAAAAAGGGGCCAGCTCTCCCGCGCCTCCGGCTCCGTTGCCAGACGAAACCCTCCGGCAGATCAAGGAAAAAATGGGGATGAAAATACGTGCGCCAAGGCCAAAAGACTACGTACAGCCAGAAGCCCTGGACACGATCGTGGACCAAATGAAGGAGGTGCTCCAAGCGGTGGACCTGGCCTTGGTCCAGACCCTTCCCATACAATACGGGCGCAAATGCCGGATCAACTCTCCCAACGCACTGGTCTGGGCCGAGCTCAACGTATTCGTCGGAAAAAGGGGAACGAGCTTCGTGGCCAGTACCAAGACCGGCAGTGACAAGGCCCTCGCCAAAGAGATCGTCGACTACCTCGACAGCACCATCAACCCGCACTTTCTCTGATGGCCAAGCCCAAACCCAGGATCTTTGACCTCAAAGCCCGCATCGAAAAAATCCGGCAGGCAGGCCTGCACCGGACGCCATCGGGCGAGGATCCCGGTCCATCCGAGCCGGAGGACAGTCTCCTGCCCCTGCCCGAGCGGATCAAAAAAATCCTGAACCTGCTCCAGGACAAGCCCATCAAAAGCACCACCATGAACTACCTGATCCTCTACGACATCCAAAACAACAAAGTGCGCACGCTGGTCTCCAAATACCTCCTGCAGAAAGGGTGCATCCGAGTACAGAAAAGCGTCTTTCTCTGCCATTCGGACCACCGGCTTTTTGAAGAAATCAACCAGACACTTGCCGAGATCAACGAAGTCTATGAAAACCAGGACAGCATCATCCTGGTGCCCATGAACATCTCCGATGCCCGCAGCATGAAGCTGATCGGGCAAAACGTCAACATCTCCCAGATCATCGACCCCCCAAACACCGTATTTCTATGACACAGGCAGAAGTCAAGTCCCTCCGGGACCAACAACGCTACGAGGAGGCGGCAAAGCTCTCCCGGCAGCTCCTCCAGGAGCAGCCCACCGATATCTGGCGGCGCAGAAGCCATGCCTGGTCGCTGTATTACCTGGTCAAAAAGAAGGCTCAGTCCGGCGAAAAGGACAGCGCACTGAGCTACCTGGCAGAGTTTGACCAACTGGCCATCCCTGCAGATGACGCACTGGTCCATGAAAAGATCACCTACTTCCGGCAGGCGATCCAGGCCGGCTACGTGGAGGTACAGACGCTGATCCGGCAGGAGCACTATACCGAAGCGCTCCGGCTGCAAATCCGGCAGAATCCCGCCGATCCCCAGTCCGTCGCCTGGACCCTGTACTACCTGCTCCGGCAGCAGAACAAACTTGCCCAGCCGGACAGCTCCCTGGTCCATACCGCGCTCGCCTCGGTGTACCCTGATACCCCCCGCTCCCGGCAGTTGGTGGACAAGCTGATCCTGATCCAGCTCGTCCGTCTGCCCGTAGGCACCTGGTCTGCCCGCCCGATAAGTGCCTATCTGGAGCATCTGGGACTGTTTGACTCCCTGGAGGAGGAGGATTACCAGCCTGCCACAGTAGCGGACAAGACCATCCCCTCCCTGGCTGAGCGCCTGTTCATCGCCTATTCCAAAGCATTGCTGCGGGAAAAGGCCCCAACGGAAAAAATCCAGGCCTTCCTCTCCCAGACCGTCGCCCCGCTGCTGGAGCCCCACGCCCACATGCTCTACGTGCCCTATTTCAAGGCCAAGCTCCTCCTGGCCACCGGGAGCCCCGAAGAAGGGATGGCGGCTTTCCTTCCTTTTGCGCGGAAAAAACAGCGGGAATTTTGGGTATGGCAGGTACTGGCCGAGTTCCACGAAGACCAGCCCGAGCTCCATCTGGCCTGCCTCTGCAAAGCCCTTGCCTGCAAAACCCGCCCCGAATTCCTCTCCGGGATCAAAGAGCGGATCATTCCCGTATTGGTGCGGGCAGGTGAGGGAGACTGGGCCAAAAGCGAGTTGGATTCCCTGCTGGAGGTGCGCCAAAAAAAAGAATGGGGCCTCCGCTCCGCCCATCGCCAGATGCTCCACGAGCGATGGTACACCGGGGGCAAGACCGTGGCACTGGCCAGCCAGTATGCAGGGCACCTGCGTGCCGCGGAGGAGCTGCTCCGGCCCCCGGCCAGGCCGGCAGAAACGCTGACGATCGTGGTCACCCAGCTCAACCCGTCCAAAAAAGTGTTTTCCTTTGTCACCCCGGACCGCCGGGCAGGCTTTGCGGCCTATCCGGCAAGTCCCCCCGAGGCGGGGGCGGCCTATGTTGTCCAAGGCAGCTTTTCGGAGTCCTTCTTCCACCTCCGTTCGATGGAGACCCTGGAGGATCCCGGCCAGGGGCTGGCAGAAATCCGCAAGACCGTGGGCGGCAAATTCTCCCAGTCCAAGGACCAGACCTTTGGGTTTGTAGGACAGGTATTTGTCAGCCCTGCGACAATCGCCTCCTCCGGGCTCCGGCACGGGGATGTGGTCCAGGGGATCGCCGTCTATGCGCCGACCAAGCCCGGCGGCCCCTGGAAATGGAAACTGGCCTAAAGAAACCGGGCTTGCCTGTAGCAGACAGTCCCGCATGTAAAAGAAAATTAGGCGACAGGCAAGATTGCGGGCAATCACACAAATTATAATCAGGTGAATAGAAAAGATCCCTTGGCAATTTGCCGGGCAAGGCTTACCTTGGACAAAGATTCAACCCAGGGTTTATTTTGAGGAAAAAACCAAAAGACGGCAAAAAAGAACAGGTCAAGTACCAGATAATCAAGGAAATAGATCAGCAAGGCCTCAAAAAGCACCATCCACTACAATAAGGATTAAGACTATCTCTATGGCCAGCATGATTGCGGGATGCAAACTCAAAAAGCACCATCCACTACAATAAGGATTAAGACTCTTTCAAAAAGAATAGTTTCCATTCTCTTTCAAGCTCAAAAAGCACCATCCACTACAATAAGGATTAAGACTAAATTCAAGACTTGG
>CAZGYC010000052.1:28487-30699 GCA_964530015.1 uncultured Limnohabitans sp. | reverse complement strand
TAGAGGACTAAACAAACTATCCAGATTACAATGATGCTTTGGATGTTGTTATACTCTTTTTGCTAAGAAAACGATAAGTAGTATCACTACAATAATAATTAGCCATTCCATAGGTTTAATAGTAAGGGTAGGTGTGGCGAATCGGCATTGTGAGTTGCGGCGGAAATAGCAAAAGACCCCACCTTTCGGCAGGGTCTCAAGCTATGACTTACAAATCTGACTTTAAATAATAACTCTAATAACTTGTTCCAACATAGCTAAGTGTAGCGGCTTTGGGTGGGTATTCCAACTCATAGCGAGAATAATCTAAATAACCTCGGGTGTAGTGCTGTTTGTATGGGGTGCGGAGATCCTTTTTCCGTATAGCCATCTCTACCTCAAGCATTAGGTTATCTTTTTCAGCTTGAAAATAATTGTAGGTTTTTATCATAGAGAATACTCTAATTCAGACTCGTCATCCGCCCACTTCTCATAGCAGACTTTACAAGTGTACTCATATTGCTTCTTAGTCGCATCCCAGGTTTCGGTGATATCCAACGAATCGCAGTAGAGGCAAAATAGAAGGTTAGGCATTTTCAATTTCCTTAATTTGATTGATTAGGTTTTGGTAGATGTCAGGGTTGTCTATTAAGAATTGACGTTGTTGTACGGCGCCATTTCCTACTGGGGTATCTTTTGTTATTTCTCCAGTATCTTTATCTATCTTGGGGAAATATAGCCAAGAACCACTTTTAATTAGTATTTTGTGTTTCACGGCGGATTCCAAAATAGGAGACCAGTTATCAAAACCTACGCCATCTAAGACGTGGTAAACTTCGGTTTGATGCGGCGTTGCCACTTTATTCTTACGAGTAGTGGCTTGGACCTTAGTACCGATTACCTCGCCACTTGGGTCCTTAACATCGCCCATTCGCCGCAACTCTAAACGTACAGAAGCAGCAAACTTGATAGCACGGCCACCGGGTGAAGAAGTACCGGATTGGCCATATCCAATCTTGTCCCTAATCTGGTTCAGGAGAACTAAACACGTACCGGTTTTCTTGGTAAGTGGTCTCAACATTGCCATTGCTTGGGACATCATTCGTGGTAGGGCTGCTACGTGGTTATCTTCAATAGTACCGTCAATGACAGTTTTTGGCGCCAAAGCAGCAACGGAATCGATGATAACCAGCTTAATTTGCCCTGTCGCCATTAACATCTGAGCAATGTCCAAAGCTTGTTCGCCATAGTCTGGTTGACATAAGATAAGCTCATCCATATCAACACCAAGAAAGGAGGCCCAGGTAGGGTCTAAGTCGTGCTCAGCGTCGATGTAGAGCACTTTATGGCCATCTCGTTGGGCTTGTGCGGCCATACATAAAGCCATCATCGACTTACCAAGGCCTTCTGCCCCGAATATCTCGATGACGCGCCCGGTAGGCATTCCGCCGACACCCAACATCTTATCTACTATAAGGTTCCCGGTGGAAAGGACCTCTACGTCCCAATCGATATAAGACCCATCAGAAATAACTACACCCTTGCCGTATTGCTTGTCAATTTGAGCAAGAGCCAGTTCTAATTCCTTAGCCAGGTCTTCTTTAGTATTTTTAGCCATTAGTTATCAGTCTAATTCCTTTGCAATCGTATATCCGAGTACCAGGGAAAAAGCGGCACTCGCCGCCCCAAACACACAGATGCTTATTAATAATTCTTTAACTAAACGCTTCACTTGATAAGTCCTAATGCTCGTTGTTCTTTCTTAAGCTCTTCTACGGTAGCTTGCCGCATCCTCTTCAATTCGTTAATATACTCTCTATTAGATTGTCCTAACAGCAATAGATTAACTCTATCATACTGCTTAAGGAGTTTCTCGTGGCGGATAGTAGTTGTTCTATTAGTCATTTTCTTATCTTTCTATGTTGGTAAATGAGTACTATTTAAGGTATAGTATAAATGTGGTATAGGTATTATTATATATGTTTAGAGAAGGCGAATTGGGTTCCGAGAAGATATCTGAATTAGACCAAGCGATTCTGGTACATACAGTCGACCTGCTGAACAACCAATACCATACTGTAGATGAGCTGGTAAAGCTTTGGATGTTGTTCGGGCCGTGCCTGGAAAAGGTGCCACGTCCAGAGGTGCGTAAACCTTGGATGGCAGGTCTGGGATTGACCAAAAAGCCTTCATAATCCACACGCTACCGGGACTCCACAGCGATGACAACCTT
>CAZGYC010000052.1:0-28387 GCA_964530015.1 uncultured Limnohabitans sp. | reverse complement strand
CCAAAAAGCCTTCATAATCCACACGCTACCGGGACTCCACAGCGATGACAACCTTGATTCAAGATATTTATCCAGAAGTTTTAGATATGTTAGAGCGAGCCCAGCGCAGTCCTACGATATGGCGCTCTCGGCTTCCCAAGGAAACTCAGGAAGAGCTTGAATATCTGGATTATAGGTTTGCTATTGCTATGGAGGACCCACTGGCGTGATTTATGAGGTAGAATTCGGCGAAATCGAATCAACATTAATAATGTACCAATTGGATACCGAGGACATAATGGCAATGCCGTTTGATGGTAGCCAGCCAGCCAAGGATTCAATCGAGGCATTAGAGCGAATACTGTGGACTCTTAACGCCTGCGTCACGAACCTGGAAGAAGTGAAGGATTCGATTAAGGATTCCGGCGCATCCAAACAACGCTCTCATTCTATTATCTTGAGTATGTATCAGTGCTGCGTTGCACTAAACCCCGTAGTAGATATGACACTATGGAACTTTATGGTACGCCAAGGTGGTTTATATCACGACCTATTTAGTTCTCGGCCGCTTGAACCACATATGCCCTCTATCACAACCCCAGAAGAAGCTTTTGGGTTAGATATCTTTGACGAAGAAGACTTCATGCCACCCTTCTTAAAGATGCCTTCTTGGGTGACAGATATGTCTCGCCCACAATCTATGGAGAAGTTTAAGGGGAAGGGAAGCGGCGAGGAGAAGGTAGAACATAAACCCTTAGATAAAAAGAAGATTCTCACACTACGAGCACATCTGGAAGCCAATCTAATCGGTCAACCAGAAGTCATTGACGAAGTAGTCAAAACACTACGCAGGTCCAGTGCTGGGCTTAAAGATGATAAGCGTCCATTAGGAGTATTCTTGTTCTGTGGTTCTTCAGGCACAGGGAAAACGCACGTAGCTAAATTGGTGCAAGAGCATCTATTCGGAAAGAATACGAAGCTTGTTAGAATCGATTGCGGCGAATACCAACAGAAGCATCAAACGATGAGCTTAACGGGCTCACCAAATTCTTATATCGGGTATGAGGAAGGCGGACAGCTAACCAACGCTGTAAAGGAATCGCAGAATACAGTACTATTATTGGACGAGGCTGAAAAAGCACACCCTGATTTTTGGAATCTGTTCCTAAAAGTCTTTGACGAGGGTTATCTCACCGACAATAAGGGAGAACACGTCTCTTTTGAAAATACTATTATCATTATGACCTCTAATTTGGGTAATGATAAGATTGCGGCGAGTTCCTACGGCAAGAGTGCTGGCTTCAACGCCAATATTACCGATAGTTATGATTCAGCTAAAATCCCACCAAGAGACTATGTTGTTTCAGAAACCAAAGCAGCAATTAACAAGTTCTTCAAGCCAGAGCTGGTAAACAGAATTGATGACATCATCGTCTTTAATTACCTAACTGCTGAGCATATGGAAAAGATTGCCAAGCTTGAATTTGCTAAGGTCGCCACAAAACTCGCAAGACAACACTACGGTCTACGTTGGACTAAGTCGGCAGAAAAAGCATTGGCAGAGAAAACAACTAAATCCATTCAAGGTGCTCGGGCGATGTCCAAGATTCGGCGTTCAGAGATAGAAGACGCTTTAGCAGACAGGATTTTGGCCGAACAACCAGAAGCTGGCACGGTATTCCAAATCGGTATCTCTAAGGAAAAAGAGACTGACAAAGTTAATTTCGTTATCTCTAAGCGCAAAGCAACTCCTAAAGTCGCCGCAACCAAAATACACACAGTGATTTAAATTGAAAGAGATAGAAGTACACGACAAGAAAGCTGAATTCGTTAACTCCTTTAGAGACCTATTCGAAAACGACTTAGTTCCAGTCGAATGGAGTCAAGAGAAGAAGGATAGGGTCAACGAGTTAACAACCGATGCAAGACTGAATACAGCCCGTGTAGCTACTATCCCGATGCTCTGCCGTGGAAATCAATGTCTGAGCCATCGGGTGTGCCCACTTTATGCCGAGGGCCTTCATCCGCTTCAGAAAAGCTGTCCCATCGAAGCAAAAATAGTGGTTAAGTTGATGATTGACTTAATCGAGGAATTGGAAATCGACCCAGAATCCACTATCGAAGTCGGCTTAGTAAGAGATCTCGTTGACCAAGAGATTCAACAACTCCGCAAACAAGCAATGCTTGCAACCCAAGATGTTATTCAAGAAAACGTTGTCGGTTTAGATGAGAGCGGCGAACCAATACTAAAGAAAGAGCTTAACTTAGGTGTTGACTGGGAAGATAAGATTCATAAGCGTAAAGCCAATCTCTTGAAGATGCTCCTTGCTACCCGTGAATCCAGGGTTAAGGCCGGTGCAATGGTAATGGACCAGGCAGCCAATATGGCAGCAGCACTTGGTAAGTTTCAACAGCTTCAAGCCGATAAGGACCAAAAGCTTCGTCAAGAACTTGGTTTGGCTGACAAAGATGATTACATCGAGTCTCAAATTGCGGAGCAGAAAGCATTAGAGCAGGCCGATGAGTAATGGCAACTGCAGAAGAATTCTTTGGGATTTCAAGACCCAATCTGTCATCTGAGTTAGACGACTTTTATAAGAGAGCCGAAGCTGCTTTAGTTGCGGCGAATCCTAATCTGGCTGGAGAGCTAAAGTTTCGTTCCGCTCTTCCCCTTGACCAATTAGATTTCAGGACTCGCACTCAGTTAATTAGCGATTACCGCAACATTATAGGTCTTGACCCAGCTCTAAATCACCTTGGTCAATTGCGGAATTCACCCATCCCAGATGCTATTCGTGATGCGGCAGGGATTAGCAGCGAACACGGTGTTAAACAAACGGTAGCTAATATTTATTCGGGTTTACACACGACAGTTTCGCCGCAATCCCGCAACCCTTACGGTCGTTTACCTGGCGAAACCAGTGGCTCTTTGTTATCCGACATTTACTCTCGTATTAACATACAATTTAAATCTAAATTACAATTAGATAGAGCCGGGATTATTTCAGATACCGGTGTTGGTGCTGGGCCTTCTTCCCATTTCGTGATGGGGGTAAATAGCATCCCGTCAAGACAGATATTAGACCGGCCCACTTATAAACCCGGTACGTTAGCTGGTAAGTCTATAATGGTTTACGATATTGAGACTGCTGGCTTAGCTAAAGGAAGCATCCGTGAAGTGGCTTATTCCGTTAGGGATGCGGCCGGGAAGACCACTCCTGATCGATTATTATTTACTCCTGCGGAATTTAACAGAGGAATAGTCGCAGTAGATGGTAGAGCAGCCAGTCTAACTGATTTCATCTCTAAGAAGTTTAAGATTAAACCTCCAGCAGTTCATGGCGGCGAAGAATTCGCCAAGGGGATGGAACCGTTCCTTAATCAGATATTAAAGAGCGATTATATTGTCGGCCACAACATCTCTCAATTCGACAATGAACAAGTATTCGTAGGATTATCTCGCACCCGCCGCTACAAAACCGACAAGAAGTTCCAAAAACTTGTAGACGATGCCTTCGAAAAGACCAAAACCTCTACCATAGACACCCTTTCTCTTGTTCGCCAGATGCCCGGATTATCAGACATTAGAACAGCTCGACCTATAGCCGCTAAAGGCAGCTCGGAGTTATTCTCCATCTCTAACCTTCTTATCCAAACCGACTTAGCTGACAGAATAGGGTTAGAAAGACTAAGGGAATTAATGGGCACGCAGGGGCTGCATAGTGCTGAAGTCGATACCGCCATTACAAGTGCCATATTAGATGCAGCTGACGATGGGGGATTGAAGTTGGGAGGAAGTCTTCATGGCGACAAGGTTTCTGGTTTAGCCGCAGACCTACGCCGAAGCATTGTTGATTCCGCCGCCATTACACCTTTTACTAACATCCAATCGGTAGACCAATTAACCGACGACGTCCTAAGAAGATTAGTTGATAACTATCGAACAGAAGGACCACTTAGAGTAAAGAGTGGCTCTGAATTAGAAAAGCTTATTAGAAGCGACCCAGAAGAAGCGTATCGTAAGCTTCGTTCTAAAGAATTAGCTCCTACTTCGATTAAACTCACTCCGTTAGAACAACAAATCTTGTCAGAGCGCAATATTGCGGGCGGGATTGATGATGTAGCGATTGATTCAGGTCAAACCCTGCGACGAATGGGCCTAATGGGTCCATCGACGATGCCCAACGCCCATGTCCAAAGCGCCGCGCGTCAAGCTGGTATTGCATTCTCCGGCCTTTCTTCTGAAGAGCGTGGGCTGGCATATCAAATCTCCGCCGCCACATCAAACCTCAAAACTTTAACAGGTAGAGAATTATCTGCAGCAGGTTTTGCAACAGATTCTTTGGTAAGTAGATTTGACCTTTTCGACCCTAATAGAGTTCAATATCTAACCAGAACTGGCCGAGCCTCAATGCCCCTTTCTCTCCTTCAGGGAGCTGGGGTGTTCGGTGAAAAAGAGATGCTGTCGCTTTCTATAGTTGACCCGACTGCAGACTCTCCAAGAGGTGCAGTAAACGTAGTCAAAAGTCTCAATAAAAATCAACAGACTAAGCTAAAAGCGCACCTCGGCGCACTACATGAAGGCGAAGACATCGATATCGCCAAAGCTCTAGGATTTGCTGATATAGAAGACGTTGGTGCACAATCTGCAGTCAACAAATTCCGTGAAGCAATGGAAGGTGGATTAACTGAACGAATTGATAAACGAGGGGTGTCAGTAGCACAGCTATTCGACGGAGATCACGACAGGGCTTCTACTACAATCGGGGATATTTTACGCAAGTTCTTCAACGTAGAAGGCCAACTCCACGATAAAGACTTGGGCAAAGTCGGATTACCCGTAATGGATGTTGACGCTGATCGAGGAATATTGAGAATAGCAGGCGCAGTTTGGCGTCCAGGTCTACTGGGCTCGGAGTTAGAAGACGTTTATCAAGCTGCCCGAAAGACAGCGGTCGCTTACGGCCAAGCTTTAAATATGGATACCGCCGAACGTATCCAAGCGAAGCTGAGGGCTAAGACAGGAGCATCAGTAGACAACGTTTCGAAAGCTTACGCCAGAGCATCGGCAGTAATCCCTCATCTTGGCAAAGGTATTTTGGGAATGGCTGCAGTAGGTGCCGCCGCAGTACTATTTAATAAACACCAAGAAAATAAAGTATTAGATGAAACCCTAAGATTTCAAGGATACGAGAACTCAGTTGGCGGACAATACGCCGTAAACCAACAGATACAACAACGAATCGACTCAGGATACGAAGGTTATTCTCAATTAATGGACCCACTGGCAACTGCTTCTATCACCAATAACTTAAATAATGGTAGAACAGCACACACCGATTATAGTTGGGACCGTAATAATTCAATCTATGGCGGTGCGCTGTGATAGGGATGCGAAAGATAGCAGGGATAATGAAAACTGGTGCTGCCGCAAGACCACGCGTCACAGGAATCGCTGCCGAAGTAGCAGAAGCCGCATCCGCTGCAAGTCGTAATATTAACAAACTTAGCCGCAAGACCCCTGTTTCTAAAGCCGCCTTAAGGCGCTCGGATAACGTTGCTCGTGGTGGAATCAATAGCGGATTGAGAATAGCGGGTACACGACCAGCTGTCGTTGCTGCCCAAGTAGCCCGAGACCCAGGAGCGGCAGCGGGCAGATTGGGGTCAAGAGTAGGCCGTAGCGCCTGGTCTAAGGCCCAAACCGTTGGGAGAGCAGCAGAGCGAGTAGCTACAACCAAGCACGCTGGCAAAATCGGTTTAGGTGGTTTGGCCGCAGTATCCTTCGTTGGCGGCATTAATCAAGACAGACAAGTCTCTGACCCTCTATACCAAATGGCTGTAGGTACACCAAATTTTGACCAATACGCATTAGGTTCAGGTGTGGTTCGCGCCCAACTTGCAGGAGCCCTCAAAATCCCGACCCCCACAGGTGTTGCCAATGCTTATAGAGCCAACACTAGGAATCAACGTTATCCACGAGTAGATGGCTCAATGACTTTTGGCATGTATAACTCAAGGCTCGGCTAAATAATGGCAACGATGGAAGAATCATATGGCGGCTTGCCGGACCCAAGAACCTTAACAGGCGTCTACGGCTCGGAGATGGGTCAAGCCGTAGGTATTAACGCCCCATTCTTCTATGACGCAATGGCGTCGCTACCCACGGCGACTATGACAACGGCCTGGAATATGCGCCGTGTATCAAATACAATTATAAACAATAAAACAGCAAGATACGGTGCCGGTGGCCGCGGCTTCCGACAAACCTTTAGCCCCTTTAGATTTGGAAGTCTTGCAACCGTAGAGAATATCGACCCAATAGGCTCAGGGGTATCAGCTGGTCGCCGCAAACTCATAGGACGTGGCAGATACGAAGAGGGTTATACCCCATTCAACGCCATGGCTAAATCCGGAAACTGGATGCTCAGAGCGGGAGACAGCAAAGCAAGCCGGGTATTAGATAGAACGGGTGCCAGAGCAGCAATGCAACGTGTTGTTGGTTTAGATGGACCTTTAACTGGAGATCAAAGAGCATTTGCTCCAGGCACACTTGGCAGACTATCCGCAGCAGGCAGAGCTGGCAGCAGGAGAGGCTTAAGCAATGCTGACAATATCTTAGACGCTGTGGGTCGGATGGACGCGGCGACTGGGAGGATGGCTGCCAGGACTTTTACCGAAGCTGGAACATTAAGCACGTTGGACCAACGTCAAGTGCTCAAATCAGCAGTCGGCCGCACCAACACAGGCCTCGTATCAGGTCGGGCAACAGGTTGGATTCACGGCGCAGAAGCAGCGGGCAGAGGCTCAGAAGCTATTCGCACAGCCAGAATTATGGCAACAGGAGCAGACAGCTATGCTGGTGGTTTAGAAAAAGGTATTGCATTCGCTCAACGTGGTGGTGTAGTAGGTAAATTAGCTGGTTCCGGCGCAATGTCAGGCGCAGCAAGATTCGCTGGACCACTTGGTACTGCTCTAATGGTAAGAGACCTCACTTTGTTCGCAGGTAGAAGTGTCGGTCGAACAATGAAATTAGGTATACAAGCATTAGATTCTGCCCAAGCTTCAATTGTGAAGCCTGGCCCATTCGGAACCGGCTACAGAGATAACTCAGTCGCCGCAACATCACGCGCTCGTGGGGTGGCCGCTATCAGCGCATCGAGGCTTAATTCAAGGTCATTCCTCGGCCAGGAAGCCGCATCTATGTATCAGGTATTTGGATAGTCAATATTAGATGGATACTATTACACCCCAAGTCCAAGAGTTCAGAGATAAATTAGCAGAGCTACCTCGTGAACGACTAATTGAGATTATAAGAGAGCAAAACCCACAATATGTTGATGAGATAAATAGAATTGAATGGGTTTTCCGCAACAAACTCACAGACCTATTAAACCCCGATGGTACACCGATTACAGAACGTGATTTTACTCACGAAGAATTAATTAGAGTTATAGACCCTCCTTTCATCTATTCTACGGAACTAATGAGGCAGGGGTTTAACGAGGAGATGCAGCGCCAGATTCATATTGCTGCTGACCCAGTGCTTTGGTGCAAGCAAATTTTAGGTATCACACCTCGTATCTATCAAGTCTTGGTAATGCGAGATACTCACCATCAGATAGTGATGAGGCTGGGGCGGCGAAGCGGAAAGTCATTTTGTCTTGCTGCGTATATGTTATGGCACGCTTTCGTGCATACTCGGGACCGTATTTTGGTTCTTGCGCCGGTCAAAAACCAAGTGGCACTGCTTTACGAAGCCATTCTGGAGTTGGCCGAGAATTCCCCTATCGTAAGAGATGCTATTACCAAAAAGCCACGAAACCCACAATACGAAATCTGGTTCAGCAACGGGTCCTCGATAAAGCTCTTCACGACTGGCCTTAAGAATGCCAGTAAATGTCTTACGCCCAACCATGATGTTCTTACTAAAGAAAATGGATGGGTACCAATTGCGAATGTCAAAGCCGGAGATATCGTCGCTTCGTGGAATGAAGGCAAGCTGATTTGGAAAGAAGCAGCAGCAGTTTGGTCATATGATTACGATGGTCCTATGCTAAACTATGACAGTCGTAATCTGCGATTCACGGCAACGCCTGAGCATAGGTGGAAAGTAATATCTAGAGCCGGTGGTTCCCGCAGAACAATGAAGAGTACGTACTGGTTAGATTCGACAGAGCTACGTGCCAATACTTTGATCCCTGCTGTTGGCGACCCCATGCCTACTGAAACCGAGAATTATTCGGGAGCAGAAATGGAGCTTTGGGGTTGGTGGTTAGCTGAAGGGTCCGGTTTTGATTATAATATGGCCAGAATATCCCAGGTAAAAGAAGAGGGTCGCGCTCGGATAATCGAAGTAGCAAAAGAATTAGGTGTACATTATTCCGTTTTCAAAAGAGAGATTCGAGTTAGATGGAAGCCACCCATTTTCTCTGGGACAGTATCGTATGATAAGTTTATTCCACGGGAACTTATGTTGGAAAAACATCGGGATAGACTTTTAAAAGGTTTACTCTTAGGAGATGGCTGTAAAACTGATATAGGTTGGCTATATAGTTCTTCAAGCGAAAAGTTGGCCGAAGGTGTGCAAGAATTAGCTTTTCTTGAAGGTAATAGAGTTTATATGACCGAAAGGAAGATGGATTATTATGAACCGGTAGGAGGTGGGCCGTGCAAAAGACATTGGGCAGTGTCGATAAAGCCGGTTATAGCATGGACTTACAATACGGCTAATGAAAATTGGATAGATTACAAGGGTAAAGTCCATTGCCTGACGGTTCCTGGTACCGGGACGTTCGTAGCGAGAAGAGACGGGAAGGCTGCGTTTATTACGGGTAACAGCGATGGCGCTCGTGGTCAGGAAGCCGACATGATTGTCCTTGACGAAATGGACTACATGGGCACTGACGATCTGGTCGCCGTTATGGCCATGCTTATGAAGACCGACCCCACCAAGCTATTCCAAAAGAAGTTAATCGGCGCATCAACTCCCACCGGTCAGAGAAAGACTTTCTGGTCATGGAACGTCAATCCCCAAGAGGACTTTCACGCTTACTTCTTTCCATCGCTTTGTAATATGTTATGGAACTCAGAGGAAGAGAGAAAGGCAAGACTTAGATATAGGAATGAGCAACAGTATCGCCACGAAATTCTGGCAGACTGGGGTGAAGACGCTGATGGTGTATACCCTCGTAAATATGTAGATAGAGCATTTAATGTCGAAAAGGAATGGGAATATAAAATCTCCGCATACGATAATAACCAATACGTTTACACTTTAGGAGTAGACTGGGATAAGCATGGTGCTGGGGTGAATGTTGTTGCGGCGCAAACGCCAAGAGCTAATCCCGCAGCAGGTCCAATCAAAGTTGTCTATAGGGAAGAGATTCAAAAGGGCGACTTCACCTATACCGAGTCTGTAAAGCGTATTCTTGAATTAGATAGCATCTTTAAATTCGACCATATCTATGTAGACCAAGGCGCAGGCGAATATCAGGTCGAAGTACTTCACCAGTATGGTATAGACAACCCACACACCAAGATACATCTAAAAACTAAAGCTTATCATTTCTCTAATACTATAGAAATCAGAGACCCATACACACGTCAGATTGAGAAGAAGAGAATAAAGCCATTTATCGTAGATAACTTAGTACATTATTTAGAGATAGAACGTATTATATTCAACGCCTCAGATGATGAATTATATCTACAGCTTATCTCTTACATCAAGTTAAGAGAGAACGATTCTGGTTATCCGGTGTTTGCGCCGGGCGGCGACACTCAAGACCACGCACACGATGCTTTGCTTTTAGCTCTTTTCGCCATCACAGAGAACTACGATGCTCTATTTGAACAAAGTTATAACTTCGCTCCAGTAGCAATCTCTAATAGCTTCTTTATCCCCGATTCTAACAAAGAAAAAGAACCTAAGGGCCCAGACATCATAAAGGACAAGAACACCGGCGAGATAAGACTACAGGCACCTCTCAAGGCATCTGTAGGTTCACGCTCCGGCCGTAAATCAACTAATAGAATGATAAAGCGCAAGAGTTTCTAAGATGACCGACCAAATCAGCTACCAAGGACCAGCTAAGGAATATAAGTCCTATATAGATACCGTTTCCGGCCGCACCACCACAACCAACGGGGGCTACGGTGGTGGATACGCTGACATAGATTTCCTTCTTAAGGAGTTAGCGAATTTAGGGGAGTTCGCCAAACAAACCTACGATGCCTGCGTTCTAGAAATGAACTCTTATACCTTGATGCTCGATACATCAGATGAGAACCTAATCAAAGCTCACCAGATGAGCTACCCGGATGATGATACTCCAGATTCAATCTCTTTCGCCGAATACATCTACAACTTCTCGGTATCACAATCTACTTCTTCTCAATATGTCAATAAATATTACGAAAACAAAGTAAGAGGTATATATGGCACTAACGCTTTAGATATTGCGCACATCACAAGAATTATATACGCAGAAACAACCCGTATCTTCGAATTCCTATCACAATACACCGGAGAAATTGATGATCCATCCGAATTCAGAGTCATCGAAGCGTTCCAGGACTGGGTACAAGACACCAAGAACATTATCGCAAGCGTCAGACAAATCTTGTCCCAAAAAGCAGTCACCGAAATCCCAGAGACGGAGATGGCTCAACTCGATGAAGGAAAGTCAAAGGAATTCCAAGGTCTTTTTCAGTCGAAACTTAATGTAATCAATTCTTCAATCAGCGACCTAATCTCACAAACTTATAAAGATTGGGATAGTGTCTCTGAAGCGTTTTATTCTAAAGTGTTAGGCCCGTCGTTAAAGTTTACGTTAAACGTATCAAACAACATAACGAGCGGGCTTGACGCAACAACGGCGCCGATCCTATATCAAGAAGCGACGATGACGAGAATGGCGCTAAATTCTCAGTTCGACGCAGCACTAAACGACCAGGTTAAGCGTAATCACTTATTCTATGACTATATAACCAATATAGTTAAGAACATGATACAAAGAGACGCTTATGTCAAGTATTTAGAGCAGCTCTCCACTAAAGGCACAATCGTCCCGAATCCGTTTATCTCCCAGATTGCCGACCAGCCGCATTACCTAACAACAGAAACCCTTGATTTCCGCGGCACCCAAACATATTCAAATAATGCTTCTTCTAACCATAACTATCTAACAGAAAGAGAATTAGACGATGCACACCCACAGTACCTATTAAAAACAGGTGGTACTATTAATGGAGACTTGTTCTTAGACGGCAGCCTAACATTAAACGGCGCCAGAATCAGCGACCTATTCTACCAAAAGAATGGCTTACCCAAAATAGGTTCTTACGCCATTGACTGGAATAGTGTAAGTAATGCTGATGTAGCAGAAGCCGGATATACAGTTTTGCCGCAAAATCTTTCAGTTGTTTCCAAAAGAGTGTTGCCAAATGGTAAAGTACAGTTTACACTGAAATTTGACGTAGAAGATGATTCTTCAGTTAACTATGAATTTGAAATAATAGAGGTATAACAAAAATGATCCCACAAGTGACCGTCGGCCAAATTATCGACCCAACCACCTTTGGTAATGCAGTCATAGACTCTCTCAACTACCTCAACCACAACTCGAACACGGTCGAACAGTTCGCCTCGGACACCTTCACCGCCCAGTCCGGGTGGACGGTCGAAACCATCACACGTGGCTACCGCATCGGACCGTTCGCCTACATCCGAGCGCAAGCAACTCGCACCGGTGGCACCATCACCGTCCCCGCTACCGGCGACATAGCCAACACCAACATCATGACCGCCCCGGCCGGGCTCCAAAGCTCACTCGCTCAAGCCTTCGGGATGGGTCCGTACTCGACCGGCCGCATGTGTGGCGGCCAGTACTACCCACCGACGGGAATGGTCCTGATCGCCAACACCACCCCCGGAGTAAACATCGTCGACACCGACGTCATCTCCCTGGCCGGTTTCTTCTTCCTCGGCTGACCCCCTCTATCGAAAGTGATCTGACATGACCGTTTCCAACCTCGCCACCGGCGACACCATCGGCGGCTCCATCACCTACCAAGCCGCCTGAACCTGAGATGAATAAGCCCTGTCTTAAAATCGAACTATAAAGAAGAAGTCAGGTAATGGCAATAGTAGGTAGTTTCGACCCATCAATAGAACAAAGACCTCCAATATCTTATATTGGTTCTCTTAATGATATAGCTAACTCTTCAGCTGAATTAGGCATTGTAGGTACAGCTTTAGGCGGATTTAGTATTTCTTGGGATACGGCGAATTCTAGAGATGGTGGGAATAGGTCTGTAATGGTATCGGCATCTGGGACTGGAGCTGGTTGGGTTAGAGTACCTTGTGTTTATGGAGGGGGCGCCGGAAGAGACGTTTCGGTCTACGTATATTGCCTACCCGGCTCAAGCCTGGTAGGTCAAGTCATGGAGATAGGGACACATACCAGTTCCGGACCCGCCCCCAGCGTGACGAATGGTATAACTTTAGTATCAGGATGGACAAGAGTTATCGGCACATTCACTGCAGCCTTTAATTACGTTTTCGTCGGGAAATCCGATATAATCAGTTTTGACGGAACGTTTTGGTTAGATAACTGGTACACGGATTAAATCAAGATGCCTACAGTTACACTGAGACCGAACTCCTTACTACAGGCTACTGGCGGCGTCGCTGGTTCAGAGAACCCTGTCGGGGCGATGGCAGACGAATCAGATGGCACGGCAATGGTGTTGTTCGCAGATACAGCAATCTTGCGATACGACATGACGACTTTCACGCTCCCCGCTGGTGCTATAGTCAAACAATCCAGGGCCACTTGCAGGGCAGCGCGAGAAAGCGGCTCTTTCCACCACACCTTTTCGATGAGGGTAGATAACTCTGCTGGGAATTCAATTGCCGGGATGTCTGGCAATATTACCCCAGGGAGCACCGCATACAGCACTATCAATGGCCCCTACAGGCTAGGGACTCTTACTCAAGCAGATATTAATGGCTTGCAAATTAGGTTCACAGCCGGATTTCACGCCACACTCCAGTCCGTTCACAACATATCACGAGCTGCGATAGAGATAACGTACGTAGCTAAACCAATGCTGTCGGTGACAGCCCCGACCGGTGTAATCAGCACTCTAACCGTTCCCAATATTGCCTGGAGTAGGACACTCGATGCTGAGGGTGGTGTTCAGACTAGATATCAAGTCAAGATTTTCACGCTCGTACAAACGGAAGCTCCCGGATTCAACCCATCATCAACTATCCCGATCTATAATTCTGGGGAAGTTGTTTCTGCTGCTACCAATATACCGACTCCGGCACTGAATCGACCAGGGTATTATTGCGCATACGTCAGAATAGCTCAAACAATCAACAGTGCTTTGGTTTGGTCCGACTGGAATTCTACTACGTTCCAATTGGCCCCATTCATTCCAGATAGCTCAGAATGGCAACCAGCTAACGGAGAGCCGTTCTATTTGTATGGTCAAGAATGGCATATCACAGGTTATGGCACATTCCAGGGTTTAGATCTTGCTCCTGGAGATATTTTAAGATGTACATCGGAAGGATATAGGACTTTTGATCAAGCCACTTGGGAAGTCGATGTCGACAAGGTTGAAGGGAAAGTTTATTCCATTTGGGGATTGGCTAAATGGGGCTGGAGCGCTTGGCGCTCACCACCGGTATGGAATGACGAGTTATACCCTATTCGTAGAGCCATCAAATTCGACCCACTTGATTTCTTACCGGGTTCTGAAACAGCTTTATCTCTAAAATTTAACCATCAGATTATGGATTCGATGGGCGGATTCAATGGGATGAAGATAGTGTATTTGGGCGGCGAAAACGGCATTGTCAGACCTCTTCCCTTCACGGTGGTTTCATCGAGCGAATCTGAATCGACCTTGATATTCGATCGAGAGAACCCCATAGTGGAGACTACCGATAACGAATACTATCTGTATTATGGTTATACCAAAGGTGTTATTTTGCCACAACTTTCCGGCAATAGTTGGGACCGTGAAGCCTCTGAGGTGGTGGATTATCCGGGCGCAGTTTATTCACGGCTATCATTCAGCAGGCCTACTGTCGATTGGGTGAATGGCATCTCTGCGACTGCTGGTGCTAAAGCCTCTTTTGTGTTTCAGGGCGACCAGCTAAAAGTAAACTTTAAACGAGGTCCAGATAAAGGCCAAGTCCTAATTTCTATAGACGATGATGCACCATTTTTGTTTGACACGTACGACGCCACTGCGCACGACGAAGATTTTGTAGTAGGGATAAACCAAGAAATTGCTGAACATAGAGTCATTTTTACTGTCGCAGGAACTAAATCGGGTCAATCTTCAGGCGTTGAAGTCGGTATCTCTGATATCAAATATAACCAAATCCTAATTGGGGAGTTGCAAGAAGAAGAATACAACTCCACTATTAACGAGTCTTACTTGCTGGGCGTATAGTCAAAATGGTTAAAATCAATAAAGTAATTCCCAAAGATTTAGAACCTAATAGAGACTACATCGTACGAGCACGCTCAGTCAACACCTTCGGTAATGTCTCCGATTGGTCAGACAGCCTATATATAGACCCTACCACTGTCGCCGGAATTCAAAGCCGTATTACGATAGACCAATATAATATGAGCATCGTAAATGGTGAAGGCATTTTAACTTTCGGCGCATTCGGCAAACAGGAAAACAGACAGAACCTCGTCAAGAATCCATCGTTCGAAGATATCATGGTAGCCTTAGACGGCTGGGATGCTTTGGGTAACACTTGGAATATGATGGGTGAAGGGTTCTATGGTTCTAAGTCAGTGAAGGCCATCCCCCGTTCGGATTCTAAAGCTAACATCGGGATGATATTAAACCCGAACTCCTTTTTAAGTGTATCTCAAGGCGAAATCTATAGCGCTTCGGCGCACGTTCTACGTACCTTTGACGACCTGACGCAACTCGAATACCATTCTACTTCACAGGTGCAAATATGTTTCACGTACTACAACTCCAGTGATGTCCTATTAGCCATTCCCCAAGAATCTGTTTCGGTTGAAATACCAAACGGGGAATGGGCAAGGATTAAAGTAGAAAACGTAAGAATACCTCAAGGTGTAGCCAAAATCGGATTGTTAATCAGATACGCCGAATCTAACGTCTATGATATGTTGACTTCGGAATACCTCTTAATAGATGCGGTTATGATAGAGAAGGCTCCAGAAGTAGGCTTTTACTTTGACGGCGACACTGTAGAGGGGACCACCTCATGGGATGGGACCCCGCACTTTAGCTCTTCGACTTTCTACGGCGAAGATAATTATGGGTTAACTGTTAAGGGTAATCTTTATCCGGACAAGGATTCCCGAGTAGCTAAAGGCATCGTAGGGTATAATCCATATACCGTCAACTATGGATCAGGTGTCACGAACACGGTCGTAGACCTAAACCCTTCCGTGACATTTACCGCCGAGGCCGGAAGAAGCTATAAGATAACCGCTGCCGTTCTAGTCGGAAGTAGCGTAGCAAACGACAAGGCACACATGATGATCACCAATGGATCAAACGTCCAGGTGGCAGTAGGTACAGTAGTGTGCACCCTCACAGGTCTAAACTTTTATAGTATATTTGCGCAGGCTGTCGTAGTTCCAGGGGCGGGATCTGTTACCTATAAAATGCGTGGAGTTAGATCTGCGGGGACAGGAACGCTCACATATATTGGCACTGTAGACGCACCACGGTATATATTAGTCGAAGACATAGGTGTTTTGTGATTGGAATATATTGAAAGTGTTGATATAATACCCTTATGCAAGAAATAGGATTAGACGTTAATAAGGTGATCAATAAGCTAGCGATTCAAATATCGCAGCTTTCTATACAAAACGCAGCTCTTCAGTCCCAAGTGGAGGCATATGAAGAGGTCATTAGGGCGCAGAACAATTCTCCGGTTGTTTCGGCAGAACCAGTTTCTAAGCCCGATATCGGTTCGCAAGACTAAGGCCTTACTATTAAGATAGCTATTATCTCTAACGCCCAAATTAGGATCGTCCACTGATGGGACTTTTGTCGTACCTGCCATTCAATAACACTACGGTAATTGAATCGGCTATTTCTGAAATCCAAGAAGCTACTGATATTAGGCTTCCTATTAAAGCACGTGCGGTTAGACCTACTAATGGGTTTAGTTTTTGGTTAGGTGGCGGCAGAAAGAAGACTAATAGCCGCAGTGAATTCGAAGACTCCCCTTATGACTTCGAACGTATCTCAAGAGCAATTGATACCGATTCTTATGTTAAGCAGGCGTTTGGTAAATATAGAGACCTTTTCTTTAAAGAAGGCTGGACATTAACCGGCGAGAACGAAGACGCACTTGATTACATCTGGGCTCGCATCGATTTAATGGAACAGACGATGGCTCAGCCATTCGAAGCTTTCCTAACCGAAGTAGTAGACCAGGTACTCAAATATAATAATGTCTTCATCGCTAAAGCGAGAGCAGATGTTTCCGCCGCGGTAAAACCAAAACGTCCACTGTCAGATGATGAGCGACAAAGAACTGTAGCAGGCTTCTATATAATCCCAACCGAAAAGGTTAAGATTAAAAGAGACGCCTTCAACAGACCAATCTCTTATGCTCAAGTCTTAGACCCTTCTACTATGGGTAATGATTTAAAGAAGGGAATGGTTGTTTGGCCCGCCGAAGACGTAATCCACCTTTACTTAGACCGCAAGCCTGGTAGAGCATTCGGCACTCCCTTCGTGGAAGCTGCCTTAGATGATGTCGTATCTTTGCGTAAATTAGAAGAAGACATTCTGAATCTTAGCCATAGGGAGTTGTTCCCGCTTTATCTATACAAGGTTGGCTCAGACACGATGCCTCCGAAAGAGGGGGAACTTGACGAAGCTGTTTCTGCTATCGAAATGTTAAAAGAAGAAGGTGGTTTGGTTGCGCCGGGAAACCATAGCATCGAAGTCCTAGGAGCCGAGGGTTCTTCTCTGGACGTAGACAGCTATCTAAATCACTTTAAAGAACGAGTAGCAATTGGATTAGGCGTTTCATCTCATCACCTCGGTATGGCTGAAGGCACATCTAACCGCAGCGTCACCGAACGCTTGGATTTGGCCTTGTACGACAAGATTAAGAACTACCAGAGCTACTTCGAAAACGCATTCAGACTATTCATCTTTAACCCGATGCTCGAAGAAGGTGGCTTTCAGCCAACCGGAAACTTGGGCAACGCTGCCTCTCCTGACACTTGTTATTTTGATTTCCGAGAAATTGACATCGACACATTAATCAAAAAAGAGAACCACTATACAGACCAGTTCGTAAAGAACGCAATCTCTTGGGAAGAACTTCGTACCAAGCTTGGGCTATCTAAAGAAGTGGACCCTGAGCA
Organism: uncultured Limnohabitans sp.; assembly: GCA_964530015.1. Lineage (GTDB taxonomy): Bacteria > Bacteroidota > Bacteroidia > Cytophagales > Cyclobacteriaceae > Algoriphagus. The sequence continues at coordinate 10,997 of CAZGYC010000052.1, read as the reverse complement.
GATGTTTATGATCATGCAAGCTAAGGTTCAGATGTCGATTGGTGCAGCGTCTGCGGCGAATACAGCATCACCAGCATCAGATTCCCGCCCCGATGCTCAACCTTCGGCAACCAAGGGCCAAGTAAATCTACCTAATATAGGTAAAAGCACAGGCAATAAAGACCGACCTATAAACCAACACGGTCGTCGCCAATCCCCGAATATTAAAAACCACCTCGATACTACAGATACATTTATCGAAAGTATAAAAGACCTAATAGAAGAAGAGGAAACGAATGACTAATTACAAACAACGCATTGCAGAATTTAATCAGGAAACAGTTATTAGCCGCCCATTAATGGCGATGTCTCTGCTTGAGCCAATCCTAACCGATATGGTTGCAGATATAGAAGCCCTTAAGGCTGAGGTAGCTAAACTACAAAAGCCAGCGCCCGCCGCAAAGACAACCCGGACTGCAACCGCCGAGAAGTAAGTGCAACCCCGCATTTTAATCTCTGGACCAATATATAAAAGGGCCTGGATTCTTGAACACTGGTTAAAGTGTATCGAGGATCAATCTATCCCCCTAAGGAATATCGGATTCCAGTTTGAATTCGGTCCAGACGACGATGCTACCCAGGATTTGTTATGGGAGTTCCACGAGGCTCATCCCGAGTGCTTCATCTTCGACGGCCAAATAGATATAACTAATCTTCACGCTACTCACGAAGAGGGCGTAAGAAGTTGGGCTCAAGATGAATATCTACGAATGGTTTCTTTTAGGAATAACTTGTTAGATAGAGCACAGCAGAAACTTGATAGTTTTGATTATTACTTCTCTTTAGATTCTGATGTATTGATTTATAATCCTGACACATTAGAGACTTTGGCGGCACACAATAAAGACGTTATTAGTCCGTTAATGTATATGACTCCACCGGCATTAGATGAGTCTTTACCAGATGAAGTTAAGCTGGTTAAGGACGAAGAATACCCCAATGCGATGGATTGGTTGTATGAGCCGAGCCCGACAAACGGGGGTTCTGGTCGCCGCACCCCACGTAGAATAAACCCTAACGATATTACCATCCCCTATTCTCAACGGGAAATGAAAACAGGCTTACATAAAGTGGCTGTACCAATGGCTGCGATAATGATGAGCCCTGAGGTGGTAAACACGGTCAAGTATGTCTGGCATCCTCAAGGTGAAGATATTGGATTCGCCACACAACTACACAAACACAAATACGATGCTTATTTAGACTTTGATTTAGATGTAGCACATATTATGCATAGATGGCAACTCAATCATTATTTAGCCGAAGGTGATAGGCGGTTAAGACAAATAGTGAAAGCCTAAACCAACTCCTTTACTATTAAGATATACCAATCTAACCTATAGGTACAATTAGAATGGATTTTTACATCAGAGAAGAATTAGCTGTTGCCACGCCCAACATCGTAGAGCTATTTGCCCAAGAGGCTGCTCCGAGTTCTAAGCGTACCAATAAGCGATTCGTAGTAGAGATTGCTGCTGTACACGAAGGCATCTCTAAGAACTACAATAAATACACCGCTGATGCATTAACCGAAGCAGTGGATAGTTGGCTAAGCCCTTATCCAAAGCCAATCCTAATTAATCATAACTTAGAAGCTGAACCTCTCGGTCGTATCGTTAAGTCCTCGATTGCACGAAGCACTGAGGGCGTTTCTTATATTCAGCTACGTGCAGCGCTTTCAGACCCTACTGCTATTGCCAAGGTTTTAGATGGTCGATATATGACAGGTTCGGTCGGCGCATTGCCTACCGCCGCAATCTGTTCAATCTGCCATTCAGATGTAGTAGCTGCTTCTAAAGAAGGAAGCTTCTGCGGACATGAGCGTGGTCGCACTTATGATGGTCAGACCTGTGTGTATGAGCATAAGGGTATTCGTTTCCACGAGTATTCTTTCGTTAATGTTCCCGGCGACTCACACTCTTTAGTGCAAGGCCATTACTCCGAATCCTATAGCGGGCTACTTGATGTTTATTCGGTAGACCTGGAACAACATTCAATCCATCGTCTCACTGAATCAGACGGCGCAGTTAACATCTTAGAGAATATGGATACTCATAGCGCCAATATGTTATTCTCAGATTTGGCTTATGGAACTAAGTTTGCAGAATCCGACGCACTCCATAGCGAACAAATTACAAATAATATTAGCTTTATAGAGAACACTCGTACTATTGCTAACGAGTCAGACTCTTCTGATACCCAGGAATTAGGTAATATGACATCACAAATTTCGGAAAACACAGAAACAGGTGTAGAGGACGAAGATATTCTCTCCGTCGCTGACCGCCTCTCTGATGAGCTTAACGAAACTGTCGAAGAGTCAACTGATGAGACCCCCGTCGAAGAGACGGTAGTCGAAGAGCAAACAGAAGTTAACGAGGAAGTGGAAGAATCAACCGATGTCTCAGAAGATGCCACCGGTCAGGACGCCATTGAATCAGAAGTTGTGGTTGATGAATCAACTGAAGAGACTGAGGTACAAGATAGCACCGACGTCGCAGAAGTCGAAGAGTCAACTGCCGAGGCAACCGAAACAACCGAAGACGAAGTCATAACCGAAGAAGCTCCCGAAGTCGAAGAGACTGAAGCGGAGACCGCAGAGGTAATTGAAGAGTCAGAGGGCGTAGACGTCGCCGCGCTACAAACCCGCATCGAAACTCTTGAAGCTGAGAATGAGTCTCTCAAAGCTCAGAATACCAAGATGAAAGATGCTCTACATAACGAACTGGCTGAAAAGGTTGTTGATGCTCGCATCGCAGTAGGCCTTTTAGAGTATGACGAAAGAGCAGAAGCTCTCGAATCACACAAAGCTCGTTCGGCCGCATCTCTCGCAGATGCCCTTGTAGATATCCGCAAGTATGCAGAAAAGAATAACTTTGAAGTAAATATCATCAAGGGAACGGTCCCCAGCCTTGATATCAAGGCCCGTGTCACTTCGACCGAATCAGACTCTGTTGAAACTGTAGTTTCAGAAGATGAAGATATTCAAGAAGAAGTGGTCATTGATGAAAAAGACCTCTTTGTTGACAAGTTCTCATCCTTGCTGTTTAAAGGGGAACAAAAGTTCCTCTCCACACTCAAATAGCACAAAGGTATAAAATCAAATGTCAAAAGCTTCTTACCGTCGAATCAGCCGGGGCTCAGCCAGCGGTCGGTTCGTAGTTTCCGAGGGTGTAGCACCAGCGTCATACCTGCTCGCTCACCCCGGTCTACCCACATTCTACACCCACGCTGAATTCAATGGCGATGACCGCTACGAGGTAGTTATCCCACAGGGTACCATCCTTTCAGCAGTCGCTGGCGCTGACGGCAACAGCTACGTTGTTCCCGCCAACGGCACCACTTCAGCCTTTGTCTGGAAAGATGACCAGGCTATCAGTGTCGAAACTGGCGCAACCCCTGCATCAGGTTCGGGTTCAAGCACCGATACCGTCACGGTTCCTGCTCGTTCAGTCCCAATCGGTTGTGCTCAGGCTGACATCTATCGTCCGTTTGACCGCAACGCATCATTCGCTGCGAGCTGGATTGCTCAGGCTTATGTCGAATGGCCACTCATTGACGGCCTTAACGCTGACCTCGCAGTTGGCGACCTGGTCCGTGCAGATGAGATTGGTCGCCCCGTAAAGGCTACCACCGCTGAACTGTACAACTCATCAAACGTATATTCGCACCTCGCAGTAGGTAAGGTAGTCGAGATTGAGAAGTTCGCCACGAACTTCGACGCCGGTCTACTTGACTACATGCAACTTCCTTCAGACCCAGGTGCTCTGAAGAGCGTATATTCAATCGAACGCCCTGGTCCTTACCAGGATAAGTTCGGTGTACGCAAGAATCTCGATGCCGTTAATAGCGTCGGTGCGGTTCGGGTACTCTTAACCCTTACCTGATAAGTAATATAATATCCATAGTCGGGAGGCTATTCCTAAATGTCAACTAACATCAACGAAGCCCTAGGAAAGTTAGAGGCTTGGGGCAAAGCGTTTAACGAAAATGGGGCCGTCGATGACGTAACCAAGGTGACCATCCGGGAAGCCTTCATGACGCCCGACGCTCCCATCCTCTTCCCCAAAGTACTCTCTAACGTTCTTCGGGAAGCCGCTGAGCCAGAGTACGTAATCAGTGCACTCTATGATGTCGTCCGTACGGATGGCAAGCTCGTAGAGTTCCCTGCTGTCAACTCAATTCAGGCTGCTCATATCCCTGAAGGCCAGGAATACCCAGAACAAAAGCTTGCTTTCGCAAAGCAGGTTGAAGGTAAAGTCACCAAGAAGGGTGTCAAGGTAGCCTTCACTGATGAGGTCATCAACGACTCCCAATGGGACATCGTTGGTCTGCACGTCCGTGCCGCAGGTCGGGCTATGGCTCGCCTTAAGGAGCAGATTGCAGTCGACCGCTTCAAGGAAGCCGCCACCATCGTATTCGATAACACTGACAGCGGTGTCCCAGACACCACTGGCCGTGATATCAACGGCGCTGCCAATGGTACCTTTAGCTGGGATGACCTGGTAACGATGGCTGCTGCGATGCACGCCAATGGCCATGCACCAACCGACCTTATCATGAACCACATTGCGTGGCCAATGTTCGCCAAAGCCCACGGCGTCCAAGGTTTCGGTATGCTAACCAAGAGCGGTCTTTCATCTGAAGCAGCTGCTTACAGCCAGACTTCACCTCTCGGTATCAATGTTCTTCTTAGCCGTTTTGTCAAGCTCGATGCGACGACCAGCCCAGCTAAGACTGACATCTACCTAATCGACCGTAATGAAATCGGTGCTAACCTGGTTCGTGAGGATCTTTCAACTGAAGAGTTTGATGACCCAACCCGTGATATCCGGGCCCTCAAGCTCCGTGAGCGTTATGACCTAGTAGTCTATGGTGAAGGCGAGGGTATCCAAGCCGCCATCGATGTGAAGGTCGCTCCAAGCTACGAAGTAACCGTTGTCAGCTCACCCGCAGGGCCACTCTGATACCAACGGTTCTTTTAACCAAATAATAGCTGCGTCAACAAGAGGGGCAGGGTCCGGGAATTCCTGAGCCCCGCCCCTCTTTCGCTATGTAAGGACTAAGAGTTTTATGCCGATCGGTAATTATCAATGGTATGATATAACCGCAAGTTATATCCAAATCAAATTTGCCAACAACCTTGATACTACCACGCTCGTAAACTCTAACTTCAACGTCTATACAGAAGACGATGTAGCGTTATTCGATCCGTTTAAAGACATTATTCCAGTCAGAGATTTCTCTTCTATCTCAAGAATCCTGACGCTGTGGTGGGATAATCCGCCTACTGAATTAGGCAACTATTATCTGGCTGTCACGGATCTCAAGAACTACGTCAGTGCGGATTTAGCTGACTTCAACATCGAATTCACCTGGACCTTAGAACCATCTACCCCAGGCTATACCGACCTCATCACGGTTCCTCCCAGTAGGACTCCGATTGAGGTAGAAGATTATTCGATTAAGAACGCCGAATGGGTTATAGATGACACGCCCATAAATGACCCCGATGCAGAACCAAACATCACGCTTTATGATATTCTGCCGCCCGAAGAAACACATCACTACCTTGACCCAGATGCTAACGAAGGCAGAATAGACTTATTATTCTCTCATCCAATTGCGATGAACTATATTAACCCAAACTACTTTGGTGTTAACAGAAAGTTAGTGAAGAAAGGCTTTGTTAACTGGGAATGGGTAGACGCCAAGGTCGTCACGGACCCAACATCTATGATTGTGTCGGTGTTTTTGCCCGCCTACACCACAGAATCTGCAACACCAATCTACTCTGAAGGTTTAGAACCCGATGAGATAGATGGCTATAAGTTCTTCGAACCACAATACAAATACAGACTAATTATATCTAAAGCTGTCGGGAATTAAAAACATGAATGCTGTTGCTACATTAGGTAATAGTTGGGTTCAGCAATATCAAAGCGCTGTGCATTGCGGCACTTTTGTTGGCACTGAACACGAATGGTTAAGGCAGGAGAAAGCTAACAGAAAAGGATGGCTTTGGGTGTCGGATACAAAATACTCTGAAGACAACCCTATGCGTGTTCAAGAAGGCGTTAATACCCAGCTTAGTATAGATGGGGTGCGAAGATTAGATAGAACTGCCCCAGTAGATTCTAAATATTGGTGGGACCCAAACGATTCGTCGTTTTACCCTACAGCTATAGATGAAGTTTATCAATTGGATTTGAATTTCTTTGTTCGCGCGAAACAGACAAATAAAGCAGTCATAGTAGAGTTAACAAACAGAACTCTTGGCGCACTCAAATCAAAATCCTATGCCCTAATCAGAGACCCTGGTACTATTGAGAGGGTGTCTTTCGACTACTCCGTAATCATTACTCCTAACTTAGCTGAGTCTGGAATACAATTCGAAATAACTGCCAACACAGATATAGAAGTGTGGAAAACATCTCTCCAAATACTAAGGGTATTTAAACCTTAAAATGGCTTATAGATTCACTTCCCTAACCGAGATTGTCTCCAACCTCAAGCCTGGTCCTGCAGGAATGGTTTGGCGCGACACCTACAACGATGCTTATATCTATAATAAATCAGATGTAGTAAACTATAATGGTTCTACTTATATATGTGTAGAGAATGGGACGGTGGGGAAGAATCCCGTACAGAATACTAATGAGTGGGATTTAGTTGCCCAAGGTGGTAGCGGCGGAAGTGGCAATCTATTCTTAAACCTGATAGATGATGGCTCAGGCTTATATGATGCGGATGCAAGCCAAGTCGGTTATGGCGGTATTATTTCTGTTTCTGGGCAAACAAACGTAGATTTAGACACACGTCAGCCAGAGACTAGCTATCCAGTAGGCTCTATATTAGAATTTTGGGGTATTTATTGGTTAGCTTTACCCGCATACCACACACTCCCAGAAGAAGAGCCCGCCTGGGATATGGTTAATGCTGATTCGGTAATGATGGTAGGTAATCAGAAGTGGCGCCGCACTAACGATACTTACGACCAAAACTTTGTATGGGAACCAGAAACCCTTATCCCTGACGAAACGAAATTCTTACGTAGAGAAGGCGATTCAGATTTATATTGGATATGGGTAAGAGACTCTTACGACGATGGGAATCCAACATTATCAGGTTCTGAAGAACCCCTTTGGGATAACAACTCTTGGTTCTATGATGGCGAAGGTGAATGGTACAGATGGTCTGACCCAGTTAAGATATGGGAATCTGGAGCCAACGTTCTGATAAATAGGCAACTAGCCGCAGATGGGTATATATGGAATTGCACCGCTTGGGGTCGTGAAGGAATCTCTTCCCAAGATTTGATAACTACCTCAGATGCTACTAACGAGGGATTAGATTTTGATTCAGATAACCCTGACGGAGAAGTACATTGGGTCGAAATATATAACGATCTACCTATAACCGTAATGACCCTTGCGCTGCAGGACCAGCCTCATAAACTAGAGATAAACCCATCTAACCCTATATTATTATTAGGTCTGGGGCGAAATGGATTCTATAGCTATAATTTCTATGATATATATTCCTACCTATATTTCGACCCACGCTACGATATGTGGCACGACCCAGACGAATGATTATTATGCCTAACGAGTACGAGTTTACTTCTCTAACAGAAATCACAACAGGGTTAAAGCCCGGACCAGTTGGCCCACAAGGCCCTCCGGGAAACCCTGCAGACGATGGGATTATCGCCGCATACATCGCAAACCCAAACTCTCAAACTGCTCAAGCACTAATCGATAAATTAGAAGCAGAACATTATCTCCGAGCTGTAGTCCCGGAGGATGATTAAGAAATGGCAAAGATCGACTCCTATCCGACCGACCCCGCTCCTACAGCTGATGATTTAGTCCTAGGCGTAGACGTAGAGACAAATAGCACTAAAACAATTAAATGGGGAACATTAGCTTCGGCTGCGGCGAACGAGGAAATTAATCAAGCTCGTAAGCAAGCAATGGAAGAAGTATCTCAAGCTATGGAAGCATTACGTTCAGACGGAGCTACTGAGTTTAAGTTGTAATTGGGCATTTCTCTTTACTATTAGGAGAGATTACAATTCCTTCTATTCGGAGTACATTGGATGTCCTTTATCCCCGTCGGGTCCATTAACGAGCTAAGGTTCACCTTTGTAATAGATAATACTTACGTAGACCCTATTACTTTAGTAGGAGAAATCTTTACAGCTGATGTGAATGGGGTGTTTTCTGATGGCGCGGCGGATGACACTTTTATTCCGACCAAGCTTTTGACAGGTCTTTACGCCTATCAGTTCACTCCTGCTACAGAAGGTAAGTTTAAAGTCGTTTTGACTGGCACCTTTGATGACCCGTATCCAGATATTGTGCATTCTAAGATTTTATTAATTGGTGAGGTCGCGCCAACCAAAACATTAAAAGAATCTATAACTATTACAATGTTAGGACAACTCTGTCCTTTATATGTAGACCCAGAAGATATCTTAGCTTTTTATCCAGCTGGAGACAAAGTAGAGATTACAGAGCTGATTTATCGTAAGTCAGTAGATTTGGAGAAGAGATTAGGACAGACACATTTAAGCTGTCTAACAGAACTACAATACGATTACATTATAGCATCTGTGATGTGTGAGTTGTCGCGGATGTACGGCCTTACAGATGGTGGGTTAACTGGATTTGATTCAGCGGATTCTTTCCAACTGGGGGATTTGAGTGTTGAAAGGGGCGGCAGAAGTTCCAGATTAGCGTCGGGTAAATACGATGAAGGAAATGCAAATAGTTGGTGTGAGTTGGCCGCATATCTACAAAGCCAACTTGGCACCGTAGGGGGAACCTTCCGTCCTGTCGTAGCAGGCTCAGCCTACTGTGGTCAATATGTCCCATCTCGCCGCTTAAAATCAGCAGACTCATCAACCTATCTAAACAGTAGGTGGGATTAATAAGATGACGATGAGAGACGATTTCCGCCGCATCCTACAAAACTACGGACATAATGTATACCTACAACGTCTAAAAGAAGTAGATGAGTGTGGTAATGAACATTATTCAGATGTATTAGAAAAACATACATCTAGATTCACAATAGGTATTCACCGCGGCCTTACCCAAGCAGAAAAAGAAGAGAACGAAGGCGTAATGAACGCCAGCGACCGGTCTTACTACTTCATGCACGACGTCAGACCTTTCGAAGGTGACCTAATTTACGACTACAACGACAGAGCCCCCAATGACCAAGAAGTATGGAAAATAACTTCAGCAGTAGGACTTCGCGGTGATGATGGCCAGATAGTGCACCACATTTGTGGGGTAGTACGTTCAAGGCCCGCCTAACGCTTATGCCCCGCATCAACGAACTTCCACCAGAAGCAACACCAGCTTGGGATGACGAAATCCCCTTCTGTGATAAGCCAGAAAAGCTGACTAACAAGATGACAGTAGAAGCCCTAATGTCCGCTTTCGCCGCATCCCTTCAAGATCCAAACTCCGCCGCATACCAAGCAATAACAATGCTTCTCCAAGAACAAGACTATCTCCAAGCTTCTATACCAGAGGAAGATTAAATTGGCCCGAATAGACGAATACCCTAATGACCCAGCTCCCACGGGCGACGACTTGGTGCTAACAGTCGATGTAGGAACTAACTCAACCAAGACGGCTAAAATCAAAGACGTATTTGGAGCTGGCGACGAGAGTATCGCGAACCTAATCGAGGACCCAAGCTCAGAGGTATCTACAGCATTAACTTCTCAGTTTGCGCCCGTGGGAATCCAGGCTCCTGGCTCGACGATCGTGTGGTTCGGCGACTCCTACATCGACCGCTCGGGCACCCAGTCCTACGCCGACGACGCGAACCGTGACGCGACTGGTCCCGCCATGTGGTGCGAGGCGCTGCTGTACGGTCGCCTGTCGCCGCTCGCCAATGCTGGCGCGAACGGTGAGACGACTGCCCAGTTTCTTGCCCGCATCGACGACGTGACGGCCCTGTCACCCAAGATCGTCGGACTACTCACCGCTGGGCTCAACGACGTCAAGGGCGCGGTGACGTCGGCAACGACGATCGCCAACCTGACGACCATCTTCGACACGCTCATCGGGGCGGGCTCGATCGTGGTCACGTCCACCATCCCACCATCGGACCTCATCAACACCTCCGACGAGATCGCCGCCCTGTTCGCGGTGAATCGCTGGCTGATGAACGAAGCCATCACCCGCCCTGGCCTGGTCGTTGTCGACTGCTACAGCCTGCTGGCCCTGTCGTCCACCGTGGACTGGCGCAGCGAGTACGACAACGACGGCACCCACCCAAACGCCCGCGGTGCCTACGTGATCGGCAAGGCGTTCGCGTCGGCCATCGACCGCATCATCCCGCAGGCCACGGCCAACGTCGTCCGCTCCGACGCCGACCCCGACGAGATCATGCCGAACCCGACGATGAGCGGCACTGGTGGCTCGGGAACGGGCGTCATCCCCGCATCCGTGACGCAGACGGGCGGCACGGGCACGGGCACGAAGGTGGCCCGCACCGATGGCATCCCTGGCGACTGGTTCTACTGGGACCAATCCACGGGCACGAACACGATCCTCCAGAACACGACGACGGGCTTCGCGACGGGCGACCGCTTGCAAGCGCAGGTCGAGCTTCACGTCGATGCAGCGGACTGGTCGCCCACCTCGTACTACGTGTACGTCGAGCAACGCACCGCAGCCAACGCCGTGATCAACTCGGTCGAGACATACCTTGCAGCGAACGGCGACGTGCCGCTGCACGATCCGATCGTGGTCCGTGTGAACCCGCTCACAGTGGACGCCACGGCCGCGTCGGTTCGTGTGGCGATCCGTCAGGTCGGCGCGGGCATCTGCCGCGTCGGACTGATGTCGCTCCGCAACCTCGGCTGACCCGCGTTCGTTTCCAAGTATATTTCACTTCTACAGAGGTTGGTTTTAGTAGTTGTAGTAGATAGT
>CAZGYC010000051.1:9813-31286 GCA_964530015.1 uncultured Limnohabitans sp. | reverse complement strand
CTTTCGCAGAGTTAGAGCATCCCGAGACAGGTAAATGGGAAGAGGTACGGCGCATCCCTTCAATACCCGGTGTAGCTTTCAGAGGCTCAGGATTCTACAGAACTGATAAAAATAATGTGGGATAGCTTACTTATTAATCCCAATTGCCCAAATTGCAATGGCGATGGATATGTTTACATACCTACTTGGGGAGACGACTCAATATGCTCTTGTCCAACTTGTGAGAAGCGTAATCAAGAATTGCCATATTGGGTAATGGAATTGTTAGGATGGGAACGTTGATTTGTAGAGAAGTCCGTAAGAATGATTTACGTACAGCTTAGAGAGACCAAACCTTTTCAGGCAATGCAGTTCAGATACGAAAACCGAGAAGAGTTTAAACAATGGGCTGCACCCCGTTTCGGTCTCTCCAGCAACGGTATGTATATGTTTGATGATGACGGTAATGTGATCGATGGTTTTATATGGTTAGGTAGAAGGGGCGACGACCGTGATCTCAAACTTAGCCTTAACGAGTGGATAGTGGATGGACCAGCTGGCCCTCGCCGCCTCACTACAGAACGATTTAATAAACTATATATAGAAGTATCAGAATCGGAATGAGCGTCTTTAAACTACCAACGCATATAGAAGAACAAGGCCAGGATTGGTCCGTCTGGGAGTTTGACGACTTATGCTCCAGTGTATATATTAAACCTCTTGACATAGACGATTGCGAATTAAGTATAGAGCATCTAACTACAGAAGAAGTAGATAAGATAATGGACTTGGTCGTTAAGATTCGGGCGAAGAATGGATAAGCCTGATTTAGAGACTCTCCTTCTGACGGATGCGATAGAAAAGGTTATCGCCGCAATCGACAACCCCGGCCCTTATCCTACCTTCCATAAAGAGATGTGCGATGCAGTAGCACATAGATGGCCTACGCTATGGAATGCTCTAATAGAACTAAAGCAAACTTATCACAATGCCGGTCTATAAAATACAATACACCACTAAGTCTATATGGGAATGTGAAGTAGAGGCTGAGTCTAAAGAGCAATTGCAACAGTTGTGGGATGCGGCGGACGACTCTTTGTTGAACCAACTGGAGGCTGGTGAGTACGAACTCGATGGTGGGCTCGACGCCATCCAGATAATGGAAGAAATAGATTGATAGAAGCCACTTGCGTCCGTACGATTAGGTGGACAAGTGAGCGTCGGGTTAAGCTTTATAAGCTGTCTCATTCAACTATAACCTCAGGTATAGATGATCCTTTTGAATACATCTACGTCTCTGCCGTTAAAGAAGATATAGGCGCAAAGTTTTTGTTGAACGATAACTACAATCTACATGAGACGTTCATCTTTGCCTCTGATGAGAATGGTAAAGTTATTAGCTATAAATCTTTACCGGGTTCTATGGCTGGGGTGTTTGATTGCGATAAGACGGTTAGGGAATGCGGCTGGTTAAGATTAGTCGAAGAGTTCGCCGCAGCCCCTATCAAACAAAGGAAGGTCTATATTTAATAGCACACCTTTTTATTTTTATTGGGTAGGGCTGCCCTCGTTGCTCTTAACCGCTTCGTGTTCTTGACTTATCTCTTCTTTAAGTTCTAATGAAGCAATAGTGTGTTCGGTGAATGATGTTAGTAGGTCATGTTTAACATAAACTATAATCGTAGTCAATAGATTATATAGACATGACCCCATCACCATAGACCAAGTGCCATAAGATACGATGCTTACTGGCAACCCTGCCACTATAGAAGCATAGAGATACAACAGGTGCATCAGCACAGACATAAACAGCATCGCTATATTAGCCAAGATGTATGCTACATATAGCCTGGATATTAGGAACCATACAATTAACAGGCTGGCTAATGCAAAGGCTCCACCGTATGATTGTATAGATACTACATCGAATACTGGTCTAAGAACAGGGCTTTTATAGATATGAGGTTGACTGATAGAGCTTAGTGCGGCGGGAAGAGACACAAACAGCAACAGCAGCATGGGCACGCCCCGAGAGCGTCTTGATACCTTGGTCAGCCTTATCCTTAAGAAGAAATCATACATCGTCTAATCTACTCCTTAATGCTTTTATTTCATCTTCAAGCATTGAGATGTAGGCCATGAGGTCTGTTTCTGTCTGCTGTAGTTTTCCCACAGCTTGCTCCAATAGCTCAATCTTGCTTCGATACGAATCTGCTTCCTCTTTAACTCTTGCTCTTGCTTCTTCTGCATCTTCTCTAAGTCGTTCTGTGAGCCATTCAACTGCATCTACTTTCTTACCACGTAATGAAAGGTATGCGGTTAAGAATGCGACGGCACCAGAGATAATTGCAATGATAACACCGCTGGGTATACCCGTTTCGGCTATAAGAGCTATCCATAAAGCCATCATTTCTTTTTATGACCATCTGATTGTAAACCGGTTTTCCTACTGAGGGCATAGCCGCAGTTTAAGCTGATGATAACCCAAAGCATCATGGCAGTACTAGTTATTGGGATATCTTGTATGTACTTTCCGTATGCTATTGTGAGTGCCCGGGTCAAAGCAATAAAGAGAGCTAAGAAGTTAGCTATTAAGTAATAGATATATCTTCGTTCGACAATGAAAGCTACATTGAATGCCAGTATCACTAACCAGAATCCACCCCATACCCATATAGGGGCTATCTCACGCATGGTATCGTGTACAGGGTGCTGGAATTCTTCGGGCTCTAATATAGGCGCTAACCCCGCCACAACACCCATACCTAATAAGGTATAGAAGAAGAAGTAGGTCTGACCTTTGGATACACGGAGTCTCCAGAAGTATCTAAAGTCTGATAACTTTTTACCTATAGAGACACGCATCTACTCAACCCGGGGTATACTTGACAAACAGATATACTATAATAGTAAAGGGTAATCGACTATGAACGAAAACATTCGCTGCATCTTACTCAATGGGAAAAGTGGTTCAGGCAAGAGCACTGTGGCTAGAGAGTTTGCGGGCCAAGTCCAACATCTTAAGCGTCCAGACGGTACAACTCACACTTCAATCCATTGGGACCATAAGTATCTCGCCGCACCTCTTGCAATTCTACACACCATTAGAACAGATACCCAAGGCCTAGATGCTAAGAGCCGTCAGCTATGGCTTATCCATAATGCTTTAACAGACCTGTTCCCGTACGGCAGTATTGATTATGAAGAGTTAATCAAACTGGTGTACGATATCTACGAATACCCAATGAAAACTATCGTCAATGAAGAGACCGGTAAGTTAGTGCGGGACCGAAACTTTATGACTGATGTGGCTGATGTGTGCCACAAACTATACCCTAACGTGTTTGCCCACAAGCTTATTCGTGATATTGAAGCTGATTTTAGAGTGCTCGATAAAGACCCTAAATGGGAAGAAACAGGCGTTCGGCCACAGTATAACGTGGTCGTATCTGACCTACGCTTAGAAGCAGAATTAGAGGCCTTTCAGGGCAAGTTTGAGAAGCTCACGTTAGTTAAGTTTAATGTCTCTGAGTTGGAAGCTCGCCGCAGACTCATCGAACGGGACACCTTCGCTTTAACTGAAACCCAATCGGCGCATCCCACACAATCAACGGTGTTTGATAATAGTCTCTTTGACTTAGTAATAGAAACAGATACACTAAGTGCTGACGATGTAATTGCTATGACTAAAGACGCACTATTTTTAGACGAAATGGCAGTATAACTGATGCCGAAGATTCCTAACGACGCAATTAACAAACAAGAAGAGATAATGGCATCTACACTACAAGACTTAAATACTACTCTATCTATTACTACTCAACCAGTAGTGGTATGTGGGGTGCAGCGGAAAATCAATATCGGAGACTTTGAAACAGTAGATGTTTATTGTTCCGTGGCGCTGCCAGTACAGATAGATGATTTAGATAATCAAGAAGAGCTTGAAACTAAGCTTCTATCTACAATGGAAAAGATTATTGAGATTACTTCTAAAGAAACTGGTGAGAAGTACGGTTTGATTAGGGATGCGACGGAGCACCGCCGGAAGAACTAATGGCTGATTTAACTCGTAAAACCTGTCGCCGCAAAGCAGAAGAACTGTTAAAAGCAATCGAGGGTAATGAGGGTAATATGGGCGCATCAACAGCTAACACCTATGCTACTGCCGCCTTAGCTTATGCGACAATGGCTTTGGACCGGGATAGACAACCTTAGTCTTCGTCTATTGCTAATAAATCAAAGCTAATATAGTCGGAGAGTTGGTCGCCCAAGATGTCTTCCAGCTCTTCTCTTATCTTGTGTAGTTGTGAGCGGCAGGTGTTAGGATGTTCAGAGGTCTTCTCTGCTATCTTAGGAGCCTTGAGACCGTCGATGAATCTCCACTTCAATAGCTGACGTTGATTGACGGTGAGCTGGTTGAATGGATACTGTCCGCCGCCCCCCACCCAAAACTCATCAATGTCTATAGCTGCTTCAGTAAATGCTTCTGCTTCTGTTATAATAGTATTACGTTGTACTGAGCTATTAATCTGACTCATATCAGAGTTATCATTCATAGGTGATGATGATGATACTGCATCTTCGGTGTATAAGCCAAAGGTCTTGCGGCCTACCTGAGAGATTAAAAACTCTTCTACATTCTTCTTTAATCTATAGAAGAAGTAATTGTATAGGAAGCCGCTAAATGGTACTGGACCACGGCGCTCATACCTCGAAACGCAAGCCATAAACGTGAGCCGCACAGTCTGTTCAACGTCTTCGATATCTGAATAACGTTGTACCATATAATGAAGACCGTTTAATACTTCATTAACTTCTTTGTATACTTTATCATCTATTTGATTGCGTTGGATGGCGCCGGAATAACCACGCCTTGCAAACAATGATATAAACTTTCTGATATCATAGTCCCGCAAATCACAACGCTTATGGAAAAGTAATGCGGTATACTTCTTTAAGAAGTTATCGAATACTACTAAGAGTTGTTCTTGGGCCGCAACATCACCACTCTTAGCTCTAACTATAATAGCTTGGAGTTCTTCTTCTGGTATAGTATAATACTTACGACTGATTGAAGCCGCATCCTTTTTCTTGCGATCTTTCTCCTGGCGATTTTCCTCTGCTATGAGTGATTTCTTTGCTGCGGCCATTATCCTTCCCAGTGCTTTAGTTTACTTGAATATTCTTTAACAAGGTCATTATAATATGCGAATGGTTGTAATCCCAACTTCTTGTAAGCAATATCTGCTTTACAACCAGGTTTCTCTACTACATATGTCATATTTTCAAAGACTTCAGGATAATATTGCCGCATCCGCCGCATCTTAGTCCCATCCTTTGACAGGTATCTGCCCTTGCACTCCGACCAAACCTCTTTGCCATCTATATACATACGGAAGTCTGGAACGTAAGCCCTTACACCTCTGTCTTCTGGGAATGTAAAGGTAAGTGGTTCATAGTCGAACTTAATACCCTTATGATTAAGATACAAGCAGAAATTATTCTCCCAAGAAGAACGGACTAAGAACCCCAGGTGTTCTCTATAACCAGAACGAGAGATGCCACTGACGGGTCGCCGCACCCTATTCACTTTCTCTGTTCTTCTTTGCATAATATATGCTGGTACTACTAATACATTCTCTGGAAACTCTGTTGGGTTAATATTATACTGTTCAAATAACCTTGCTAATACTCCATAAGATATATCATAAGCATCTGCCATCTCCATAAAAGACATTCTATTATATGCTGCTACTAAGTCTTGTTTGATTGGTAAAGCGTTATACCCTTGTTGGCATCGTTTTGAACAGTAGAAGTTCTGTTGAGTTTTTGCTTGGGCGGCGGAAACGTAGAATAGTTTATGACACTTTAGTTCATAGCAGTACTTCGCATACATCTTAGTCTTTTTGGAAGCACCAGTACGGGCGAGGGAGGGGTTAAGACCGAATTTGTCAATCGCCTCTTTAGTCTTCTTAGATACAGTCGCCGCTGATATCCCAATCTTAGAACCTATCTGAGCGTAGGTATCATTCGTCCCGACCAGTAGCTCGTAGAGTTGTTCGTCTAAACTTTTAAATTCTTGCTTCATCAGGTTGCAAACCTTGGTTTAGCTGATAAAATGTGGTCTATGACTAAAACTTTGAAAGACATCACCATTAAGATCCGCACTTTCGTATACCCCAACGACAAGTACTGGACCAACCTGCAGAATATGGCTAACAGAATGGCCTTTAGTGAGCAGAAGTATGGACCAGTAGAAGCATCGTATCCTGATAAGGTAGATGCAATGGCTTGTTTAAAGGAACGTATTGCCTTATATGAAGCTGATGGCAACGTTGAATGGCTGTTGGATGCGGCGAACTTTGCAGTCATTGAAGCAATGTTCCCTTCGCACCAAGACAACCATTTCCGTGCAACCGAAGCACATGAATCACCCGGGCTGCGCTCCCGTCAGCCATAGTATTCGTGCGCATATTTAACGCTTTTATTAGCTTGCTTTAATACGTAGCGTCCTGTAGGACACGTATCATCTTTTGCGTACGAACAACTCTTACACTTCCACTTGTCTTTAGTGGGAAGATAGTTAGTAGTGTTGCGCACTCCGTCGATAGTAGCTCGTAGGCGCTCTTGTATGCCTACGAAATCTTCGTCCGTATAAGTAAGACCTTTCTTACGACCGCTTTGTAGATAGTACAAGTGTGCTGTGATAGTCTTATCGGGATACAGATGTTTCATATACAGCGCATAGATACCCAACTGTAGATTAGTTGGAACATCTTTAGGGCCTACTTCGAACTTTCCACTCTTGTAATCTATAAGATAGACGTCTGTATCAGTGATGTATACGCTATCTATAAAACCTCTAAATAGAGTAGAGTGGAATACAAAGTTAAATGATAACTCAGGCGTCGTTTGTTGTGTAGGGACACCCGCTTCTCTCGCCACGTAATCCTGCAGCATCTCGATGCCTTGAGCGTATAGCTCAGCAGAGATAATGGTCTCATCGGGGTCATACTCTTCGTACGCCGCACGATAGTTTTCCAGGAGGTCCCGTAGGTTAACTTCTTCACCATCCACCAGGCTTACCTCTAAGGCCTTGTGGATGACATTGCCAAGGAGAGCCTTGTCCCCAAACTCCTGTGGGTATTTAGTTATGTAGTTGTAGAAGTATTGCGCCGGACACCAATCAAAGGTGCTCAGACGAGAGTAGCTGGAGGTCTGTACTGCCAGCTTTTCGAATTCGCTTAGGTCGTCCCATTCTTTAATCGCTATTTCTAATCCCAAAATATCTTCTTTAACCACTCGTTGTCCTGGATAACGCCCGCCAGATTCGCCGCAATAACACCAATTAAATACTCTTCAGTGTCGGGTGTCTTAAAACCATAATCGATACTCTGTCCATACCATATAGCGTGTAGAACTTCGTGTAAGATCACTTCTCTAAAGGCCTCTATAGAGACACCTCTTGAGATATAGATTGTCTGTTTGCCGGGCTTACACAAGCCCTCGCAGGTCCCGTCTCTTACCTCGTCTCTGACTTCGATGGTATAAGTACGATTACCTACCTTAATCTTTTGACCATCAGCTAAATCGTAGGGAGATTCCGCCGCAACCTTGCTCACTCAGTGATCCAACGTTCGATAGGTGATGGGCCATCTTCGAACAATGTGTAGGTTAGATTCCCGTCCTCATCAAAGACTTCGCCTTCCGGAGAAACCCTTCCTCCTTCTGGCAGGGTAATCCAACCTGCCTCATCAACGTCGAACATATCTTCTGTGTGTAAGTGGTCAGCGTATTCGTGTTTCATATAGTTAGATCCTCTCGAATATCTTTAGCTACTTCGATTAGTAGATCCGTAGCTGTGGAAAGTTGTTTGTTAGTTAATTTCATTACCATCGGCCCAACTTTGAGGTAGTAATCTAAATTCTCAAAGTCAGGGGTCCTATAGACAGACCAGGAGACATCAGTCTCGTCATCCGTCCAAGTTGTTATATGTTCAGCTTTCATAAATCTGAATCGGATTAAGGTGCTCGGAATCGTGCTTTTCGCGAAGGTCGGACAAATAACTTTCCCAGTCTTTTTCATCCTGAGTCTTCTCTTCCATCTTGACAGAGCCGCCATACGGATTAACCTTGTACCTCGTGACGATAAGAGGGCCACGCTCTGGCTTCCAACGTAAGACTCCATTGCGGCAATCGCAGAAGTCGTCTTCGCAAGGGTCGGTAATTCCTTCTAAATCAAAGCGGCCAGAACAATTACGGCATCTTAGATAAGAACCTTTAGCTTCGCATCTATAACAAGCTTGACAGGTTTCCCAGCATTGCTTTTCAGCAGGGTTCCTGTACGTACCTTTGGGACTTGCCATATTTATACCTCTATATACTTTTGCAGATACTTCTCTGCTTTATCATTCACTCTATATCCGGATAACGTTCTTAACATTATATCGGCATCGGGGTGCTTTTGCATCGTGTATACTTTCTTATTACCAGGATAAGTATAAGCAATACCTGCTATTGCTGTTAAATCTTCTTCGTTCTCTATCCTTAATGTAATTGAGTTAATTAAATCACCCATTGTTTGTGGTGTATGCGCCGAAGTTATATCTGACACAAAGATAGTGTGGGTTTCGCCCTCTTCATCTGCCCGGTCTAATTTAGCTATACCGTTATAGACGATGAATGCACCGGGAGTAATTACGTCTTCCAATTTGCCCAGGCTGTTCTCTATCTTTTCGATGGTTCGCCCGCTTACCAAGCAATCAACAATGCCTATACCATCATCTAATTTAAGTTTGATGAAGCGGCGACCAGCTTTAGATACTTTGAACTCAGGGTCTCTAACAACACCACAGAACTGATGATTGCCACGCACACCTTCCAACATCTTCGTTGCTGGGTACGTAGTCTTATCAAACTTAATATTCTGATAATAGATTTCAAATGGATTCTCGGTAATACAAACCCCTAAAGTTTGCTGTTCTAATAGTAAGGCATTTAGATGCTCTTCGATACCTATCTGGATATCGGCACATTGTTCTTTCTGCACCAACTCATCTAATGAGCCGCTGTGGATAAGAGCTTCAACGAACGTTTTATCGAGAATACCTACGTTAGCCTCACGGAAGAACTGATATATGTTCTCATAGGGAACGTTTGTTTCATTCCGATAATCAACAAATGGGGTAGACTTTTTGTTCCCGATACGCTTTAATCCGGAGATAGAAAAGATTACGTTCTTACCATCAGAGTCAAAATCGAATTGTGATTTATTAACAGAAGGCGATACTACCTTCACTTTCAATTTATCAACAACGTCATTTAGTACCGGGCGGAACTTCTCTTCGGCGCCGAACATTACCGAACTAAGACAGGCTGCGGCATAATAAGTAGGATAATGACACGCTAAATGGGCCGTGATATACGCTATATAGGCGTAGACTATGGCGTGGCTAGCATTAAAAGAATAGCTTGAATGTGGTTCAATAGCGGCGAAAAGGTCTTCGGCTTCTTTCTTTGAGATGCCGGAAGTATCGATGCAACCCTGCACGAAAGATTCTCGAGTTGCAATCATTGCCTCCTTGTCCTTTTTACCGATGCTCTTTAAGAACTTATTAGCTTGAGTAGGGTCAAAGCCAGCTATATCTTTAGCGATAGCCATTACGCTCTCTTGGTATATTAAGAGACCATAAGTATCTTTAAGGTTTTCTTCCAACAAAGGATGCAACGGGGTTGCCTTTTGGCGCCCCTTCTTACGCTTAGCATAAGCTACGTGGAACCCTGAACCCATTGGCCCTGGTCGATACAAGGCAATCGCTGCCATAATATCTTTCATAGACCCAATACCCATATCTTTAACCATAGCAGTCAGGCCGTCTGAACCCATCTGGAATACTAATCCAGTCTTACCACGTGAAAGATACTTGAAAACGGCGGGGTCAGGATTCCGGGCGATGTCCCAGGGGTGTCCTAAGTCAATACCCTCTTTGCTTTTGATATTCTGGATGGTATGGTCAATGATGTTAAGGTTGATTAAGCCTAAAATGTCCATCTTTAGAAGACCGATATCTTCTGTTGTACGCATATCCCACTGGGTGACGACGGGCTTGTCTTCGCCTTTTTGCTGTGTGGGGCAGTATTCTTTAATGGGTTTGTCGGCGATGATAATACCGCCAGCGTGGATACCATCGGTCCGCCACAAATCCTCCAACTCTAATGCTATATCTATTACTTGTTTTACTTCTTCATTGGTATCATAGTTGTTCTTGAACTCTGTAGTCTCTAAGCATTCGGTTAATGTCTTAGGCACGCCAAAGGCAGGCGGTGGCATCAGTGATGTTATCTCTTGAGCAAATTCGAATGGGTGGTCGAGAACTCTTGATACGTCGTTAACTACCGACTTAGCCCGTAGCTTAGACATGGTTAGGATCTGTGCCGTATGCTCGTGGCCATACTTGGTTCGGATATAATCTATTACCTGGTCTCTATATCTATCGTCTACGTCAACGTCGATGTCTGGTATGCGGCCGGGAGTCAGGAAACGTTCGAACAGTAGGTCGTATTCTAGAGGGTCAATATGAGTAATCCCCATACAGTATGAGACAAGGGAACTTGCTGAAGAACCCCTGCCACATCCCGTTAAGATCCCCCGGTTAGCCGCCCAATGGATGATGTCTGCTACGATTAAGAAGTAGCTATCATAACCCATTGATTGAATGACGGAGACTTCTTCATTTAACCTATCGGCGACATCTCTACGTTCGGTTTTCCAGTTTGGCCCGAACCTACGTTCTGCCCCTGAGGCTATCTCTCGAACAAAGTACTCAGAAATAGTTAGTTGATTATGCTCTTTGGGTAGACGGAAGACGGGGTAATGCGATTCACCGAATTTGATGTTCAAGTCTAACTTATCCGAAACCAACAGTGAGTTCTCTACCCATTCGGCTGGGAACAACTCGCACATCTCGTCATAGGACTTAAGATAGAACCCTTCCCCACTAAACTTAAACCTATTAGGGGTATTGATTCTAGAGCCCGTTGCTATGCATAGAGCTATGTCGTGGAATACCGCGTCGTGTTTATGCGTGAAGTGAGAATCGCACGTGGGGATTATAGGTGCGCCTAACCGTTCAGAGATTTCGATGAGCCCACTATGAAGAGCAGTTTCTTCTGGAATACCGTGATTCATTATCTCGATAAAGTAGTTTTCTTTACCAACAATCTCTTGCATCGCCGCAGCAGACTGCAACGCAAACTTAAAGTCATCACGCATCAGTGCTTGGGAGACTTCGCTACTCATACAACCGCTAAGAACTACTAAGCCTTCTGAGTACTTGCTAATCAACTCTTTGTCGACGCGCCCCTTCCCCGCAAGAAACCCTTCTCCAAAAGAATCCGAGGACAGACGTAATAGGTTATGATACCCAGTATTATTGACAGCTATAATAGTCTGGTGATAAGGGCCACGCTGTTCCCATTCGCTTGATGCTGGGCCAGACTTCTCTTCTCCATCTTGGTCCCACCGAGACTTCCTCGCCATATAAGCTTCGATTCCAACAAGATACGGAATGCCCGCTTTTTGAGCAGCCTTATAGTTATCAATTAGACTATAGAGATTGCCGTGGTCGGTAGCACAAACCGCTGGTTGGTTTAGCTCTATAGCTCTTTGGGCATATATATCCATCTTAGATATACCATCGAGCAGAGAACCTACCGTATGGTTATGAAGGTTTACGAATTGCTTACGTAGTGCGGGCATTGCAACCTTTCAGCGTTGGTCTCCGGAACCTGACAGAGTACCACGTTGCTTACGTGCTGCAAGCTTATCTAAGTTAGCTTGGGCGATGTCTCCGAGGTCTTCTTGTAGGTCTGCGGCGAGGGCGGCGATGTAGTATAAAACGTCTCCTAATTCATCAACCATTGCCAGTCGCTTCTCTTCGCTGAGCACTCCACCGTCATCACGGTAGACCTTCTTTAACTTGTTAAGAACCTCTCCGGCTTCTCCGGCCAACCCCATTGCGGGGTATAGAACCTGCACATTGTCGGGGTAAATACGAGTGTCTCCGGTACGGTCCTGGTATTCATTTAGTGTTAACATAACTGTTCCTATCTATTTTGTATGGGTACTATTATTATACATCGGTTTTCGAACAAAGGTGTATAAATGTCGTATCGTATTGTTCAACGGGCAGAATATGGTTTACCCTCAGTTGTCAAAAGCTCTGATGGCTCTTTGCGTCCAGCATTAAATAATGCCACCTACATTACCGCTCACTACACAGGCGTTTCATCTTCTTACGCTGGTAAAGATGTAGCTACAGAGATTCTAAAGATCCAAAATGTCTTTGCTGCCACCAAACCTTTTGAATACAACTATGTCATCGGCTTACCTGACGATGATAATGTCTATGAGTACGCTGGCAAGTTTATGGCTGCTCACTCAGCAGGCGAAAACAGTGTTGCTTACGGAGTATTATTCTTGGTCGGAGTTAACGACCAGATTACTCCTAAGATGATTGATAAGTGGAAGTGGTTGCGAGATGTTTTGATTGCGGCCGGAAACCTAAAAGCTAACCCAGACCAGCGGATGCACTATCAAATGCCTGGGGCAGCTACTGCTTGCCCTGGTAATTCAATTAAAGCCAACTGGCCTCAATTTCTGCCCCCTTGGCAAGCGCCAATAACCCCTCCGCCACCTAACCCAGAAGTACCAGGAAGTATTGTGATAGCTGATAAATTTGACTTTAGAACCCCAGCCCGTTGGGATAGTCGCCCATTCGGCAAGCTACCCGTTGGCCAATACGGAGTATCGCTACCCGATTCGGTTGGCAAGAAGGGCATCAAGTGCAACCTAACTATAGCCAACCCAGCCGTGCCTGGTTATGCGACCGCTTGGCAGGGTATTACGCCTACGCCAACCGTCTCTTCGGTTAACTTTACCAATCAAAACGTAGCGAACCAGATTGACGTACCACTGGCCCCAGACGGCACCTTCAAGGTGTATATCTCAGCACCAGCCGATATCATTGTCGACCTGGTAGGCTACTGGACCTGATTCAGAAGAAGCGTTTGCCTGCCGCAGAATCCTTTAGGAACTGAGGGTATGCAGCTGTAGGAATTTCTTTACACACCCCGCCACAAGCTGTGCACGGTGGCATCTGACCTGACTTGTACCAGATACTGCCCATTACGCGCTTAGGGTCTTGCACCGTTCGACAGCTTAGACAGACTACGGAGTAATCCTCTTCGCCTGGTACTGTATCGTATTCTACGACTTCATCGTCTACTGTTGGGATATCTTCGGGTTCCATTTTAACCTTCTTCTATTGAGTGGTATTTATATGCCAGTCTCACTGGCGATGGGTCTGCTATGTGTGCAACCCCAAAACTATTCTCATATAACTTCGGTTCTAACTCCGGGCAATCTTGGCATATGATTCCCATTGCCTTACTTTTCTCACAGGTGTAAGGTCTGCCGCCAATCTCATATTCCCGGCGACGTATCCAATCTCGTATATGTAAGTCAGATATTTCGAAGTTGTAATCATCTAACTTAGATAGTATACCGTGAAGATATTCGATTGCCTCAGGAGTATAGGTTAAAAGGGAGCATAGGAACAAACGTTCGTAATGTTCAAGAGCGTGTTCTGTCTCAGCCTTTTTGATTAGTTCATCTACTGCCGAACAGTGTTGCCTGAGGTATTCGGGCGTGAACTGCCGCAGTATCTTACCTTCAAAGCCTTTCTTTGCGTGGCCTTGAGACAGGAATGTGTTAAGTCTATCTTCTTCCCTTTTTCTTTTGTCTACTTCGTACTGGGCAATCATATCTGCTATAAGCATTGCGCCAGTGTGAGAGAAAGCTTGTTCGTCTATATTGAGTTCTTCGACCGTTGGTTTGGTTGCGGCGGAATCAGCGATCTGTTGTACGGTTGCGCCACCCAATACCATATCCATACACGGGGTCTTATACAACCCTGTCTTTTGATGTCGTGAACCGGCGAGTCGCCACATTCTACGCATATCATAAACCTGATAGTCTAAGGATGTTAAATTTAATCTCTCTGCAAACTGCTCTGCTAAGAATCTAAATATGGAAGCTGAGTTCTCGTGTACCAGATTAAGACGGATAGCAAGGGGGTTTACTAAGACGTGGTAGCCTTTCATTCCAGAGAAGTACACCGAGATAGCAGCAGCTGGCACCTTAATAGTTTCGATAAGGTGAGTGGTTAACTCCCGAGTATCTCTTAACGCTACTTCTGGGTTTTCTTTGTTGTCAATATCAAAATGTAATGGTGCAAGTGAAGGTCCATCTAATCCCCCTTTTTCTATGTCGTAGTGCCTGATAGAATGGTATATCCCCAGGTCATCGTGTTTATTTGAGAACTTATAGATGTCATCCCACGGGATTAGAGTCGGCTTAACTCTGCGGATCTTATCTTCATCAGGGAAGTATCGACCAATCTCTACGTGAGTGAATTTAGAGTAGTATCCGGTCTTAGGTAATTGCATCTATCTCAGCGCTCGATTCTTTGTCGCCCCAATTCCACAGCACAACGCTATCTGAAGTTCTTATTTTATTAGCCCAGGCTTTATGATACGCCAATAGACCTAACATCCAATCGGTATGCTCTATTAAGAACACTCTCTTTTTGACTATGCTGTTGGCAGAAACCATCGCTCATCTCGAATCTCTGAACCATCTATAATAAGATGTACTGACTTAGCAACTATATTAGCAGACGCCATTAGTATTTCAAGTGGGTCTTGCGGGAATACTTCCGGGATTGGTGAGAACGTACCCTCACAACAATGTACTAATCTTGCTATTCTATCTATAATGTCTTGATCTAATTCTATTACGCCACGACTTAGCCTATTGGATGATAGCTCTACTTCCAACGCATTCTGGATAAAGGTATCAAAGGATATCTGGTAATGATTATCATAGAGCTTCGGGATGAAGGGGTCTACGTCATCATTTGGAAGCATCGGTTTGACGATGCAGTGTAGTATAGCGGCGGCGAGTAGCGTTTGAATGTCTTCGTCCGATAACGGATAGACGGTAGCCAGAACGAAGGCAGCCCGTACAGTGCGCTGGATATGTTTAATGATACCACCGGTTTCGTATTCGTCTGGTGGATATACATCTTCTTGGTCCGACGATGGTGAAGTCCATATAAACGGAGAGTTCGCTAACATCAACGAAACGAATTCCTTGAGGCCTTTGTCCCTAATAAGATTTAACTCGGCACGTAGAGGCTCGACAAGGTCAATTATCTCTTGGCGTGCGTCAGAGGTCGACGCATCTTCCATAAGAGATTCGAATAGGTCAGTTTCCTCGCTCATACTGTCGCCGCTTTCTCTTCATTCACGCTCCAGGCTAAACATTTAGATTCATAAACGCAGCCTTTACAGTAAGTGCTGTACCCGTAGCGGTCCATAAAAACGTCGTCGTTGATTAGTTTATCAGCCCAATATCCCATGGCCTGAAAATCTTTACGCTCCAGACTAATCTCAGTTTGGCCTGTCTTAGAACCCAGGAAAGACCATACGAAGTGTCGAGTCTTTATACCTTTGAAATTATAGCGATACTTAAATGCGTAATCCGCCGCAACAATATCATACAACCAATCACTTTGTGTCTGAGTAGAATCAATCCACTTATATATATGATAGGTGTCTTCTTTCTTCTGTCGGATTACCAAATCAACCTTACCAGTCAATGATGCCTTCTGATTAAGGATAGGAACAATGTATTCCTCATTCAACCAAAATACTTGATCGCCCTTTATATCTTTAAAGTCATCAAAGAACAACTGGAGGTTTTGCAAAGCCCGGGTACTAAATCCGGTCTTGGACCGCTGCTGCACAGAGTTCTGAAGCTTAGCGATATCCGCCGCAGTCATATCCCCGTACCAGTCTCGTTGCCATCTATTCCACAAGCTATTTAAAGTGGGGTCGCCAAAGGCTTGCTTTTTATACAGGTAATAGTTAGCTACCTTTTGAATCGTGTCCAAGAACTCCTGGCTTCTATCTTGACGAGTGTTCTTTTTAAGCTTTACTTTGTCCTGGTATTTAAAATCATAATACCGAGCACAAGCTTCGTAGTCTCTAATTCCTGCAGGTGTAAGGTCCATTAATCAATCTCAAATGTCATCGGTTTGGCTGGCGGAGTTGCAGCGCCCTTGTATTCATAATAGGTTTTAGTCTCGTCTTCATACTGAATCAGAGGTGGTTTATTATTAGATTGTGCGCCTGTGATACGGTTCTTAGGCATGTGTATCTCTATTATACCTGAAGATGGGACAGAATCCCAATCCGTATCTAAACCGATCTCTTCTCTTCTCGGCATAAGCAGCATTGCGACGGTGGACTTTTGCACGATGGTGACCGATCCACCTACGTCTGATTGGTTGACTGTTGTACGGCCTTCTCTTAGGGCGTTGTTGTTCTGCTGCACGGTAAGAATAAACACTGCGTTCATATCCTTAGCAAGCTTTTCTAATCTCACCATCATATATTCAAAGTCGCCCCACCTCGCACCTCCACCGGACTTAGTGAACAGGGATTGGATAGTATCAATAACTACTATATCAGGGCGCTTGTCTTCGTGGTCATGGTACAGGTCTTTCAACCAAGCTTCTAAGTCTTCATAGTAGAGACTGTCTGGGTCGTGGCGAACCATTAATCTGTCGCCCCACTCTTCCATCTTGGAACGGAACTTCTTAGTAAGCTTAGATGCTTCGTGTGAAGGTAGCGGCTTGAGACAGTTCTCCTTGGTGATTTGAGTCATCAAAACTCTTTCCCACCAATCTTGTGTCTCTTCGAAGTTTATAAAGAGCACTCGGTAGCCGTTATCAAGCCAGTGATTGCACAAACTCTTAGCTAAGGTACTCTTGCCGAGGCCAGATGTAGCTACTATAGAAAGAATAGAGGAACGTAGTACTCCACCAGTGTCCTTATCGTAGCCTAGAGCTTCGTTTAAGGCACGAAACTGGGTTGGGATGAATGGTAGGTCCTCCCAGAGGTTATCAGCGTTCTCAGCGATTTCTAGCGCTGTCCTGAGAGTGAACTTCTGCTCTGGTCGAGTAGAGCGGATGCGGTCCTGTACCTCTATTGCCAAGTTCTCTAAGGAGTCGTCATCTATTTGGTCATCATTAAGCTTTAGTTGTAGTTCGTTAAGCTTTTTAATGGTCTGGGTGCGGCCCAGTCGCTTATGCGCAAGCTTAACTAAGCTTAAAGGATTGGCTGTGGAACCATCGGGAAGAGAACCGACTAGTTCAGCGTACCCTTTAACCCCACCCAGGCTCTCGTAAATCTCGGGATAGTTCTGCAACCAAGAGTCGAAGACGTCAGGACTGATATCGCCTATCTCACTGTGGCATTTAACAGCTGCTGTGTAAAGTTGATAATACCCGAACATCTGTACGGGCTTGCCGATCGACTCCGGGTTAAGAGAATCCTTGAAAACCTCTACGGCTTCGGGGTTATAAAGGGCAGCGGCGAGAATCTGGCGGTCGAGGTTTGAATCATTCTCCGTCATCGGACTCGACCATATCGAGAGCGTTCGTTAGCGCCTCAATAACTACATCGTTGATTGTCTTATTCTCTCTTGCCGCCCAATCTTCAAGGTACTTCCAATCCTCGTATGCTAATGATAGGGTGCATATTTCCTCGCCGTTAGTATCTTCGAAGATTAACTCAACGGGTTCGTTGCCATTCACGGCGTCGTTCTTTGGCGGCTCGCTTGTATTCGGCTCGTTGTTGCTGGTATTCGACATCTTCTTCTCGTCTCTTCTTAATGTCCTTACGCATCCTTGCTCGGGACTCTTTAACCTTAGCTCTGAATTCTATCTCAGAATCAGAGAGTTTCTTGACTGCTCGGGCCTTTGTTTCTGATTGGCGGACCTGAGAAAGTATTCTGTTGAAGACCGAGTCTTCATCTAATGGGTCATTATACCGGAACACGACCAAAGTGATGTCTTGTTCTTTACATTTCTCAATCTTTTGCAGGTCTCGTTCCTGCGCCATCTCAAAGTCGCCTTGTGTCTCGTGGAAGAATGAGACCCATTCGAAGTGTTGACGCCCGTGATACTCGATACCTATGTTATAGCGAGGCACATAGATATCCAGCCGCAATCTATCACCTAAATGATATTCAAACTCAATACGCTCACCAGGTAAGATTCGCCGCAACACATCAACAATCGCAGCCTGTCCCCTTGACATCTTCCTTTTTGTAGTCTTCACCCAACCTAGATTATATTCTTTAAGCCTTCTATTTAATTCTGGAATGCTGATGTCAAAATACTTTGCTATGTCTGCCTTAGACATATTTGTTGCCATTAGCAAGTCTGTCATAGCATACTTTTCTCGGTAGAAGTTTTTGTCTACCATAGGTGGGGAATCTCCCTTACTTGTTGACGGTATCGTAAACCCAAGGATAGATAATCTCTAAACCCTCCCTTAAACTTGTAGTCGGTTCCCAATCGAGCACTTCTTTCACGAGAGTATTATCACTCGACCGGCCACGAACACCAGTGGGTGCATCGAGGTTATAGTTCCTCTCGAGTTTCACCCCGGCAATATCTTCAATAATACTAACAAGTTGATTAATTGAAACCATCTCAGAAGACCCTATGTTTAGCGGCTGCGTATAATCACTACGCATAAGCTTAATAGTACCGTCTAAACAGTCGTCGACATAGCAGAACGAACGTACTTGATGGCCATCTCCCCATATCTCAATCTCGTGGTTGCCAGAGATTACAGCCTCTGCAACCTTGCGAGACAACGTCAATGGAGCCTTGCCTTTCTCGTTGTCTATAGAGCCGTGTGTCGCATAGATATTGTGATAGCGGCCCATCCGAGTCTTCATATCAGTATCCATTCCCACCGTCTGACAGGTTGCTTCGTCAGCTAACTTAGCATCGCCATACCCTATTTCGGGTCTTCCCTTCCAAGCGTCCGATTCTTTCAGCGCTATAACGTCTGTGGTCGATTGTAATTCTACCGGATAACAACAAGCTGAACCAGCCTGCCAGAATCTATCTACACCTAATTCTATAGCTGCTTCTAACATAGACTGGGTAATCTTGCTTGAGAAGTTGCAAGCCATAGGATTGTTGCTCATCCAGTTCACGCCACCCATATGATAAGCAAAGTTATAAACTTCATCAGCTTCATAGAATATACTACGCTTAGCATTTTCATACCGTTTTAAATCTAAGCGGGGTATGTTAAGAGCATCTTTGTGCCACTGGAACCATTCTTCTTCGGGTTTAATATCGGTTGCCAAAACTTCGTGGCCTTCATCAAGCATCCGCTTAACCATATGACCACCCAGCATCCCAGCAGCACCAGAAACGCAGACTCTCATTTTAAGACTCTAATTCTTTCACTCTCTTACATAGTAGAGATACTTGCTTTTTAAGGATGAGAATCTCTTTCTGCATATCTGTTATATCTGATAGTTTAATTATCTGTTCGGAGGCATACTTCTCTTTTAGGCTGTCGTGCCATACATAGCTGGAAGTAGTATAGGTTCCATACGTGTAAAGCGGGGGAGTGGTATAAGTAGTGTCTGTCGCAGTTGTGTAATGCGTCGGATAGAATGTTGTTGCCATTTTCTTAGTTTTCTTTCTTGTAGAGGAATGCGCGATATGATTCAGGGTGAACGAGGCTTTTACCAAAATAGTCGTCAGCAGCTTCTTGAACTTCGTGCCAATCATAGTCATCACCCATCATAATTCCGCCTGGGACGATTAATGGTACCAGGACTTCTAAAGATTTCGTTACGTTATCGTAGGTATGAGGCCCATCTAAATATAGAAATGAAATTTCTTCTTCCGGATGGATTTGGTAGTATTCTTCCCAGCCCATCCTTTGGATACTGACGTTGCCGTTAGTTCCGTTTCGGATATTATTGCGGAAGATTGATTCTATATCTCTTGAATTATAATGTACCAGTTCACCCTCTAAATCTTCGTGAGGTTTAAAAGGGTCTATGCATACAAGCATACGAGGACTGATTAGGTTTGCGATGAATACACTTGAGCGACCTTCGAAACAGCCTATCTCTACATAGTGATGGTCTTTATCTTCCACTTGATTAAGGGCATACTCTATAGCATTCTTTTCGTGGTCAGTACACCAGGACTCGTAGAATTGAGTACCTTCGGGTTCTGTGTAAATGTTGTGTTGGCGCGGAATCACTGCTCTTGCTCTATTCTTTTGATTATATCTTTTAGACCTTCCCTCAGTTCTCCGAACTTACCTATGGGAGCACCTGCTTCTGATAGGATGTAAATATCTTTCCTGTAGTAGTTGCGGCGAACCGTATTCGGATTTCCATCGGGGCTATTGTGTACGGTCTGAGTTTCGTCTTCCTTATCAGTGAAATAAGCTTCTGTTCCAGGGATAAGTTCTTTTACTATCTTAGCTATATATCTGATAGAAACTTGTTCTCCATAGATTGGGATATGCAGATTCTTATTATATCTTGATTGATGGTCGACTATATGGAGTAGTGAGGCTGCGGCATCTGCGGCGTGGACGAAGTTTCGTTGTTCACGACCATCAGTCCTACAAAGGATTTGTTTATCTTTCAACGCTGATTTAATGAAATCGGTGATGACGTGAGTCTTTTCGGGGTCTGGTTCATAACCGTAGACGTTCCAAAAACGAACAATGAAGCCACCAGCTTCTTTAGTATAGGTTTCTCCTAACGCCTTAAGTCTACCATAGGTACAGGGCATATTCTCCATCTGAGAGGAAGCGAAGTAGAAAGGAGCTTTAGTCTCTTGTAGGGCGGCGAAAGTGTTATCCATAATCGCCATATTCGTACGGATGTATTGAGAGCTATTCTGGTGCTTTGCCAGATACGCCGAACCACCTACATCAAATGCTAGGAAGTGAACGAAGTCAACCTCTTTCATTGTGCCAACTAACTTGTCGTAATTGTTGTAGTCGGCCAAGTCATAATCATAGCCATCTACCACGTCCCACTCGATAGCTACTTCACCCCTATCCTTGATGGCCTGAACTACATAGTTGCCAATCTGGCCTTTAGACCCCAGTATCAAATGCTTCATGATTGTTCCATCTTTATCTTTTTTAATCCAATATTATATGATACTGGTTTGTCCCTAAATCTTAAACACCCAGTTGAAATGTGTGCGGGATTCGCCATGTGCCACGGCGGGGATGCTTCTTCGTCTATTATAGAGAATTTTAATACTATATTGGATAGATGAGCCTCAGCAATTGACATGAAAATCTTACGTTGACCTGCGTCTCTTATCTCACCACTGAGGTATTCTAAAAGATCAAGATAACTCATCCTGTCAGTAGTAGGATCTTTAGTCTTTCGACAATTAAACCCTTCCGTATAGCCATGGCGTTTAGTGTCTGGTGTCGGGTGCCCTAATCCTGGGAGTGTCATTACTTTTCCAATCTAAATATTATTTGCTGCGTATCATACGTGCAAGCTAATGG
>CAZGYC010000051.1:0-9713 GCA_964530015.1 uncultured Limnohabitans sp. | reverse complement strand
ATTACTTTTCCAATCTAAATATTATTTGCTGCGTATCATACGTGCAAGCTAATGGGTGCCACGTTAAATCGTACTGCTCTTCAATTTCCCTGTGCGCCCGGGATTCACCATCTAATCTATCGCGATATCCCGGAGTTCCACCCCAATCATCATAGCCTATCATCGTAGTGCCTTTAATCATCAAGTTGTTTTCAAACAACCAACTAAGGGTTTCTTTCGTAGAAGAATAGATGTCTACATCTATATCCACTATACTTGGGCGGTTAAGTTCTAAAGCCAAGTCAGTCGTTAGCGAATGTTCAAAGAACCCCGGTACTATTTTCAGCTGTGTTCCTGATGGTAGACAGGGTTCTACCCTATCGTAGAATAACTCTACCGACTCATCGACTGTTGAAGTTTCGAAATATTCCTTAGCGTTGAACGCACTAAAAAAGGTTGACGTATTTGGATTCCAATCATCCATAGGCTCTTCGGCCGTTTCCAGAGGGACACCTTCGAACGAATCGAAACACACTATGTTATGTGGGTGCATATCTAAGTCTTTAAACATATTGCACCATTGGATTACTGACTTGCCGCCGAACACACCGAAGAAATACACGTCAGTATCTTTGAAGATTCGCTTAGGAAGATTCCTTAAGATGGGTGGCCACATAACACTGCGCCAACCTTGGTAGTTATAGAGGTTCGAATCGTATTCTATCTTATTTTCGTTCATAATTCATTTACTTTCTGATGTATCCATTTCGCCAAACACATCTTGCCTTCTAAGATTTCTTTCTTAGCATTACCGATGTCTTGGGTTGGTTCTTGGTCTACGGCGATTCTTATAGCTTCTACTATATCGGAAACGTGCCAATTAAAGTCAACTACAACAGCAGAATTTGGTGCTAATTCATTAACCTTAGCCACATTTGTAATAGGTACCGTGTTGGTAAGGATGGGGTCGAAGTACTTGTCTGTTATAGCTGAGTGCATCGAGTTCTCGAAATCTATACAGTATCGGTATTGGCTTATCACTTCGTACTTACCCATATTAGGGATGGTTCCCTTGATTCTTGGGTCATTCCCAACTAAGTTCCTACCGTAGAAGTCTATATCTAAATCGGTTTGTAATAGAGCATCTTTGATTAGATGGCGGCGAGTATGATATGGTGTCATCTGTTTATCGCTTACCATCATACAAACGTTCTTGGTCTTGCTATGGATGTCAGGGTAGGTTTGCATCGGTACAGTGGCGAAACCTAACCCTGGAGCCGCTGGATATATATCATCTACGCAAAATGAATAAAACTGTCCTATCTGAGGATGTTCTCTATATCTTGCTCCACCGTGCATCCATTCGCTTATCTCTGGCGGTTCCAGCATTAGTAGTACATTACGTAGTGGTGGACTACTAATCTCTTCTACTGGATAGTCGAAGACGATTGCGTGGGTGTAGCTTTCGTCATCTACAAACGTTAAGTTTTTATAATTATCACCGTCAAACCCTGTTGTCTGATGCCGCAACCTGTCGATGAGTTGGCGAGAATCGTTATCCCAATCCCCAAACATTCTAACGCGTAGCATAATAACTCCCTTCTGCATTTACTTCTTGCCAATAGGGGACTACCATTTTAGTACCTTACCGAAATCCATTGCTCAGGAAACATCACTGATGTATCTACGTGTGCGTAAGCGGGGCCGAACCATTGCTCCCCAGGGTAAATAACTGTACCCTTATTTGCGAGCCAGGCACCCCACCAATGGTAAGTGCTATTAGCTATCACAAAATTAGAACATCTTGCCATCATATGAAGCCCAATTGCAGACTCTCTATCCGCATAGGGGGTTGGACTTGGTTCTCCTGGGGCGGCTTGTCTACCCCTACCAAACATTGCGTCTTTGAATATGGATTGCTGCTTACACCAATCTATATCATCTGAGCATACTAAAAGTTCTGTCGGGCCTATCATATCTAAAGCTTGTTCGAAATAATCTAGGGGCACTACAGGATGATGGTTGGGAAGGTTCACGTAATCGCCGCGACGAACACCCACCGCAGTCCTATGTTCTAAGTCTAAATCTTCTATCTCAAATAGTATACCTTCCGATGGCTGAAACATCCGTCGCACAGTATCTTCAAACCCAACAAAATGCTTTAGGTCTTGCATATAGTCGGGATAAAAATCTACTATCTCTCTACCAGGCTTATGTTCAAAGAATGTATGTGGAACATTAAAATATGGAGCATAATCCCATTGGGGCAATTCAACCAAAGCTTGGTCTCGCAAAGCGTTGCCTACGACGCCCGCTAATTGCCAGAGTTGATTTGCTAATCGACCATATCGCCCCAGTTCAGAGAAGGTGTATACCGGTTTCATTACGTCAGCCAATTCTTATAGTCGTTAGTAGTCCTGAGATATTCCCATCGTTGTTGACAGATGGGAAGTAGCGGATTATCTTCGCAACCGTTTCGTGGGTGCCAGATATGATAAACTGCTCCGGGAATCCTCGTGTAATATCCGAGATAGAAGTTTGCCGCATCCTTAAACGACCAATCTTCAAAACCTGGAACCGGGAACTCTTCATCGAATCCACCTACCACTTCAAAAGACGCTCTATCCATACACAGTAGACCTGAATAAGGCGGAGCGTGGTCTGGGTTCTGAGTTGGGTCGGTAAAAGTAAAAACATCTGTTAAGGTAGTAGTTTCTAAATCTATATTAATCGGACTATTCAATACTTTTCTGCCAGATTCTGGGTCCAATGAATGATAGACATCATAAGGGTATACCCACCCAAGACCTGGGCGTTGCTGTGTTATTTTGATGGCTTTAACTATATTTAATGGGTCAAATATAGTATCTGTATCATTGAAGAATAATATATCCCCAGAGCATCGTTTGAATGCGTTGTTCCGCGCGACCGAAGCGCTAAAAGGCTTGTCCGGGTCGCTATCTCCTACAACTATCTCGGCTTGCGGGAATAGATACTCTAACCTTTTACGATGCCACTGGAATATCTCTTCACGAGGTCCGTTGTCAGTTCTAAAGGGTAGTATAAAAGATACTTTATTCGTTATCATTACGATTCGTCCCGTGTCCTGTCCGATAGTCCCAAGTTGTTGCCTCTATACACATAAACCGTGCTCCGTGCTGGATAAGAGTCTTCCATAAATACCAATCTTCGAAACGTTCGTTCTCATTAAAC
Organism: uncultured Limnohabitans sp.; assembly: GCA_964530015.1. Classification (GTDB taxonomy): domain Bacteria; phylum Bacteroidota; class Bacteroidia; order Cytophagales; family Cyclobacteriaceae; genus Algoriphagus. The sequence continues at coordinate 6,521 of CAZGYC010000051.1, read as the reverse complement.
CCACCGACCGCTCTAAACACCCCGGTACGCACAGTCGCTGTAATAGGTATAGTATTACGTCCACCCAATATAGTTTCTGGTTGGTAGCCGGAAGTAAAAACTTCTCTCCAACCTGAGGCATCTATAATCTCGCCCCAACTGAATATAACATCGAAGTCATCTTCGTATTGAGAATGAATTGCGAAGTGTTCCGGCCGCAGCAAATCGTCATCGTCTAAGAAAGCAATCCAGTCTGTAGTAGCCTTGTCTGTTAAACGATTCCGGATTCTCGCTGGACCCTCACCGTGTACATCTACTTCGTACAAGTGTTCCTTAACTGGATAAGTCTGATTAAGCACCGATTCAATGCACTCCTGCAACATATGGTGTCGAGCAGGGATAGATGGGGTGATGACCGTTATGTCCACGTCCACTCTCCCAGCGATACTTGTTCTGGCGGGTCCATTATAGATTCTATATGGCTATTATTGTGATATAAGCCTCCATCTAAAGTACTGTAGCGTTCGTACTTCGCCGCTTTATCCTCATCTTTAATATACGATAGATGCTGCATCTTTAGACCACTGTCGACTAAGAATGAGTCTTTGAAATAGACAGCCTTCCACTGTACGAATTTAGGTTCACTACCCGAGGCAAGGACACGATCATTGAAGACGCCATTGTGGTCATATCTAAAGAGTCTCGTTGAGCCGTGTGGGCGCCAACCGCCATCTACTCTAAAACTAGTCTCATTCCACATATGATAGAACCAGATATTGATTACTTCATACTGTTCATTAGAACAATTGATTCGCATCTGGTTTGACTGGTCTTCATAGAGCATTTCGTCAGCATCTATGGCAAGAATCCAGTCGTCAGTTGTAGGTTGTACGGCGGATTCTAAGAAATCCCAGGCCTTTTGCCTAAACTTACCTTCGTGTACAGTAAACATCGGAGTCTCTAAGACCTGTATTTTGTCTGTGTACTTCGCGGCAATCTCCACAGTGTTATCTGTAGAGGCGTCATCGGTAAAGACAATCTCGTCTACCTGTCCAGCTAGTCGTTCTAGCACTGGCTCAAGATAATGTGGAGCCTCATTGCGAGCAACCATTGAGGCGATTATTCGTCCCATATATTCTTCCTTAGAATAGTGAAAATCCCTGAGTACAGTATACTCAGGGATTTACTGTTTCGTATTGTATTATATAGTAATTTATACTTTATTTCAGCTTGACAGCGAATCGGCCAGCGCGTGGGCAGTAGCCGAAGGGATACGCTCTACAACGCTTGACTCAGCCAGTACCCGAGTACCAGGAACCCGACGTGAGGACCGGAGGGTCTTGAGAGCCTCAGCCTTGTTGCGTGCTGAAACCGAAGCCACCGTAGTGATTTCAAAATACTTATTCTTGTTGTCCATTTCTTTTTCTTTCTGTTTATGGGTTTACTGTCGACCGATTCAGCCGACAGGGACTAACTGAGTCTCTCGGAACTCAGCGAGCTTAGCTGGGAAATCATCCCAACCGTGGATTCTGGAGAATGATGAACCCTGATTCCAAGGACGGTCAAACACGAAGCCCTTGCCACCAGCCATAATGAAGTGGTGGACGTTAGCAAGGCTATCATCTACTAAGACATTTAGACCGTGGTTGGTCTTATCATTGTCTACAATAAGTTCGTCAAAATGGATACCGTTGATAGTTAACCACTCGGCTGTGTTGTCGTGGATGATTTGATGGTCGTCTTGGATATCTGTGAGTTTGCGGGCGGTGATTGCCACAATCTCATAACCAATATCACGAGCCTGAGAAACGGCTTGTGCCGCACCATCATACGCCGCGCCATTCTTAAAAACGTGGCCACCAACAGCAGCTTGTTCTAGAGTGGTAAAGTATTCATCTTCGCTCATATCCCAGTCGAGATAGAATTCCCATCTGTGGACTGGAGCCAGGCTATCTGGGTGAACGCCCCGTTGGGTTGATACATAAGTCCGAAACTCTTCTACGAAGTTGTAAACAACTCCATCTAAGTCGAGTCCTAATCTGATTTTGTCTTTTGTGTTTTTCATATTCAAGAACTTATCGGCCCTTCCGCCGCAACACAACCTCTATGAAGAAATTTCTTGAAGAAAGTTTGGAAGTGATGCCCAAGGAAACGTATCTTCATTGATAGTGCGAATTACCTTGATATCTGCAAGGCCCGTCATTTCATTGGGGTTATGTGGAACGCCAGAAACTACCACTGTCCCATTATCAAAACTCTCAATGAGAGTAATGAGATTAGGGTCGAGGTCATTGGCCGCAATCCATTCATCCACTAAACTCTTGCCTTCGGCAGTAAGCTCGTGGTAATCTTCTACACTAAAGTACTTGTTCATATTCTTTCCTATCTAATTGATTTCGTGATTAATACCAAGGATATCACAAGTTCTGCGATATAACTCCTTGCTATCGTGAAAATGGTGGACATTATCGCCAGGCTTATTGGAGGCGTGCCAACTATGGCCAGCCGTCTCTATAGTGCCATCGTACCAGACTTCATACCCTAAGGCCTGCAAGAATACACTTACGAATGTCTCATCAAAGTACAAAAATGTACCCAAAGTACAACCGTGCTCTCGTGGGAACAAGCTTCTGTAGCTAGGATGCTTAGTCATCTCGTCCCAGACATCCCTGCGGACGTAGTATATAGAACCTGACACAGTCCAACATTGGATTCTGTCTCTAAACATCGTATCCGCTGGGTCCGGTACATTCCAGCCACGATGCACAGGCGCTACGCTTTTATCTCCATCCCAAAAGATGCCGCCGTGTCTAATGACGCTATTTTCATCTCTTTGTTTGGGACCCATAGCTGTCTGATTAGGGTTATCGATAAAGGTTTGGAGCGCTTGTTTAACGTGGCTGGTAGTGAACCAAGTATCCGCATTCACGAGAGTGATGATTTCGTTGCGGCTAACATTAGCCATCGGCCCCATCGCCGCAGAGAATCCCACGTTCGGATTCTTAAACAGAACTTTGATATGATATTCCTCTTGGACTTGCGATAGCCATTCGAATGAGCCATCTTGGGAGTCGTTATCTGCGACATATAGATCCCAAACGCCAGGCTCGTAGTCTGACATCAAGGTGTCGAGTAATCGCTTAAGCTTATCCTTGGTATTATAATTTAGAACTAATAAGTCAGCCTTCATCGACAGTGCCGCTTTCTATCATCTTTGCTTCCTCTTTAAATCCATAGACCTGTAAGTCTAAGGAGTTATCTGCTACAATCACTTTTCTACCGTCAGCTACGGCTTCTTGGAAAGCATTGTGTAGCATCTGTAGTTCTTCTTGCGGCATTGAGTTCATATTAATAGATACTAATACGAAGTCTCCGAAGTCCTTACCTTCAAAGATGTCAACGTAGGTCTTATCCGGGGTTATCTGTTGTATCTGGAGTTTGACTCTCTGCATCTGCTTCTATCTTTGCTTGTCGTTTTGCTTCGCGGCGAGCTAATGTTTCAGCTACCTCTATACGCTTTGCTTCTATTTCTTCGTCTGATACTTCAAAGACTTTTAGTTCTTTAGTATCAGGGAAATAAGATACGAATAAGATACTGCGTTTAGCATCTTCTGAGTTCTTGGGCGGCGGCGAATCTATAATAGTATCCAAGGAGGCGGATGTATAGACTTGCGGCGAGTTGTCAAACAACACCAAGTAATTACATTTGGCAGCAGCCATTTAGAATATCCAATCGTATAGTAAGATTACTCCGCTTGTGGAGAGAATGAATCCGCACATCATTATAAACGATAGAAGGGCGAATAGTTTCCTGCCCCCCACAAATCCCTCGGGCTCTGCTAAAGCACTAAGGCCAGTTAGGCCCCAAATGAATAGAAAGAACCCAAGGAATAGAGGTAGTATCCCAATCATCCTAATTCAGCCGCTGCGAACGTGACGGGGAATAGTGGCTGAGCTAACCGATGGACGGCCTGAGCATACTTCTGTATCTCAAGTTGTGCATCGTCTTCAAGTCGCTCTCTCAAGAAGTGTATAACGCCCTGTAGAGAACAAGACCAACGCCAAGACACATACAGCGAGTAAGCGGGTAGGAAGACTCGTGCTTGTTCGGCGCAAATCCCAGCTTCCATAGCTGCTTTATATAATTCGTTCCCAGACTCAGCCCATTCGTTAAAGGCTTCGGTGTAGAAAGACCCCGTAAAGGGGTCTATCGGGTCGCCGGAACCCTGCTTTGAATTCTCTGGCTTTGAGCGCCATTCATCACCCTTAATCTGATAGAACTCTTCATCAGAAGTGATATAGCGGCGACTGTTATGAGTCTGGACACCGTTGACAATAAAGTAAGGCTCACCATCTATTTCGATATCGTAAACCCGAGCAGTCTTATCTGTCTTGAAGACATCCATCACTCTTGAGTAGACTCGTTCACCGCCGACATCAGTGATAAGTGCATCCCCGTTATCGATAAGTAATAGCTCTACATCATTACCGTTGTCAACTGGGAATCTATGATTAGATGTGGCTGAAACTGCCTTGCCATTCTCGGTGAGGACGGTGAAGATTTCCGCATCTTCGGCCACTACCCAAACGTTTTTGATTGGCTGTGAAATTAGTTCGCCGGACTTATCAAAACTATATAGTTCAGGACAACCATCCGGATTAGTTTCGAACATCTCGAAAAGGACTTCAACGGTTAACTGCCCGTCTGTAGTCATCACTAACTGGTCGCCAGGAAGACACGCTTCATTCCAACCCATCATAGGGTCAACGTGTGAACTGCCCACTATATACTTGAACCACTGTCGAGCAACCATTAATGGCGCTTTAACTTCGAAGGTGAAAAAGGCGTGGCGGAAGGGACTGCCGTGGCCTTCTCGTAATAAAAAGGAAATAAGACGAGCGTCTGCTTGAGACATCTCATCTACTTCTTTAGCGTAGGAAGCCCGTGCGGCATTAACTACCGACTTATCGGTCCCGAGATGGTCTATTAATCTAACGTAGCCCTTATCCAGGACTGGGATTATTTGGCTTTCAAGTAGGGTATCCATAATACTTCTATTCTATCCGTTCAGTCTTTAAAATCCTCTAAGAATATCTGTGCATTCTCAAAAATATTAATGAGGGAAACAACCTGCTTAGGTGTGAGCCGAGGAAGCTGTGTAATAACCTCTCCGGCTTTATTATTCTCATACAAGGTTTTCATTACCTTCATCAAGTAGGTGTGTAATTCTACCTGGACTTGGCTGAGAATACAACTTCCCTCATACAAATCGCCTATAGTTAGTTGATTCATAGCCATATTGTCTTCGAACCACTTCTTTAGTTCTGAGCCTTCTATGATTTCTTCGAAAGCTTCATCATCAGATTTGCTTGGCATATTATTTTGTTCTCTCATTTTAAACGTCCGTCGTGTACATTACTTCGTTAGGCATAAGTCGTATCACCTTATCTACTGCAGCGTCAGGGTCCCCGAAATAGTCTAACTGATCTATTATAGCGTAGGTGTTCGTTGTGGCGGAAGAGCCCCACCCATAGCTTTCGTACGGGGCAATAACTTGAGTATTGTAGACGCCGCGAAGAAATAACTCACGCTTTATATGCTTAGACATAGTCCTAGTAGGACTTAGTATATAGATGTTGCCGTCGTGTTCTGCGGCCATCTGTTCAGCCCATTCTATCAACCGAGTGGTTTTCCCAGATTGCCGGAGACCAGAAACGCTATGTAAACCACCTATTGAATTCTCTAATAACTTGTAAGTTTTCATTCATTGTGCTTTCTACTATGCCTCGCAGGCTTTACATTCGTCGGCTGTGGAATAAATACTATCACCTTTTAATGGTGAAGTTGTGCGTAAGTAGTATAACGTCTTGACGCCCGTCTCCCACGCTTCCATGTGTACTTCGTGAACATACTTAGCTAACTTAGCTTTAGTCTCTTCGTCATTAGAATCTTCTGGTGTTGAGAAGAATAGGTTAAGCGATTGGCCTTGGTCAATATAACGTTGGCGTTGTGCGGCCTGGCGGACAAGAGCAAATTGGTTAATCTCTCGGGCAGTAAGATAAATCTCTTTCTCATCATCAGATAGGAAGTCGAGGTTCTTTACCGAACCCTTATCAGAGTTAATCTGATTCCATACGTCGAAAGTATTCTTGCCCTTAGATTCCAGCAACATCTCAAGTGCTGGGTTTCGCCGCATAAACGTACCCTTAGCAGTCTTTTGCGCATACACGTTAGAGACAATGGGTTGAATACCCTCCGACAGCCCACCTGAGATAATAGAGTTAGACAACGTGGGTGCCAATGCATTCGTATGACTATTTCTTACGCCGTATCCCTTACACCATTCTGGTTCGCCATATTCTTGAGCGAGTCGTTGTGTGGCGGCGGAAGACTTCTCTTTGATAGTCCTGAACACTTCGTTGTTCAAGGTCATGGCCGAGAACGATTCGAACGGGATACCCTTATATTGAAGCAGCGTATGCCAACCCAAGGCGCCAAGGCCAAGTGCCCTTGACTTCTCCGCAAACCTAACAGCCTTTTC
>CAZGYC010000050.1:0-32553 GCA_964530015.1 uncultured Limnohabitans sp. | reverse complement strand
GGTGGAGCTGAAGATCAGCGTGCCTATACCGACTGCTCGGGCCAAGAGCGTGTTTTCCTCCTGTATGGAGGCTTTTGCGAGAATCTGCTCGATCTGTCCGGCCGTCGAAGGCCCGATCAGTCGGGAAATCTGGTCAATCAACTCTTCCTGAATCCGGTTTTCCCCATACAGGGTGGCTCCCATCGACACCACGATGAGCAAGACGGCCGGCAAAGAAAGCATGGTGTAAAAAGAGATCGCCGCCGAATAGGTGAAAGCATCCTCCTTCAGGAAGGAGGTGACTGACTTCTTGAGAATTTGCCAAATTTCAGGTGGCTTCATGCGATGATCGGTCAGACGGCTTGGGCATTTGGGACAAAAGCAAAAAACAAATAAACAAAAAAGGGCTGATTACCAACCAGCCCCTTTTTCTACTCCATCACCCATTAGTTGTTTTCCTTGTCAAAGGTGTCTTTTAGGTCGGATTTGAATTCTTTCCAACGTTCCTCAATGTCTCGGGTGGTCTTGTTAACGGACGTTTTGACATCGTTCCAGGTGTTTTCTGTAGCCTGTTCCAGGTCATCGATGGCTTTGCCCACTTCGGTTTTCTCCCGCCGCAGTTCGGTTTCCATCTGGTCGATGTCGGCTTTCATATCCGCGTCGGCCTTTTCCTTTTTAGCCTGCAGGTCGATCATTTTTTGATCGATGTCGGCTTCCAATCTTCTCAGGTCTTCACGGAGTTTCTCGCGCTCCCTGTCAAAGTCCTTCTGGATCTCGACCAGCTCTCTATCCCGTTTTTCAGCTCTGTTTTCTCCGCAGGACATGGCTGTAAAACCCAATGCCGCGAATGCCAGAATTGCAATCACTTTCGTTTTCATGATCTGTTTTGGTTAATTGTGTGAAAGGATTCAAACCAACGGACTACAGCCCGTTGATTTCATCTTTGACTTCTTCTATTGTCATGCCCAGCTTGCGCTGCAGTCTCCCGACCAGCTCTTCGTCCTTTCCTTCTTCGTAGAGAAGATCATCGTCCGTCAGATCCGCGTATTTTTGCTTGAGCTTACCTTTGAGTTCCTTCCAGGAACCCTGGATTTTAAATTTTGTGTCCGTTCTCATTTTCATTGTGGTTTAGTGAAGCAAAATAGTTCTTCCCACTACCTTTCAAGCACGGTGCCAAGCGAAAAACAAGCCCAAAATGAGCAAAAATGATGTTTTTGATACCGGAGGCTGGGGAATTTGGCGTGATGTTGGGGAAGGCACTCTACAACTTTGGGATCGGCCTCACTGGAAATCTCCCTCTGGAGCCGAGTTTGGGGCTTGGCATCCAATTTTCTTGAGGCAGTGGAAAAAGTATCCACTTAAAATTAAAAACGCTATGTTACGTTGGGCTTTGGGATTCTTTATTGTTGCAATCATCGCTGCAATATTCGGATTCGGTGGGATAGCAGCGGGAGCTGCTTCCATCGCGAAATTTCTGTTTTTCCTTTTTATCGTCTTGTTTCTGCTCACCGTGATTTTCGGAGCGAGGATATTTGGAAAATAAGGCGGAAAAAGGAAAAGCAAAGGGCAGTCCCGTTTGGTTGGGCTGCCTTTTTTAATGGATCGGCAGCGGAAACTCGATTTCGAAACGGGTTCCTTTTCCAAGGGTGCTGCTCACTTGGATGCTGGCGTTGTGGCTGGAGAGGATATTGAGTGCGGAAGTAAGTCCCAGTCCGGTTCCCCCGGATTTGTTGGTGTAGAAGGGGTCAAAAATCTTCTTGATGTCGTCCTTTTCTATTCCCTGTCCATTGTCGGCTATGATGAGGAAGATGGAATTGCCGCGGATTTCAGTCTTGACCCTGAGGTTGCCTTCCGAATGCGCAATGGCCTCAATGCCGTTTAGAAGAATATTCACCAAGGCGATGGAGAGTTTTTCGCGGTCTACGAATATTCTCGGGATTTCTTCTCCCAATTCCTCCTCGATCCTGATCCCCCTCAGGTTTGCGCGGTCTCTGACCAGCTCCAGTGCATCATCCAATATCCTATCCAGAGAGATCAGCTCCAGCAGGAGTTCTTTGGGCTTGGAGGAGTTCAGCAAGTCCCCGATCAGGGTTTCGATCCTGTTGGAACTACGCTGGATTATCTCTGTGTAAAGGCTGACTTCGTTTTCTTTCTCCGAGATTTCCTCTTTGAGATTATCCAGTGCCAGGTTCAGGTTAGTGAGCGGATTGCGTATCTCGTGGGCGATGGTCCGGGCGAGCTTTCCGGTCATGGAGAGCTTCTCTGCCACCATCAAGTCCCATTCAGCCTTTTTCCAGACCGTAAGATCCCGGATGATCCCCTGATAGCAGCAAAAATCATCTGCCTGATCCGAAATAAACACGCAATTGAATAGGCAGATCTTCGTCTCTTGGTCCTTGGTCAGGAGCATCACCTCGTAATCCTTGACCACCCCTATCGAACTGAGCTGTTCCACACAAAACCCAAAATCCTCTTGGTGTGCGAAGAGATTACCGAGATGAAACATCCCGTTGTCTGATTCCCGATAACCAAAAAATCTGAGAAAGGAATCATTCAGTTCGAGCATGGCAAACTTACTGTTTGCCAGAAAAATACAATCCAGGGACCGCTCGAAAAGCGATCGGTACTTTTTTTCCTTTTCGTCCAGCTCCCGGATGATGCGGCCCTGCTTGATCGAATACCGGATGGACCGCTCCAGGATATCGGGCCGCAAGTCGCCCTTGACGAGGTAGTCAAACGCACCGGCCCTACTTGCATCCACGTCTATTTGGGCATCGCTTCGCCCGGTGAGCAGGATAGCCGGAGTCAGGATTTGGTTTCTTTGGATAAAATCTATGATCGAAAGCCCCGTGGACTTTCCCAGATAAAAGTCGATCAGAAAGAGGTCATACCCGCCTGCGAGGATTTTGGCTTTGCCCAGCTCCGGATTGGGCTCCCAATCCAGCACACAGACGAAATTTTTGACATCAGACAGGTATTCCCTTACCAAGAAGGCATCATCCTCGTCATCTTCGATCAGCAGGATTTTGATTTCCTCGACCACCATTTTTATTTTGATTCGGGCAGACTCACCGTACCCAGCCAATAGTTGCCGATTTCGCGGGTGACCTCTACCAGGTCGGCAAAGTTTACCGGTTTGCTGATGAATGAATTTACCCCCAAGTCGTAGCATTCCAGAATATCCGAATCCGCCTTGGAGGTCGTCAGTACTACGACGGGGATTTTCTTCAAGACCGGATCTGCTTTGAGCACTTTCAATGCCTGCCGCCCGTCCATCTTGGGCATGTTGAGATCCAGGAGGATCAACCCCGGCGAGCAATCCACCTCTTCAAACCTGCCCCTTTTGTTCAGAAAATCGATCAGTTCCTCTCCGTTTTCAACAAAATAGACCGAATTGGGGATATTGTTTTCCTTCAGCGCTTCTTGAAGGAGGATTTGATCATCGGCATCGTCGTCTGCCATGAGGATCGTGACCTTGTTGTTTAGCTTGTGCATAGGGACAATCGGGGCGCTGATCAATTAAGAGAAGGTAATATAACAATAAAATCAGAGCCGATGCCTTCTGTGCTTTTGGCGACAATTACCCCCCCATGATGGGTCACAATCTTCTTGCTGATGGCCAGGCCGATGCCGGTGCCCTCAAACTCATTTTTGCCGTGCAGCCGTTGAAACACATTGAAAATCTGCCCGGCATACTTCTCGTCAAAGCCGATCCCGTTGTCGGAAACGGTGATTTTCACGTAAGTCTTGTACCGCGGGACAATGGGAAATTCCCGGGTCACATCCAGTGCCGACAATTTTTCTCCGGTGATCCTGATCCGGGGATGTTCTTCCGGCTTTCTGAATTTGATCGCATTGCTGATCAGGTTCTGAAACAGCCTCTGAATCTGCCCCTTGACTCCCAGTACGGCGGGCATTTTTTGAAATTCCAAGCTGGCGTTTTCCCTGGTGATCTGATCGGAAAGATCGTCGGAGATCTCTTCAAACAACTTTTTCATGTCGACCCTGCCGGGAAGCTCACTGCTGCGCGTGATTCGGGAGAAAGCCAAAAGGTCTTCGATCAGGCTCTGCATCCGGCGCGATGCCATCTGCATACGCTCGATGTAGTCTTTGCCTGTCTCGTCCAGCTTCGCGTGGTATTTGGTGATCAGACGGTCCCCAAAAGACCGGATTTTGCGGAGCGGCTCCTGCAGGTCATGCGAAGCCACATAGGCAAACTGCTCCAGGTCTTCGTTGGACCGCATGAGCTCTTGTGTATAATTTCGAAGCTGGAGTTCGTTCTCCTTCTCTTTGGTGATGTCCGAAAAAGTGAACACCACGCCGTCGTTAAACTTGACGGCCAGAATCTTAAACCAGACCATATTCCCGTCCAGCTCTATTTCAACCTCCCTTCTGAAATCAATTCCCGACTCGATGACACTGACATATTCCGCCAGAAACTCCGCATGGTTTTTTGGAAAGATCTCGGAAAATCTCTTCTCCATCATCTGGGCCTGATTTCGATGGGTCAATTGGGATGCGCCATCGTTGATCAGGATAAACCTGAAATCGCAAATCCGACCCGACTCATCCCGCAGGGCAGTGGAAGCCATGATTCCGTCCCGGGAATTGTCCAATACATTCCGCAGGAGATTGCCGGTGTGTATCCGTTTTTGGGTTTCTTCCTTCAGGTCCTGGACGGCTTTTTCCAGATTCCTGGATTTTTTGTCGCGCTCCTCCAGCAGCATGACAGCCCGGGTAAACAGCAGCAGGATCCCGCCAAACGCAATCAGAGCAATCACCAAGAGGTTGATCGGCGTGAGAGTCTTGAACCCCCCTTCGTCTTCGATCGCTTCCATGGCGATTTTTCTGGTGACTTGCGAGATTTTGTCCACGACTCTACGGACCTCATCCATGTTTTCCTTACCCTCTCCCAAAAGCCGGATTTCTTCTGCCTGAAGGGGGGAGTTCTTCCAGTTGGTCGCCTGGAGAATCTGCTCGATGATGCCAAGCTGCTTATCCACCAGGCTCCGGAGTTCGGCTAAGGGCACTTTGATCAGCGGGACAAATTCCGATATGCTGTCCAAGTTGGACAGCTCATGCGGGATATCAACCTTCGCCCGGTAATAGGGCTGAAGGTACTCTTCATTCTCTGTGAGTTGATAGCCTCTGTGGCCGGTCTCTGCATCCTTGATCAGGGACAAAACCTGGGAGGTCGTCTGTATGGTGAAATTTACCTGTCTGATATTTCCGACGGTCCGGATGTAATTGTTGAGGTTCCAATAAGTCCAAACCCACAAAAGGATCAACAGCCCCATGATCAGTGAGAAGAGGATTCGGAGTCTTTTGTGGTTCATGGGGAAGTTTTTTCTGCAGTATTTAAAAGTGTGTCGAGAAAGCCCTTCTCAGCTCAGTAATCCTGGATTTTGTAAAGTTTGAGCTTGTTGTAGAGTGTTTTTCGGTCTATTCGCAGCAAATCCGCGGCCTTGGACTTATTGTATCTACTCACCTCGAGGGCGTTGATGATGGCCTGTTTTTCGGCTTCACCAGATACCGACCGCAGCGTATGATTGTCTTCCGCCGACTCCGCAGTGTTTTGGGTTGCAAAGATCCTCGGGCGGGAAATCTCGTCCGGCAATGCGTCGGATTGGACCAGCTCTCCCTTGGACAGCAACACCGCCCGCTTGACGACATTGTTGAGCTCACGGAGATTCCCATACCACTGGTAGTTCAAGAAATGCTGAATCACTTCTTCGGAGAAGCCTTTCACCGACTTGTTCAGAGACTGGTTGGCCAGCTTCAGAAAATGCTCCGAAAAAGTCAAAATGTCCTCCTTCCGCTCGCGAAGCGGCAAAAGGTCGATCTTGAACTCATTGATTCTATGGTACAAGTCCTCGCGAAAACGGCCCTCCCGGATTGCCTGGGTCAGGTTCTCGTTGGTCGCGGTGATGATGCGGACGTTGATGCTGGTGTCCTTTTGCCCGCCGATTCTCCGGATTTTCCGCTCCTGGATCACGCGGAGAAGTTTTACCTGATTTTCATAGCTCAGATTCCCGATTTCATCGAGAAACACCGTCCCCCCGTTTGCCATTTCGAAGCTTCCGGGTTTGTCTGCAATCGCCCCGGTAAACGAGCCTTTCATGTGCCCGAAAAGTTCACTTCCGGCCAGCTCTTTGGGCAGTGCCCCGCAGTCGATGGCCACAAAAGGTTTGTCTGACCGGTTGCTTTGATCGTGAATTGCGTTGGAAACATACTCTTTTCCGGTGCCCGTTTCTCCATTGATCAGCACAGACATGTCGGTCGGACCGATAAGATCCACATATTGCTGGACAGCCTTGGACGCCCCGCTCATTCCAAAAAGATACCTGGGATGGTCTTCGGCAGCGTTTTCTTCGGTTTTTGGCTTTGGTGCCGGTTTTCCGGATCTGGCCTGATTTCTTTCCCGATTCTTTTGGATGGTCTCCCTCACGGTGACGAGCAACTCGTCCGGGTACAGCGGCTTGGTCACGTAGTCATTTGCCCCATATCTGAAGGTATCCACCGCCGTACGGACATCGCTGTAGCCGGTGATGATGATGACCGCGACGTCTGGACTGAGGACTTTGATCTTCTGCAACGCTTCCACTCCCGTCATGTCGGGAAGTTTGTAGTCGCAAAGAACCAGATCGTACAGGCTGGACCGGAGCAGCTTGAGTCCCTCCTCGGCCTTGTAGGCCACGTCGACTTCGTAGCCGGATTTTTTCAAAAAATTGGACAGCACCCTACAGAGGTCCTGGTCGTCGTCTATTATTAGGATTTGGTTGCTCATGGGGAGGAGGATTAGTATTACAATTTAAATGGAGGCGATGATCTGCGCTATCTTTTTCTTGGTGAACGGCTTGGGGAGGAAAAAATCCGCACCGCATTCCAACGCTTTGCTTCGTTCATTGTCATAGGCACTGATGACAATTACTTTCTGGAGTTTTGGAAACCCGCTTATATAATCCAACATGTCAAAGCCACTTCCGTCTTTGAGATTGAGGTCGAGAAAGATGATGCCGTATCGGTTGTTCCCAAATTTCTCCTTTGCTTCCCGGATCGTATTCACATACTCATTGGCTATTCCCAATGAGTTCAATTGCAGGGAAAGGAGCCTACACAAATCCACCTCATCATCGATTATCAATGCCTTTTTCATGCAAAACCCCCGCTGCTTTCCTCGGAAGAGAGGCAATTTCGTGCCACAAAAAAATCGCTCTCGAGCGCGCGCTGCCTGGGGGTATGGGGAATGGATTCCACACTTTTTGTGGAAATATTTCCACAGGTTCCTTCCCATCCCGAGCGCATGAAAATAACTGACCAGGCATTTTTTGGGTGCCTTCCCAAAAAAACGACAACCAGGTGAGGTCACCCACAGCCATGAAAGAGGTTTTGCCGGATGTTGGGTGTCCGAGTCTGTCGGTGCCTACCGAGACTGGATACTGATCACTTCTTCAATACTTCCCTCGCGATGACAATCTTCTGGATCTCCGAGGTGCCTTCTCCTATCGTGCAGAGCTTCGCATCCCGGTAGTATTTTTCCACCGGATAGTCCTTGGTAAAGCCGTAGCCCCCAAAGATCTGGACGGCTTCGTTTGCCGCCCAGACGGCGACTTCGGAAGCGTAGTATTTTGCTTGGGCTCCCGCTAGGGTAACGTTTTTTCCGCTGTTTTTGAGCGCTGCTGCTCTGGAAATGAGCAGCCGGGCAGCCTCGATCCGAGTCGCCATGTCGGCCAGTTTGAAGGAAATGCCCTGATAGCTTGAGATGGGTTTGCCAAATTGATGGCGCTCCTTGGCATACTGGACGGAAGCCTCAAAGGCACCCTCGGCGATGCCGAGCGCGAGGGCAGCGATGGAAATCCGCCCACCGTCCAACACCTTCATCGACTGGATAAAACCCTCCCCGGCCTTTCCCAGGATCTGGCTTTCGTGTACCCGACAGTCTTCAAAGACCATCTCGGCGGTCTCTGAGGCCCTCATGCCGAGTTTGTCCTCTTTTCTGCCTCCGCTCAATCCAGGCGTGCCTTTTTCCAAGATGAAAGCCGTCATCCCGTGGCTGTCTCCCAGCTCGCCGGTCCGCGCGATCACGACTGCCACATCTCCGGATACCCCATGGGTGATGAAGTTTTTGGTTCCGTTGAGCACGTAGTATTCTCCGTCTTTTCTGGCGACGGTCCGCATGTTGCCGGCATCCGAGCCGGTGTTGGGTTCGGTCAGGCCCCAGGCCCCCAGCCATTCGCAGGTCGCAAGCTTGGGCAGGTACTGCTGTTTTTGTTCTTCTGAGCCAAAGAGCAGGATATGCCCAGAGCAGAGGGAGTTGTGGGCGGCCATGGACAGGCCTATGGATGGGTCGAGCTTGGAGAGTTCGGCGATGGCAGTGACGTATTCGTGGTAGCCAAAGCCGGAACCGCCGTATTCTGTGGGGATCAAAACCCCCATCAGGCCAAGTTCACCGAGTTTTTTGAAGACTTCCAGGGGAAAAAATTGGCGGTCATCCCAGTCTTTTCGGAAAGGGGTGATCTCTTTGGCTCCGAAACTCCGTACCATCTCAGCGATCATTTGCTGGTGTTCATTGAGGGCAAAATCAATCATAAGTTACTTTTTGGGTTTATATCTATTCTAACCCCAAGATTTAAAATAGGTTTTGCTTCTCCAAACCACCCCATTCCGAACCAGGGAAATCGCCGCCAAAACAATTGCGTCATTTCCATTGAAAAAAGCCGAAAACGCGATTGCAGACTGCCAAATAGGAAGGGACTTTTGATTCGATGTTTCTGTGTATTCATTCTTCCAGGTACAAGGAGTCAAAGGGCACCAAGGAGACTTGGCCTGGAGAAATTGGGCTTTGAAACCTCCTGTGTGGTTAAACTTCTTTGTGTCTTCTAGGCTTGACCTGCCCGTTTCTACAGGCCGGTTTCAGGCAGTTCGGAGGCTTCTTACACGATCTTTTTATCCCTTCCCGCAGGCAAACCGAATCCCAGAAACTGGATGGTCATCACCAGCAAAAACCAGATCAGGATGTTCCAATTGCCAAAAATGTCCATGGAAATCCCGAAGACCAAAGGCCCCAAAGCAGCCAGGATATAGCCTGCGGACTGGACCATTCCCGAGAGTTTGGCCGTGGTCATGTCCTCGGAAGAGCGGAGGGAAATCAGCGTGTAGGCAATACTCAGGCTCGCGCCGCTTCCGATCCCGATCACGGTCAGCGCGGCAAACGTAATCGCTTCGTTTTGGATGAAAAGGGCCCCGTATCCGATCACATAGCCGATCCCGACAGCCAGGATCACGTTGGACTGCTCTTTGAGCCTGATCAAAAATCCGGGGACGAAAAAAGTCCCGATGAGGGAGATCAACTGCATGTAGGACAAAGCGATCCCGGCCTGGACCGGACTCATTCCCCGGGCAATCAGCATGTCCGGCAGCCAGGTGATCATGGTAAAATACATGACCGACTGTGCTCCCATAAACATCGTAACCTGCCAGGCCAACCGGGATTTCCAGACCTTTTTGGCGGGAAGCAGACTCTCCTGGCTTCCGGTTTGCCGGGGTTTCAGTTGGGGAATCCAAACAACCAAGGCCAATGCCATCAGCAGACTCCAGGAAGCAAGTGAGCCCCTCCATCCCCACCCCAAGTCCACTGCCAGCGGAACGCTGATTCCCGAGGCGACCGCGGCAAAAAGAGACATCCCGGTAGTGAGGATCGCGGTCATCAGGCCGATTTTTTCCGGAAGGCGGGCTTTGAAAAAGGGAATCATCAGCACATTGGCGATGACGATCCCGATCCCGGTCAGCGCAGTGCCGAGGTAGAGCAGCTCTATGCCTCCGACGACCCGGATCACTACGCCGATAGTGAGCAGAAGAATCCCCAGAAAGATGGCTTTGCCGTGTCCGAGTCGTTTGCCGATGGATGGGGCAAAAAGGGAAAATACCGCAAAAGTCAGCAGGGACAGCGTCGTGAGAAAACCCGCCAGCCCATTGGAAATCCCCAAGTCATCCCGGATAAATGGGATCAGCGGCCCAACCGACGCAATCGAAGTCCGGAGATTGATGGAAATCAGGATGATTCCGAGGATGAGGAGCGTTTGGCGGGAGGGTTTGGACACTGGGAAAGAAGTATTAAGACATAAGTATCGAGACGCTAGATGCAAGAAATTAGACTGGAGAATCCAAAGGGATTGATTGTGAATTGGCAATTAAACTCCACCACACCGATTGCTCAATATCGAATGTCAAATCTCGAATTTCTAAGATCTGGACTCTACCAAATCCCTCACGCAATCCACCCAGGTATCTTCGGAGTTTAAGCTCGGCACCAGATCCCATTCTTCCCCTCCCGCTTCCAGGAATTTGTCCCGGTATTCACCTGCCACTTCGACGGTGGTTTCCAGACAGTCCGCCACAAACGCCGGGGAAAACGCCAGCACCTTTTTGACGCCCTGGGCAGCCAGTTCGGTGATCACCTCATCCGTGTAGGGCTTTACCCAGGGATCTTTGCCCAGTCTTGACTGAAAGCAGTTGACGGTTTTTTCTTCGGGGATCCCCATCTTCGCCGCGATCAGTCGGGTAGTCTGGAAGCACTGCGCCCGGTAACAGTAGGTATTGGAGGGACTGTATTTGTTGCAGCAGGCACCGAGCTGGCAATAGCCAGCTACAGAACCTTTGAGGATCTGCCGCTCGGGAAGTCCGTGATAGGAAAATAGGATTTTGTCGTAGTCTTTCTCGCCGATGAGGGCATTGCCCCGCTCAGCCCATGCTTCGACAAACTTTGGATGGTCCAGGAAATTGCTGATAAACGAAAACTCGGGAATGATCTGCCAGCCTTGGGCGATTTCCATCACTTTGTCGATCACCGAGCCGGTGGATGCCGAGGCATATTGGGGGAAAAGCGGCAGGACGATGATTTTGCCCACTTTTTCTTTTCGCAGTTCTTCCAATCCCGATTCGATGGAGGGACTTTGGTAGCGCATCCCGATGCTGACGGCGTACTTTTTGGGATCGAGCTTTTGGATCAGTTTTTCCCGCAGGTCTTCCGTGTGAAAAAGCAGGGGCGAACCCCGGTCCGTCCAAAGCTTTCGGTATTCATGGGCAGACTTGGGAGCCCGAAAAGGCGCAATGACGAAGTTGATCAGCATCCATCTGGACAGATAGGGTATGTCAATCACCCGCGGATCCATCAGGAACTCCCGCAGGTATTTTCTTACGTCGGCGGTTTTGGTACTGTCGGGTGTCCCCAAATTGACCAGGAGGACTCCCGTTTTTGATTTGTTTTGAGCCATGGGATGAAATCGGATTTCCGGGGAAAGCCCAAAAATAGCCGCTTTGTTCCAATTCTCCCGATTGAAGTTTTCTAAGGGGGATTGTGGGGACCGAAAGGGAAAATTCCGGCAAACCGGGATCAAAGGTGACTGGTTGATTTTTTTCGGAGTGCCCACTTCATCAGCGGCCCGGAAGTCATGGAAGTGACCAGAGCCATAACCACCAGCGCAACGAACAACTTTTCATTGATCAGGCCATTTTCCAGGGCAATCAATCCCAGGATTATCTCCATCGCCCCTCTTGCATTCATCCCAAAGCCAATCGCCATGGAGTCATTCCGGGAAAAACCGGAGCGAAGTGCTCCAAAACCACTGCCGATAATCTTTCCCGCAAAGGAAATCACCAGAACAACCAAGACCAGCCAGATGTCGAAATTGGTAAAGAAGTTGATTTTCAGCCCGATGGATACAAAGAAGAGCGGCGCGAAGATGTTGTTGATAAACTGATGGATGATTTCTTTTGCTTTTTCTGAAAGGTGATCTGAATCACCTAAAGCGACGCCAAACAGGAAAGCCCCAAAGATCGCGTGAATGCCGAGCCATTCAGTAAATGCCGCAAGCAAAAAGCAAAAAGCCATCGAAAGGGACAAAAGCCCTCCCGGCCAAGCCAGTTTTTTATTGATCCAGGGAAGAACACGGTTCAAAAGCCCTTTTCCCAAGGTCAACATAAACACCGTGAAAAGCAGCGTAATTCCGATGGTGCTCATGAGCGACAAGTTGCCGCTCTTTCCCATAAATGATAAAATCACTGAGAAAATCAACCAGCCGATGATGTCGTTGACCATGGCTCCGGCCACGATCACCATTCCCATCTTGGTTTTGAACAGATTCATATCCATCAAGATCCTGACCACGACCGGCAGTGCCGTAATTGACATGGCAGTTCCCATGAAAAGGGAGAACAGGAGTTTGTCACCTTCAGCCAATCCGAAAAAAGTCGGGAAGAAGTAGGGAGCGACAAAGCCCAAGATGAAGGGCACGATCAATCCCAGCAAGCTGATATTAATGGCAGATTTGCCTTGTGCCCAAACCAAGTGTAACTCCACTTCGAGGCCCGCAATAAACAGCAGCAGGATAACGGCCATTTGGACTATTCCGTCCAAGGCCAGATTTGCAGAAGGATTGCTCTGAAAGAGGTAATCAAAAGAATCCGGACTGATCATGCCCAGGATCGTTGGGCCCAAGACCATGCCGGCGATGATCTCTCCGACTACAGCAGGTTGTTTGAATTTTTGCGCGATTTCGGCAAAAATTCTTGCAAAAAGCAGCATGGCGGCCAATTGCAGAAGTAAGTTGATAACTTCTTTATGTGCTAGGCTCTCCATCTCTTATTTTACAATTAGCAGGTTGCAGGGGAGTTCCGAAAGGATTTCCTCCAAGTCGTGCGGAAAAAGGCGGTCGATAAAAGTATATCCATGCTCGTCACCCATAATCAAAAGGTCCGCAGAGATGGTTTCACAATATCTCACCAGTTCCACCGCCCATTTGCCGGCGGTGACTTTGATGTTGATTTTCAGGCCGCTCTGGTCCAATCCGTCGAGAATCTCCTGCACATACCGGATTTCTTCCTGGACCAGCTTTCTCCTCGTGTTGGAGACTTCGTCTTCCGATCCCTCGCCGGCGGTGGCCATCTGCAGGCCATAAAGCTTGATTTCGTTCAGGATGTGGATTTGGGTCGCTCCCTCGGCCTGGCAAAACTTCAATCCCTGGGCGATGACGTAGGGAGTCACTTCCAACTGGGTTCCGTTGATGACCACCTTTGAGAATTTCAGCGGAGCGAGCAGCGGGTCGATGAGCGTCAATACCGAGCAGTTGGCTTTTCGGATGACTTTTCTGGCCACCGATCCCATGTAGTAAGTCAGCAGTCCTTCCTTTTTCAAAGCCCCCAGCATCAGCAGGTCCACGTTTTCCTCGCCGCAGGCCTGAAGGATCATCTTGGTGGGTTTTCCTTCCTTCCAGATGGTTTTTACCGCATCGAATTCCAAGCCTTGTTTTTGGAGAATGGCAGCGAGCTTATCCTCCAATTCCTCGGTTTTTACCCCGACGTGGATCAAAACCAGATCGGACACAAAAATCTCTGTCAGCCTTTTGGCCTCTGCGATCAACGCCTCCATTCTGGGCGAAAAGGCGATGGCAAGTGCAATTTTTCGGTACATGGGAGCCAGCTTAATTTTCTGAAATACGACAATTTTTGCCAAAGGACAAACCGGCAGCCGAGAGCCCGCCACTTATCCTCGGCGGTATCCGCTTGAGACTGAATTCTTTTTTCAGAAAAAACCCGTCAAAAAAACCTGCCGAATTTTTCCTAAACTTCCCTTGAATTTTTGTCCCTTTCCCCCGGAAAAAAACGAAACACTTACCCTATGAGAAAATCCTTACTTACCGGGCTGATGCTTGGGAGTCTGATTTGCGGCAATGCTTTTGCCCAGACAGACTATCCCACACTCAGCCAGATCACCCAGAGACTCCAAAAACTGGGAGGCAATGCCTCCGTGGAGCTGACATCCCTCACCAAAACCGCCGGTGGCCAAGACATCCATGTGCTCAAGATCGGCACGGGAGCCAAAGACGAGAAGCCCGCCATCGCTGTGGTCGGCGGCGTGGAGGGATTTCATGTCCTGAGTGTCGAGCTGGCCCTGCAGTTTGCCGAAAAGCTCGTGGCCGAAAATGCCGCTGTGCTGGAGAAAACCACCTTTTACGTCTTTCCCAACATGTCTCCCGATGCCTACGGGCAGTACCATGCCGCGCTGAAGTATGAGCGGCGGGGCAATGCCGTGGCCGTGGACCACGACCGGGATGGCAAAGCCGGGGAAAACGGCTACTCCGATCTCAACGGGGACGGGTTGATCACCTGGATGCGGGTCGAAGACCCGATGGGCGAATGGACCCTGTCCACGGAAGACGAGCGTGTCCTGGTCAAAGCGGACCGCGCCAAGGGTGAGGCCGGAAAATACCGCCTGTACCGGGAAAGCAGGGACGATGACCAAGACGGGAAATTTGCCGAGGATCTGAAGGAAGGCATCGCGTTCAACAAATCGCTGACCTATAAATTCCCCGTATTCGAGCCTCTGGCAGGGGATTTTGCAGTTTCGCAGAAAGAAAGCCGGGCGATGCTCGACTTCCTGTTTGAGCAGTGGAATATTTTTGCGTTTGTGACTTTCTCACCTGCCAACAACCTCTCTAGTCCCTTGAAATACAGCGCGGGAGACGCCAAAAAGCGCGTGGTGACTTCCATCCTGGAAAAAGACCAGGCGATCAACGCGATGGTTTCGGAGATTTATAATGAGACGGTTCCGGCAAAAGCTTTTCAGCAAAACAATCAGGGAACCGACGGGGACTTTTTTCAGTGGGCCTATTTTCACTTTGCAAGGCTGAGCTTCTCCACTCCCGGCTATTGGACGCCGGAGTTTGGGGGAAAAACGAATGCCCAGGCCAATTTTCTCGCCTGGTCAGATTCCCTCGGACAGGAGGCGTTTGTGCCTTGGACGGAAGTGAAGCACCCGGATTTTCCCAACCAGAAAGTGGAAGTCGGGGGGATCAAGCCCTTTTTGGCGGAAAATCCCGCCTTCGACAAAGTTCCCGAAATCGCCGCCGAGCACACCGCTTTCATCCTGAAGCTGGCCGAAATGCAGCCCAAGCTGGAGTTTCACAACCTCAAGACCGAGGCGCTGGGAAATGGCCTGACCCGGATTACCGTTGATTTGTTTAACAATTCTCCGCTGCCTACCCACTCGGAGATGGGGGCAAGATCCCGCTGGCTGAGAAAGATCCGGATAGATCTGGACGCTTCTGCCGACCAGATCGTCTCCGGCGACAAGATCAAATTGGTTGATTCCGTGGACGCCTTTGGGAAGGAAACCTTCAGTTGGATCGTCCGGGGCACCGGATCGGTGACGATCAAAGCCGGAGCTGCTCACGCAGGATTTGCCACCCAATCTGTAAAACTCTAAGCCATGAAAACCATGAAAACAACAAAATTGATCGTTGCCCTGGCTTTGGGAGCAAGTAGTTTGTTTGCAATAGATGCCCAAGCCCAGCAGGAAAACTACTTCCGCGCCATCGGTTCGCCGCATAAGCCAAAAGTCGAAATCGCCTGGAACCGATACTATAGCTCTGAAGGGCTTTGGGACTGGATGAAAAAAATAGCCGCCGCACACCCCGGCCTGGCCAAGGTGGAGTCCATCGGCAAATCCTACGAAGGACGGGACATCCTGACGCTGACGGTGACGGACTTTTCCACCGGAAAGGATACCGACAAACCGGCCATGTGGATCGATGGCAATATCCACTCCAACGAAGTGCAAGGCGGCGAATTTTCGCTCTACGTGGCCTGGTATCTGACTGAAATGCACGCAGACAATGAATTTGTCAGGCAATTGCTGAAAGACAAAACCTTCTACATCACCCCGACGATCAACCCGGACGCCAGAAACAACTTCTTCAAGGAACCCAATACTGCCAACACGCCGAGATCGGGGATGATCGTGTTGGACAACGACGGAGACGGTCAGAGTGGGGAGGATATGATGGACGACCTCGATGGAGACGGACATATCACGATGATGATCCGAAAATCGCCAACCGGGAGATTTATCAAAGATCCGCTTGATCCCCGCAAACTGATCGCTGTGGGGCCAAATCAGGTTGGTGCATACGAAATGCTCGGTCAGGAAGGCACCGACAACGACGGGGACGGCGTAGTCAATGACGACGGTGTCGGCTACTACGATCCCAACCGGGACTGGGGCTGGAACTGGCAGCCTGACTACATCCAGCGGGGGGCATTGAAGTATCCCTTTACCCTACCGGAAAACCGCTCTGTCATGGAGTTTGTGATGAAGCATCCGAACATTGCGGGAGCACAGAGTTTCCACAACTCGGGCGGGATGATCCTCCGCGGGCCAGGTGCCGAGGAGGATCTGAATACTTATAACCAAAATGATATCCGGATTTATGACGCGATCGCCAAGAAGGGCGAAGAGATGATCCCCGGCTATCGTTATTTGACGGTTTATAAGGATTTGTACTCGGTTTTTGGTGGAGAATTGGACTGGTTTTATGGCAACCGGGGGATATTCACCTATTCCAACGAGCTGATGGTTTCCTACTTGTATTTTCACCAGCAATCCAGCGGAAGAGGCGGCCAGGATGAGCAGTTTAAAGTGGACGAACTGCTGACTTTCGGCGATGCCTTTGTCAACTGGAAAGAATTTAAGCACCCACAATTCGGGACGGTGGAGATCGGCGGATTCAAGAAAACCTTTGGCCGGGCCCATCCGGGATTCCTCCTGGAGCAGGATGCGCACCGAAACGCCGCCTTCACGATCTACCACGCCTACCATACGCCGAAGCTGTCCGTGATGGATGTGAAGGAAGAAGACTTGGGCGGAGGGCTGAAGGCCATCACGGCCACGGTCTTCAATGAGCGGATGATGCCCACCCATGCCAGCCAGGACCTCAAATACAAAATCGAGCGACCGGACTACGTGACGATTTCCGGAGCCAAAGTAGTCGCAGGATTTGTGGTCGAGGATGAGGACATGAAGAAGTTTAAGGAGCAAAAATTCTCTCCGGAGAAAATCGCCGTGGAAAATGTACCCGGTATGGGTGCGGTGAAAGTGAAGTGGATCGTATCCTCCGGCTCCAACTACAGCATCACGGTGGACTCTGCCAAAGGCGGAAAAGCCAGTTGGAAGAAGTAGTGCCCGGTAGTTTTGCCGGACTCTGAGGCCTTCCCCGGTTCTGAATTTCAGGGCCGGGGATTTTTCTGTTAGGCTTCCGATTTACGATGCTTCGACTACGCTCAGCACAAGTAGGTGATTTACGTCCCGATGGGATATCGGGAAGGCAGCCCCCAATCGGGGCCGTCACTGCGACGCAGGAGCAAAGCAATCTCATATTCGGTTTACGCCCCGGTGTCGCCTAGTAGTTTTTCACCAGATCCCTGAAGTGGTGTATGCCTTTCTGGCGGCATTTTTTCAGCAGCTTCAAAAAAAGCTGGGCAGTCAAAAAAGCATCTCCCGCCGCGGTATGCCGGTCTTCGGTTTCGATTCCATACCTGGCGCAAAGTGCATCCAAGCTGTATGTCTCCAGATTGATCCTGCTGCGGTCCGCTTGGGGGCCATGCTCCAGCCTGACTGCCAGACTTAGCGTGTCAATGACCGGATTTGGCAATTTCCCTATCCCAAAAGGACGGAACTGATTCGTTAATATCTCCAAATCAAACCCTATATGATGGCCCACGAGGATCGAGTTGCCCAAATAGGACAGGAGCCTTCTAAGGAACTCCTCCATTGAAATTTGATCCGGTATAGCAACCAGGCCGTGAATGGGGGCGGTTTTGCCACCTGGGTTTTTCGCCACGGGATACCATTCTACCGCAGTGGGGATTTGGATCTTCTGTTCGGAGATCTTCACCGCCCCAAAAGACAGAATCGAATCCCTGGCAGGATCCAGGCCGGATGTTTCGGTGTCCAATACGGTGAAATCCAATTGGTCCAAAGTCCTGATGCCGGGAATGGGCTGCGCATTGCTTTCCAAAAATTCCCGCACAAAATCCAGCGGCTCCTGCCTGGGCTTCCAAAACTCCCACCAGCTCATCGCCTGAAATAGTCAAGTTGAAACCGGATATTGACGATCTCCTGAAGCTCGGAAATCGGCGAAAAGGCATTTTTCAGGAGTTGGCGCTGGAGTTTCCCGAGGGATTTGGGATTGATGTAGCGCCCGTTGTTTCGGTTTTGCAGGCCCTCCAGGGCACGCATCCGCATCAGGATCTCGTAGGCCTTTCCAGCCTGGGAAAAGAGCTCCGCATTGCCGGGCTCCAGCTCACAGAGCTTCTCAAACCGTTTGAACGTATTGTTGATCCCCACGACCTGGTGGCTCAGGACCAGCAACCGCGCCAGATCGGTCAGGGGCAGCATCGCCCGGGATTTGATGTCAAACTGGTCCCGGTTTTCCCCCGATTTTTCCACCACAAAGTCTTTGAAAAAACCGAGTGGGGGCGGGTTTTTCAAGGCGTTCTGGGCGAGAAAATTAAGGAAGATCTGCTTTTCTCCGATTTCCTGATAGATGTGCTGGGTCAGTTCTTCAGCCAGAGATTTGGATCCGGCTACAGCCCGATAGTCAAAGAAGATCGAAACCTTCATCAGCGCTTCCGGTGTGGGGTGGAGTATCCATCCGGAAAAGTAGTTTTTCCAAACGGAAAGCGGCTGGACCCATTCAGGATTGCTGGCCATGATCTTGCCCGGGCAAGGGTCAAAGCCGCAGGCAAGCAAAACTTCCACGACCCCTTCGCCCAATTTTTGGAAATATTCGGATGCTTGTGCCTGAAGTTCCTCCGGCACATCCTGATAAAGAATGGCATTGTCCAGATCCGTCCGCAGGAGCTGCTCCTCCCGGCCCTCGCTTCCCATGGAGAGAAAGCAAAAACGGACTTCATCCATCTCAGGATAGTCCGGTTTTAGTTCTGTTCTTGAGATTTCCAGGGCTTGGCGGATGATCACATCGTTGATCTCTGTCATCACCGAAGCGACAAATTCCATCGAGACCTCGTTTTCGAGGTAGTAGCGGAGCATCTGTTCGGCACGGTCCCGGATCGTGCGCATATCCCGCACGTCAAGCGTGTTCATCAAGCCATGGATCAGAACCGCCGGGCTGTTGCCCATCGAGAGGAAGATGTCATGGTCGGAGATAATCCCGCAAACCGGACTTTCGCCGCTGCCGTCTTCGGTCAGTACCAAATGGTGCAGGCGGTGACGGATCATTGCGAGATAAATGTTGGAAAAGCCGTCTTGCTTTCTCCGGGTGATCACGGGGCTGGTCATGACATCCGAGACTGGAACGCCGGGCGAAATGCCGGGGGCAATGACCCGGCTTCGCAGATCTTTGTCGGTCAATATCCCCAAAGGAAAGTCCTCCCCGCTGCAAACAACAATGCTGCTCACCTGGGCATCCGCCATCAGTTGGGCGGCTTGCCGGATGCTTGCGTCGGGAGCGCATTTCAGGACTTTCTCGGAGAATTTGACTTGGGATTGATCGGAAAAAATCAGGAGGGAATGGTCTCCGGAGGCACTTTTGAATGCGCTTCGTGCCTTTTGGCCCTGGGATAGATCTTGCCGCACCACCACTTGCCCGGCTGCGAAACCTGCCGCGAAAAAAAGCGCTACGCGGCTGTTTTCCTCCAGAATCTTCCCAAAAACCTCGACAGGAACTGCATAGATGAGGCTGTTTTCGATGATCTTGGAGCTGAGGAGGTAAGGACGCTTTCCCAGCAGTGCCAAGACACCGAAGACATCGCCCTCGTCGCAGACTTCCCGGATTTCCTCGCCTTTTGCGGAGTTTTCCACCAGGTGGACAGTTCCTTCCTTCAGGATAAAGAAATGGGGCCTTGCAGCATCGCCCTGCCGAAACAGCACTTCGCCCGGCTCCATGTACTGGATCTCAACAGCTTGTGCCACCAGCACAAGTTCGCTGGGGCTCAGAAAGGAAAAGGGCGGGAAACGCTTCAGAAATTCAGCAACCCGGTTGACGATGACATTGCCCATTTACATCGAAGAAACTTTAAGGGAATGATATGCTGACAGAATGGCAAGATTTTTTTGGTTCGGGAATTGACCGAACCTGCGCTCAAGCTATTGTAAATGAAGGTGTTTTTCAAATTTTTCAGACCATTTCGCCGACTGGCTTGGGCCTTGGTCGTCGCCTTCATGGTTGGCGTACACAATTTTTACAAACAGGAAATGGACTCGCCGGATTCGATTGTGTCTTCGATTGAGGTGGATACCGAGGAGGAGGACTCCGCTCCCAAAGACTAAGGACAACCAACAAGAGCCGGTTTACCCGGCTCTAAATTTGTCGTTTTAATGCTGTTCTGGAGATCGACGATTTACGCGTGGATTGACAGGAGGGAGCCAATTTTCAAATCCCAACTATCAAACTCCAAACGCAGCACCGGACTCCCGCTATCGGGACAACATCCGACCCCCGACTTATTTCACTTCCTTCCCGCGATGATTTTATCCACGACCTCGGGATCGAGCAGCGTAGAAGTATCCCCCATGCCGTCCAGGCTTCCTTCGGCTACCTTTCTCAAGATCCGACGCATGATCTTGCCCGAGCGGGTTTTTGGCAATCCCGGCACGATCTGGATCTTGTCCGGCTTCGCAATCGGGCCAATGATCTTGGAGACGGTGTCCTTGATCTCATTGATCAGGTTGTCCTCCGTACGGTTGGTCATATCGCAAATGACGTAAGCGTAGATTCCCTGGCCTTTGACCTCGTGGGGATAGCCGACGACTGCGGATTCGATGACTTTGGGATGCTCGTTGATGGCATTTTCGACCTCTGCGGTGCCCATCCGGTGTCCGGAGACATTGATGACGTCATCGACGCGGCCGAGGATGCGATAGTAGCCGTCATGGTCCCGCTTCACTCCGTCCCCTGTGAAGTACATGTTTTTGTAAGCGGAAAAATAGGTTTGCTTGCACCGCTCATGGTCCCCATAGGTGGTTCGGATCATGGACGGCCAGGGAAACTTGATGCACAGATTGCCTTCCACCGAATTTCCGGTCAGTTCATTGCCCTCGGGATCGACGATGCAAAGCTGGATTCCCGGCAGCGGCAGGGTGGCATAGGCCGGTTTTGTCGGGGTGATTCCGGCGAGGGGGGAAATCAAAATCCCACCAGTCTCCGTCTGCCACCAGGTATCCACGATCGGGCAGCGGCCTTTGCCGATATGGGTGTGGTACCAGTGCCAGGCTTCCTCATTGATCGGCTCGCCGACAGAGCCCAGCACCTTCAGGGAGTCCAAATTTTTGCCCTGAACCGGATCCGTACCGAAGGCCTGAAGTGCCCGGATCGCAGTGGGTGCGGTGTAGAACACATTGACTTGGTGCTTTTCGATCACGTCCCAAAAACGCCCTGGCGTCGGATAGGTCGGCACCCCTTCAAACATCAGGGTGGTCGCTCCCGCCAGCAGTGGGCCGTACACGATATAGGAATGGCCTGTGATCCATCCGATGTCCGCCGTACACCAATACACATCCCCGGGGGAATATTGAAAGACATTGTCGAAGGAATACTTGGTATAGACCATGTAGCCTCCGATGGTATGGACCACGCCTTTTGGCTTGCCCGTGGAGCCCGAGGTATAGAGGATGAACAGCATGTCTTCACTGTCCATCTCCTCGGCTTGGTTGGTCTCCGACTGCCCCTCCAGTACCTCATCCCACCAAAAATCCCTTCCGGCAACCATCGCGATCTCCTGGCCAGTTCTTCGGTAAACGATCACGGTTTCGACGGAAGATTTCTCCAAAGCTTCGTCCACGACCGATTTGATGCCGATCTTCTTGTTCCCTCGGTAGTTTCCATCGGAGGTCAGGATGGCTTTTGCCCCGCAGTCTTCGATCCGGTCGGCCAGGGAAGCACTCGAAAATCCGGCAAACACCACCGAATGGATTGCACCGATCCTGGCGCAGGCCAGCATCGCAATCGCCGCCTCCGGCACCATGGGCATGTAGATGATCACGCGGTCCCCTTTTTGGATTCCCTTGCTTTTCAAAGCGTTTGCAAAGCGGCACACTTCGACGAAAAGCTCTTTGTACGTCAGGGTTCGGGTGGCTTCTCCGGGTTCGTTGGGTTCCCAGATGATCGCTGGACGGTCTCCGATGGTGTATAGATTTCTCTCGAAAATATTCTCTGTGATGTTCAGTTTTGCATTGACAAACCACTTCACATCCGGCTTCTCAAAATTCCATTTCAGGACGCTGGTCCAGCGTTTTCTCCAGTGAAATGAATCGGCAATTCTTGCCCAGAACTCTTCGGGCTGGGCGATGCTTTTCTGGTATTCGTAAAGGTACCCGCTCAGGGTATGCAATCGGTCACTCATGGTAAGGGAAGGTTATAAAGGGGTAACTGCTGTTTCTAGTGATGTTGCGCGCCTCCCGCGCCTTTGGGAATCCTGATTTTCTGAATCAGTTCCTGTACGTGGGGTGGTGGGGGCGGGGTAAATTTAGAAATACCGAAGCATACGGCGAAATTCAAAAGCATCCCGACTGATCCGATTCCTTCGGGGGAGATCCCAAGCCACCAGTGGTCTGCGGTGTTGATTTCCGGGTTGATGAATTTGAAATAGACGATGT
The DNA here is from genome assembly GCA_964530015.1 of uncultured Limnohabitans sp. Classification (GTDB taxonomy): domain Bacteria; phylum Bacteroidota; class Bacteroidia; order Cytophagales; family Cyclobacteriaceae; genus Algoriphagus. The sequence continues at coordinate 10,124 of CAZGYC010000050.1, read as the reverse complement.
AGGAAATGGTGAAAACCAAGCCCGAGACCATGCCTGCGATTGCCCCTTCTTTGTTGATCTTGGTGGAAAATATCCCCAAAATAATCACCGGAAAAAAGGACGCCGCCGCCAAACCAAAAGCAAAGGCAACGACCTCAGCCACAAATCCCGGAGGATTTACACCAAAATATCCTGCAAAGATCACAGCCCCCGCCGCTGAAATCCGGGCAATCCCAAGCTCTTTTTTCTCCGAAATGCCCGGATTGAAGGTCTTGACCAGGTCCCGGGAGACCGAAGTGGAAATCACCAGCAGCAGTCCTGCGGCTGTGGAAAGTGCCGCCGCCATGGCTCCGGCCGCCACCAAGCCGACCACCCAGTTGGGCAGGTTGGCAATCTCCGGGCCGGCCAGTACCATGATGTCCTTGTCGATCGAAAGTTCGTTGGTCAGCGGGTCGGCGAGGTATTGGACTTTGCCGTCCCCATTTTTGTCATCGACCGTGATCAGATTGGTCTTTTGCCAGTTTTGGACCCAGCCAGGGAGTTCCGAGATGTTTTTTTCCGAAGTGGAATTGATCGCATTGTAGATCCCAAAAGCAGCCACCGCCGGAGCTGTGGTGTAGAGGATCGCGATAAAGACCAAGGCATAGCCCGCCGAAAGCCGCGCATCTTTCACTCTAGGCACGGTGAAAAACCGGACAATCACATGGGGCAAGCCGGCCGTCCCGACCATCAGGGCGAGCGTAATCATGAGCATGTCCGCCATGCCCTTTCTCCCGGAAGTATATTCGGCAAAGCCCAGATCGGCCAAGACTCCATCCAGCTTTGCCAAAAGCGGAGTTCCGTCAGCGACATTTCCCCCAAGTCCAAGCTGAGGTATGGGATTGCCTGTCAGTTGCATGGAAATGAAGATCGCAGGCACCATGTAGGCGAATATCAGGACGCAAAATTGGGCCACCTGCGTGTAAGTGATCCCTTTCATGCCTCCCAGCACCGCATAGAAAAACACGATGCACATGCCGATCACCACGCCCCATTCGATGGGAATCTCCAGATAGCGGGAAAACACGATTCCCACGCCCCGCATCTGTCCGGCGACATAGGTGAAGGAAATGAAGAGCGCACAAACCACTGCCACCACCCGGGCTTTGTTGGAGTAATACCGGTCCCCGACAAAGTCCGGCACGGTGAATTTTCCAAACTTTCGGAGATAGGGAGCCAGCAAAAGCGCCAGCAGGACATAGCCTCCGGTCCATCCCATGAGGTAGACCGAGCCGTCGTATCCCGAAAAGGAGATCAGTCCGGCCATGGAGATAAAGGACGCCGCAGACATCCAGTCCGCCGCAGTGGCCATTCCGTTGGCCAAAGGAGAGACTCCCCCGCCTGCCACATAAAACTCCTGGGTGGAGCTGGCGCGCGTCCAGATCGCTATCCCGATGTAAAGCACAAAGGAAAGTCCGACGAGCAAATAGGTCCAGGTGAGTATATCCATGGTGCTATTCAGTCTTCGTGAACGTCAAACTCCCGGTCCAGCAGGTTCATTCGGATCACATAGATGAAAATCAGGATGATGAAGGAATAGATGGCACCCTGCTGGGCAAACCAAAAACCAAGGGGATAGCCCCCGATCTTGAACTGATTGAGCGGCTCCGCCAAAATAATCCCAAATCCAAAAGAGACGACAAACCAAACAAACAGCAAAATCAGAAGTGTCCGCAAATTTTTCTTCCAGTAGGAAGACATTTTGTCCGGTGTTTCGCTCATACAATTCTTGGGGTTTGGGTGCAAAAAAAGCAGATAAAATGACGGCCAAAATGCCGTTTCTGGGACAGAAATTTCTGCTTTTTAAATCAAAAATGAAATACTTGATTCTGGAGACAGAATCCAAGTCCTTTTTCACGAAAAGCCAAAATTTTTTGGAAGTCTCCCGGGATTTCTACAAAAACTTCGCCTTGGCCCGGGAGATTTTGCAAAAATCCGCCACTTTTTCTGAAAAGGAAGAAATCACACGAAATACTCGGAGGCCATCGCCAACGCCGCCGCGACGAAGGTCACGAGGAGTTTGTTCATCTGAAACTTGTGATGGGGGCTGCTTTCGAAAAAGATCGTGGTGGAAATATGCAAAAAGCCACCCGTCACCAGGCCATACAGGAGACCGATCCCCTCGTTGGAGAGGATTCCCTGATTGATAAAAAAGGCACTCGAAAACATGCCCAGAGGCGAAGCCAGGGCAAAAACCGTGAGCAGGATGACCGTCCATTTTTTGCTCAAGGAGGCCGAAAGCACGGCCGTCAGCGCAAAGGCCGCCGGCCCTTTGTGCATGATGATTCCCAGCAGCACGGTCTTGTCGCTGTGCGAATGCCCCGCCACCAGGGATTCCTCCGGCATCACCGTGCCGTGGGACAAAAGTGTGCCCTCCAGAAAAGCGTGGACAAACAAGCCCAGCATCAGGGTGATTACGCCTTTGGAAGTCTCAGATTGATGCTTGTGGATGTGTCCATGCTCGATGCCGGACGACCAATATTCCAGCAATTGCTGCAGCAAAAAGCCCAACAGGATATACAGTCCCATCCTGGAATGGCTATAACCAGAGCTAAACAACTCCGGAATGATGTGTAAGATTGTGATCGAAAAGAGATAGGATCCCGCAAAAACCAACACCAGTTTGAAATACCGCTCCCGGAAAGCCGGGGCAAAAAACACCAATAAGCCCGCAGTCATCGCGGTGAGAAAAAGAAGCAGAAAGTTTATTCCCATGTGTCAGATTTTGGTCCTCTTGCCGATCCGGAAAAGCCCTTGTCGCTTGATAACCCCTGCAAAGGTAAGAAAATTCAATAATGTTGCATTTAGGGGGCTGATTTTACCGGAATAGACAAAAACCGACTCAGTTCCGGACTGAGGTATTGTTTCATCTTTCCTCCTTTTTCATTGTAGATCAGGAGCATTTGCAGGTCAGTACGGGCCGAATCCATGCGAATTGCCTCCCGCCATCCCATGACCATCAGCGCATCAGACAGTGCATCGGCGGTCTTGGCATCCGGCCCGACGACAGTCACAGCCAGCAGGCCATGACTGACCGGAAGGCCGGATCTGGGATCCAGCGTGTAGGAAAGCCGGAGGGAGTCTCTGGTATAGGATTGCCCAAAATTGCCTGCCGTGGAGATGGCTTTGTCCTGTAGGGCGATTATGCCATCTGCCTTGGTGCCCAGGCTGTCTGCCAGGTAGTGGAGGCCGATCTTCCACAGTTCGCCTTTTTCATTGGTTCCTTTGGCCAGATTTTCGCCGCCGATCTGAACCAGATAGTTTTTTATCCCCCGCCCCTCCAAAAACTCCCCGATCAGGTCCATCGCGTAGCCCCGGGCCGATCTGGAAAAATCCAGGAATACGCCGCTGGTAGACTTTTGGATCAGGGTGTCGGTCAGGCTTATTTTTTTCAGGCCCACCAAGGGAAGAATGGTCCGGATATCCGTGCTGTCCTGCAGCCGTGCCCCGCCCGGAGAGAAGGTCCAGACATCTTCGATGGGCCGTTGGCTCGGATCCATTGCACCGTCGGTGAGCCCATACATGCGGTTTGCCTCATCCAAGACCCCGATCAGCGTGGCCGATGGGGAAACCAGGGTGTCCCAGAGATTCAGCCGGTTGATTTCCGAGGCGGGCTCTGAGAGGGAAACACTCAGGCCGAAGGCATTGAGCAGGGAATCGATGGAAGGCTTGAAAACCCGGTTGTTTTGGTCCAGGTAGGTGAGGCGGTATTCGGTGCCCAGTGTATTGCCGAAAAAGGAGACTTTTCCCGGCTGGGAGACCTCGGTTCCTTTGTCGGCCGACTTTCCCTCGCGGGTACGCCAGGCATAGACCAGCAGCACGATGGCAAAAAGTATCAGTGAATAAATGATGTTTTTCCGGGCGTTGGGATTCATTTCGGGAAGGTTTTCAGGCAAATTTAGGCCATTTTTTGGCAGGGTGGGCAAAATCGGCAAGTTCTCCGCGTGGGGTTTTGTTTATATTTGTGCGTACCCCAAAAATCATGAGAGAAGATTACCTGAGAGGAGACCAAGAGCCCCTGAGTCCGAAAGACCGTGAGTTTGAGCGGGCGCTGCGGCCCTTGAGTTTTGAGGATTTTACGGGTCAGGCCAAGATCATCGAAAACCTCCGGGTCTTTGTCCAGGCGGCAAAAAAGCGGAAAGAGTCCCTGGATCACGTGCTTTTGCATGGGCCTCCCGGCTTGGGGAAAACCACCCTGAGCCACATCATCGCCAACGAGCTCCAGGCCGGGATCAAGATCACTTCCGGGCCGGTATTGGACAAGCCCTCCGATCTGGCGGGCCTGCTGACGAATCTGGAAGAGGGCGATGTGCTTTTTATCGATGAAATCCACCGGCTGAACCCCATCGTGGAGGAATACCTCTATTCTGCGATGGAGGACTTCAGGATTGATATCATGTTGGATTCGGGTCCAAATGCCCGTTCGGTACAGATTTCACTCAGCCCCTTCACCCTGATCGGAGCGACCACCCGATCCGGTTTGCTTACTTCTCCGCTCCGGGCGAGATTTGGGATCAATTCCCGATTGGAGTACTACGATGCGAAGCTGCTGACCGATATCGTCACCCGCTCGGCCGGGATTTTGCAAACGCCAATCGATGAAGTCGCTGCCTACGAAATCGCCCGAAGAAGCCGTGGTACGCCCCGGATTGCCAATATGCTCCTTCGCCGCACCCGGGATTTTGCAGAGGTCAAAGGCAACGGGACCATCACCCTCGAAATCGCCAAGATCGCTCTCAATGCACTCGATGTGGATGAAAACGGCCTGGATGAGATGGACAACCGCATCCTGCTCACCATCATCGAAAAATTCAAAGGCGGGCCGGTGGGGCTGAGCACCATCGCCACAGCCTGTGGGGAAGAAGCCGAAACCATCGAGGAAGTGTATGAACCCTTCCTGATCCAAGAAGGCTATCTGAAGCGGACTGCCCGGGGAAGAATGGCGACCGAACTGGCCTACCAGCACCTGAAAATCAAGCCGACCGGAGCGGGCGGGACGCTGTTTGATTTGTAAGTCAGGATAAAAAAAAAGACCTGTTAGGCAGTGCCTGGCAGACCTTGGGTCGGTTCCTCCCTTGGCTTCCGCAGGACAGGCAATTTCTTCGCCCCGGCCGGCGCCCATTTGTCCGGTAGGCAATCCATATTTGTCTGGCCAAGCGCCTGCTTTTGGCTAACCCCAATTTGGGGGGGGCACAGGGGGAATGGGCCAACCCCACATGCCAATTCATGGATTCCCTCCAGCTTTAGCTGGGGGATGGCAGTGGGGTTTAAACTTTGACCGTGGTAGTTTGGTTTACGGATACAAAAAGAGTAATATAGTAAGCGACAATGTGGAAAATCCCTGGGTTTAACCACTGAAACAACTATCAAAAACATGGCGATCTGTTACCTTGGAACTGATTTCGCCCACTTTTACTGAACTATAGTTGCAAACCCTACCAAACTATGTCCATGGCTTCTGTTCAAAAAAACCTCAATCAGGCCAAAACCGACATCATTGAGGATTCATTCAAGATCCAGCGAAGAATAGGCTTTGATGATTTGCTCGATGAACTTCTTGATCGGATCAATGAAGTGAGAATTAGGTTTGCGGAGATGTCAGGAAGGCTTCTTTCGATTGTCGGCTCCTTGGAGAAACTCACTTGGCTCGTTGACGCTCCGTCTGAAGGGATTTTAAAGGAAATAAATGCGATTCTGGATATAAGCAGAGGGCTCCATACCCAGATGGAAAAGAGCAAAGTTGCCCTGAAAAAAATCGGCATAGAGGAGCTGTGTCCTGAAGCGGCTGACGTGCTGTTTGCAGATATCGACCTGCTGGGCGAGACCATCGACGATGTCGAAGCTGTTTTTTTCAGGCTGCCCAATAACCCCCATTTTAAAGAAATCTGCAAAAAGGCAGCCCAGCTTTGATCCGTGAAAATCTTTTGTACTGCCAGGGTAAAGAAGGATATTGAAAAGCTCGAGAAAAAAGGGAGCTACTCAAATTTGAGGACGCTGCTGTTCGATTTTATCTCAAAAAAGGAAGCGATTGAAGACTGGAAAGACGGTTCTCGGATTCATCTGGGGAATCCAAATTTCATTTGCGTGAAGAAAAGAATCAATGGGAGTGCTGGTTACAGAATGTACTATCTGCTGACCATCCAGGGAAACGAAGTGACAATTGCCGCGCTTTATCCAAAAAACCGGATCAATGGGAGGTTCTGATCTGTCAGACCATGGAAAGACAGCCTGTATCGGAGAGGCCTTGGATCAAATCTCAGGCAATACCCGCTGGGAAATCCTCTTGGATTCTGCGGAAAAAACGGTCAGATTCAAAAACGAAGGATAATTTGGCAATCGCCTTCTTTTGGCCAAAGCCCATTTGGGCGATTGGATTTCCAGATTGGAATGGGTTAAAACCCATTCCTATTCATGGGAGTCGGCTAACCCCACATTCCAATTCATGGATTCCTGTTAAACCCGAAGCGGATCCCTCCCGAAATCACTCCGTTCATCGGGAGGATCATGCTTCCGACATTTCCCATAGGCCAAACTTCAGACCCCGAAGGGTGTCGAAGTTCTTTCTTTTCCTCCCAAATCTACCCGTCAAGTTCTGCGAGCAACTGTCTGATTTGCTTGTCTGAAATCGTGTCTTTTTCGCCCTTTACAAAAAGTGACAACAAATAGATTTTTGAATCTGAAACCACCACGTAGGTAATCAGCCTCGCTGAGCCTGATTTCCCCTTGCCCATACTGGAAATAGGCCCCCGCACTTTATAGCAGTTTTTATAGACTGGATCCCCCAAAGTCGGGGCTTTGACCAAGCTTTCCCCTACCTTGTCCAAGTCTGAGACCAAAGAAGGGTATTTCTTTTTCAATCTTTTAAATTCCCGGCTAAATGCCTTGGTCGGGACGATCCTATAAGTCATCGGCCAGTTCGGAAAAGGACGAATAGGACTTTGGTTCTAACTTCCCTTCCTGCATTTGTTTTGCCTCAAGATATCCCTCCCGGATGTCGTCCAGGAGTTTGCTTTTGGCAGAAACTTTTTTGGGAACGACCTCGAAGCCGATCTGCATGGCTTCCAGCAGTTGTTTTACAAGCTCCAGCTTTCCCTTGTCCTCAGGTGCAATGATGATTCTCTCCATGTTGGAATTTACAAAATATCGGCAATTAACGTTTCAAAATCCGCCAACAGTCCGGGAAAACGGCTGTTGGCTTCCCGTTCGAGAAACAAGAGCTGAGCCTGTCTGAAATCCCCCAAATCAGTTGGGGGATCACAAATCCCCGGATATGATCCCGCTTTAGCCAAATCCTCTTCTTTTGGCTAACCCCAATTGGGGTGGGATTTCCAGATAGGAATGGGCCAACCCCGCATTCCATGAATTCCCTCCAGCTTTAGCTGGGGGATGGGACAGAAATAATTGATCAATTCCGGAATGGGCCAACGTGTTTTTGCCCAAACGGAAAAAGACGTAAATTGGAGACAAACGACCACAGCTATGTCCACGATAGAACTCAGAAAACGCCTTATTGACAAAATCCAAAAGACCGACGATGACAATCTCCTGCAAGAGGCCTATCGGCTCTTGGAGCTTGGGACCGAGGATATCGAACCCTATCGGCTTTCGGAGGATCAAAAGAACGCTATCAAGGAGGCAAGGCAGCAAATCAAGGATGGACAATTTTTGACAAATGACCAGGCCGACAAAGAAATCGACGAATGGCTGTGTCAAGTCAACGCTTGAATGACGGGTAAGGCGGCAGTGGATTTTGGGGTAGATCAAGGCACAGAAACCGCACATAGCCGTAGCTATGTGCCATTTTTGTAACGCAGAGGTTCCCCAAAAAACACCCCGGATTACCCGTAGGTTTAGGCTTGACTTGACACCGGGCAAGTAGTCTGGTCTCTTCGTGCGCAATCGGACAGAAAGCAAATCTTGAACTACTGGTGTCAAAGGAACAGATCAAACGCCTACAGCCTGAAATTGAACCGGTTGTTCAAAGAATCGGTCAGGATCATCGCAAATTTCCCACAAATCGGAAAACCCACGGACGACACCCACGCAAGAATCAAGATGGTCAAGGATTATATGATCATCTACGAAGAAACCAAAACCCGCCTGGCGATTCTGGCCATTTGGGACAGTCGCCAAGATCCCCAAAAGCTTAAGGAGCTCATCGGGTAGCCAAATCATCCGGAATGGGTTAAAACCCATTCCTATTCATGAATTCCCTCCAGCTTCAACTGGAGGAGGAGGACATCACTTTTTTTTTATTGGATGGTAAAGTTGATTTTCCGTCCAAGTCCAAACTCGATAAGTTTGTAAAGCGTCGAAAGCTGGATGTCGCTGCGTCCATTTTCAATTCTTGAGATAAAGCTTTTATTCGCCCCGATTTTTTCCGCAAGCTGCTCCTGTGTCATCTTTGCCAATTTTCTCTCTTCTTTGATCAACTCGCCAATTGCAAATGACTTGGCTTTGACTTCAAAGTCAGTTCTGGTCTTTGAACCCGTTTTGCCATATCTCTTGTCCAGATGTTCGGCAAAGGTCATGATGTCTTTACTTTCTGCTTCCATTGTTTTTTCTCTTTTGTCCGTTAAAACCTCCCTATGCGCCAAAGTATTCCTCCATTATTTTTTTCGCTTTTTTCAATTCTTTCGTCGGTGTTTTTTGGGTTTTCTTTTGAAACCCGTTGAAAAGCACCACCAAATTCCCTTTGTCGAAACAACATCCCGAAAGCTTTCGGGACCGTAAATATTGCCTTCATACTCAACCCGGATTTCAAAAAGTCCTTTTACCCCTTCAATGCTTTTGAAAAATTTGGAGGGGATACGTTCAAGAACGGTTATCATAAAAAGCACCTCGTCGATTTTATCCTTCACTTTCTCAGTCAGGGTTTCAAAAAAGTCTTCAAAATAACCCTTGTAAAAAACGATTTCCCTAACCATTCCCATGTTGTAAAGTTAACGAATAATGGAACATTGTCCAAACGGAACGCCAAATCATCCGGAATGGGTTAAAACCCATCCCTATTCATAAATCAGTCCCACCATCAATTCCCTCCAGCTTTAGCTGGAGGATCGGCTTCAATTGGGGGATCAAAAAACCAAAAATATCTCCCGGCTTTAGCCAAACAAGAGCCAAGAGCCGATGCAGCTACTGGGGAAGCGGCATAGCGAAACGGGATATTGCGGATATGCAGCTTCCGGAGAAGCAGCATAACGGGAGAAACGCCGGACGATTTGGCAGCATCATGGAGTGCATTTATTTCGTTTGGGGCTTTCCTTCACCAAGAAGCTTGTCCAAATAAGCCCTCTCCTGCTCGTAGGTCATATCCATGATTTCAAGACTGATTTTGTCCCGTATCTCACGCATTGTTTTAACCGCGTCAAATTCTTTTTTGGCTTTCTTATTCTTCGGTTCCATACTTTGCTATTTCTTTTGGTGTTCTGATTTCTATCATCTTGTATCCGTTTTGATAGTTGATACCGTTGTACCCTCTTATTCGGTCAAGGTTGACAATATGTTTAAAGTTCCAACTTACCAAGACATCGACATTGGCAAGTGTCGCAATGGCAATGTGTTGGCAGTCGGCTCTGCTTGTTTTTCCAACGACCTTAGCTTCTATGTACCTATCCGCAAGTCCCGTCGCTTCTGGCGAAAGCCTGACTTTTTCAACGCATTGCCCGGGAATACTGGTCAAAAGTCCTTTTACAAAGTCAGGGGCTCTTAAGAGTTCAGCTTCAAGGATGTCAGAAACTACAATGGTGATTTCTCCATTTTTCACCCGGTCGAAAAATGGAATCGTGTCTCTTGAAAATTCTTCGTCAAAGTAGCCTCCCACTACCGAAGTGTCTATATAGATTCGGTGTTTCATTTCTCCATAAATTTAAGAAATTTTGCAGGGCACTTTGAAAATTTCCAATGCTTGTAATGTCGCTGTTACAAACCAACCCTGCACTAGTAGTACCATCACTCCCCTTCAGACATCCCCACACCCTTCTACCTCCTCAGCACCACTTTGTGGTATTCGCGCTTGTCGCTCCAGGTGATCTCCAGGGTGTAGAGGCCAGCGGCCTTGCCGCGCAGGCGATCGGCCACCAGGGCATTGAGCGTGGCCCCGGCCG
>CAZGYC010000049.1:0-33095 GCA_964530015.1 uncultured Limnohabitans sp. | reverse complement strand
AGGGAGTGCCCGGCACGATCAGCCTGCCGTCTGCCACCTCGATGATCCCCCCGCTTCCGTAACGCAGGTCCATAAACGGGTCCGAAGACTGAAAGCCGTTCGACTTCACATACGATCCGATCTCCCAAATCTCCTGGGCTTCCGCACTATACACAGAAAGGCACGTCAGGCTTATTCCCAAGAGGAAAATCAGTCTAAGGCGTTTGAGACAGAGTTTAATGTCGAGATTTCTCATAATACTGTAGTTTTTTTCATTGGTGAAAATCCGGTCACCGGACAGGCACGCATTCAATCAGCCCCAAATGTAGCATAAATTCATTTTTATGCGATAAAAATACACTTTTATGTTTTTCATATCCAAATCTTTTTGAAAAAATATTATTTGTAATGCATTTTTTTTGTTACGAAATAAATTTCATCGCCTTCAAACGGCGGTCTAAAGGGCCAGATCAGGGAATTTCCAACCCGGAAAATTTGGCATGCGACAAAAAAGTCAATCCGGCTTTGATCCTGTATCTTTATCGGACCAACACCTGTCAAATCAATCGAAATGGAAGTGACCTCACCCCCAAATCCTGACATAAACTCCATTTTAAGCCAACAGAAGGCCACCTCCATCGCCTGGAGGACTTCAACTGTCCCTGAAAGGCAGGATCGGCTGACCCGCCTCCGGGATGGAATCAAGTCCCATCAAAAAAAAATCCGGGAAGCTTTGTGGAGCGATTTTAAAAAACCCGGAGATGAAACAGATCTCTCCGAGATCTTTCCCATCACCTCGGAAATCAACCATGCCATAAAAAACCTGAAATCCTGGATGAAGCCAAGCAAGGCCGCCATGCCGATGCCTATGTTTGGGACCAGCAGCTATGTCCAATACGAGCCCAAAGGATGTGCCCTGATCATCGCCCCGTGGAACTACCCCTTCAATTTGGCCATGGGACCGCTGGTTTCGGCCCTCGCTGCCGGATGCCCCGCGATCATCAAGCCCTCCGAACTGACTCCCCATACCTCCCAACTGATCGAGGAGCTGATTTCTTCACTTTTTCCCCCTGAGGAGGTCCAGGTCATCCAAGGCAACCATGAAACGGCACAGGAACTGCTTTCCCTGCCTTTCGACCATATATTCTTCACGGGAAGTACCCAAGTGGGAAAAATCGTGATGGAGAAAGCGGCCAAACACCTCAGCTCGGTCACTTTGGAACTTGGCGGCAAATCCCCGATCCTTCTCACTCCATCCGCAGACCTGAAAGATGCAGCGCAAAAAATCGTCTTTGGAAAATTTGTAAACTCCGGTCAGACCTGCATAGCCCCGGATTACATTTTGGTTCCGAAAGAAAAAAAAGAACTTCTTGTCGCCGAACTGACGCTGGCAATAAAAGACCTGTATGATCCCAAGCTGAAAGGCCTCGAAACTTCCAAAGATTTGGCCCGAATCGTGAACCAAAGGCATTTTGACCGCATCCTTGGCTACCTCCAGGACGCCTTGGCCAAAGGCGCAAGACTGGAATTCGGGGGAAAAAGCAACCGCCTGGACTGTTTTCTGGAGCCGACGATTCTCAGCGGGATCAGCGAGGAAATGGCCGTAGCCCAGGAGGAGCTATTCGGCCCGATTCTCCCAATCCTCGACTATGCCACTATCCAAGAGGCGGTGGATTACGTCAATTCCAAACCCAAGCCACTGGCGCTGTATGTTTTTGACCAGAGTCAAGATGCCAAAACAATCCTGAAAAAAACCAGCTCCGGCAATGCCGTCATCAACGATTGCGTCCTGCATTTCCTCCACAACAACCTCCCATTCGGCGGCGTCGGGAACAGCGGCATCGGCAAATCCCACGGGTATTACGGTTTTTTGGCGTTCAGCAACGAAAAAGGGGTGCTCAAACAGCGAGTCGGATTCAACAACGTCTCCCTACTTAGGCCCCCCTATGGCATCAGGTCCAAACAAATCATCGCTTCCTTAATCAAATGGTTTTAGCCTATGAATCCCTGGGGTTTCCGTTTCTTCCGACTTGTTGCATTATCCACGCTCCTGGTTTTTTCGGCGTGTTCGTCCGATTCCGACCCGGAGACGCTCCATGCGAAAGACCTCCTCAATGAACCCTATGGCTCGGCCCCAAAACAGGCCATGGATATTTACCTGCCTGCCGGAAGATCCCAAACCGAAACGCCCCTCCTGGTCTATATCCATGGCGGGGCTTGGATCGACGGGGACAAAAGCGAGTTTTTGCAGGTGAAGCCCATCTTGGAGGAGCTGTTTCCCGGATATGCCTTTGCTTCCCTGAACTATCGCCTTTACGACTTTGCCACGGGGGAAAATGGGATCCCTGACCAGGAACAGGACATTGTTTCTGCCTTCGACTACATCGAAAGCCAGTTGTCCGCCTGGAATATCTCAGGAGACATCATTGTTTCAGGTGCCAGTGCGGGAGGACACCTGGCCCTGTTGCACGCCTATAAAAACAACACTTCCGATCTAAAGGCCGTCGTCGCATTCTTTCCCCCCACCGACCTGGCCGCCCTTCACGGATTCAACCACATCACCGCATCGACCCTCGATGTCTTGCTGGGGGGAACGCCCACCACGGCACCCACACGCTACCAGTCATCCAGTCCGGTCCATTTTATCGATCCCCAGGATGTGCCGACGGTTTTTTTCCACGGCGACCGGGACCAAGTCGTCCCCATCGCCCAGAGCCTTTTGTTGCAGGAAGGCCTCCAGGCCGCAGGTGTCCGGCACCAATTTGTTTTGGTTCCGGGGCAAGGGCACGGGTTTACCCCCGAAACCTACGCGGAGCTGCTCCGCGAGGCCAAAAAATTTATCGGGGAATTTTAAAACGAAAAACCCCGACTGTTGTCGGGGTTACCAATACTTTTAGACTTTCTGAAGTCCCGTAGAATGGGCCATTTCCTTGATGGCTTTCACTACTCTGTCCGAAGGCTGCAGGCGAACCTGGTCCAATTGCTCTATCGTGCTCAGCATCTCCACGTATTCCTGCATCAGCGATCCGTCGCGCTGCAGGGCTTGCATCAAGAGTTCTTGTTCTACTTCCGGCATTTCCCGGTAGATATATCGTACCAGGTCATTTGGGGTAAATGGTTTTGTCATAGGCAAAATTTATTTTCTTCATTTTCTTTCTGAGGTGGATCAGGGCATACCGCATCCTTCCCAAGGCCGTATTGATGCTCACACCCGTCTGGTCGGCAATTTCCTGAAAACTCAAATCCAGGTAGTGCCGCATCACCAGCACTTCCTTTTGGGCTTCGGGCAGTTCCTCTATCAGTTTTTTCACCAGCTCCAGCGTCTCTTCCTTTACCCGGTGATCCTCCACAGACGACTCGGCAAACTGAAGCGAATTGAACAGGTTTGACCCGTCTTCCATCAGGATCGTCGGATACCGCTTGGCCCGGCGGAAATGGTCAATTGCCAGATTGTGCGCGATCCGCATCAGCCAAGGCTGAAATTTCCCCTCCTCGCTGTACCGGTCTGAATGGATGGTCTGGACGACTTTTACAAAGACATCCTGGAGCAAATCCTCGGCTACGTCCTGATCCTTGACGATCAGGTAGATTGTGGTAAAAACTTTGCTTTGGTATCGGTCTACCAAAACATCAAAGGCGGCTTCACTGCCATTTCGATACTGAGCTATCAACTCGCTGTCCTGCGGACCTATTCGCTTACTCATTTTAAGTTGGTTTATGAACAACGTAGAAGTCTAGGCCATAGTATCTGTTAAAAGTGAAAGAAATCAAATTTTGAAAGCAGTTCCGCGGCGGCGGCCAATGGGATCCAATCTAAGCTGTTTTTCGACTAATTGTCAAGCGGGCGATGAAATTCGAAATGAAATTTGGAGAAATAACTTTTTTACAGACTTTTGTTTCAAAAAAAACCCTCCCCCAATGGCAAAGGGCCAACGCCATGCCAAAAAATGTTAAATCCCGAGAAAAAGCCAATTCTTTTCCCGCCCCAAACACCCTAAAAAATTCCCCCCAATCGTTACCTTCGTGATCTTATCAAGTAAAAACAATTGCAATGGATTTAAGCGGAAAAGTAATCAACCAACTCCCGGAAGTAGGCGGAAATTCCAAAAGCGGCAACGCCTGGAGAAAGCAGGAATACATCATCGAAACTGGGGGCCAGTACCCCAAAAAAGTCTGCGTTTCAATTTGGGGGGACAAGATTGACCAGTTTGGCCTCAAAGTCGGCGAGCAGGTCACTTTGGGAATCGACGTGGAAAGCCGCGAATACAATGGCCGGTGGTACACCGAAGTCAAGGCGTTTAAGGTGGACCGGACCGGCAACGGCGGCGGACCGGCGGCAATGCCCGAAGTGGACACCTTCTATTCGGAAAGCGAAGAAGACAAGCTTCCGTTCTGACCGCGACATGTTTTCACTTTTTCAACCTTTACTTTTCCATGTGGGACGATTTTGACGAAAATGGGGATTGGGACGAGGAGAGTGAATTTGATCCCAAAGCACAGCGGGATCAAATTTACTCCCACCCCCTCATGAAAAAAGCGAACGAAATCGTATCGCTGACCCATGCCCTGGTCGGGAGTCTGGACGAAGCCCGAAAGGAGCTCTATGGCGGCATGATGATGGAGGATGCCATGGTCATGAGCGCCAAATTTGCCGGGGCTGAAGGGGTAAACGACTACATTCTCAAGATGGAAAACGCCACCGTCATGAAAGTCCATGCCCGCCATCTCAACTCCATGACCTACCAACTCGCCATGGAGGAGACCCATGCCGAGGAGCATCTCCAATTGCTCAGGGAGGCGATCGATGAATTTCGGACACTCTTCGTCGAGTGGGTCAAAGGCTTTGGTACGGCAGACCGGTATGATGACGGCTGGGGACTGTTTGTCTGAAGTCAAGGCTTGCCGATGGGTTTCTTCCTTGGTCGAAAATTGACACTATGAAACGACTCCTCTGTCTGGGAACGGTGTTGGTCTCCCTGGCCTGCGGCGAAAACCGAAAGTCCGCCGAAGTCCGACGTCTCGAACTTTCGGACTTGGTTGTCGACACGCTTTTTCTTGAAAAAGACACCCTGACCAAGTATCTGGGAGTCGATTTCACGCATTACGCCACCGACTCGGGCGAGGTGCTGCTGACGCTGAACCGGCATCGGCTTTTGACCTACAGCTATCCGGAGGGAAAGATCCTCAAATCGGCAAAATTTGAAACCGAAGGCCCGGATGGCATCGGGAGTTTCATCCCGGGTACGTTTATCGACCGCAGCAAGATCTACCTTCTTTCACAGGACCAGCGGCTCCTGGAGGCTGACCTTGACGGAAAAGTCCTCCGGAGGATTCCGCTTCCGGAGGCTCCCCCAGAGCGGCTGGCGACCAATTACTCCACCTGGCCTTTCAACCCCATTTTTAAGTCGGATTCAGGGCTGTTCATCTCAGATGTTCCCCTCGTGCTCAAGGAATCCCATCTGGCGTACAAAAATTGGGTCTTGGATTTTTCGCCGGGTGACAGCACCTATGGGTTTGTTGGTTTTCAGTTTCCGGCTTCCGCAAAAAACTTCCTGGACGATCCCGAATTGGGACAGTATTACCACTGGTACGATCCTTCGGAAAATTCGCATTGGATTTCCTTTTCCGCCTCGGACTCAGTTCTCAAGATACGGGGAAACGAGTCGGGGTGGTTTTTGGCCAAAGCGGAAGAAAGCCTCCAGTTTCTGCGTGGGACTACCAGCCAGCAAGGCGAATGGACGGCTTTTCACCCGAATCAGGAAAGCGGAAAATATACCGCCATCCAGCAGGACAAAGCCACTGGGCTGCTGTTCAGGCATGCAAAAGTCAAGGCTGGGAATGCCGAGCAGCATATCCGGTCAAGGCATGTTTTTGTCGTGTTCAATCCAGATGGGGAAAAAGTCGCCGAGATCAGCTTCAGTGACTGGGATTTTTCACCCTATGCATTTCAGACCCCGGCGGGGATTTATGTCCCGGTCGTCGCACAGCTCCGGGAAGACCAAGTTCCGTACGCCCGGCTGGATTTTTCGAAAATCAGGCCATAAAAAAAGCGAGACTTACTCAGTCTCGCTTTTTATCTGTAGTTCGATTTCTTCACCAGATTCATCGAGGAATCTGTATTCCGTCACGGGTAGGGAAGAATCTCTGATCAGTTTTATCCATTTGTAATATTTGAAAAACCACCTCACCCGCTGGCTAATCAGGCCTTGGGTAAAGTAAGCATGCAGGTAGGGATGCAGCCCGATTTGTATTTTTGCCACATTCTGAATCGTGGCAAGGTGATGGAGGTCATGCTCCAACTTGTCGGCTACCAGGATCGAAGCCTGGATCTTGCCGGTACCGTTGCACGACGGACAGGTTTCCTTGGTCACAATGTTGACTTCCGGCCTTACCCGCTGTCGGGTGATCTGCATGAGCCCAAATTTGCTCAGCGGCAATACGGTATGCTTGGATCGGTCGGACTTCATCTCCTGCATCATCACTTCGTAGATGGCTTTTTTGTTTTCGGCCTTCTTCATGTCGATGAAGTCCACGACGATGATGCCCCCCATATCCCGGAGGCGGAGCTGTCTGGCAATCTCTTTGGCAGCGACCATGTTGGTTTTGAGTGCTGTTGATTCCTGGTCGCTTTCCTGGTTGGACTTGTTGCCGCTGTTCACGTCAATGACATGCAGGGCCTCGGTATGCTCGATGATGACATAGCCGCCCTGGGGCAAGCTGACCGTCTGTCCAAACAGGCTTTTGATTTGCTTTTCGATTCCAAAGCTTTCAAACAGCTTCACTTTACCGTTGTAAAGTTTGACAATTTTTTCTTTTTCAGGGGCTATTGACCTGATGTAGGATCTGATCTGATCGTAAGTGGATTCTTCTTCTACGGTGATTGCGTCGAATGATTCGTTGAGCAGGTCCCTGATAAGTGAGGAGGCCATGCTCATCTCTCCGATGATTTTGTCCCGGCTTTTGGCTTTCAGCAATTTTTTCATCCCTCCTTCCCAGGAATCGAGAAGGTTTCGAAGGTCTTTGTCAAGTTCCGTCACGGACTGTCCTTCGGCCACTGTGCGGATGATTACTCCGAAGTTGGCGGGTTTGATCGAATTGATGAGTCTGAGAAGCCTTTTGCGCTCTTCGTTGCTGCGTATTTTCTTGGATACGTTGA
Source organism: uncultured Limnohabitans sp. (assembly GCA_964530015.1). Taxonomy (GTDB): domain Bacteria; phylum Bacteroidota; class Bacteroidia; order Cytophagales; family Cyclobacteriaceae; genus Algoriphagus. Next base: position 25,960 of record CAZGYC010000049.1, on the reverse strand, counting down.
CCGTATCGGAGAAAGGTACCAGCACCAGATAGCGTCCGGGCAGAGAGAGCTCGCAGGAGAGTCGGGGGCCTTTGGTTGAAATGGGTTCTTTGACGACCTGGACCAACACTTGGTTGGTCTTGGACAGGACTTTCTCGATCTTGCCGATCTTGTCTATCTCTGGTTCGTTTTCGAAGCCTTTCAGCAGATAATTGCTGTAGTTGTTGTTGCGCACCATCTTGGTGAACTTCAACATGGAATTGACATTTGGGCCGAGGTCCTGGTAGTGGAGAAAGGCGTCTTTCTCATAACCCACGTCAATGAACGCAGCATTGAGTCCATTGACGATCTTGCGGACCGTGCCCAGATAAATGTCACCCACCTTAAACTGGTTGTCCATCCCTTCGGAATGAAGCTCCAGCAGTTGCTTATCTTGCAGCAGGGCGATCCGACTTCCGTTTTGAGCAGAATCGATTAACAATTCCGTACTCAAAATTTCGTCTTGATATAATGTAAATGAACGTTTTGTTGTGGAAACAGGAAAAGAAGAAGTGGATTACTTCTTCTTGTGTCTGTTTTTTCTAAGTCTTTTCTTACGCTTGTGCGTAGCGATCTTATGTCTTTTTCTTTTCTTACCGCAAGGCATAGTTTTTAGAATTTAAAGGTGTGTAACACTAATTTATAGCTTGTCGAGGTAGGTCTGGGCACTCTCCAGGATCATCGGATCCTGGGTCATTTTCATCACTTCCCCAAACTGCGCTTTCGCTTTGTTCTTTTCGTTTGACTCAAAATAGCTCACCGCCAGGTAAAACTGCCCCTGAAGATTGTCCGGATGGTACTTCACCAACTCTTCGAATCGCTCGGCGGCACGCTTGTACTGTCCCGACTGCATGGAGAGGACTCCCATATTAAAGAGCCCTTCCTCGTTTTGCGGATCCGCCTCGAGAATTTCCCTCATCATGGTGATCCCCTGCATGGGATTGGCCGAAGATACGTAAGTCATCGCGACTTTGGTCTTCAAATCCAGGCGGCTTGGATCTTTTTCCAAAACCTGGTTGAGGTAAGTCCTGGTCTTCTCGGCCAGATTCTCGACTTTTGCTTTGTCCAAAGCAAAAGAATACGCCTCATAGAAGGCCTTACCCGCTTCCTCAACCAACTCCAGGTCAGATGGGTTTGCCGCCACGGCCTCTCCCAGGAAATACGCCGCGCTGTCAAACAATCCCTCTTTCTGGTAGATTGCCGCAAGAGATCTTGCCGCTGCACTTAATTCGGAGGAATTCTCGGCAGCCGCCAAATCAGCCTTTAGCCGACCCGCTTCTGGGCGATTTTCGGAAGAAAGCCCATTCCCATGCATTCCGGCTACATCCGCTGACGGCGATTTCTCCACACTGGAGTCCCCGACGGATGTGCTGCCCGCCTCATTGTCGACCACGACCTTTGGCAGTGCATATAGCCCGGCAACGGTACAGATTCCTACAATGATGAGAATGAGCTGTGCTTTTTTCATTTCAATTCGCCCCAGACTTAGTCCTGGGGTGCCAGTTGCTTGATTTTCTTGCTGCTTTTGATTTTCTCCACAAACACCTTGGATGGCTTAAATGCCGGGATGTAGTGCTCGTCGATCACGATAGCCGTATTTTTGGAGATATTACGTGCAATTTTCTTAGCTCTTTTCTTATTGATGAAGCTACCGAAACCTCTCACATAGATGTTTTCTCCGTCAGACATGGAGTCCTTCACGACTTTGAAGAACGCCTCAATGGCCTGTGTAACATCGTCCTTCTGGATTCCTGTTTTGTCTGAAATCTTGGTGATTACTTCTGCTTTTGTCACAGTGTTTTTAATTTAGAAATTACGAAATAAGCTTAACAACCTATTAACCAAGTGTTTTTGGGACTGCAAATGTACGATAACCAACCCAATTAAAAAACATTATCAAAAAAATTACCTTGGTTTGCACCCGAAATATTTTATCCAAATGAATCTTAAAACCCCTGAAAACCAGGCCTTTTCCGCCCATATAATTTCTTGGTACCGAGCCAATCCCAGGGATTTGCCCTGGAGAGGCACCTCGGATCCCTACAAAATCTGGCTTTCGGAAATCATCCTCCAGCAGACCCGTGTTGTCCAGGGCTTGCCTTATTATTATGCTTTCGTGGAGGCCTATCCCACCGTGAAAGACCTGGCTTTGGCTCCGGAAGCGGAAGTCCTCCGGCTTTGGCAGGGATTGGGATATTACAGCCGGGCCAGGAATCTCCACGCCTGCGCCAAACATATCTGGCACGGGCTCGGCGGCAAATTCCCCAACGACTACCAATCACTCTTATTGTTGAAGGGCGTGGGGAGTTACACGGCGGCGGCTATTTCGAGCTTTGCCTTCGGGGAGGCCAAGGCGGTGGTGGATGGAAACGTGTTTCGGGTGCTGGCGCGCTATTTCGGGATCGGAACGGACATTGCCTCGGGCCGGGCAAAAAAGGAATTTGAAGCACTTGCCAACTTGCTGATCCCCCATGACAAGCCGGGCGAATTCAACCAGGCGATGATGGACTTTGGTTCCCGACAATGCGTGCCCGCAAATCCCGACTGCCCAAGCTGCCCGGTCCGGGCTTCCTGCGTTGCTTTCCAGCAGGGCCTGGTCAGGCAGCTCCCCGTCAAAATCAACAAAACAAAAGTACGGGAAAGGAGCCTTCACTATTTCGTGATCCGATGTGGGGAGGACTGGGTCTGGAAAAAACGGACCGCGGGGGATATCTGGGAAGGGCTCCATGATTTTCCCCACTCGGAAAATGCCTCCGCCTCCCTCGGAAAGATCTCGGAGGCAAAACCGAGCCTCTTTCCAAAAAAATACCGACACATCCTGTCACACCAAAAACTCAACGCCAGTTTTTCGGAAATCGAACTTCCCCTGGAAAAACACCGGGAACTCTCCCTGTGGTGTGAAAACGAGGGATATTTGCTGGTCGCCGAGAATGACATCGAACAGTTGGCAAAACCTAAATTAATCGTGAATTTTTTGAACGATCAGGGGATTTGATTAATTTCATCCTTTCCTATTTTTCAACCTAAACAAAAACAAAATGGCAGGAGTAAACAAAGTGATACTGGTCGGAAACCTCGGGGCGGATCCCGAAGTGAAGTACCTGGAAGGTGACAAGGCTGTGGCAAAACTCAGGCTGGCCACCACAGAATCCTATAAGGACCGAAACGGAAACCGGATCGACCAGACCGAATGGCATGACCTGGAGATGTGGGACGGCCAGGCAAAAATTGCCGAGCAATACCTCAAAAAAGGTTCGCAGCTCTATGTGGAGGGCAAGATCAAAACCGATACCTGGCAAGATGACCAAGGCCAAAACCGGTATCGGACCAAGATCCGCGTCCTCAGCTTTACGATGCTTGGCGGAAAACCCGACGGGGCCGGCGGAAGCCAGCCAGCGGGCGGTGCTCCGGCATCAGCCCCGAAACCCGCAGCCACTGCCAGCACCCCCGGCTCCAGTCCCGACCTGGTACTGGACGACACAGATGATGATCTGCCGTTTTGATTGATCTCCGATTCCCCCGAAATTGATTTTCAGGGGAATTGCTTATTTTTGCCCCAACCAGCTTTCCGCCTACATGGACGACCCCTACCCGAGTTACTACCTGATCGCACAGCTATACGAGCCCTCATTTAGTTATCTCTTTTTCAACGGACTGATCGTGGTTCTGCTTTTGATGGGGTCTGCGCTCGCCTCCGGGTCTGAGGTGGCATTTTTCTCGCTGAACAACGAAGAGATCGCCTCGCTGCAAGAATCGGATCCCAAGCGGGGCAGGCAGGTGGCCAGGCTCCTTGCCAATCCCAAAAAGCTCCTCAGCACCATCCTGATCCTAAACAACCTGATCAATATCGGAATCGTCACCTTGACGACATTTGTCTCCTGGTCCCTTTTTGGGATGAACGCGACCGGGGTGGTGGTTATTTTGGTCCAAACGGTCGGAGTCACTTTTGCGATCGTATTCTTCGGCGAAATCGTGCCAAAGGTCTATGCCAACCAGGCAAGAATCCCCTTTGCACTGTCATTGGCCCCGGCCCTGGCCTTCTTCTCCTCCCTGCTCACGCCGGTCTCCTGGTTTCTCATGTCCTTCAGTGATCTGATCGAAAAGCGGGTGGAGCAAAAAGGCTATTCGCTCTCGGTGGACGAGCTGAATCAGGCACTCGACCTCACCACCGAGGACACGCCGGAGGAGGAGAAGGAAATCCTCAGGGGAATCGTGAATTTTGGGACACTGTCGGTAAAGCAAGTCATGCGAAGCCGGCTCGAAATCACCGCCGTCGATGTCGAGCTGGACTTTCATGAGCTGATGGACAAAATCAACAAAAGCGGATACTCCCGGATTCCGGTCTACGAAGAGACGATAGACAACATCCTGGGAATACTCTACATCAAAGACCTGCTGCCGCACATCGAAAAGGACGAGGACTTTCCCTGGAAGGACCTGATCCGAAAAAGCTTCTACGTCCCCGAGACCAAAAAGGCGGACGCCCTCCTGAAAGACTTCCAGAAGATGCGTGTCCACATCGCCATCGTGGTGGATGAATACGGGGGGACTTCGGGACTGGTCACCTTGGAAGACTTGATCGAGGAAATCATCGGAGAGATCAACGACGAATTTGACGACACCGACAATATATTCTTTCAGGAGCTGGACAACGACACCTTCATCTTCGAGGGAAAGGTGTCCCTGAATGACTTCTGCAAAAAACTGGAACTGGATCCACAGATCTTTGGGGACGTCAAGGGCGAGAGCGAATCGCTCGGCGGCCTGCTGCTCGAACTGAACTCCAGGCTTCCCAAAAACGGCGCAAAAATCCAGTTCGGGAATTTCGAGTTTACAGTCTTGGCCGTGGACACCCGAAAGATCAAAAAAGTCAAGGTCCGGGTTTTCAACGGTGAAAAGGACGGCTCAAGCCATTTTTCCGACTAAAATCGGGATTTATAATATTCTGACATTGTTGAATAATTCAGAATATTATATCGTATTTTGGAAATACATCTCCTATGTGGACGATCGTCCAGATTTTCCTGAAACAAAAAATCCGAAAAAATTTTTGCCTTTTTCCAAAAAATCCAATTTCCGGATTTTTTACACACTTTTTAAAAACATTGGGTTATTTTTGTGGTCAAACAATTCTTTTTTTCTGAATTTGAGGCAAAAATCTGAAAATTTTAAACCAAATTTCACTTTTGCCAAAAATCCAATAAAGCCCTTTTTTATCGTTGATACTTCATTATTACCGCTGGTTTATTGCCTAAATTTTAACAAAGGAATTTTTTTTTGTAATTTTTGGAAATTTTGAACCTATTAAATCAAATTAGAATGCAAGAAGGTTTGTATCGATCGGAGTTTGAGCATGACTCCTGCGGTATAGGTGCTGTAGTGGATCTGAGCAATATACCCACTCATGAGACCATCAGCGATGCCTTATACATGCTTAGCAATATGGAGCATCGCGGTGGACGGGGATCTGACCCCAAGACCGGAGACGGTGCCGGTATTTCTATCCAAGTCCCGCATCAGTTCCTCAGGGACGTGACTGCACGTACGGAAATCAATCTGCCAGAGCCGGGCTACTACGGCGTGGGCATGACTTTTTTCCCAAAAAACAAACAGCTCTATCAGCGGTCCAAGGAATTGCTCAACAGGCTGATCGAAGAGATGGGCTTCCATCTGATCGGCTATCGTGAGGTGCCCGTGGACGAGACGATCCCCGGCTCGGGCGCATTGGAAGTAATGCCCAATATCGAGCAACTGTTCGTCAGCCACAAACAGGGCCTCACCGGCATCGAGCTGGAGCGCAAGCTGTATGTCCTGAGAAACTTCGCCACCTCCGAGATCAACTCAAAGATCCCCGGCGTAAACCACGCCTTTTATTTCGCCAGTCTGAGCAGTCTGACACTTGTATATAAAGGACAGTTGAGGACAGACCAGGTGCTCGCCTTCTACAGGGATCTCCAAAATCCGCGGATCGAGTCTGCGTTTGCCATCGTGCACTCCAGATTCTCCACCAACACCTTTCCGAATTGGAGGCTCGCGCAGCCATTCCGGTTCCTTTCCCACAACGGCGAGATCAACACGATCCGGGGCAACCTGAACAAAATGAAGTCCAAAGAGGCATTGATGAAATCCAAGTTCTTCACAGAAGAGGAACTGGCCAAGCTCATGCCCATCACGAACAAGCTCAACTCCGATTCCGCCAACCTCGATGCGATGGTGGAATTGCTGACACTGAGCGGCAGATCCCTGCCCCATGCCATGATGATGCTCGTGCCCGAAGCCTGGCAGGACAATCAGGTCATGGACCGCGAAAGGAAAGCATTCTACAAATTCCATGCGGCGCTGGTGGAGCCTTGGGATGGCCCGGCGGCACTGCTTTTCACCGACGGAAAATCCGTCGGCGCGACGCTGGACAGAAACGGACTCCGTCCGCTGCGCTATTTCATCACACGGGACAACCGACTGGTACTTTCCTCAGAGGCCGGCGCCCTGCCCATCCGCGAGGCGACCATTACGGAAAAAGGCCGGATCAGCCCAGGAAGGATGATTTGGGCAGACCTGGAAAAAGGCCGTGTGCTCTTTGACGAAGAGGTGAAAGGTGAAATCTGCCGTCGTCAGCCCTACGAAAAATGGGTGAACGAGCAGCGTACCAAACTTCGGTTTGTCCCGGATCCCGAAGAGCTGGCCCATCCCTATTCTACCGGGGATATCAAAAAGTGCCAGACGGTCTTCGGCTACACCTCCGAAGAGCTCAAGGCAATCCTCGCACCGATGGGCGACACCGGCTATGAAGCCGTCGGCTCAATGGGTGCCGACACGCCATTGGCGGTGCTTTCCAAGCAAAGCCAGCACATCTCCAACTACTTCAAGCAACTCTTTGCCCAAGTAAGCAATCCCCCCATCGACCCTATCCGGGAGCGCCTGGTGATGTCTCTTTTCACCCGGATCGGCGAAGGGCACAATATCCTGGAGGAAAGCCCCCAACACACCAAGCAGATCCACATCTCCCAGCCTGTCCTTCTCAACGAAGACCTGGAGAAAATCACCCGAATGGAGCACTTGGGCTACCGGGCCCAGAAGCTCTACGGGCATTTTGTCGCCGACCACAAGCCCGGAAGGCTGCTGGAGGCCTTGGACAAACTCTGCCAGGAAGCCGAAGACGCGATCCATGAGGGGAAAAATATCCTCATTGTTTCGGACAGAAACAGCACCGAAGAGCTGGCCCCCATCCCTTCCCTTCTTGCCATCGGTGCTGTGCACCAGCATTTGGTGAGAAAGAAAATCAGAACTCGCGCAGGGCTGGTACTGGAGTCGGCCGATATCCGCGAGGTGCATCATTTTGCCACGGCCATCGGCTACGGCGTCTCCGCGATCAATCCCTATCTGGCCCTGGAATCCCTGGTAGACCTGTTTGAAAAAGGCCAGTTGCAAAAAGTCAAAGATCAGGACACGCTCCTCTCAAACTACCAGGACGCCGTCGGAAAAGGCCTTTTGAAAGTCCTGTCCAAGATGGGAATCTCCACCCTTCAGTCCTATCAGGGCGCGCAGATCTTTGAGGCCCTTGGCTTGGGGCCGGATGTGATCGACCGTTGCTTCAAGGGAACGGTATCCAGAATCAGCGGGGTTTCGTTTGACGAACTTGCCGGGGAAATCCTGGTTCGCAACCATGCTGCCTACAAAACCAACACGCCAATCCTGGAAACCGGCGGTGTTTACCAATGGAAAAGACGGGGGGAAAAACACATGTTCAACCCCGAAACGATCCATTTGCTCCAAAAATCCACCCGCTTGGGTGACTTTGGACTATACAAGAAGTTTGCCGCCAAAATCAACGAACAGACCAAGGATGCACTGACACTGAGAGGTCTTTTTGAATTCAAGAAACGGATCAGCGTTCCGATTGAGGAAGTTGAGCCGGCAGAGAAAATCATGAGACGCTTTGCCACGGGGGCAATGTCGTTTGGCTCCATCTCACACGAAGCACACAGCACGCTGGCCATCGCCATGAACCGCATCGGAGCCAAGAGCAATTCGGGCGAAGGCGGGGAGGATGAGATCCGCTATGAGAAAAAACCAAACGGCGACTGGGAGCGCTCCGCGATCAAGCAGGTAGCTTCGGGCCGGTTCGGCGTTACGAGTCACTACCTGGCAAACGCTGCCGAGCTTCAGATCAAGATGGCCCAGGGAGCCAAGCCTGGTGAAGGCGGGCAATTGCCGGGGCATAAAGTGGACGAGTGGATCGGTCGGGTAAGGCATTCCACTCCCGGAGTGGGCCTGATTTCGCCTCCGCCCCACCACGATATCTATTCCATCGAAGATTTGGCGCAACTGATCTTCGACTTGAAAAACGCAAACAGAAAGGCCCGGATCAACGTGAAGCTGGTTTCCCAGGCCGGAGTGGGCACGGTAGCCGCAGGGGTGGCCAAAGCCGCCGCCGACGTCATCCTGATCTCGGGGGCAGATGGCGGCACCGGGGCATCTCCTTTGAGTTCGATCCGCCATGCCGGTTTGCCCTGGGAGCTCGGACTTTCGGAGGCGCACCAGACGCTGGTCAAGAACAATCTCAGAAGCCGTGTGGTCCTCCAAACAGACGGACAGCTCAGAACCGGCCGTGATCTGGCGATTGCCACGCTGCTGGGAGCAGAGGAATGGGGAATCGCCACCGGAGCACTGGTGGTGGAAGGCTGTATCATGATGCGAAAGTGCCATCTGAACACCTGCCCTGTGGGTATCGCCACCCAGGATCCCGAGCTCAGAAAACTGTTCACCGGAGACCCAGACCATGTGGTCAACTATTTCAAATTCCTGGTGCAGGATCTGCGGGAAATCATGGCCTCCCTGGGATTCCGTACCGTCGATGAGATGGTCGGACAGAGCCAGGTGCTTCAGTCCACCGGCCACCTCAACCACTGGAAGTGGGACAAAGTGGACCTTTCTCCGATATTCCATAAAGTGGAAGTGCCCGACCACGTCGGCATCCACAAGCAAATTGACCAGGAGTTTGAACTGAAAAAAGTACTGGATCGCCAGTTGATCAAAGCTGCGACACCGGCACTGGAGCAGGCAATTCCCATTTCGGGAAATTTCCAGATCAAGAATACCGACCGGTCGGTGGGCGCCATGCTCTCCAATGAAATCTCCAAGATCTACGGCGGAGTCGGGTTGCCGGAAGACACCGTCCATTTCAAATTCAACGGCTCTGCGGGACAGACCTTTGGCGGATTCCTTGCAAAAGGCGTCAACTTCGAACTGGAAGGCGAAGCCAATGACTACTTTGGAAAAGGACTTTCCGGAGGAAAACTGATCGTCTATCCAAGCAGAAACGCGCGATTTGTGCCCGAGGAAAACATCATCATCGGCAATGTGGCCTTCTATGGAGCTACTTCCGGGGAAGCCTATATCAACGGCAAGGGCGGGGAACGATTCTGCGTGAGAAACTCCGGGGTGAAAACCGTCGTCGAAGGAATCGGCGATCACGGCTGCGAATACATGACCGGGGGCATGGTCATCAACCTGGGCGAGATCGGAAGAAACTTCGCCGCGGGGATGAGTGGCGGGCTCGCTTACATCCTGAAAGACTACATCACCGAAATCAACACGGAAATGGTCGACATCGAGATCCTGGAAGAAGAGGATCTGACCACGGTCAAAGCATTTCTCAAGCGGCATGTGAAGCTGACCAACAGCGGTTTGGGGCAGCGGTTTCTGGAGGATTGGGACAAAGCCAAAGAGCAGTTTATCAAGATCATGCCAAGAGACTACAAGGCCGTATTGCAAAAAAGAGCACAAGAACAAGCTAAATCATTGGTGTAAGATGGGAGCGAAAGACGGATTTATCCAATTCAAAAGAGAAACACCTGTAAGCCGGGATCCAAAAGAACGAATCGGCGACTACAGAGAAATATACGAGCCGTTTTCCGGCGAAAAACTGAACAACCAGGCGGCGCGCTGCATGGACTGCGGAGTCCCGTTTTGCCACAGCGGCTGCCCGCTTGGCAACGTGATTCCGGAGTTTAATGACGCAGTCTATAACCAGGAATGGGGACAGGCGATCAGCATTCTCCGCAGCACCAACAACTTCCCCGAGTTCACCGGCCGAATCTGCCCCGCCCCCTGTGAGGCAAGCTGCGTGCTGGGGATCAACAAAGACCCGGTGGCGATTGAGTTGATCGAAAAAAACATTGCGGAAAAAGCCTACGAACTGGGCCTGGTCAAAGCCAATCCACCCGCCCACCGAACCGGAAAAAAGGTGGCGGTGGTCGGATCCGGACCTGCGGGACTTGCCGCTGCGGATCAGTTGAACCAAGCGGGGCACGAAGTCACTCTTTTCGAAAAAGACGCCAAAGTGGGCGGTTTGCTCCGCTATGGCATCCCGGATTTCAAGCTCGAAAAATGGGTAATCGACCGCAGGATCGAACTGATGCGCCAGGAGGGGGTGATTTTCGCGACCAATACCGAAATCGGCAAAACCATCACGGCAGACGAAGTCCTGAAGAATTTCGATGCGGTGGTGCTTTCCACGGGAGCCCAACAACCCCGGGGATTGAATATCAAAGGAGACAAGAACAAGGGCGTTCATTTTGCGATGGAGTTCCTTGGCAAGCAAAATCAGGTAGTCGGGACGGAGATCAGCGAAAACCCGATCTCCGCCAAAGGGAAGCACGTGATCGTCATCGGCGGCGGGGATACCGGCAGCGACTGTATCGGCACCTCCAACCGTCACGGGGCAGCCTCCATTACGCAGCTTGAACTCCTCCCCAAACCTCCAAAGCAAAGAAATGTGCTGAATCCTTGGCCGGAATGGCCCATGACCCTGAAAACCTCCAGTTCACACGAGGAAGGGGCAGAGCGGATGTTTTCTATCCTGACCAAAGAGTTCACCGGAAATGAGGCTGGAGAAGTGACCGGACTGACACTGGTGGATATCGAGTGGAAAGAAAAAGGAGGCCGGATGACTTTTGAGGAAGTGGCGGGCACCGAGCGCACCGTGCCATGTGACCTTGCATTTATAGCCATCGGCTACATGGGCCCGGCCCAGAATGGCCTGTTGCAGGCTTTTGGTGCCGAAACCATGGAAAACAGCCTTCCAAAATCAAAAAATTATCAAAGCACAAACCCCAAGGTTTTTCTGGCCGGGGATATGCGAAGAGGCCAATCACTGGTAGTATGGGCGATTTCCGAAGGCAGGGAGACTGCCGTCAAAGTGGATGAGTACCTGATGGGTTCATCGTCGCTGCCCCAGAAAGACGAGTCTTTCTTCCAGATCGAAGAGCAAATCGCGGGATAATGTCAAGGCCATCCCCTGTGGGTTTGCCCTGACATCCAATAGTACCCTGTTTAGTTGACCTACCTGCGATACAAAAAGCCACCCCAAAAAGGTGGCTTTCTTCATAGGGCTTAGCCTCTGTTTTTGTGTTTGGGAAAATCCGACCGGCGGTGGACTTCGCCTCCAGGCCGCCGCTGCTTCCGCTGCTCCGTCTTGAGCTCTTCCCATTTGCTGCGCTGCTCTTCGGTAAGAACCGCATTGACTTTTTCCCGATGCGCCTTCATCCCCTCCATTTTCGCCTTTCTTTCGGCTGCTTCCCGCTCCATCTCTGCCTGCCGCTTTTTTGCCTGGTCCAGGTTCAGGGTGAGAATCTGGGCTTTTTGCTCCTCCGTCAGCCCAAGCTCTGTCGCCATTTTTTCGGTTGTTTTCTTGGCCCGCTCTTCCGGATTTGGCTGTTGCTTTTTTTCCTGTTGGGCGGCTAGCTGCAGGCTGGCAAAGACCAACAGGGCAGCTCCGATCATCCATTGTTTCATGGTAGTTTTGGTTTTGTTTCGGGAATTAGACGGGTCGAAACATCCCAGGTTTAATCACCGGCGAAAATGGACTGTTAAGGAATCTTAATCAGGAGCTTTTTTCCTCGATCAGCTCTTTCCGCTCAGATGCCCTTACATATTTGGGTTTGATCAACAGCCGCAGGCTGGGATCAAAGCTGAGGTAATTCCAAGACCAATCCAGGAAGATGAACAGCTTGTTTTTGACACCGAGAATCGCCATCAGGTGGACAAAAAGCCAAGTCAGCCAAGCCAGCAAACCCTGAAACCTGAAAAAGGGCAAATCCACCACGGCAAGCTTTCGTCCCACGGTAGCCATCGAGCCCAGATCTTTGTACTTAAATGGAATCAACTCCTGATTCTTTCCGATTCTAACCAGGTTTTTTGACAGATTCTTGGCCTGCTGGATGGCCACTTGGGCCACCTGGGGATGTCCTTTTGGAAAACCGCCGCCCGGCAGCAGGCACTGGTCTCCCAATACAAACACGCCCTCGGACCCGATCAACTGATTGTATTCATCGACCAGCATCCGTCCGTTGCCGGCGTATTGGTTGGGGTCAAATCCCCCAATGCGGTTGGGCTTGATCCCCGCCGCCCAGAGCAGCGTCTGGGTTTCGATCGGATCCTTCCCCTCGATGGAAACTGCCTTTCCGTCGTAGTCCAGTACCTTGGTAGAAAGAAAGACCTCCACGCCCAGCTCCTGCAGGTAGTGCAGGGCATGACGTTGCGCTTGCTCAGACATGGCACCGAGCAATTTTGGCCCGGCCTCGATCAGCACCACCTTCATGTTTTTGAAGCTCAGTTCGGGATAGTCTTTTGGAAAAACGTTGTTCCTCAGCTCGGCCATCGCGCCTGCCAGCTCCACACCCGTGGGCCCTCCGCCCACGATCACCATGTTCATCAGCGATTTCCGGTCCTCCATCTTTGCAATGGTGATCGCCCGCTCGTAGTTGGAGATGATCTTGTTGCGGATGTAAAGGGCCTCGGACACCGTCTTCATGGGAGAGGAATAGTACTCGATGTTTTTCGCCCCGAAGTAATTGGTGTCGGCTCCCATGGCCAGCACCAGATAATCGTAGTCGATATAGCCAATATCCGTAAAGAGCCTTTTTTCAGCCGGATCGGCACGTTCCGCTTCCGCCATCCTGAAGCTCATGTTGGAAGCTCCATGGAAGATTTTGCGAAGGGGAAAGGAAATGGCACTTGGCTCCAGCCCCGCCGTAGCTACCTGATAAAAGAGAGGCTGAAACTGGTGGTAGTTGTTTTTGTCCAAGAGAATGACCTGGAACGAGCTGTTTCTGAGGCCCATGGCGAGCTTCAGTCCGGCAAAGCCCCCGCCGACTATTACGACCTTGGGGAGATCCAGCTTGGGGAGATTCGGGATGGGTTGATGGGTTGGGTGGTCCATTTAAAGAAGGTTTTATCCAATACGTGGCAAGTCGGTGGCAAAGACATGAATCTCCGCAGAAAATGCGCTCCTTTTGATAAAAAGGACGGAGCTTCTGCTTAGTGAAAAGATTTGCTATTTTTGCCCACTTCTATTATTCAGTATAACTATGGGAAGAGCATTTGAATTCCGAAAAGAAAGAAAGTTTAAGCGCTGGGACAAGATGTCCAAGGTTTTCACCCGTTTGGGAAAAGAAATCGTGATGGCGGTAAAGGCCGGCGGCCCTGATCCCGGCTCCAATGCAAAGCTCCGAACAATCATTCAAAATGCCAAAGGCGCCCAAATGCCCAAAGACCGCATCGAGTCGGCCATCAAGCGCGCTTCCAACAAGGACGAAAAAGACTACGAAGAAATCGTGTACGAAGGCTATGGCCCGTTTGGCATCGCCTTCATCGTCGAGACCTCCACGGACAACACCAACCGGACCGTTGCCAATGTGCGGTCTTATTTCACCAAAGCAGGCGGGGCACTCGGCACCTCTGGGTCGGTAAGTTTCATGTTTGACCGGAAAGCAGTGTTCAGATTTGCCCAAGCGGACTACGATCTGGATGAACTGGAGCTGGAGCTGATCGACCACGGGCTCACCGAGATTGCCGAAAACGAAGGGGAGATCTTCGCCTACACCGAGTTTGAAGACTTTGGATCCATGCAAAAGGCACTCGAAGACCGGGGAATTGAGGTGATTTCGGCAGATTTCCAGCGATTCCCGACCACTTTGACCGAACTCACCGAAGAACAGGAAGAGATCATCCACAAGCTCATCGACCGACTCGAAGAAGACGACGATGTCAATCAGGTATTTACCAATATGGCCTGATTTGAAAGGGCCTGCGCTATGAATTTCAAACGAAGACAAAATTTCCAGCCCTCTGACAAGCTTCTTGTATTGGTCGGCAGCAAAAATCCCGTAAAAATCGCCTGCACCGAAGATGCCTTCACCCGGGCATTCAACAAAAGTTTCCTGGTGGAAGGCATCAATGCTTCCTCTGAAGTCTCCGAGCAGCCAAAAGGGGACGCGGAGACCCTCCTGGGGGCAAAAAACAGGGCACACAATTCCCGCGAGGTTTTCCCGGAGGCCCACTATTGGATTGGGATCGAAGGGGGACTGGATCAGGATGACTACGGAATGTTTGCCTTTGCCTGGATTTTTATCCTCGACAGAAACGGGAGAACCAGCCAGTCCAAAACCGGCACATTTTACCTGCCCAGGGCAGTGACGGAGCTGGTAAACGAAGGGATGGAGCTGGGAAAAGCAGACGATCTGGTATTTGCCCGGGACAATTCCAAGCAGCAAGGCGGATCGGTGGGGATACTCACCCACGGCGTGGTGGACAGGAACGAATATTACCGCCAAGCAATCATTCTGGCATTGATCCCATTTGTCAATGAACCTCTTTTTTTGAAAGAATCCGGATCTTGAAAAAATTGCACGATCAAAAGACCGATCAAAAAAAAATTGACAAAAATTGCATTTCCTGAATATTCTTACTTTTTTAGGAAATTAATACGCCTGAACATCGAATTTCTTGAAGTAAAAGTTGCTCTAATCACCCCAACCCTAAATCAAGTAGTAAACCTCCTCCGGGAGGTTTATTTTTTTAGGTTGTTCAGAAAACCGGCCAGCGCAATCTTCCAGTCCGTGTTTGCATCCCATTCGGGCCCGATGTACAATTCATCCCTTACGATGAGTCTGATGTAGTATTTCACCACCGTTTTTGACCCTTCCTCCCCCGCAACAGGCTCAAGCCCCATGCTCTGCATCAAATCCGACTGCCGCCCTTCCACCTTCACCAGAAGGAACTGGACCCGGTCCCGCACCAGTTGTTCGTTGGTTTTTGATTCCGTCAGCCATTCGATCTGGTGTGGATAGAGGTTTTCCATGATCGATTGAATTTGGGATTTTTGGGCGGCCTGCTCCGCCAAAATCGCCTCGGGGGATTTCCCCAACAGGTCGTACCTAAAATAGCCCAGCGAACCTGTCTCAGCCGAAGATCCCTCCAGCGGGATCCCCAGTTTGAAAACTTCGAGGTTGAGCGGGTTTCTCGGCAAAAACCTCTGCTCAGACCGGGCTACTTCCTGGGTGCTGATCTGGGGAAATTCCGGCACGTCAATGACCAGGAGGTTCTTTGAGTGCTTTGCCCTTCCGGACTCGGCCAGTTGCGAGCCGGCCTCATTCCAGTCTTTGCCCGTGACCCCAAACAGCGCCGTGGAGGCGATCACTTTTCCGTCCCCGCTGAATTGCCCCATGTGAATGCTCAGGCTTTCCCTCTTCCGGGTCACGAGGATGATGTTTTTGACCTGGCGGGTGGCAAAGGCCTTTGCAAAATCAGCCTGCCTTGCCTCGGAAAGGGCCACTTGCTCCAGCTCAAAATAGGCAACAGGGTCTCCGCCGGCCTCCACCAGATACCTGTGCACACTGTCGGCCAGTTGCTGCCAGCCCAACACCGGTCTCGAAGCCGGATCGGAAGAGATCAAAACGATCGATTTTCCGTCGAAAAAACCTTCCGGGAGCCCTCCCTGGGCCAACACATGACTGAAAGAAAGAAAAAAAAGGAGGGCGCAACTGATATATTTCATCAAATTCGGATGTAGTGACGGTAAGCTTGGTATTTTTACGAATATACACAACAGACAACGGATCGCCAGATGCATTTCAATTTCAACAAAGTCTTCCTTTTGTTCACCGGTCTGCTGATTTCCACTTTTTCGCACTCCCAAAGTATCAATTCCGCAGAGCTTTTGAAACACATCGAGTTCCTTTCCTCAGATGGGCTGGCCGGCAGGAAACCCCTGAGCGCCGGCAGCATGGAGGCGAGAAAATATATCTTGGATGAATTAACCGGCTTAGACAATGTGCAGGCACTTTATCCCGATTTTGTCCAGCGGTTTTCCTTCACCGGCAGGAACCAAACCAAATACGAGGATGCCGCAAATCTGGTGGCTTTTATCCCGGGAAGCAGTTCCAGAAAAGTGATCGTGGTGACGGCCCACTATGACCACGTGGGAATCGGACGGCCCGACGCCGCGGGAGACTCGATCTATAACGGTGCCGACGACAATGCCTCCGGAACCGCCGCACTCTTGGTGCTGGCAGACTATTTTTCCAAAAACAGGCCGCTTCACAGCATGATGTTCGTGGCATTGGACGCAGAGGAAATGGGACTGAGGGGTGCCAAAGCCCTCGTGGCTGATTTCCCCTATCCCCTGGATCAGGTCCTGCTGAACGTGAACATGGACATGCTTTCGAGAAGCGACAAAAACGAGCTCTACGCTTCGGGCACCCATCACAATCCCCAGTTCAAGCCCATCCTGGAAAAAGCGGCCGCAGGATCCAACCCAACGCTGAAGCTGGGCCATGACACGCCGGGAACCGGAAGGGACGACTGGACCAATGCATCCGACCACGGTGCTTTTTTCGAAAAAAAAATCCCCCATATTTATTTTGGGGTGGAAGATCACCAAGACTACCACAAGCCCTCCGATGAATTCAAAAATATCCAACCCGAATTTTATGTCAATGCCGTAAACCTGATCCTGAGATGCATCCTGGCTCTGGATACGGAATTGCCTGGGCAATAGGCCAGGCGGAAGCGTACCCGAAATCTGAATGAAAACAACCTGTTTTGGCTAAAAACGATCTGATAACCCGGTTTTTGATCTGGAGGCTCCGGCATCTGAGCAACAAAGGATTCATCCTGATCCTGAGTGGATTGATCGGCATTTTTTCGGGATTGGCTGCCGTCATTCTCAAGTCCTCGGTGCATGCAATCCAGAAATTCCTCACGGAGGGTTTCTATAAGGAGTATGCGAACTTCATGTACATCATCTATCCGCTGATTGGGATTTCAGCGGCATATCTTATCGGTAGATTTATCCTGAAAGATGTCGGAGGCCACGGCATTCCCGATGTTCTTTTTAATATTTCCAAAAAATCCAGTCTCATCCCAAGGGTCAAGATTTATAGCCGGGTGATTACCTCTGCGTTTACGGTCGGGTTTGGAGGCTCGGTAGGACTGGAAGCGCCCATGGTAGTCACAGGCTCGGCCATCGGCTCCAACGTCGGCTACTTGGTCCACCTCAATCCTAAAAAGCGGACACTGCTGATCGGCTGCGGTGCCGCGGGGGCTATCTCGGCCATATTCGGTGCCCCGATCGGAGCAGTGATCTTTGCAATTGAGGTAATCCTCCTGGAAATAAGTACCGCAAGCTTCATTCCATTGCTGATCGCATCCGTGATGGGTTCGGTTACTTCCATGATCCTGATCGGTGAAGATTCCCTGTTCAACTTCCAGTTGAAAGAAACCTTCAGAGCGTCCCACATGCCCTATTACCTGCTGTTGGGGATGATTTGCGGCGTGGTCTCCCTTTACTTCAGCAAGATGGTACGATCCACCGAAAAGATCATGGAGGACATCGGAGACCAGTGGATGAGGACCATGTACGGAGGCGCACTGCTTGGCGTGATGGTCTTCTTTTTTCCTCCGATTTACGGTGAAGGATACAGTACACTGAACATTCTGATCCAGGGCAATCATTCACAAATCCTGGATAACAGTATCTTCTTTTCCACTATCGAAAACCCGGCGATGATCGTCGTGTTCCTGGCCTTGATCATCTTGATCAAGCCGATTGCGTCTGCGGTTACGATCGGGTCGGGGGGCAGCGGAGGCGTGTTTGCCCCTTCTCTTTACGTGGGGGGAATCGTCGGATTCCTGTTTGCCTACTCCAATAATCTGATTGGGCTGCACAGTTCCTTGCCCGTCGCCCATTTTACGCTGGTCGCCATGTGTGGCTTGATGGCCGGAGTCCAACACGCGCCGCTGTCGGCGATATTCCTCATTGCGGAGATTACCGGGGGATATGAGCTTTTTGTGCCTCTGATGTTTGTCTCCGCGATTGCCTATACGACCACGACCCATTTCCAAAAAGACAGCCTCTACAAGCTCCAGCTCAAGGACCAGGGGAAACACCTTCCCGAAACCAAAGACCAGGAGCTGCTCGACACCATTGACATTTCGCAGGTCATCGAGCGGGATTTGCTCCCCATCCATCCGGAAGCACAGCTAAAAAACCTGATTGATTTGGTCAAAATCTCCAAAAGGAACATCTTCCCCGTGGTGGACGAAAGTCAGACCCTCTGTGGCATCATCACCTTGGATGACGTCAGGGCGATCATGTTTGATCCCGAAAAACAGGAGAAAGTCCTCGTCCGCCAGCTCATGCACAGTCCTCCGGAAATCCTATTGGCTACAGACAATATGCAATCGGCCATGGAAAAATTTGAAAAATCAGGTGCCTGGAATCTGCCCGTAGTGGAAAATGGGTGCTATCAGGGCTTCGTTTCGAAGTCCCGTATCTTCAACACGTACCGCAAAAGGCTCATCGGCCAAAAGCAGGATTAGCCCCGGACAAGAATAAAATTCGGAATTCGGAATTATCCACCGGGCAAGCCCGGTTAAACGCTGGTTTTCTTGCTGTTAGCTAAAATTATCCACAATATTCCCTTTTCTTGCATGTATATAATTGGCTGTTTTTCAGTATATTACGGATATGGTCCCAGCGAGTGTGGATAAATAATTGAAATTGTGGATAAATTTTTCTTGTATCTGTTGATGTCAAAATCCAGCCGATCAGGGCCAATTTCTGTTTGGGAACGGCGGGGATTGCAGGCGACATTTTACCGGGGACAATCCCCAGTTTTAAAATATTGTTCGGATTTCGGTCAGGAAGGCCCAGATTCCCAAGTTCAACGTTGCCGGAAATTCTGCAAAAAGGCCGAAAAACCCGGAATTTTCACATTTTAACAAACAGAGTCCAATCTCAATTTCCAAAGCCGGCCGGCGCAAGATTGTTCATTTGCCCCAGGATCCAGCTTTGTCTTCCCCGGATGTAGCCGGTAGGCTTGGCAGGGTTCCAGCGCCGGGGATTGGGGAGAATTGCCGCAATCATTGCAGCCTGGCTTCGGTCCAGCTTGAGTGCCTGTTTTTTATAATACGCCTGCGATGCAGCCTCGATCCCATAGATCCCGTCCCCCATCTCGATCACATTGAGGTACACTTCAATGATCCGCTCTTTTGACCAAACAAGCTCAACCAACACCGTAAAATAGGCCTCCAGGCCTTTCCTCAGATAGCTCCGGCCCGGCCAGAGAAACACATTCTTGACCGTCTGCTGGGTGATGGTGCTGGCTCCCTTGATCCGCTTCCCCTTTTTGTTGTTTTCCCAGGCTTTTTCCATCGCCTCAAAATCAAAACCCCTGTGATCCAAAAACTTCTGGTCTTCGGCGGCGATCACTGCCTGCGGCGCATGCTTGGATATTTCTGAGATAGGCACCCAGTCTTTGTAGAGCCGCACCTCTTTTTCCGGATCAAGTGCCTGCTCAAAAAGCCTGATGACCATCAGCGGGGTAACCGGCACAGGAACAAACCTGTATACAACCACCAGTCCGACCGAAAGCCCGAAAAACCACAAGGCGGTCTTCCACAGCACCCTCCAAATCCGGCGAATCAGCTTCATGGGCATCTATACGGTTGCTTTTGCCTGCACAAATTGGTAGAAAAAAACGGCATTTTCATCAGCGAGGATCCGATCCAGGTCACTTTCCATCGCATCGATGTCGCTTTGGGTGACGGCACCCGACTCCAGCAGGCCCGGAGCACCGCTTTTCATCAGGATCTTCCAAAATTCCACAAACCTCCGCAGCTCCGCGGGCTGGCTTTGGTCCAGGTGAAAACCACTCCGTGAAAGCCGAATCTCCCGAAACCCCGCTCGGCTAAGCAAATTGCCGAGCTGGGCCCCCACATCGGGATTGCCGCCAAAGCCGATCTGCTGTTGGTTGTAAGCCCGATAGTAGTTTGCCAACGCCGGAGACTCAGGCCGATAATAAAAAGTTGAATTAAACACTTCCGTGAGGTGGACTTTTGCCCCCGGCAAAAGGTGGGCTTTCACCCGATGCATCACCGCCTGGGGATCCGGGATATGCTCCAGTGCCCAGCAGAAAAACGCCGAGTCAAATCTGTCCCCGAGCCGGAACTTCTCCGCATCTTGGCACACAAAGGTCACCCGGTCCGAAAAGTCGCTGAGGTTTTCCTTTGCCTTGGCCAGTTGGGTCTCGGAAAAATCCACGGAGGTGATGTGCAGCTCCGGGAAAAGCCCCAGAAGTACGGCGGTCTGCGCACCTACTCCACTTCCGAGCTCCAGGAGCTTTTTGCATCCCGAAAAGTCCACCGAGGGATAGATTAAAGGAGCCAAAAAGCCCGCCTGGTCTATCAGGCGCTGCTGTTCCTGGGTATTATAGCCGTGAAGGTAGTTGACCATGGTTGGTTTTCGTCAAAGTTGGGAAATCAATGCACGGATTTGCGGACTACGACGACCGGCTCGGAAAGTTTCTCGGCAACAATTTGAAAAAAATTTCGAATCTCGCCATACCTCCCCCGTGAAATAGATCCTTGGACTTGGATCTGGAGATCGGAAGTGATTTTCAGCGTTTCATCTTCCAGCCGGACGTCAAAAACGAAAGCCATGTCACCGACATCGGATCGAAGAGATATCGATTCGGGATATTCATCCAGCAAATATCCCCCAGGAAGCTCCACCACAAAACGCATCGTCTCCTGTACGGGAAACCCAAATTCCAATGGATATACCCTGGATTGCTCCAAAAAAGGACTCACCGCAAACGCGGAAAAAGTAAAAGGATCCAGAAGGACTACCGCCCCATCCAAACCGCGAATGGGGAGGTGATAGGAGGCGGATATGAATTTTTCATCCCTAAAATGGTCCTCAAAACTCACGTTATAGGGATCCAAATCGCCGGGAGCCTCATCGTCCCGATCGATGGCCAAGGCATCCCGGAGTGCCAGCACCTGAAGGTCGGTGAGCTTTAGTTTTTCCCGATACTCCAGGTTCCCGATAGAATCCAGCCCCAAAGTAATCTCCAGTTCCGTTTTGGAATCAAAATCATGGGCCAAATCGATAAGCTCAGAGCTGGCTTTTCTGAGCAAAAATCCTTTTTCCACGAGTTTTCGAAGCGGAAGCAGTCCAAAAGGCAGGATGGAATCCGTTGCGTCAAGGTAGGTGATTTTGTCGCCGACTTCCATCCTTACCAAAGACGAGGAGAACTGGTCGATGTTTGGGCTTGGAATCAAGAATGACCGCTTGAGGGGGTGAAGCTCATTGACCAAAACCGGCTCTGCGTGGATCCCATAGCTACGCAAAGCCGCGATCAGCAGTAAATGGATATCCAGATGGTTCCCTTTTTTGCTTCGAAGCAGTTCCGACAGGGACTTGGAAGGATAGGCGTATAGGCTGGGCTCCAGGGTGAAATTATCGGACACATAGCGATAAATCCTCTTTGCAATGGCCTCCTTGCCTTCAGCGAGGAAGAGATCCTCTTTGAACCCAAGTTTTTTATGGGAAACCGACTTGCCGTAGGAGCCAAATTCTTTCAAATCCATGATTTGGTCCCCGAGCTTTTCCCAGGTGGAATACAAGGTGGCGGGCCGCCGGGTGGCATCGACAGCGAGAAAGCCCTCCACCCGCTCCAGGTAATCCATGGGCGAAGAAATATAAGGCTCCACCGGAAATGAGCCCAAATCCCGCAGACTCCAAGTGAACCTGTCCTTTTTCACAGAATGGCTCATGGAGGCCTTGACCCGTCCCGGCGGCACAATTAGCTGATACTGGAGGAAATCAGGCACCTCAAAGGTGAATTTGGATCTGAGCTTGGGGTATTCTCCCTGAAACACCCAGCCCTCCAGCGTATAGTACCTCCTGTCAGCCTTGATGTAACGATACTCCAAGATCGACCCTTTGAATACCTTTGGAAAGATGATCCGATACTCCCCAAAACCATCTCCAAAATCTATTTGCCGGATATCTTCCTCTTTGAGCTGATACGTCTTGCGGACACCGTCTTCCAGGTAACTCACCTGGGCTTCCAGCTCCACAATCCTTTCAATCTTCCACTCTCCGGCGTGGTAATAGGGGATCGCGATATTTCCAAAACCGCCGACATTGTCATCCAGCACTTTATAGCGATAGTGATACTCGGTGTACATTCCCATAATCTGATAGGTGTCCCTATTCCAGACCAATCCGGTTTTGCCTTCTTCGTAAAGGGAGACAACCTTGGCTTCCGGCTCAAAGGACACCGTTTCGAGGGTCGATTCTTCCTCTGAGAATACACCCCACTCTACCTCTTGCGAGAAGGCCATGAGGGAAGATCCAAAAAGCGCAAATGCGAGTGGAATGAGGGAAATTCTGTTCATGGGGCTCTCTCCACTTTTTTCAAGATGACCGGCGAGACAAGCTTGGAAGCTACGCTTTCCATGAAAAACTTCAGGTCGCTGTAGCTCTTTACCGGAATCAAGCTGGTCTTGATTTCCAATTTGGCAGATACTTTCAACACAGCGCCGAGGTGTTCGACATTGTATTGAAACGAAATCGGAGCCCCTGGAATAGTAAGGCTCTCATTGACAGGAAAGTCGTCCACCACATAGCCTTCGGGCAGTTGGATATTGGCGGTGTAGGTTTCACTAAATGGGTATTCAAAATCAACCGGGAATACCCTGTATTCTTGTGTGAAGGGATTTTGGGCAAAAGATGAAACTCTCAGTGGATTGAAAACCAGCCTATCCTGACCCGATGCATCCGGCCAAACAAGCTGAAAGCTGGTATTGAAATAGTTTTTCTCCTCCAAGAGGTTTTCCGTTTTCACATTTTCGATCTGGAAGATTTCTTCAGATCCTTTGAACAGCTCTTCCGCACGTTTGTTGGATTTCTCCAGCTCGCTGAGCGTATGGGACATTTTCAGTCCGGAGTAGAAATAATTCCTGACGCTGTAGTCCATCACCAATGCCCCACTCTCCGGATTGATCGCCACATTGGAAAAAAACATGTTGTTGGAGCTGTGACGGATATCAACCGCAATCAGCTTGCTGGAGCCTTTCTTCAGCAAAAATCCCCCCGAAACATGCTTTTCCAGATCCACATAGCCGAATGGTGCCAAAGGATCGCTTAAGTCAATAAACTGCTGCTTGCCATCCAGCTCGGCCAGCAGCAAAATTTTGTCAAACTGATTGAGGAAGGGAAACTGAACCAACTCACTCCGGCCGTACCCCTTACTTCCTATCAGAACCGGCTCGCATGTTATTCCCTGGGCTTTCAGTATTCCCATGTAGGCCAGAATCAGCTCACCAGGCGATCCATTTCTGGATTTTAGCAACTGATTCAGCGTTTGATTCGGAAAAATTTTATCCATCCCCTTGGCAGTAAAATTATTCCTAATGTAATAGTAGGCTTTTTTTGCTTTTTCGAACTGCGTCCCAGAAGACAGATCCAAGGACAAAAACTCCCGCTCAATGGGACTGGTTCGGTAAAACCCGTTTCTTGTGTAAGCGTCCAAAATTCCGTCGCCAAGCTTTTCCCAAGTGTTCAGAAATTCCACAAACTCACCCCGGTCATGGGCTCCGGACTGGTATCCATCGGAACCTGATCCGGCAGACTGATAGCGAAAAAGCTGGAATTCCACACGCTCGGCATAGTCCCGGTAGTTTTTCATGAATGGTTCTTCCTTAAGGGAGAAAAGATCCCTCAATTCCCAAGAATACGACCCATTTTCACTACTCACCCTTGCTTTGGTAGTGAAATGCTGTCCCTGCCCGATCATTTTGTATTCAAGCTGCGGAATCATCGTGATCCGATATTTGGAATACAGGGTAGGAATGGAATTTTGAAAATTCCATCCTTCCAAAAACTCCATGTTCTTGTCCCCTTTCCTGAACGTGTATTCCAAAATGGACCCTACCTGGACATTCGGGAAAGAAAGCCGCAGCTCCCTCCAACCATTGCCCAGATCCACATCAAATTGCTCCCCTTTTCCAAGGCTGGTCACTGTTCTTTGTCCATTGACAAAATTGATCGCCTGGGCTTTGACGTTGGACAAACTTTCCACTCCAGTATTGCCACGGTAGTAGCCGATCTTGACCGTTCCGAAATTTTTGCCGGCATCGGTCAGGATTTTGATGCGATAGAAATAGGTAGTCTCAAAAATTCCCCCAAAAAACCGGGAATCCCCGCTGGCGGCCAACACCACCGCAGCCGCACCCGGCTCATAGGCCACTTCCCTGAGGTCGATTTCATTTTGGCTGATTTCGCCCATCTTGATAGACTGGGCCGGAGCGAAACAGGGGAACAGGACGGCAAGGGCAATCAGGAGTAGTTTATTCATGGGAAGGGTGGGATGATGCAGTAGGCGTGGTATTCAAAAAAAGGATGGCTCGGTCAAAGGAGGTATTGATCTTTCTCAGCAGCTCCGTTTCCCCGTTTTTCCCGAGACTTTCCGGGATTTTCAGGCTGATTTCCCGTCGTACACGAAGGTTTTTCCCCTCCATGACAATCTCCAGAAGGCCTTTTAGGTTTTCCTCATCCAATACTATCCGGGGAAAATCCCCGTCAGGCTGCCAAGCCTCCGGCAACTGGATTTCATACTCATCCACTTGCTTCAGAGACTTGTTCGCCAGATGGGCGGACCCAAGTTTTCCGAGGAAAGGCCGGAGGATTATCCGTTTTGAGGTAGCCTGGGAAAACTTTTGCAGAAAACCATCAAAGCCAAGCTCGGTGACGGGCAGCGAGTCCCGATTGGCAACGTCAATCTGATACCGCTCCACGATCAGGCCGGATACCGACGAGTTTCTGTTGAGGTAATCCCGCTGCTGGCGTTCGTCCAGATTGCTTTTGACATAGAGCATATCTGCGGCAAAATTCCCAAAAAATTGCTGCCTGGTGTCAATCCTCGCATTTCCCTGGGGATCCACCACCACTTTGGACTGGGACCGGATCTCATTCCACTCCTCCAAATCATAAGCAGGCGTCTTGGTCAGGTAGCCACCGTTGGATTCGGTCACCAATACGTGTCTATCTCTGGTAAAATCCCCCAGATATCCCGCCGGAAGCAGGCTGGATGTACACTCCAGCCAGATGGGCTGGGTGGCAGTGGGAACCTGTAGGATCACGTGGTTGAATTGGTTGGACGGCAGGTCCACCTGGATGTCATCCGCCTCGGCTCCAGCATACACCAGGGTATAGTTGGACGGAATGCCTGCCGCCTCCAGCATGGCCTTCATCAGGTTGGTGAGGCCTTTGCAGTCCCCATAAGCGTACTTGACCACGTCTGCCGCAGTCATCGTCTGCCATCCGCCGATGCCGAGCTGGATGCTGACATACCGGAAGTTCTTTTGAAGATAGGTATAGAGGATCTTGACTTTCCCGTACGCGTCGTCTACTCCCTCCACCAGCTTCAGGATTTTTTCCTTGAAATCCGCCGGCAGTACGTCCCGGCCTTTGTTCAGTTCATGCTGCCAAGCCGCAAGCCCTGACCAGCTTTCCATCTCTCCCGCGTAGGCATCCAGCGCAAACCTGACCGGGGCAAGCAGGAGTTTGGGATCCTGGTCCGAATCGAAGCCTTTGGGCTGGACGGGCAGATCCCTCTCGGTCCAAGTGAACGATGTCGTCCCCAATTCTTCGTTTTGGGTCTTGCTTCCCGTTAGGTTGAGTTCCTTGTATTTCAATCCAAGCGCGGTGGGATAGTGGACCGTAAAGGAAGATTCGGTCACTTTCTGGTTATAGTTTGGGACAGGGAGCCACTTGGGGAGGAAAAAATTGGTCTTGGAGGAAACCTCG
>CAZGYC010000048.1:0-33726 GCA_964530015.1 uncultured Limnohabitans sp. | reverse complement strand
CATGCCCCACAATGTATCGAAAAAATCACGGGATATAAACAAGCTCCGCGGTTCGCAATCCGAAAAAAATCCCCAAAACCCGCAAATCGGCAAATTGGCGGCCAAACGACCAGTCCAAAATCAAGTCTGCGAGACCGCACTTGCTCTTAATTCTCGGTTTCCGTGGCTAAGCCTCTTCGTGTTCCTTTGCGTCCTGGCGGTTAATCTTTTTTAACCAGGGAGAGTTCACAGAGATTTTCCCAAAAAGCTTCAGCTTTTTCTCTGCGTTCTTGAAAAAGCTTAGCCGAGTAAGTTTCGATTGGAGTTCTTTCGTGGCCTGATTCAAATCCAACTACTCCTTGGCGTGCTCCGTGGTGAAAATCCCCTTGTGTTCCTTCGCGTCCCTTCGCAGTTTAAATTCCCGCTGCCGGGAGCACTCTTCATGCCCTTCAGTCTATACGCTTGTATTGGAAATTCTTGATGGAGTTTTCAAGTACGACTTTCTGAAGCTTTCCCGCCTCGTAGAAATATTGGTTTTCGTTTCCCGAAATGGTTGTTTTGTACTTGCCGGTTCCGAATTCTTCGATGGTCGCAGTGAGGCCATAGACCTCGGAGAGGAACGTTTCGCCTCCCTGGAGCTCGTCGAAAAATGTCCTGGCCGAGCACCATTGAACCAATCCAGACACCGGTTTTTTGTTTTCGAATTTGTGGGATTCCGCATCCACCACATATTTTTCACCATCCCAGTAAATGGTCGAGGCAAAATTGCCCCGGTTGGTGTTAGAGGTTGACATGCTTTTCACAAAATAGCCGTCCACGTATCTGGAATGGGTGGAGATTTCCACGTCCACACTGCCAAAAAACCAAAACCGGACCTTGCTCTCCGCCAGATAGTGGAGCGTGTCCCCCGCCTGATACCGCTTCACCTGGAGGTCACCGATCTTCAAGCCCAGTACTTGGATCTCGAATCGGACGGTTTCGGATTTTCCCTGGGAAAAAGATGGGGACGCAAGGCAAAAAACCAAACACAAAACCACTATCCAGGGCAAATGTCTTGTGGCGGATCTTTCCGTTATTTTGTTTTTCAAACTCAGATGCATGGGGTGACTTTTCCCCCAATATATAAAATACGGGGAAGGTTTGCGCTCAGGGAGCTTTCCTCCCCAAAGAAAAGTCCTGCCAATCCCCAAAGGTATCGACGTCGGAATGGATATTCAGAAACTCATAGTCCATACCGGCCTGATCGGCGGCATCCAAGGTCAACTCCAGAACACGGGGGGTGCTCCAGGGAATTCCACCGAACAACTCAGGACAAAATCGGCCCATGCCCAGGAGATAGTATCCTCCATCCCTGGCAGGGCCGATGACCAGATCATGGCGGCTCAATGCCAAAAAAGCACTGTGGAGGTCCGACACCTGCAGTTCCGGACAATCGGTGCCGATGATCACGACACTGGAATAGCCCTTTGAGAAAAGACAGCGGAAGGCATTGCACATCCGCTCTCCCAGATCGTCTCCGGATTGCAGCATCAGGTGATAGCCCGGATAGTCCGCCGCAGAATTCTCGGGGATGAAATCGGAAAAAAAAAGAAATTTGTCCACTTTGATCTCCTTTGCTACCTGATGGGTATGTGCGCACAGCCATTTGTAGATCTCCAAGGCCAGATCCTCTCCTTCAGTCGCCGCAATCCGGGTTTTTACCTTGCCCCGGACGGCATTTTTTTGGAAAATCATCAGGCAGGCCTTGCTCATACTGTCGCCCCTCCGCAGCTCGACCCCGCACCTGCAGTGCAGCCAAAGCAGTGGTTGTTGACCACAATGGTCCTACGGGAAAGGGCATCAGAATCCCAGTCGGCCAGATGCCGGGAATTGGGCGCATCCACTTTCATGTCCAGCATCTGATTGAAATCGCAGTCGTACAAACCGCCATCCCAGCCCACGGAAATGGTATTCCGGCACATCACGCCCGCCGCCGCTGCGGGATTGAAACTGGCCAGCAGCTTTTCCATGTAATTCTCATAATTGCCCGAGCTGATCAGGTAGTCCAAGAACCTGGAGATCGGAATATTGGTGATGGTGAGGAGCGAGTTGAACTCCACCCCAAACCTGTCCCACAGTTTCTTCTTAAACTCGGACTCAAGCCCAGACTGGGAGGCAGGCAAAAATGCCCCGGAAGGGTTGTAAACCAGATTCAAAACCAAACCGGTATCTTTTCTCCCGTACCCTGTTTCGTTGAGGAGCCTGAGAGCCTCGATGGACTTTTCAAAAACCCCCTCCCCCCGCTGCGAGTCGGTTTTCATGGCCGTAAAATAGGGCAAAGAAGACACCACCTCTACCCCGTTTCTTTTGTAGAAATCCGGTAAATCATTGAATTTGGGATTGGCCAGGAGGATGGTCAGGTTGCATCGGACGATGATCTTGATCTTGGGCCTGGCCTTTCGGATTTCCTCCACAAACCATCTGAAATCCGGATTCATCTCCGGAGCCCCTCCGGTGATATCCACGCAGGCGAGCGCTTTCTCGCGCCCGATCACCCCGAGACACTGCGTCATGGTGGAGCGGTCCATGATCTCCTTGCGATCAGGCCCCGCATCCACATGGCAATGTCTGCACACCTGATTGCACATTTTCCCCACGTTCACCTGGAAGATCTCAAGCGCGGTAGGCCTAAGCGGAAACATACCGATCCTGTCCAGATAGTTTCGAAAGTGGGCAGTCTCGCCTCCTGGATGCCTTTCTTCCAAGATATCCAGCTCCACTTTCGGATCCGCGAGGCGGTGCGATTGCGCCCTAAGTGACTTCATCACATGGATATTTCTTTGATCTTGTTCATCATCTGCGTGCTGTGTACCAAGGAAGCACCGCCACGGATGGCCGCAGCCACATGCACCGCTTCCATCATCTGCTCCTCGTCACAGCCCTTTTCCAAGGTGTCCGTGGTGTATGCGTCAATGCAATAGGGACACTGGAGCGCATGGGCCACGCCCAATGCGATCAGGGATTTTTCCCTTGCGGTAAGCGCTCCCTCTTTGAAAACTTCGTTGTAATAGGCAAAAAACTTGTCTGCCATGGATTTTTGAAGTTGGTCGATGGTGCCGAATTTTTTGAGGTCTTCGGGATTGTAGTAGGTCTTCATGTGTGATTTTCAATTTTATGGGATATTAGGAATGGCCAAAATAAGGATGGCCTCCGCACAAGGATACTGTCAATTTCCTTAAATCTTCCGAAAATCGGGTTGAAAGGGAAAAGAAACGGGCCAGATAATTTCATTTGTTCCGGATTTTTGGCTTACTTTTACCCTATTAATTCTATAGACTTTAAATATTAAACATCATGGCTTTACGACTAGGGGACATCGCTCCCGACTTTTCGGCGGAAACCACCGAAGGAACAATCAACTTTCACGAATACCTGGGAAATGGATGGGGCGTCCTATTCTCCCATCCGGCAGACTACACGCCGGTATGTACGACGGAACTGGGCGCTGTTGCCAAACTCCGGGAGGAATTTTCGAAGCGAAACACCAAGGTGATCGCGCTCAGCGTCGATGGCTTGGACAATCACAAATCCTGGATCGGGGACATCAATGAGACACAGGAAACCGAGGTCAACTTCCCGATCATAGCAGATCAAGACCGCAAGGTCTCGGAACTTTACGACATGATCCATCCAAATTCCAGCGAGAATACCACCGTCCGGTCGGTATTTGTGATCGGTCCCGACAAAAAAATCAAATTGACCATCACGTATCCGGCAAGCACGGGAAGGAATTTTGAAGAATTGCTCCGGGTGATCGATTCGCTTCAGCTTACCGCAAACTATTCCGTCGCAACTCCGGCAAACTGGAACCACGGACAGGATGTGATCGTCGTTCCGGCGATCAAAACCGAGGACATCCCCGCAAAATTCCCGAAAGGCCACAAAGTCATCAAGCCTTATCTCAGAACAACCCCCCAGCCAAATCTGGACTAGGCGCATGATTGCAAAAAGCCCCCAAAATTCAAGCATTTTGGGGGCTTTTTGTATTCAGCGCATCCGTTTAGGGTTTTCCTGCCTGCAGGGATTCGATGATGTCCATGGCATGGCGGACCGAATCTTTGATTTCGGAAAAAGCCCTTTTCGCGATCAGGTCTTTCCTGAAAAGCTGGGAACCCATTCCCACACACAGCACACCCGCATCAAACCATTTTTTGAGGCTTTCGGCATTTGGCTCCACGCCTCCGGTCGGGATAATCTCGATCTTGGGCAATACCGCATGGACGGCCGGGACAAAATCCGGCGTCAGGACGTTTGCCGGATAGATTTTCACCAGTTCCGAACCGAGCTCCTGGGCAAGAAAAACTTCTGTGACCGTACCACAGCCCGGAATCCAGGGGATCTCCACCTTCGCGCAATATTCCCCGAGCTTGGGATTCATCACCGGAGCCACGATGAATTCAGCGCCCATATCGATAAACTCTTCGGCTTCATAGGAGTGGTAAATCGTTCCGGCACCCAGGTATATGCCCGGCAATTTATTGGCAGCCTCCCGGATTTTTGGAAAGATGGACTTGGCTTCCTTGCCGCGGTTGACCATTTCGATCACCCGCACCCCGCCCTCGTAGGCAGCATGGAGGAGATCCAGGCAGACCTGCTCGTCGGGGTGGAAAAATATGGGCATCATGCCACCGGCATGCATTTTTTTGATAAAAGGAGTTGGGTTTCTCATTAGCGTTTGATTTTTCCGACAGCTTCACCGCTGGCGAGTTCATGGACTTCTTGAAGGGAGCAAAGCAGGATATCTCCGGGCACACTGTGTTTGATGGCACCGGCAGCCATCGCAAATTCAATCGCCTCTTTCGGCTTCATATGGAGCAGACCATAGATCAGTCCGCCTGCGAATGCATCGCCTGTCCCGACTCGGTCCACGATGTGGGTCAGCTCGTAAGTCCTGGAGGAGAAGGATTTCTTTTTTTCATAAAGGATCGCCGAGATGGAATTGTGGGAAGAGCTTTGGGAAACCCGGTCTGTTTTGACCAAGTATTGCAAATCGGGAAACCGGCCAAAAGCCATGTCACGGACTTCGCCAAAATTCTTGAAGTCTTCATTGAGACATTGCCTGAAATCCCGTGTGCCCGCGATGAAAACATTCGTCAACTCCATCAGTCGGGGCATGATCTCATGGGGCTCCTTGCCGAATTTCCAGAGGTTGCTCCGGTAGTTCAGATCGCCGCTGACCGTGATCCCCCGTTTCCTGGCCTGCTTCAAAGCGGCAAGCGTAAGTTCCGCGCATTCCTTGGACAATGCCGGGGTGATGCCGGACCAGTGAAACCAGCTCGCTCCGCCAAATATCGCATCCCAATCAAGATTTTTTCCATCAAAACTGGCGAAGGAAGAGTCTGCCCGGTCATAAATCACCTGGGAGCTTCGCTGCATGGCTCCCTGCTCCAGAAAATAGATCCCCATCCGCCCCGGGACATGGGGGATAAACTGGGTGTCGATGCCGTTTTTGCGAAGCTGGCCAGCGGCAGCCCACCCGATTTCACTGTCGGGAAATGCCGTCAAATGCGCCACATGCTGTCCCCAATAAGCCATGGCCGCGCCGACATTGGCTTCGGAGCCGCCAAATTCGACCTCAAAGGAATGGGTTTGGAAAAAACGTTGGTTTCCGGGAGGAGAAAGTCGCAGCATGACTTCACCAAGTGTGATTATTTTCTTCATTGAAGAACAATTTTTTCTCTAGTTTTGACCAAGTTAAGGAATAAAAATCATGAACAACACTTCCCTTCTTCTCGACCCAGCGGACAATGTGGGAGTCGCGCTGTCGGATCTCGAACCCGGCCAAAAAGTCTCTTTAAATGACATAGAGCTTGAAATTCAGGAATTTGTGGCAGCAAAACACAAGTTTGCGATCCGGGATTTTCAGCCCGGCGAAGACATCCTGATGTACGGCACCATCGTCGGAGAAGCCACTCAGGCCATCCCCCTCGGCCATGCCATCACGCTACAGAACATCCACCACAAAACACGGCAGTACAGTACCAATCCGGGGAAATTCACCTGGGTTGCCCCAGATGTCTCCAAGTGGGAAAACAGAACCTTCAACGGGTACTTAAGATCTGACAATCAAGTAGGTACTGCCAATTATTGGCTGGTACTTCCCATGGTCTTTTGTGAAAACACCAACGTACTTTTGCTCAAAGAAGCCTTTGAAAACGCGCTGGGCTTCACCACCCCCAATCCCTATGAAGTCCAGATCAAAAACCTGATTTCCGGCGTCCAGGGCAAAAAAATTACGGAAACGGTTGCGGACAATTCCGCTCCAACTGGCAGCAAAGTTTTCGAAAATCTGGACGGAATCCGCTTCCTTACCCATGACCTCGGATGCGGGGGCACAAGGCATGACGCCGAGACCCTCTGCGCACTTCTCGCAGGCTATATCAACCACCCCAACGTGGCGGGAGCCACCGTCCTGAGCTTGGGCTGCCAGAATGCACAATCCAGCATCCTGCTGGAGAAGCTTTCGCTCATCCAAAAAGGCCAACCCAAAACCGTCATCGTCTGCGACCAGCAGCAGGAAGGCACCACCGAGCAACTGATCCAAAAAGCCATCCGGGAGACTTTCGATGGGCTGGTGGAAGCCAACAAAGCCAAGCGACAGCCTTTCCCACTCAGCAAATTGGTCGTTGGCTTGGAATGCGGCGGATCAGACGGATTTTCCGGGCTTTCAGCCAACCCCGCCCTGGGAAGAGTGTCAGACTTGGTCGTGGCCTTGGGCGGATCGGCGATTCTTTCCGAATTCCCCGAACTTTGCGGAGCGGAGCAAAACCTCATCAACCGGTGCAACACCCAGGATTTGGCGGATAAATTCGTCCATCTCATGGAAAGTTACAACGACGCCGCCAAGCGCGTAGGCAGTGGATTTGACATGAATCCAAGTCCTGGAAACATCAAAGACGGTCTCCTTACCGATGCAATCAAATCCTGTGGTGCTGCCAAAAAAGGCGGAACGGCTCCGATCTCAGACATCCTGGACTATACCGAATACCTCAAAAATACCGGGCTAAACCTGCTCTGCACTCCCGGAAATGACGTGGAAAGCACTACGGGACTGGCTGGAAGCGGCGCGAACCTGATCCTGTTTACCACTGGGCTCGGCACGCCGACCGGCAACCCGGTTTGTCCGGTCATCAAAGTATCGACCAACACCAAGATGGCCAACCGGATGCCGGACATCATTGATTTCAATGCGGGGACGATAATTTCCGGTGAAGACAACCTGGAGACCTGCGGTGACAAACTCTTGGAATTGGTCATTCAGGTGGCCAGCGGAGAAGTCATCACCAAAGCCGAAAAAAACAAGAATTACGACTTCATCCCGTGGAAACGGGGAGTTTCACTTTAAACTGAGAGAGCGGCTTTGGGATCATGGCCGCTCTTTTCCCGTCCTCGGCCAAGCCCGATTTCGGTGAATCCTCCGGTCTTTCAAAAACAGCTACTATGGCAACTGACACCATCCAAATCCTCCAGTTCGGAACGGGAAATTTCCTGCGCGCATTTTTTGGCGCCATGGTCCAGGACCTAAACGAACAAGGCAAACCACTGAACATCTGCATCATCCAATCCACCTCCGGAAATTCGGTTGAAAAGCTGGCCTCCCAGGAGTTCCAGTACCACCTGCTGGAAGCAGGATTCAAAAATGGGCAGGAAGTGGAGTCGATCCGGAAAATCACCTGTGTAAAAGACGGTTTGCGATTGCCCGATGAGGCGGAAAAGTTCTTCCGGTTCAGCAGTGCCCCAAGCGTAAAATGGCTTGTTTCCAACGTCACGGAAGCAGGAATGGTCTGGAAAAACGAAGGGTCCTTCGATAAATTTGCGGAGTCCTTTCCGGGGCGTTTGACCCAATGGCTTTATAAAAGATTTCAGGCAATTCCTCAGGCCGAGACGGTCATCCTACCCTGCGAACTGCTTCCTGACAACGGCAACTTGTTGCGGGGCTTCGTGCTGGACCATGCGAAAGCTTGGGGACTTGCCGACGGTTTCACAGCGTGGATAGACGAAAAAGTCCTTTTCGTTAATTCACTCGTTGACAGGATAGTACCCGGATTCCCTTCACATCTTGATTTAAAATTGAAAGAGTCTGATCCATTCTTGGTTCAAGCCGAACCCTATGCGCTTTGGGCGATCCAGGGGACGGAGTCGGCAAAAGCCAAGCTGCCGTTCTTGGAAAGCAAATCCGAGGTGATTCTGGCAGGGGACATCTCGGGCTATGCTCTGAGAAAAGTCCGGATTCTCAATGCCTCCCACACCGCCATGACGGGACACGGACTGCTCAGGGGGATCGAAACGGTCGGGGAATGGATCGGAGATCCGAAACGGGAGCAGTTCCTGAAAACGATGGTTGCCGAGGAGATCATCCCAACGATGGACCTGGATCAGGAAGCCCTGGCAAAGTATTCCGAGGAAGTGCTGGACCGGTTCAGAAATCCCTTTGTATCCCACAAACTGGGCGATATTTCCCTCAACAGCATTGCCAAGATCAGAAGCCGGTTGCTTCCGATAATCTCCGATTTCCAATCCAAAAACGGGTGTTTCCCGGGCAAACTGAGTGAATGCCTGCTTGCCATGATGCTCTTTTATCTCAGAAATCCGGAGAAAATCAGGGACGGTCAGGAAATAAAATCCTGGTTTGAAGATGCTTCAAAAAATGCAGGCGAACCGGAAAACCTCCAACTTGCCCTTTCCCAGTGGCTACAACTGGACTGGAATCCCGTCTTCGAATCGGCCTATGCCAATTTAATCCAATAAAACGGTCATTTCACCCCCGGATAAACCCCAAAAGCTCCGGAATCAATAACCCCGAAATCTCAGCTTGCTCAATCCATACAAGTACAGCACCTTGGAATACCGAAGCATGGCGGGCAACAGCAGAACGTTCAAAACCGCGACGGTGGTCAGGTACATCCAAAGTTTGGGAATTTCGACTAACACATTGATGGCTGTAAGGGAGGTGATCATCAAGGCCACTGAAAAGGCATAGCTGATGTACATCGCACCGTAGTAAAAATCGGGCTCGGGATGAAAGTTGGCACCGCAGACGGGGCAGGATTTGTTCACATCGGACAGTTTTCTGTAACTCAGCAAATTGACCGAAAACAGCTTTCCCTCGCGGCATTGAGGACATTTGGCACCGCCGATTGCCCTACCCAAACTTTTGGACATATTCTTTTCTTGAAGCAATTTGATCTGGGAAATCTCCCAAATGCGCCCAAAGTTACCCCATCGTCTTGAGCTAATAAAGCTTTTTGCAAACCAAACCGGTTCCAAACCGTAACTTTGAGCATGATGAACGCGGAAACAAAACCCATGATCAGTCGGCTGCGGCAAAGCGGTTGGTCCAAGGTTTTGCTTTTCCTCCTGGTAGTCAACTTCATAAACCTGTCTGCCAATTTTCACGAGGGGAACATCCTTATTTCCGGTGCCGTGGACATGGAGGATCCGATGGATACCCTTTCCGAGTTGATCTTTGAATGGGCATTGGAAGGAGACGGCGACCTCATCCCTGACAACGGCACCCAGCAAGACGACAATTCAACCGAAAAAATCAAACTGGCAATCCTGGAGGTTCCCGGATTCCAACTCAGCAATCCCGTTTTGGAATCCCGCCTCCTCCGTTTTCCCGGCTCTGACGGGCTTGCCATCGGATATTTTTCCATCTCCGCCCCTCCCCCTGATCGCTGCTGATTTTTTGAATCACATTCAGCAGCAGCAATCAACTTAACATACCATGAAAAAAAAAAAATTCTATTCCTGACCCTCTTGGGTTTTGGGAGCATTTGCGCATACGCGCAGGAAAAAACAGATACCCTCAAGATCCGAAACCAATTGCGCGACAGCCTTTTTATAGAAGAGGTGGAAAAGCCGGAAATTTCCCAAAAACCCAAGGTACTCCACGCCGAGCCCTTGTATATCGATCTGATCCGGGATCTCGGTGCCCGAAAGGGAGAAAAAGAGTGGAATGTAGCCTTCGGAATGCAGGACAAGCGGCGCTACGACGAATTCCATGCCTTGATCGAATACGAATGGGCACCAATCGACCGCCTGGGCCTGGAAGTGGAGCTGCCGGTGAGCCTCTATTCCTTTCGCAACGGAAACAAGGACGGGGCTGTCCCGGCAAACAAACTGGAATCCCTAAAGC
The DNA here is from genome assembly GCA_964530015.1 of uncultured Limnohabitans sp. Lineage (GTDB taxonomy): Bacteria > Bacteroidota > Bacteroidia > Cytophagales > Cyclobacteriaceae > Algoriphagus. The sequence continues at coordinate 23,570 of CAZGYC010000048.1, read as the reverse complement.
TTGCCGGACAATACACGTTCCTGGTTTCGGAGAAAAGAAACACCTCGTTGGCTCTGGGCTACATCCACGAGTTTGAATTGGTGGATTTTGAGAAACTGGGGAAAACCGAACCCTTTAAAGGCAACCTGTTCAACCCCTTTCTGGTGGCGGCCAAGCGATGGGGAAGCAACTACCATACCCTGATCTATACCGGCCCCAGAATCCAAAAACCGCAGGGACAAGCAGCCGAGCTCGGCTATGAGATCAATTACAATTTTCATTACATGGTCGCCGGAACCCGGAATTTCATCGGCTTGGAGATCAACCAGGAAATTCGCGACGGAAAGTCCATCACCACCCTCAGGCCCCAAATGCGGCTTGGCTTGGCCGAAAACCTGATGGTGGGCATTGTTTCCACCATCCCGGTTTCCCAGCCTGATGCAGGTTTGGGGTCATTTGTCAGGATTATCTACGAACCGGGATTCAGGGCCATCCATTGATTGCCCGGTGTTGGAAATCCTGTGTCCGATGCAAATCCGATCCGGATAGGCGGGACGCAAATCCCGGAAGACTTTCAGAAAAAACGTCCATGGATTGGTACTTCAAAAACGGGCATGAACGTGACTAGGCCGACATAAAAAATCTGCGGAAATCTGTGTCCTTTTCTGCGGGAATCTGCGGGAACTATTCCAGGACTTTCAGAAAAAAGAGGGGCTGGCTTTGCCCCCCTTTTTGGTTATCGGTATTCCTCCAGGTCATAGTCCTTTCCCCTGCCCCATTGCAGGAGCTCATGAATGGTGTAATACTCCAGCGTGTCGAGGTCCTTGATCTTGAAGTTGTCTCCGGCCAGCCTGGCCATGATCTCAATCGTGCGGATCTCTCCCTGGTTGACCAATCGGTATATTCTCCCCACCCGGAGGTTGTCCAGCGCGATGGGCATCAGGCTTTCGGTTTGATCACCACGCCGGTCGCTTCAAAGGTAATTTTCCTTTCCGACTCCGTGATTGCTTCCACTTCCTCTTTGGATTTTCCCTGATCTTCGGCATAGTGTCTCAAAGTCTCCACATCTGTCTCAGTCATGGTAGCGACTCCTTCCATTACGATGGGGAATCCCTGGGAATTGGTCGGGAGAAAAAATCCATAGTCTTTGAACGTCACCCGCATGGACTCTCCGTTTGGCAGCTCCATGGAAAACCAGCAGCCTTTTTTGGTGCAAACCTCTTTTATTTCCCCGTTGATTTTCCCTTCGAAAGTCCCCTGAGACTCCACCAAGGAGAGCATTTCCGCAGGAGATGAGACTTTTTCCACTTCGAAAATATCCCCATAGTTTCCGGGCACGATTTCGGCCTCACCCACGACTTCATAGCTGGTCTTCTCCGTTTCCTCTGTTTTTGGCTGACAGTTGAAAGCAAGTATCCCGATCAGGGCTCCGGAAATTAAAATTGCCTTTTTCATAGTTGTTGATGATTTGATCCATAAAATTAACGCAAAAGAGAATCCGGGAAAGCAAATCGAACTGTTTTAATGCACTTTAGACAAACGGTAATCGAATTATTTTTCCCCATGATTTGTAAATTTCTAACCCGAAAAAACTTTTCGAACAATTCTTGCAACAAACCTTCGATTTTTTTGACAATCCTGTAATTTTACCTACGCTTAGACCTATTGACCCTGTACCCATGCCCCAAACCAAAAAATTCATCATTGATTTTGACAGTACCTTTACCCAGGTGGAAGCCCTGGACATCCTCGGAGAGATAAGCCTGGTCAATGACCCCGAAAAAGCCGGGAAACTCCAAGCCATCAAGGACATCACCGACAAAGGGATGGAAGGGTCCATCACGTTCAGGGAAAGCCTCGAGCAACGGCTGGAAATCCTCAAGGCGAGCAAAACCCAGATTTCGGACCTGATCGCCGCACTCCGCCAAAAAGTCTCCAAGTCCTTCGAAAGAAACAAAGAGTGGTTTCAGGACAATGCCTCGGATGTGTACATCATCTCCAACGGCTTCAAGGACTTCATCATCCCCATCGTTTCGGACTACGGAATCAAAAAGGAAAATGTCTTTGCCAACGACTTTGTCTATGATGAGGCGGGAAATATCATTGATTTCAACCGGGAAAATCCCCTCTCGAAAAACAACGGAAAGGCCGAAACCATCAAAAATGTGAACCTGGAAGGGGACATTTATGTAATAGGGGATGGCTATACCGACTACGAAATCAAGGCCTCGGGACTCGCCAATAAGTTCTATGCCTTTGTGGAAAATGTCCACCGGCCAAAAGTGGTCAGCCAGGCCGACCACATTGCCCCCAGTTTTGACGAAATCCTTTATATCAACAAGTTGAACACGAAATTTTCTTACCCAAAAAGCAGGATCAAAGTACTACTTCTGGAAAACGTACATCCGATTGCGGTACAGCTCCTGACCGAAGAAGGCTATCAGGTAGAGGTGGCTTCCGGTGCGATGAGCGAGGACGAACTTTGTGAAAAAATCAGGAATGTCTCCATCCTGGGCATCCGCTCCAAGACCAATGTGACCAAGAAGGTGCTGGGAAACGCCAACAGACTTCTGGCCGTCGGGGCATTCTGTATCGGCACCAACCAGATCGACCTGGAAAGCTGTCAGGAAAAAGGGATCGCGGTGTTCAATGCGCCGTTTTCGAATACACGCTCGGTCGTGGAGATGGCCATTGCAGAGATCATCTTTTTGATGCGCCGCTTCTCGGACAAGTCCGTGGGAATGCACCAGGGCAACTGGGACAAGTCTGCCACCGGCTCTTTCGAAATCCGGGGTAAAAAACTCGGGATTATCGGGTACGGGAACATCGGCACCCAACTGTCGGTACTTGCCGAAAACATGGGAATGAACGTGTTTTATTTCGACGTGATCGAAAAGCTCGCCCTGGGCAATGCCACCAAGGTCAATTCCCTGGACGAACTGCTGTCCACCTGTGACGTGATTTCGCTTCATGTGGACGGCAGAAAAGACAACAAGTGTCTCCTCGACGGGGATAAAATCAGCAAGATGAAGAAAGGCGCGATCCTGGTCAACCTCAGCCGCGGCCACGTGGTGGATATCCCCGCCCTGCGGGATGCCATCCTCTCCGGTCATTTGGGAGGCTGTGCGGTGGATGTTTTCCCGGAGGAGCCAAAAAACAACAAAGAGCCGTTTGCGTCTGAGTTGAAAGGCTTGCCCAACACCATCCTGACTCCCCATATCGGAGGCAGCACGCTGGAAGCCCAGGAAAACATCGCCCGGTTTGTTCCGAGTAAAATCATGGAGTACATCAACACCGGCAACACCTACAATTCGGTCAACTTCCCGAATATCCAGCTTCCCTTCCTGAAAGATGCCCACCGTCTGATCCACATCCATCACAACGAGCCTGGAGTCTTGGCGAAAATCAACCAGGTGCTGGCCAACTACAACATCAACATTGTAGGCCAATACCTCAAAACGAACGAAAGAATCGGCTACGTGATCACCGACATCGACAAAGTCTATAAAACCGAAGGAATCGAAGTCCTGAAGACCATTCCCGGGACGATCCGCTTCCGGACGCTCTATTAAAAGCGACTGACCGCCCCATCGGTATTTTGGAATATTGGGTCAAAAACCAAAAGCCAGCCGGATTTCGGCTGGCTTTTTTTATTTGGCTCCCAATCGCCAACATTCTCTTCGGGATTTTTTGCACAAAGCCCGCCCGACTGTCTATTTTGGCTATTTTTAGCCTCCATATTCAACACCTCAAATCTGACAAACCAAGCAATGTTTTAACAGGTCAGAATTTTCTTAAACCCAGAAACCAATGGCAAAATCTGGCAAAATCCGAATCGGTCAACCCAATCCCAGTTCTCAAGATAGACGCTCGTTTATCCGCAAAAGTATCTTTTCCACCTTATCGGCCGTATTGGGGGCCGAGATCATCCATGCGGCCAACATGCCAAAAGGCTACCTTCCGATCGCTTTGTCCGTCGAACCGGATCCGATGAAGGGCAAAAACCCGGAGATGATCATCCGCAGCGAACTCCCTTGGAACGTCGAAGCTAGACCCCACCACTTGGATGATGCGATCACGCCCTTTGAGAACCTATTCATCCGAAACAACGGCCTGATTCCCGAAGACATCGATGCCGCCAACTGGACACTCACCATCGGCGGGGAATCGGTGAAGCAGGAAAAAACCTACCGTCTGTCGGATCTCAAGAAGAACTTCAAGCCCTACACCTACCAGTTGGTACTGGAGTGCGGCGGAAACGGCCGTGCTGGATTCTATCCCCCGACCGCGGGCAATCAATGGGAAGAAGGGGCGGTCTTCTGCTCAGCCTGGACAGGAGTGCGGCTAAAGGACCTCCTGCTCGATGCGGGGATCAAGCCCGATGCAGTCTATATCGGATACTATGGTACCGACAAGCACCTTAGCGGAGACCCCGGCAAGCCGGTGATCTCCAGGGGTGTGCCCATCGCCAAGGCCATGCAGGAGGAGACCCTGTTGGCTTGGTCGCTCAATGGACAGGACATCCCGCTGGTCCACGGATATCCGCTTCGCCTGGTCTGCGGCGGATGGCCCGCATCGGTGTCTGGCAAGTGGGTGAACAGGCTGGTCGTCCGAAACAGGGAGCACGATGGAGAGAAGATGACCGGGGATTCCTACCGAATGCCAAAATACCCCATAGCACCCGGTGACACAGTGGCGGACAAAGACATGGCGATCATCGAATCCATGCCCGTCCGATCGATCATCACCTATCCCAAGACGGGAGCGATGTTTGCCAAGTCCAAAAAACTGAACGTTCGGGGACATGCCTGGGCCGGAGAATTTGAAGTGACCCAGATGCAGGTATCTGTGGATTTCGGAGCCACTTGGAGCAAATGTACCTTGAACAAACCTGCCAACCGACTGGCTTGGCAGCAGTGGTCCGCCGAATTGCTTTTCCCTGAGGCGGGCTATTATGAGATTTGGGCAAAAGCCACCGACAGCCAAGGCATCTCCCAGCCCATGGTCATTCCCGGCTGGAATCCCAAAGGCTACCTCAACAATGCCTGCCACAGAATTGCAGTTAAGGTAAGCTGATTGGAGATGGAGAAAAACCCAACCGCCAACAGAGAGGTTTCCCCTAAAGACAAGCAGCTTCTCATCAGAGGACTGATGAAAGCCGTAATCGGCTTGCTGGCAATCGTCATCCTCCTGGTAGGCACGGTACTGTTTGCGGTCTTCTATACCGGCCCCTCTCCGGCTACCGACGGATCGCTGACCGCGGATTCCGCTGTAAGTGGCCCGCAAAATATCGGTTCCGTTTCGGACGAAATCTTGGACGGCAAAGATGTCGCCACAGGACTTGTGGTCGGAGAAGGGGTTGAAATCGTGCGGACCACCTGCACAGGTTGTCACTCCAGCGCCATCATCCTGCAAAACCGGTTTACCCGCGAGGGATGGAAAGCCAAGATCGTCTGGATGCAGGAGACGCAGGGACTTTGGGACTTGGGAGAAAACGAGCCCGCGATCCTAGACTACCTCGCCACACACTATGCGCCAGAACCTCCAAAAGGAAGGAGAATCCCACTGAAAGATATTGGGTGGTATGAGTTGGGGGATTAATGAAAACGCGGTTACGGAGCTTAAAACAGGAAGGGACAGAAGGATGTGAAGCGTGCTCCCAGCAGCGGAAAATCTCTAGCCGCAAAGACCAAGGAACACAAAGGATTTTTACCGCAAAGTTCTCAAAGGAAAGTATGGGATTTACAGTTTAACTGCCGCATCCCACTTGTGATCAGAATTGACCATTTCAAGGACACTAAGGCGAAAAGCCAAAGCCTTTCCTGGGGAAAATCCCGCTCGATTTTGGCTGCGTTCTTTGCGACTTTGCGGTGAAAAACTCCATTTTAAACCGAGAGACTACGAAGGAGCACAAAGAAATTTTCACGACGGACCACCGAGAAGAAAGAGCAAGGGCTTTCCCACTATGCTACTTCTCCAGAAGCAGCATCTGGAGGGTGGTAAATGGTCCAGCTTCTGGGGAAGCAAGACAACGGAAAAAGCCTTGGCTTTTTTCTCAGCGCTCCCAAAAGACGCAAGAAACCAAAATGGGGATTGAAGTCCGTCCTAAGACCAGGGAGGGCCCATATCAGATTCTCTATTTCTGTGGTTAAAACTCCTTATGGTGCGGGGGCGCACCTGAACCGCCCTCCATCGTACCGTTTTAACCGAAGGATCCAAAAGCGATTTCCCCGGTAAACTGGGAGCTTTTGCCAATCCCCAAAAATCCCTAGCTTTGGCTCATTAATCCCTCTCTGTAAGATATCGAGCACTCTTTTCCCGGAATTTTCGGATTCCGCGGTGCTTTCGTTGTTTTTTCATCACTCATTCTTCATCTTCTTACAGAGAAAATCATGAAACCATTTCAAAAAATAGCCATCATCGGTGGCACGGGTAAGTCAGGCAAATACCTTGTTGAATACTTGCTAGACCAAGGATTCCAAGTCAAGCTATTGCTCAGAAATCCCGCAAATTTCAAAATCAAAAATCCGTTGGCTGAAGTAGTCGCGGGTGATGCAAGGGGCTATGAATCGGTTAAGGCACTTTTGAAAGACTGTGATGCCGTCATCAGTACACTGGGTCAGCCCAAAGGCGAGCCTTCCATCTTCAGCCAGGCGACAGACAACGTGATCAGAGCCATGGAGCATTGGAAGATCGACCGATATGTCGTGACGACGGGACTGCAGGTGGATACCCCAAATGACAACAAAGGCGAATATGCCCGGGCAGCAACCGACTGGATGAAAACGAACTACCCCGAGACCACCAGCGACAAGCAACTGGAGTACGGCCTCCTGTCCGACAGCTCCATCAACTGGACCTTGGTCAGACTGCCTTTGATCGAACTTACCGGACAGCGCAAACCGACTTTGGCAAGCTTGGAGGATTGTCTCGGAAGATCCATCAGTTCAACCGATTTGGCCCATTTCCTGACCGAGTGCCTGCCCAATCCCCTCTACTTCAAAAAATCACCGTTCCTGTCAAATGGTTGAGGCAGAAATCAGGTTCAGCCTTTTCTTTTGAGACGAAAAAGCCCCGATTCGACGTCGGGGCTTTTGGTTTTTATCTGCTTTCGTAGAGGTTCGAATAGTAGTCCTGGTACGCCCCGGAGGTCACGTGCTCCAGCCATTCCTCATTTTGAAGGTACCAGTCGATGGTGAGCTCGATTCCTTCGTCAAACTGGAGGCTAGGTTCCCAGCCAAGTTCTTGTTGGATCTTGGTCGCGTCGATGGCATACCGCAGGTCGTGGCCTGCACGGTCGGTCACATAGGTGATGAGCTTTTCGGATGTCCCAGGTTCCCGGCCCAGCTTTTCATCCATTTTTTTGCAAAGCAACCGGACGATGTCGATGTTCTTCCACTCGTTGAATCCTCCGATATTGTAGGTTTCGCCCGCTTTCCCTTTGTGGAAAACCGTATCGATGGCCCTGGCGTGATCTTTCACAAACAACCAGTCACGCACATTCTCGCCCTTGCCATAGACCGGCAGCGGCCTCATGTTCTTGATGTTGTTGATGCAGAGCGGGATCAGTTTTTCGGGAAAATGGTTGGGACCGTAGTTGTTGGAGCAATTGGAAACCACCGTTTTCATTTGGTAAGTATTCGCATAAGCCCGCACGAAATGGTCTGAGGCCGCCTTGGAAGCGGAATAGGGTGACTGCGGATCGTAGGGAGTGGTTTCCAAAAAGAACCCGCCCTCATGCAGCGATCCATAGACTTCGTCGGTGGAAACGTGGTAAAACAGATGCCGGTCCAACTCCCCCGCCCAGGCTTTTTTCGCGGCATTGAGCAGGTTGACAGTACCAAAGACATTGGTCTTCACAAATGCCAAAGGGTCGGTGATCGAGCGATCCACATGGGATTCGGCAGCCAAATGAATGACATCTGTGATCCTGTGCTTCGCAAAGATCGAATCGAGGAGATCCGCATCCTGGATATCAGCCTTTTCAAAGATATAATTGGACGCCCCTTCTACCGATTTGAGGTTTTCCAGGTTGCCTGCATAGGTCAGCGCATCCAAGTTGACAATCGTGTACTCCGGATACTTGCTTACAAAAAGTTGAACCACATGGCTGCCAATGAAGCCTGCGCCCCCGGTGATCAAGATAGTTTTGCTCATACTTTATTTCTTATAGTAATCTAAATACCAATCCGTAAACGCCCTAACCCCGGTTTCTATTGGGGTGTTCGGCTTGTATCCGGTATCCCGGACCAAATCCTCCACATCTGCATGTGAAGCAGGCACATCTCCCGGCTGCAGGGGAAGGAGGTCCATCTCGGCCTGTTTGCCGAGGCCTTTTTCTACTGCATGAATATAATCCATCAACAAAACAGGAGCGGAATTGCCGATGTTGTAGATCTTGAAGGGTGCTTTTCCGCTTCCCGGATCCGGATTTTGGGGATCAAAGTCAGGATTCGCTTTGGCCGGTCTGTCGGCCACTTTGAGCACTCCGGCTACGATGTCGTCAATGAAGGTGAAGTCCCTTTTCATCTCCCCGTAGTTGAAAACCTGGATTTTTTCACCTTTCAGGATGGCTTCGGTGAAAAGAAACAAGGCCATATCCGGCCTGCCCCAAGGGCCATACACGGTGAAAAAGCGCAGTCCGGTGGTCGGGATTCCGAACAAATGGCTGTAGGTATGGGCCATGAGTTCGTTGGATTTTTTGGAAGCGGCGTAGAGGGAAATCGGATGGTCCACCGAATCGGAAGTGGAGAATGGCAACTTTTCGTTGGCCCCATAGACCGAACTCGACGATGCGTAAACCAAGTGCTTGACCGGATGAAAACGGCAGCATTCCAGGATATTGAGAAAAGCGATGATGTTGCTTTGGATGTAAACTTCAGGGTGGGTCAAGGAATACCTGACTCCTGCCTGCGCGGCGAGATGAATTACCACATCAAACTTTTCACTTTCAAAAAGCGCCAACAAAGCCTCTTTTTCCGCTAAGTCAAGCTGGATAAACCGATAAAGCGGCCGCGTCTCGGACTGGGCAAGCACTCCCTTTTTTAGGGAGTCTTTTCTGATGCCGTGCTGATCGAGACGCGCGTATTTCAGATTGACATCGTAGTAGTCGTTGATGATGTCCAATCCGACTACCTCCTCTCCCCGATCGATTAATTTTTGTGCGACATGAAATCCAATAAACCCGGCCGTGCCGGTCACGAGGTACTTCATAGGGAAAAGTGTGCTTGATGGTCCAGGCCCAAATATACACTATTCTGCCGTTTCGGCCGCTTTTATTAGGCGTAGGTAATTGCTAAAAATTTCTTTTTGGATGACTCTTCTGTCATAGTTTTCGACCACCTCACGGTAAAGGTTGGCTGCATAAAGTGCCATTTTATCCCGTTTCACAAAGGCAAATTCCAGGGCTTCTTTCAAGACAGCCGGATCTTTGACCGGGAAGATCAACCCGGTCTTCTGCTGGGTGATGATGTCCGAATTGCCAATGATGTCCGAGCAGATCACAGGCACCTGCATCGCTCCGGCTTCCAGCAACACATTGGGAAAGCCTTCTCTGTGAGAAGGATGCACCAGCACATCCGCCAGTGCCAGGTAATGGGCGACGTGGTCAGACCAGTCAATCTGGACGATACGGGGATGATCCTGGATGGTCTGGATAGTTTCAGGAGAAAGTGGATCCAAGTCCTGCTCAAACGCTCCCAGAAGCACCAGTTTGGATCGGTTTACAATCTTGGAATTCAAAAAGGCCGAGACCAGCTCCTCGATTCCCTTGTCCCTGACCAATCTCCCTACAGAAAGCACGATAAATTCATCCTCGCCCGGCATGATCCGCATGGTAGCAGCCACGAGGTGGTTTTCCTTCAGGGAGTCCCGGTTGAATTTTTCCAAGTCAACTCCATTGGATGAGCCTTTTCCGACTATCCGCAGCTTGGCCTCGGGACAAAGTCCGTTTTGGACCACAAACTTGCGGAGTCCCTGGGAATTGGGCCAAATCTCGGTGGCATTGGAATAGGTCCACTTCTCCGCTGTTTCCAGCAGATTCTTCCTGTTTCCCTCAGCCGCCATGGCGGGGATGCCTGCCAGGGTATGGATGCGGATTTTGACTCCGGCAAGGTTTGCGGCAATCATCCCCAAGAGTCCGGCCTTTGGCGTATGGGTATGGACGATATCCGGCTTTTCTCTTTTGAAAAGCCGGACGAGTTGCCAGATACACTTGAGGTCTGTCGCGGGAGTGATCTTTCGGGTGAAGGGAATCAGCTCGTGCCGCACCCCTTCATTTTTGATTGCATGATCCACTTCCCGACCCTCCGCACTGACCATGATTACCTCCCAGCCCTGTTCTTTCATGTACTTCATCTGCCCGGAGAGCAAAAGCTTGAGTGAAATGGGGACGGTGGTGATTCGGATCAGCTTGGGCATCAAAAAGGGATTGTAAAAGCGCAAAGGTAAACGTTTAACGCGTTTAACGCTTTTTGTGAGCTTTCAAATATGGAAATCAAACCCAAATTAATGCTGTTAGATGATTTCTATCGTCCTGACCTCGACTTTTGTTTTTTGACTGCTGCCGATTTGACGCGTTTCGACAGAATAGGTCGGCCAACCCCAATGATGGATAACGGATGTATTTTCAATGGTATTCCATAGCTCTCCCACTTGCCCCATCACTTCCTCAAATTCGGAGTCAGTGGCAGTCGGCAGCAATGTTTTCAGCACCAATCTTGTTTGTTCCTTTAGCTGCCCGGGATTCACGTCGACTTTCGAATAAATAGTATAGTCGTCATCTTCGGGATAAATCTCCAATAGCTCTGCCATTACCACAGCATCCAAATGGCCCTGCCCGAGCACACTCGGAAATTTCATGCTTCCAAATACCGGCTCATTCAACCTGTATTCGGCACCGTGAAAATTAAGGAACTGATGGACATCCTTGATGCTGGCGGTTTCGATCGAAGTTTTTGAGAGGTAGATCGACATCATGTTTTCAACCAACTCGTTGACTTGGGGCTCATTGCCAAAATATGCCTTCATGCTATCCCGAGCTACCAGGTAGTAATCCCTAATCTGTTCCCAGTTGGTAACTTCTTCGAAAGTTCCCAGTTCATCCGTACGAAATTCGACCACCGACCCCCCGGTAAGTTCTGTCATTTTCGCCATTAAGCCCTCCAAAAAAGGATTTTCATCCTCCAATTCATATTCCATGTCCCGGTAGGTCCATCGTACATCGTAAGATGTCTCGGTAGAATCGAGAATCAGCATATCCACGGTATAGCGAGTCACAATCCTCTCGGTTGTGTCGGATCCTGAGACACTGTAATTTTCAAGCACCACTGAATAGGAATAACTCTCATCCATGTCCCAAAACGCGATGGTTTTCACAGAGGAATCGCCCTCAAATATCTGGGCATGAGCCGAAAGGCTGGAAAGAGGGAAAAGGGCAACAAAAAGGAAGAAAATTCTCATCAAACTAAATTTTCCCAAAAATAGAAACCAGTCTCATTCAGACAAGCTAACTCAGGCGGTTTAATGTCTAAAATCCTAAAATACCGACCCCAAATCTTCCAAACTAATCCCCCTCTTCCAGCTCGAATATTTCTTCCAATCCCACGCCGAAGGTCCGGGCGATCTTCAGTGCCAAAACGGTGGAAGGCACATACTTCCCCGCTTCGATGGAATTGATCGTCTGCCGGGACACCTGCACGCGCTCGGCCAGGTCCTGCTGGGTCATGTCCTTTTTGGCACGCTCCACTTTTAGGGTATTTTTCATGCTTTCAGGATTGGAATGTCGCCAAAGACCGCGTTTGCTTATACAGCACCCATCTGAACCTGCCCACAAAAAGAACCTGGATGGTAAACATATTATAGCCCATAAACTCCAGATACCCGAATCCATAAAACAGGAGGGTGCCCACAATCAGGATGAACGTGTGGACATAGCAGGCAAGCAGCAGGGAATCCAACCGCAGCTTTTGGATGTATTCGTCCTCTTCTTTTTCCCTGGAAAACGCGATGAAAAACAGCCCGACAAACACCCCGATCATCGCCGCTTCGTTGGTGAAATTTTCTTTGGCTCCTTCGAAAAGGGCACTTTCCCGGATGGCAAATTCCAATGCGGAGAAGTTGAAATCCAGATACGTGTTTGCAATGAGCAATGCCGCGAAAGGCAGCATCAGGATCCACCCGATTTTCTGAAACCGGTGCGGCAAAAGGATTTTGGTAAGCATAGGGATTTTGGTTTAGTTGTCTTCTTTGTTTGCCATATATTTTTGATACTGAAATGCCCCGTAGATGTAGGCATTGAGCAGAAACAGCACCAAATAAGCCGTAAACATCTCGGAGGTGATCCGGTCAAACCTGACGTAATTGACCAGCATCAGCGCGGCCAGTCCCCAGATCAGCCAAAAGAAGCCCGTCTGGAAAGCCTGCTGCCTGAAGCTCCGGATCATCTCGTCCTCCACTTTTTCGCGAGAAAGATTCAAAATCCCAAAACCAATCGCCCAAAATCCATAGATGATCTGGGTGGTTTCATTCGGATCGATTTTAGGATTTACAAATGCCATCCCAATCACCAAAAATACGGGAAGGGGAAAAAACACGTAAGCCAGCTTCTTCCATCCCGGAGAAAGCAGGGGCACATGCAACAGTGAGTCCTTTTTCATAGGTAATGTTTGTTTGTCTAAATGTAAAACAAACTTTACTTAATGTCAAAATGTTTTTCCAAATATTTGCTTCAATTAATTTTTCGTTTGCTCCCATTCCCGGTAGAACATTTCCATTTTCGGAAATAAGGCCTTCCTTTTGTTTACCTTTGGCACTTCAAACCTGTTGATAATTCGAATTTCCATGATTTCCAATCTAAAGATTGCCATTGTCGGTTGCGGAAACCTCGGCGCCTCCATCGCAAACGGACTGTTGATGAGAGCTGATTTTGACCCAAAAAACCTGACCCTGACCAAAAGAAACACCGCCAGCCTGGCCGAGTTTGAGGCCAAGGGAGTCCATGTGCATCCCGACAATATCTCGGCGGCAAAATATGCCGACGTGGTTCTTTTGGGCGTAAAACCCTACAACGTTGCCAATATCCTGAGAGAGATCAATCCAGTCCTGGATCCGAAGAAACAGACCATCATCTCCCTGGCAACGGGCATCACGCTACGGGAGATGTACGAGGTCCTGGATCCGACTACCGTCACATTCCGGGCCATGCCCAATATTGCGGCCGATATCCAGGAATCCGTCACCTGCATCTGCCACGAGCAGGCCGATCCGTTTCAGGTGGAGCAGGTCAAGGAATTATTCGACTCGATTGGCTTTACCATCTCTATTGATGAGAGCCTCATGGAAGCCGCCACCGTCCTCGGAGCTTGTGGGATTGCCTACGTCCTGAGATTCATGCGGGCCATGATACAGGGAGGAATCCAAATCGGCTTTGATTCGGTGACTGCGAGTAAAATCGTGAACCAGACGGTCAAGGGAGCCGCCGAGCTGATGATCCAAAAAAACATCCACCCCGAGGCCGCAATTGACAAAGTGACCACCCCAAAAGGCTGTACAATCGTAGGATTGAACGAAATGGAGCACCAGGGATTCAGCTCCGCGATGGTCCGGGGCGTGATCGCCAGCTACGACAAAATAGCGAAATAAGGACTCCAGATCCCCAAATCAGCACACCGGACCTCCCGGTGTTTTTTTTTGAAAAATTTTTTGGATTGGAATATTCAAATTTCGGTTGACCAAATGGACGTTTAGCGGTTCTTCCCGTTTTTTCAACTTGGAACAATCACTTATTTTATCAAAATATTACTACTACTTCAAAAAAGAATAATTTTAGGTTTGTTTTTCTTTTAAATGTTTTCATTAGATTTGTCCCGGGTGATAAACAACTTTTGCTATTTCTTTTTAAGAGACTCGATTTTTAAAGGAAGGACTGTTTGGTAATTTTTTCCTCCTTCCTTTTTGTTTGACTGGTCTTGCCATCTACGAAAAAGCCCCCGGCCAAGATTTTGACCGGGGGCTTTTTCTGAAAGGCTCCCGAGATTTCGGGCTACGATTCAGGTTTCAAACTTTTGATTTCAGACTTTTGACTTCTTCATTCCGTCTCCCGATGTCCTTTCAATCAAAAAGTTCCGCCAGCTTGTTTTCCAGACTCGGGCCCCTGAGGTCCTTGGCGATGATTTTTCCTTCGGGATCCACCATGTAGGTCGCCGGAATGGCTTCAATCTGATACAGCTCCGCAGCCGCCGAGTTGAAGTATTTCAAATCAGAGACCTGTGTCCATTCCAAACCATCGTCTGCAATCGCCTTGACCCAATCTTCTTTGGTTCGGTCCAGAGAAACACCAAAAACTTCAAATCCTTTGTTCTTGTATTGATTGTAGAGCTTGACCACATGAGGGTTTTCCTGGCGGCAGGGCTTGCACCAAGCAGCCCAAAAATCAATCAGCACGTATTTGCCCCGCAAGTCCGACAACTTCACCATCGTGCCTTCAGGATTTGGGAGCTCGATTTCCGGTGCAGGCTGCCCGACAGAAAGTGCCCTCATCTCGTCCAGTTGCTGCTTCACCTGCAGGATGGCGGCTGTTCCCGGATAGTTCTCGTTGAGCTTGGCCACCAGTTCGTCGATAAACTGGAAGTCGGTCTTTGGATTCAAAAGCCCGATTGCGGCCATGGAAGCAAAGGAATCGCCCATGCTGTTGACCATTTCCTTGACCCGCCCGGCTTGGTTTGCTTCCAACTCCATGGCTTCGGCCTGGATTTTTCTGATCGCTTCCGGGTCGTTTTTGCTCATGGCTTCGTAGTAGGCCTCGTTGAGCTTGTTGACATCGGCTTGGTAAGTTTCCATCAATTTCTCGATTTTGAGCATTTCCCTGGTATCGACAGATCCTTCGACGGTAAGGCTTTCTGGATTTGAGAAGTTGTATTTCACTTCCACATCCTCTTTGAACAAGGCCAGACGGACTGCCTTTTGTCCGTGGATATTCAGCTCGTAGAAGGTCGGCGTCTCGATGGCCAGCTCATAGGAAAATTCCCCATTTTTGTTCAGTTCCAGCGTATCCAGGACTTTGGGACGGCTGTCCGTGAATTGGGAGAGGACCACCACCCCTTCCGGTGCGTTTTCGATTTTCCCGGAAACCCGTACTTTCCCTTCCGTATCAGAATCGGTTCCCCCGCAAGCGAAAATCGCCATTGCAACAACTGTCCAAACTCCTACCATTGCGTATTTCATAATTTTAACGTTCAAGCATTTCGGTCAAAATCCGGGTAGCCACCTTCGGGTCAGCTTTGCCTTTGGATTTCTTCATTACTTCTCCCATAAACATCCCCATCAGGCCTTTTTTGCCGGATCGGTACTCTGCCACTTTCCGCTCGTTTTCAGCCAAAACACGCTCCACGATAGGCTTCAGGGATCCTTCGTCGCTCTCTTGGATCAGATTCAGGCGGTGCGCGATTGCAAGAGACGATTCGCCGGTGGCTTTGAGCAGTTCCGGATAAATATTCTGCGAAGCAACTGTGAAAGATACTTTACCGGCATCTACCAAGGCAATCAACTCAGCCAAGATTTCCGCCTTGATCGGCAACTGGTCGATCTCCAAGTTCAATTCGTTGAGGCAGGATTTCACAGGCCCCATCATCCAGTTGGAAGCCGCTTTGTAGTTTTTGGTTTTGGAGCAAAGCGCATCAAACCACAGGGCAATTTCTTTTACCTCGCTCAAAAATGCAGCATCATAGGCAGGAAGTCCATAGACATCCACAAATTTCCGGTAGAGCTCTCTGGGCAAAGCCGGCATGGTGGCTTGAATAGAATGGAGCCACTCTTCCGAGATCACCACGGGGCTCAAATCGGGCTCGGGAAAATATCGGTAGTCATTCAGGTCTTCCTTGGTTCGCATACTGGCGGTTGTACCGGTATTTGCATCGAAGGTTCGGGTTTCGGAGATTACTTCTACCCCCGCTTCCAACAAACCGATGATCCGTTCGTGCTCATGCTCGATGGCACGGGCCACGTTGCGGAAGGAGTTCATGTTCTTCACTTCCACTTTCTTGCCGTATTCGGCAGCTCCTTTCAGCATCACCGAGACGTTGGCATCGCAACGAAGCGAGCCTTCCTCCATGTTGCCATCGCAGATATCCAAGTACTTGACCAGTTTTTTGATCTCTGCCAGGAAAGCGTAGGCTTCTTCGGGAGAACGCATATCCGGCTCCGAAACGATCTCCACCAGTGGCGTGCCTGCCCGGTTAAAATCCACCAAGGTATCGGCTTCTCCGGCCAGGTGCATGGACTTGCCCGCATCTTCTTCCATGTGGACGCGGTTGAGCCGGATCGTTTTTTCCGTGCCGTCCGGCAATTCAATCGGCACCACACCCCCTACGCAGACCGGCCCCTTGTCCTGGGTGATCTGGTAGCCTTTGGGAAGGTCGGGGTAGAAATAATTCTTTCTGGAAAAAATATTATAGCGGGTGATCTCAGAATTGCAGGCCAAACCCATCTTGACGGCATACTCCACCGCCTTTTTGTTCACTTTTGGCAGCGTACCCGGGTGGCCCAGCGTGATCACGGAGATCAGCGTGTTGGGCGATTGCCCGTACTGGTTGGCGTCCGCGGCGAACATTTTGCTCTCAGTCAGCAACTGCGCGTGAACTTCCAGGCCCACCACCAACTGATATTTATTCTTGAGTTCTTCGCTTAACATTTCTTGGTATTTCAGCGACTATAAAAACATTTCCTTGGCCTTGGCCACTACTTTTTCCAGGCCTGCCAGATCTTTTCCGCCGGCGGTTGCAAAGAAAGGCTGCCCCCCTCCTCCACCTTGGATTTCCCTGGCCAATTCGCGGACAATCTGACCCGCATTCAGGCCCTTGCCTGCAATCAGCGCTTCATCCAAGATCACGGCTATCTGGGGTTTGTCTTCGATCCTGGAAGCCAACACGACCAAGGCATCGGACACCTCATTCTTCAATTCGTAGGCCAGTTTTTTCAATGATTCCGCATTTGGCGACTCGATCCGGGCGATCAGGACATTCACTCCATCTTTGGCTACAAACTGTTTCAAAAGCTCCGTTTTCAGGCCTGAAGCTTTCTCCAGATGCAGGGATTCGATTTCCTTTCTCAGCTCATTTCTTTCCTGAAGCAGGGATTCGATGGCTTTTTTGACATCTTTTGGATTCTTCAACAGGTCTTGGATTTCCCTGACCAAAGCCTCCTGCCCGCGCAAATAGGCCTCGGCAGCCTTGGAGGTAATCGCCTCGATTCGGCGAACCCCCGACGCGATCGATCCCTCGGAGGTGATCTTGAACAAACCGATCTGACCCGTAGAAGGAACGTGTGTCCCTCCGCAAAGTTCTACCGAGAAGTTTTTGTCAAAGGCGATCACGCGAACAAAGTCTCCGTACTTTTCACCAAAAAGCGCCGTTGCACCCATTTTCTTTGCCTCGTCGATCGGCACGTTCCGCTGCTCCAGGAGCGGGATGTTTTCCCGTACTTTCGCATTGACGATGGCTTCGACCTGCGCGATCTCCGCGTCTGTCATCTTTCCGAAGTGGGAAAAATCAAACCGGAGAAGATGCTCGTTCACCAAAGAGCCCCGCTGCTGGATGTGATCGCCCAGCACTGCTTTCAAGGCGGATTGAAGCAGGTGGGTCGCGGTATGGTTGTTCATGGTAAGGGCTCGCCGCTCCCGGTCCACTTCCGAAGAAAACCTCAGCTCGGGATTGCTTGGGAGTTTTTCCACGAAATGGACAATCAGGTCATTTTCCTTTCGGGTATCGATCACGCGGATCTTTTCAGAGTCCGAGACCAACCATCCGGTATCCCCTACCTGCCCGCCACTTTCCGCATAAAACGGAGTCTTGTCCAAGACCAGTTGATAGCGGTCTCCTTTCTTGTCCGTGATCGTCCGATACTTGATGATGCGCGAATAGCCTTCGGTAAAATCATAGCCGATAAATTCCACCCCGGTATCTTCGCTGACCAAAACCCAATCTCCTGTCTCCTGCTCCGAAGCAGCCCGGGAGCGGGTCTTTTGCTTTTCCATTTCCTCGGAAAAGCCCGTTTCATCCACGGAAAAACCATTTTCCCTTGCAATGAGGGAAGTCAAATCCAATGGAAAACCAAAGGTATCGTACAATTCAAAGGCGGTTTTGCCAGGGATGATTTTCCCGCTTTTTGAATTCAACTCCCCTTTGATGGATTCCAACATTTTCAATCCATAATCCAAGGTTCTCAGGAATGAGGCTTCCTCCTCCTGGATCACCTTGGCGATGAATTCCTGCTGCTGTCTGACTTCCGGGAAAATATCCCCGAAATACTCGGCAATCAGCGGAGTGAGTTCAAAAAGGAAAGGCTGCTGCAAGCCCAAAAAGGTATAGCCATAGCGAACCGCCCTTCTGAGTATCCTGCGGATGACGTAGCCGGCCTTGTTGTTGGACGGAATCTGCCCGTCGGCAATCGTGAACGCAATCGCGCGGATGTGGTCCACAATCACCCGGAATGCAATATCCGTCTGCTCGTCCAGTCCGTAAGTCTTGCCGGATTTCTTGGCAATCGCATCCAAAAACGGCTTGAACAAATCGGTATCGTAGTTGGAGGACTTGCCCTGAATCGCCCTCACCAGGCGCTCAAAGCCCATCCCGGTATCCACGTGTTTGGCCGGAAGTTCTCTGAGGCTGCCGTCCGCCAGTCTGTTAAACTGCATGAAAACCAGGTTCCAGATCTCGATCACCTGGGGATGGTCGGCGTTGACCAGGTCCTGGCCTGGAATCAATGCTCTCTCGTCATCTGGCCTCAGATCAATATGAACTTCCGAGCAGGGCCCACAGGGCCCTGTATCTCCCATTTCCCAGAAGTTGTCCTTCTTGGAACCCAAAATGATCCTTTCTTCGGGAACGATCTTACTCCAAAGGTCAAATGCTTCCTGGTCTTTTTCGAGCTTGTCACCCACATCTCCTCCAAAAACGGAAGCGTACAGTCGATCCTTGGGAAGTTTGTAAACTTCCGTCAAAAGTTCCCAGGCCCACTCGATGGCCTCTTTTTTGAAATAATCCCCAAAAGACCAGTTGCCCAGCATCTCAAACATCGTGTGGTGGTAGGTGTCCACGCCGACTTCCTCCAGGTCATTGTGCTTGCCGCTGACACGAAGGCACTTTTGGGAGTTGGCCACTCTCGGATATTTCGGGATCTCGTTGCCGAGAAATGCATCCTTGAACTGGTTCATCCCCGCGTTGGTAAACATCAGCGTCGGGTCGTTTTTGACCACTATCGGGGAGGAAGGAACGTAATGGTGCTGTTTGGATTGGAAAAATTCGATGAAGGTACTCCGGATTTTCTTTGCTTCCATGAAAGGTCTGAGGTGCAGAAATGAATTATTCTTATTTCTTGGCCCAAAAAGGGCAATTTTATCGGGTGACAAAATTAGAAGAATTGATGGGCTTATGCATATCTCTGTCGGGAATTTGAGAAAAGGAAAAAAAAGGGGGATCGATCCCAGCCTTGCCTCCATCTTCGTCAGCGATTTCGATTCGAGGAAGGATCTCCTGGGTGTAGGTCTGAAATCTTTTGTCCTAAGTCTTGTTTCTAGCCTCTTGATTCTTGCTTCTTGTTTCTCAGGTCTTGCGTCTTGAAACTTCCTTTTTACTTTTAGGCAAAATACCAAAACCCACTATCCGAAATGTCCTGCCTCGACCAGATCACCTCTCCGACACTTTTAATCAGCGAACCCCTCACCCGGGCCAACATCCAGCGAATGGCCGACAAGGCCAAGCGGCACGGAAAAAAACTCGTCCCCCACTGGAAAACCGCCCAATCCCATGAAATCGGATCTTGGGCCAAGGAATACGGTATCCGTGAAGTGACCGCCTCTTCCATCAAACTTGCCGAATACCTCTGCGGCCAGGGGTGGGACAACATCCACATCGCATTTCCTTTCAACCCTCTGGAAACGCCAAAACTAAACAAACTCGCAGCCACCCAGAGTCTATCGGTCCAACTGGTCAATCCTGCGACGGCCCAAAAACTCGTAGACGGACTCGGCAATCCCGTCGGATTTTTTATCGAAATCGATGCGGGATACGGGCGAACCGGCGTGCACGTCTCCGACTTCGGGACCATCGAGGAAATACTCCGGACCGCAAAAAAATCGGACAAACTGCTGTTCAAAGGTTTCTACCTACACCCGGGCCACACCTACTACACTGCCGACAAAGCAGGAATCTATGCCCAAAGCAGACAAGCCCTTCACATGCTCAAGATGAAATACCAAAGCGAGTTTCCAAACCTGGTGACCCGTGTGGGCGATACGCCGGGCTGTGCCGTCATGGAGGATTTCGGGGATGTGGACGAGCTCGGGCCGGGAAATTTCGTCTTTTTCGACTTGATGCAGGCTGAATTGGGAAGCTGTGCCAAAGAAGACATCTCGGTTTGCCTGGCGGTGCCCGTGGTAGACATCAGCAGGGAGCGCAAGGAAATCCTCATCCACGGCGGCGGAGTCCACTTGGCCAAAGATGTACTGGTTGACGAATCCGGCAACAAGAACTTCGGCGAAGTGGTGTTTCTGGATGAAAAGGGCTGGACGATCCCCGCAGACCGCTCCTATCTGAAGAGCATCTCACAGGAGCATGGCGTGATCAAAGCCTCCGATTCCCTTTTGGCATCTGTCAAAGTCGGAGATTTACTCGGGATTTTGCCAGTTCACTCCTGCATGACGGCAGATTGCATGGGAGCGTATTTGAGTTTGGATGGGAAAAAGATCGATCATTGTGAGGGTAGCCAGTGATTAGGCATTGACAGGCCACCACTTACTACTAACCACTTACACGACACGGGAACAGTAGCGGTGAGCAATCTCAGTGTTCAGCCATCTGTCAGACTGGCAGCGGAGTCGAAGCCAGTTGGCAAAGTGAGAAGGGCAAAGTCAGAAGCTGAAATTTTAAGACTTCTGACTTTATCCTTCTGACTTTCCTAAAACTTCCTATACTTCCCGTCGAGAAACTGGTTGGCTTCCTTCTCGGCAAACTTGGCTTTTTTGCTGTCCCAGTGCAAGGTCTGGTTTGGAAAACGCCCGGCAATCACTCCGAGCAGGATGGTTTCGGTCAACCTTGCGGCATAGGAAAACGGCGCGGTGCATTCCCCTTGGCCCAGACAGGCGTCGACAAACTGATGGTAGTGTTTTTTGCTCTCGGCATCGTAGTCTTTCACCGGCTTGCCCAAGTTGAATTTCTCAATATCCATCTCTTGGTACTGGCCGTCCACGATCAGTCTCGGAAGCTGCTGAAAATGCGGGAGCAACAATCGGCCTTTTTCCCCCATAAACATCGCTCCCTGATCCGGCAGTTCTTCGCCATTGGGCAGTTTGAGATCCTCATGTGCCGCAGGCGCACCCGGCCCATCGTACCATACCCACTTCAAGGTCTCGGCAGTGTAGGGGGTGGAGGGGAACTCATAGGTCACCACGTTGTGCTCCGGAAATCCAAATCCGGTCGGCTGGCGGGTTTCGTTGAGGATCGTGGTGGGCACGTCGAGCTGGAGCGCATTGTAGGGGGTATCGAAGATGTGCACGCCCATGTCTCCGAGTGTGCCGCAGCCAAAGTCCATGATCTTTCGCCAGTTGCCCGGATGATATTCCCCTTCCTTGTAAGGACGCTCCGGCGCAGTACCCAGCCAGAGATTCCAGTCCAAATTGGCCGGAACAGGATCGCTGCCGGTAGGCGCAGGTTTATCGGTTCCCCAGTTTTTGGGAGACCAAGCCCGAACGGTATGAACCTTGCCGATGATCCCGTCCTGGATCAGCAGGGTAGCCAGTTTGTAATCGTAGAACGAGTGTACCTGAATCCCCATCTGGGTGACCAGCTTCTTTTTCTCGGCCAGTTTTTTCATCGCCCTGGCCTCGGTCACATGGTGCGTAAGGGGCTTCTGGCAGTAAACAGGCTTGTCCATCTTCATGGCCATCATGGATGCAGGGGCATGGGTATGATCCGGCGTCGAGACGATCACCGCATCGATGTCGTCCTCCATTTCCTTGAGCAGGATGCGGTAGTCCGCATAGGTTTTGGCATTGGGAAACAGCGCCTTGGCCTTCTCCAGCATCTTGGTGTCCACGTCACAGAGGGCCACCACATCGACCAATTGGTGGGAGGCGATGGCATCCAAATCTGCCATTCCCATAGCTCCCAGCCCAATGTGGGCCGTACGAAGCCTGCCGTTTGCCGCTGCTTTGGCCAAAAGTGTAGGTGCCAGTACCAGGCCTAGTGCGCCCAGGCCACTCTTCTTGATAAAGTCCCGCCGGTCGATAAATTGGATTTTATTGTTCATATATGAGTTATTAATTGGTATTTTATTTTAGTTATTGGGCTACTAGCTATTGGTTATTCGCAAAAATCGTTCTTGGTTCTTGCCTCCTGGTTCTAGATACTAGATACTTGATACTAGAGACTACAGTTCCTTAATCCGGATATTCCTGAAGCGCACCACGTCTCCATGGCCCAGGAAACCAAGGTGTCCGCTGCTGCGCTGCAAGCCCGGATGGTCTTTGCCGTCTAGGGTTCCATCCTTACTGGCTTCCAGATAGTCGCCTTCGAGGATCGTTTCCCCGTTCAGGATTACCTTGATTTTGGGGTGCTGGACGATCACTTCCTCTTGGTTCCACTCTCCCACTGGCTTGAGAAATCCACGTTTGGCAGGCATTACCCCATAGACCGAACCGTGGTATTGGTACACCTCCAGGTCTTTGTACTTATCAGCGTCATTGTCCAGGATCTGGATTTCCTTGCCGACATAGGCGGCATCGCCGGTCAGGGGCGCATGGATCCCCAGTCCATTGTTTGCTCCCGGAGTAAGCTGAAACTCGAACCTCAAAACAAAATCCCCGTACTCCTTTTCGGTCAGGAGATTCCCCCCTCCGCTGCCTTTGGGATCGATCACGATCATCCCGTCTTTCGCCTGATAGGCAGACTTGTTTCCCACCCAGCCGTCGAGGGATTTCCCATCAAACAAGGGGGTAAATCCGGATTCGGCACTTTGTCCAAAGCAGGGGGAGAAAGCGAGGAAACCGCCCAAGGCGGTGGCGAAAAAGAGGGATTTCAGCATAAGGTCTGGAAAACAAAAAGGGGATATTCCTGTAATCAGCGGACAAATTAACCTTTCGCCCGAAATTTCCTCAAGAATACTTCGTAAAAAATTTTATTTACCTCCCAGATCGTTATTTCATTTTTTTCTAAAACTTTTGTTGAAGCCTGCATTTTTGGCCACTGCCTACTGATACCAGCACCCGTTACTTGGTAGTTTAACCTTGGTATTTGCCTCTTGATTCTCGACTCTTGCTTCTTGTGTCTTGCCTCTTGCTTCTTGTGTCTTGCCTCTTGCTTCTTGTCTCTTGGTTCTCGGCTCTTGCTTCTTGTATCTCGATACTGTCATCCAGCTACTTGCCACTTTGACCCTATTCACTTTTCAGCACCTTGGCGGGATTGGTTTGCGCAGCAGCGTAGGAATGAAGTCCCACGATCAGCAGGCAAAGGAGCATCACTCCCAGACCAGCCGCCACAAAGATCAGATAGGGCATCTCCACGCGGGTATTGAAACCATTGAGCCAATCCCGCAGGAAATAG